>NZ_JOEQ01000006.1 GCF_000721075.1 Streptosporangium amethystogenes
TACGCATCCGCGGCGAGAAGGGCATCCGCTGGGGCGGACGCCCTCTCAAGGCCGCAGCCTGACAAACCCGGCGAACCAATGCGGTCACGGCACTAGCGGAGGTCCTCCCGCTGGAAGACAGCCCCGGAGAGCCCACAAGGTGGGCCGGAGGTCCCCGGGCCGTCCTGTCGAAGGTTGCCGAGGCGACACCCGGTGGCGTTCGGCCAGACTCGTCTGCGACAGGCCGTACCGATCGGGGGACAGATGCACTACCTGACCGCTACCGAGATGCTCGAACTGCTGCGCACCAGGCAGGTCAGCGCGGTCGAGCTGCTCGAGGCGCACCTGCGGCGGATCGAGGAGGTCAACCCGGAGGTCAACGCGATCGTCACACTGACCGCCGAGCGCGCCAGGCGGGAGGCGGAGGAGGCCGACCGGGACCTGGCCCGCGGCCACTGGCGGGGACCGCTGCACGGGCTGCCGGTCGCGCACAAGGACCTGGCCGACACCGCGGGGATCCGCACCACGTACGGCTCGCCGCTCTTCGCCGACCACGTCCCCGACACCGACGCGCCGATCGTGCGGCGGATGCGCGAGGCCGGGGCGATCACGGTCGGCAAGACCAACACCCCGGAGTTCGGCACCGGTTCGCACACCGTGAACGAGATCTTCGGCGCCACCCGCAACCCCTACGATCTGACCTCATCGGCCGGGGGCAGCAGCGGCGGGGCCGCCGCCGCGCTGGCCACCGGCATGGTGGCGCTGGCCGACGGCTCCGACATGGGCGGCTCGCTGCGCAACCCCGCCTCCTTCTGCAACGTGGCGGGGCTGCGGCCCACCCCCGGGCGGGTGCCGGCGCCGTCGGCAGTCGCGGCCTGGTTCACCCTCGGCGTGCCGGGGCCGATGGCCCGTACCGCCGGGGACCTGGCGCTGCTGATGAGCGCGATCGCCGGCTTCGACGCCTCCTCTCCCCTCTCGATCGCCGAGAGCGGCACCGTCTTCGCCGGGCCGCTGGAGGTGGACCTGACCGGGCTGCGCGTGGCCTGGAGCCCGGACCTGGGCGGGCTGCCCGTCGACGCGGAGACCGCCCAGGTCACCGCGGCCGCCCCGGCCGTGCTCGCGGAGCTGGGCGCGCGGGTGGAGCAGGTGGAGCTGGACCTGTCGGACGCCGAGGACGCCTTCCGGATCTACCGGGCGTGGTACTACGCGCTCTGCTACGGCGACCTGCCGCAGGAGCGCCTGGGGGCGAACGTGCGCTGGAACGTCGAGCGGGGCCGCGAGGTGACCGGGGCCGACCTGGCCCGCGCCGAGCGGCTGCGCAGCGGGCTCTACCGGCGGATGGACACCTTCTTCGGCACCTACGACTTCCTGATCGCCCCGGTCAGCCAGGTGCCGCCGTTCCCGGTGGACGCCCCGTACGTCTCGGAGATCAACGGGCAGGCGCTGCCCGACTACCTGGCGTGGATGCGCTCGGCCTACTGGATCAGCGTGCTGCACGCCCCGGCGGCATCGGTGCCGTGCGGGTTCACCTCGCACGGGCTGCCGGTGGGCGTGCAGATCGTCGGGCGCCCCTTCGCCGACATGGCGGTGCTCCGGCTGGCCCACGCCTTCGAGCGCGCCACCGGGCACGGCGCGCGCAGGCCGCCCCGCTGACCGCGACCGCCGCGCCTACCGGCCGTCGATGTCATGCGACGACAGCGGCCCATAGGGGTCGCCCCCGCCGAACGGATGGCGCAGCGGCGAGTCGCGGTAGCCCGCGACGCCCTCCAGGACGAAGAAGGCACCGGCGGCCAGCGTCGGCCACGCGTACAGCACGCCCCGGGCGGTCAGCGCCAGCGGCCCCGGGACCAGCGGCACGGAACCCCCCGAGGCGGCGACGCTCACCGCGCCGAGGTTGGCCGCCTCGCCGACCAGCAGCGCGAGGTGCGCGCCGAGCAGGCCGCCCGCGGCCAGGCCCACCACCACCGGCAGCGGGCGCCCCCCGCGCGACACGCCGTAGCCGATGACCCCGCAGACCAGCCCGAGCACGCCCGTGATGACGGCGAACCAGCCGTCGGCGGCGATCAGCGCCTGCGTGGAGGGATCGGCCAGCAGCGGCCCCTTGCCCGTCACGACGTACGGGGGCCGCGGCGCGGCCAGCGACCACAGGATCCCGGCGGCGGCTCCGGCCAGGGCGAGCACCAGCACGGTGATCACGAAGTCACGCACAGCGCGCACCACGGCTCCCTCACCCTCTGTACAGATGTGCCCGATGTTACCCATCCGCCCGCCCGGCGCCACCCGAGGTCCCGGCCGGACCCCGTTACGCTTACGGGGTGAACGAAGAGGCATGGTTGATCGAACCCTCCGGGCCGCTCCGCGGTGACGTCGAGGTCCGCGGCTCCAAGAACGGCGTCTCCAAGCACATGGTCGCCGCGATGCTGGGCACCGGTGAGAGCACGATCCAGAACGCCCCGGACGTGGGCGAGGTGGGGATCACCGCGCAGATGCTGAGGGCGCTCGGCATCGACGTGGATATCAGCTCCGGAGAGATCACCGTCGCTCCGGGAGAGCAGGTCAACCCGCACGTCCCGGCGGCGTTCACCGGCCTCAACCGGATCCCGATCCTGATGCTGGGCCCGCTGCTGCACCTGGCGGGCGAGGCGTTCGTGCCGCTGGTCGGCGGCGACCCGATCGGCCGCCGGCCCGTCGACTTCCACGTCGAGGCGCTGCGCGCGATGGGCGCCGAGGTCGAGGTGAGCGACACCGGTGTGTACGCCAAGGCCAAACGGCTGCGCGGCACCCGGATCGAACTGCCCTACCCCAGCGTCGGCGCCACCGAGACGATCCTGATGTCCGCGGTGCTGGCCGAGGGCAAGACCGTGCTGAAGGGCGCGGCGATGGAGCCCGAGGTGGTGGAGCTCGCCCTGTTCCTGCAGCGCATGGGCGCGCGCATAGAGCTGAGCCCGGACCGGCGCATCGTGATCGAGGGGGTGGAGCGCCTGCACGGCGCCTCCACCTGGCTCAACGGCGACCGCATCGAGGCGTTCTCCTACCTGGCGGCCGGTCTGATCACCGGCGGCCAGGTACGGGTGCACGGCTGCCCGCAGGACCGGCTGGTCACCGCGATCACCACCCTGGCCAGGATGGGCGCCGAGGTCGACATCACCGACGACTACCTGTCGGCGTCGGCGCCACACGGGCTGCGGGCCGCGGCGGTGCAGACCGACACGCACCCGGGGTTCATGACCGACTGGCAGACGCCCCTGATGGTGCTTTTCACCCAGGCCCAGGGCATGTCGGTGCTGCACGAGACCGTGTTCGAGAACCGCCTGGTCTACGTGCCCGCACTGCAGAAGATGGGCTGCGAGATCGAGGTGTTCGACGTCTGCCTGGGCGGCCCGGCCTGCCGCTACCACGACACCAACGCCAAGCACTCGGCGGTCGTGCGCGGCGTGTCCAGGCTGAGCGGCGCCGACGTGACGCTGCCCGACATCCGGGCCGGGTTCTCCGCCGTGCTGGCCGCGGCCGCCGCGGAGGGCGTCTCCACGCTGCGCGGGGTGCACCACATCGAACGGGGCTACCACCGGCCGTTCGAGCAGTTCGCCTCCCTCGGGCTGAAGATCAGTCGAGAAAAGGTGCAGGACGGGTAAGGATTGGCAACCGGGTGTTTATGGGTGATCATCCGGTTGCACGTTACCTTGCGTGACATCGCACCCGGAGGTGAGACGCGGACCCGGCGCGTGCCTGCGCGTTCTGGCGGCCTGCGGGGTGCTCGGCGGGCTGCTGGCCGCCCTGGCCGCGCTACCGCTGGTCGGCACGGTGGGGGTCACCGTCAACAACGTCACGAGAACCCTGACGGACCTGCCGCCGAGCCCCCGGGAGAACCCGCTCGCCCAGCGCACCGTGCTCCTGGACCGGAACGGCAAGCGGTTCGCCCAGTTCTACACGGAGAATCGGACCGTCGTACGGCTCGACCAGGTCGCCCCCGTCATGCGTGAGGCGATCGTGGCGATCGAGGACTCGCGCTTCTACGAGCACGCGGGCCTGGACGTCAAGGGCACCCTGCGCGCCCTGGTGACCAACACCAAGGCGGGCGGGGTGCGCCAGGGCGGCTCCTCGCTCACCCAGCAGCTCGTGAAGAACATCCTGGTCGAGAACTCCGAGACCGAGACCGAACGCGCCCAGGCCCGCGCGCCCAGCATCCAGCGTAAGATCACCGAGCTGCGGTACGCGCTGGCGATGGAGAAGAAGTACACCAAGGCCGAGATCCTGGAGCGCTACCTCAACATCGCCTATTTCGGCGCGGGAGCCTTCGGGGTGGAGGCCGCCGCCCAGCGGTTCTTCTCGGTCGCGGCCTCCCGGCTGACCCTGGCGCAGGCGGCGACACTGGCCGGTGCGGTCCGCACTCCGTACGCCACGGACCCGTCGCTGGACGCGGCGCGCAGGAAGAGGCTGCGAGAGCGCAGGGACATCGTGCTGGAGCGGATGGCCCAGCTGTCGTACGTCCCCCGGCCTCAGGCGGAGGCCGCCATGAGACGGCCGCTGAACCTTCGGCTGCAGCCGCAGCCCGGCGGCTGTGACGGGAGCGTCTATCCCTACTTCTGCCTGTACGTGCACAGGGAGCTGCTGACCAACCCGGTCTTCGGCCACAGCCGCGCGGAGCGGGAGCGCCGCCTGGCCAGGGGCGGCCTGGTGCTCCGCACCACCCTGGCGCCGAGGGCCCAGCGGGCCGCGGAACGCGCCATCGCCGCGCGCGTCGGCACCAAGGACACCGAGGTCGCCGCCGAGGCCATGATCCAGCCCGGCACCGGGCGGATCCGGGCCATGGCGGCGAGCAAGAAGTACGGCCTCAACCGCGGCAACAAGAACAACGGCCCCCGCACCACCTACAACCTGGTCGCCGACACCGCGCACGGAGGCGGCCAGGGATTCCAGGCGGGGTCGACGTTCAAGGTGTTCACCCTGGCGACCGCGCTCGGCCAGGGCTGGCGGTTCGACCAGGGGTTCATGACACCCGGCAGTTTCGTACCCGACAGCGGTTTCAAGGACTGCCGGGGCCGCAAGGTCAACGACCCCGGCGTGGAGATCTTCAACGCGAGCGGCGAGGGCAAGGGCGGCCCGCAGAGCCTGTCCACCGGCACCTGGAAGTCGGTGAACATCTTCTACATGATGCTGGAGCAGCAGGTGGGCCTGTGCCCGGTCGTCAGGACCGCCAAGGCGATGGGCATCGCCCGCGCCGACGGCGCCCCGCTGCGGGAGGTGCCGACCTTCACCCTGGGGGTGAACGAGATGGACCCGGTGACCGTGGCGGCGGCGTTCGCCGCGTTCGGGGCGCGGGGCCGCTACTGCCGCCCGCTGTCCATCGTCGAGATCGTCGAGCGGAACGGCAGGCACTTCCGCGTCCCGCCCAGCTGCGCGCAGGCGATCGAGCGCGACGTGGCCGACGCGGTCAACTACCTGCTGTCCGGGGTGTTCACCAAGGGCACCATGACCGGTCAGAGCATCGGCCGCCCGGCGGCGGGCAAGACCGGCACCAACAACGGCTACACATCGGCCTGGTTCGCCGGCTACACCCCCGACCTGGCCGCGGCGGTCAGCGTGGGCGACATCCGCGGCTCCTACCGCTACCCGCTGCGCGACGTCGAGATCGGCGGCGAGTACTACGGGGCGGTCCAGGGGGCCTCCCTGCCGGGACCGATCTGGATCTCGTCGATGTCGGCGGCGCTCAGCGAGACGCCGCCGACCGGCTTCCACCGCCCCGACATGGGCCGTTTCGGCGGCGGGTTCACCCCGGGCCTGAAGGAGGCCGAGGAGGCCGAGAAGGCCAGGCGCCGTGACGGCGAGCGCCGCGGCGAGGACGCCCCCGCGGACGAGCCCCGCCGGGCTCGTGGTTTCCCCCAGAACCGCGGCTTCCACCGGAACCGTGGTTTCCGCTGGAACCGCGGCTTCCACCGGGCCGCGGCCTCGGAGGAGCACGATGAGGAGAGAGGAGGCGGCCTGCCGCCCGGCGACGCGTGGTAGAGCAGGCCCAGGTCGTCGTGGTCACCGGACCACGACCGGGGACGACGCCCCTCTCACCAGCGGCGCCGGAGCACCGGATCCGTCGGCGGGGACCGACCAGACGTCCGGGCCCTTGGCGTACATCACGGTGCGCCCGTCGAGCCACGCCACCTGGTCGTCAACGCTCGTGGTCTCGGCCAGCGGCGTCTCCCGCATTGTCGACAGCTCCAGCATGTGGAGCCGCCACATCCGGCGCGGGTCGGCGGAGACCCGCTTCTTGAACACCAGCCGGGTCCCGTCGGGAGACAGCGACGGGCACTCGGCGTTCTCCCTGAGCGCCCGCACCCGCCAGTTGGCGTAGTCGCCCTCGACGAGATAGGTCTTCCCGCCGGTGGCGAGGGTCGCGTAGAACCGGTTGTCGTCGGCGGCGAAGGTCACCCCCCAGTAGTTCACGTCGACCGCGTGGTGACGGCGGCCGTTCAGGGTCAGCGGGATGTCCTCCATGTTGGTGACGGCGTAGCCGGTGCGGGTGTCGAGGATCCCCGTCCAGGTGGAGAAGCCGCCCTCGTTGTAGGAGTCGCCGGTGACGAACACGGTCCACGACGCCATCCGGCCACTCTGCGACATCCCTGCCCGGTTCGGAATCCCGGCCAGCCTGATCCGCCGGGTCTCCCGCATGGAGCGGTCGAGGATCACCGCGTCCGTGCTGACCAGCGCCCCGGGCTTGGCGACCAGGCAGATCGAGGTGCCACCCGCCGTGGAGAACCGGCTACAGACCGGACCCGCGGCGGCGGGGAGGGCCGCGGTGTCGCCGAGCGGCACCCCGGCGACCTGGCCGGTGGCCGTACGGAACATCAGCCGCCCGGGACGGAGGACTCCGCCGTCCGCCGCCGCCACCGGCACCGGGACGGGGTCGCGGCGCGTGGCCCAGGCCGCGTAGCCGGCCGCCGTGCCGCCGAGGACGGCCACTGCGGCGAGCAGCACCGGCAGGCGCCGGATCGGGTTCATGACCGCCTCCCCACCCGGGGTGGCGACACCAGGATCGACGTCACATGTACCTCCTCATCGCGAACCAGGCGCCGAGCACACAGGCCGCCAGACCGGCCGCCATGACGGCCAGTCCCTGGGTGCTTCCGTACATCGTCCAGACGGCGCCGAACAGGACGGACGACAGCAACCGGGTCGTCGCCTGACCGGTCTGGAGCAGGGCCAGGCCGCTCGTGCGCAGATGCTCGGGGAGCATCGGCCCGGCCACGGCCATCAGCACGCCGTCGGTCGCGGCGTAGAAGGTCCCGTGCAGGACCAGCACCGCGACGAGCCACCCCGGTCCGAGCAGTACGAGGTAGGCGGCGACCAGGGCGACGTGCCCGGCCAGGAAGACCGGCGCCCGGCCCAGCCGGTCCGCGAGCCGCCCGACGGGCACGGCCAGCAGCAGGTAGACGGCGGCCGTGCCGATCGACAACAGCGGGAAGTAGACCGCGTCGATCCCGCCGCGCCTCTGCAGCAGCAGGTAGACGAACGCGTCGCCGACGGTGACCAGGCCGAGGACCGCGGCCACCACGCACACCCGCCGGAACGCCGCGTCGCGCAGCAGCCCCAGCGCGGCGCGCGACGAGGTGGCCGGGCGCGGGACGGACAGCGGGGTACGCCGGTCACGGACGTACATGACCAGCAGCAGCACGCCGAGCACGGCCACGCAGAAGCTGACCACGAACACCGCGTCGTAGGCCCCGCCGGTGCCCGTCAGGACGGCGAACGCCACCAGCGGGCCAAGCAGCGCGCCGACGGTGTCCATGGCCCGGTGCACGCCGAACGCCTGACCGAGTTCGCCGGCCGGGGCGCTCAGCGAGATCAGCGCGTCACGCGGAGCCGTGCGCAGTCCCTTGCCGATCCTGTCGACGGCGATCACCGCGCCCAGCGCCACGACCGAGCCGCCCGCCGCCGGCAGGGCCGGCTTGCAGAGCGCGGACAGCCCGTATCCGATCCCGGCGATGAGTTTGCGCCGCTGCCACCGGTCGGCGAGGTTGCCCCCGGCGAGGCGGACCAGCGCCGTCACGCCGAAGGAGAGCCCGTCGAGCAGGCCGAACTGCAGCGGGCTGAGACCGAGGGAGAGCGTCAGGTAGAGCGGCAGCACGGCCGTGACCATCTCCGAGGAGATGTCGGTGACCAGGCTGACCGCCCCGAGCGCGAACACGTTCCCGGGAACCGCCCAGGAGAGCCGGGGCCGCGGAACTGCTCCGTCCGCGGCCCGGCTTGCCGAGACGTACATCTAGTGGCAGGCGTAGCTGGGGCCGGTGTCCTTGACCGAACCGTCGACACCGATCAACTGCCAGGAGAACGCGGCGGGGGCGAAGGTCATCTTGAGTACGCCGTAGACGTCCGCCAGCCGCTTCTGGCTGTTGGGCTGGACGTTCGTGATCCCGTACGGTGAGGCGCCGCCCATGCCTCCGAGGATCTCCACCATGCCCTTGGGGTCGGCCTGGGCGTCGGGGTTCTGCGGGGCGAACCGTTCGTAGTGGTGGTCGTGGCCGTTGAGCACCAGGTCAGCGCCGGCGGCATAGAGGATCTTCCAGACCGGCTTGCCGACCGGGTCGTTGCCGTGCTCGCCGGAGCTGAACAGCGGGTGGTGCCAGTAGGCGGCGATGCAGCCCTTGGTGTTCGCGGCCAGATCGGCCTTGAGCCAGTTGATCTGGGCCGTCTGGTCGAAGTAGTTGGAGTCAAGGGCGATGAAGTGCCAGTTGCCCCGGTCGTAGCTGTAGTAGGTCTTGCCCTGCGGGGTGGCGATGGAGCCGAAGTAGCCCTTGTATCCCGCGTAGGTTCCGGCCGGGTCGTAGGTCTCGTGGTTGCCGGCGACGGGGCGCGTCTTGCTCTTGAACCTGCCCCACGTCTTGTCGTAGTAGTTCTGGAAGTCCGAGAGCCGGGCGTCGTCGTACTGGTTGTCGCCCATGGTGATGACGAACTCGGGGTTCATCGCCTGGACCTGTGCCGCCGTCTTGGGGTGGGCGCAGGAGCTGGAGCTCGCGGTGCACTGGGCGGCGATGTCACCGGCTGCCGCGACGACGAAGGTGTCGCCCGGGGACACGGTCGGGGTGGGACTGGGCGTGGAGGTGCCGCCGCCGAACACCTGGAACTCGTACAGGGAGTAGCCGTAGGAGGTGCCCCTGGCGGTGCCGTACATCCGGACGTAGCGCCCGGAGCCCGACAGGCCGGTCAGGTCGTCCTGGCCGCCGTCACCGCTGCTCGTGGAGTAGACGGTGGTCCAGTTCGCGGCGTCGTCGGAGACCTGGATCGCGTACGCCTTGCCGTAGGCGGCCTCCCAGAACAGCGTGACCCGGGAGATCGGGGAGGTCACGCCCAGGTCGACGCGGATCCACTGGGGATCGCTGCCCTCCAGGGAGGCCCAGCGAGTCGAGGTGAGGTTGCCGTCGACCGCCTTGCCCGAGCTGTAGGAGGAGCCCTCCTTGGACGAGGAGGAGGCGGGCCTGCCCTGCGACAGCAGGGTCTCGGCGGCTTCGGCGCGGCCGACGGCGACCAGGACACCGGCGAGGAGGACGGTGACCGCCGAGAGGATGAGAAGGAGGCGGGGGGCGGGGTGAGGCATGCTTGATGACACGTGCTTGTCTCCTGTGGGGGGCTAGAGACGATGATCACGGCGCCCGTCGCGGCGCCGTGCACAACGCGGCCGGGGCAGCACGATCCCTCGCTGAGCGCGTCACGTCCCCTCCGGGACGCCGCGCCAAGCCACTCTCCGGCATGGTGACAAGCCGTCGGGGAGACTGTCAATGGAAGTTAGGAAAGTTTCCTAACCTGAAACCTCGCGTACTGGAAAAGCACACGTCGCCGATGGGCAACGGCGTTCCCGCCTCCGGATGGATCACCGTGCATCCGGAGGCGGCGTGCCACGGAGGCGACTCGGCGCCCGCTCTCACGCCCCCAGGCAGGCGGGGCCGAGCAGCTGCTTCAAATCGCCCATCAGGGCCGGGGACGGCGAGACCCGCAGCCGGTCGTCGAGGCGCATGATGGTGGTCTTGGGGCCGTTGTGCACCTGCAGGTGCACCTCGGTGGTGCCCGGATGTGCCGTCAGCACCTCCTTGAGACGGCCGACCACCGGCGGGGTGCAGCGAGTCAGGGCGAGGCTGACCGCCAGGGGGCCACCGGCCTCACGGGTCAGGTCCGGAGCCGTCACCTCCATGGCGATGATCTTTCCGACGTCCTCGCGCTTGTCCAGGCGGCCCTTGACGAAGACGATGGCGTCCTCGGCGAGCACGGTCGCGCAGAGCTGGTACGCCGAGGGGAAGATCATCACCTCGATGGCACCTTCCAGGTCCTCCAGCTGGGTCAGCACCCAGGTGTCGCCCTTCTTGGTGACCTTGCGCTGCACCCCGCTCAGGATGCCGCCGACGGTGACGACCTGGCCGTCGGGACGGTGCTCGTCCTGGAGCGAGGCGATCGAGCAGTCGGCTCCGGAGGCGAGGATGTGCTCCACGCCGAAGAGCGGATGGTCGGAGACGTACAGGCCGAGCATCTCCCGCTCGAACTGCAGCAGTGTGTTCTTGTCCCACTCGCCCACCGGGATCTGCACGTCGAAGGTCTGGTCCTCGGCGCCCTCGACGGCGCCGAACAGGGAGTCCTGCCCCTGGGCCTCGTTCTTCTTGATGCCGATGATGCTGTCGACCGCCTGCTCGTGGACCATCACCAGGCCCTTGCGCACGTGCCCGAACGAGTCGAAGGCACCGGCCTTGATCAGCGACTCGATGACCCGCTTGTTACAGACGACCATGGGGACCTTGCGCAGGAAGTCCTTGAAGTCGGCGAAGCGGCTCTTCTCCTTGCGCGCGGCGATGATCCCGTCGACCACGTTGCCGCCGACGTTGCGGATGGCCGACAGGCCGAACCGGACGTCGGTGCCGCGCGGCGTGAAGTCGAAGTCGGAGTCGTTGACGTCCGGCGGCAGCACCTTGATGCCCATCCGGCGGCACTCGTTGAGATAGAGGGCCGACTTGTCCTTGTCGTCCTTGACCGAGGTCAGCAGCCCGGCCATGTACTCGGCCGGATAGTTGGCCTTGAGGTAGGCGGTCCAGTAGGAGACCAGGCCGTAGGCGGCGCTGTGCGCCTTGTTGAAGGCGTAGTCGGAGAAGGGCAGCAGGATGTCCCAGAGCGTCTTGATCGCGGCCGCGGAGTAGCCGTTGTCCTTCATGCCCTGCTCGAACGACTCGAACTGCTTGTCCAGCTCCGACTTCTTCTTCTTGCCCATCGCGCGGCGCAACAGGTCGGCCTTGCCGAGTGAGAACCCGGCGACCTTCTGCGCGATGGCCATGACCTGCTCCTGATAGACGATCAGGCCGTACGTGGTGCCGAGGATCTCCTGCAGCGACTCCTCGAACTCCGGGTGGATCGGGACGATATCCTGCTGGCCGTTCTTGCGCAGCGCGTAGTTGGTGTGCGAGTTGGCGCCCATCGGGCCGGGCCGGTAGAGCGCGCCGACGGCGGAGATGTCCTCGAAGTTGTCGGGCTTCATCAGCCGCAGCAGCGACCGCATGCCGCCGCCGTCCAGCTGGAACACCCCCAGGGTGTCGCCCCGGCCGAGCAGTTCGTAGGTCTTGCGATCGTCCAGCGGCAGCTTGAGCAGGTCGATCCGCTCACCGGTGTTGGCCTCGATCATCTTCAGGCAGTCGTCGATGATCGTGAGGTTGCGCAGGCCCAGGAAGTCCATCTTCAGCAGGCCGAGCGTCTCGCAGGTCGGGTAGTCGAACTGCGTGATGATCACACCGTCGGAGTCCCGGCGCATGATCGGGATGTAGTCGGTCAGCACCTCCGCCGACATGATGACCCCGGCGGCGTGCACACCGGTCTGCCGGATCAGGCCCTCCAGGCCCCTGCCGAGGTCCATCGCCGACTTGACGTCGACGTCCTCCTCGTACAGCCTGCGCAGCTCGCCGGCCTCGTTGTAGCGCGGATGATCCTTGTCGAAGATGCCGGAGAGCGGGATGTCCTTGCCCATCACCGCGGGCGGGAACGCCTTGGAGACCTTGTCGCCCAGCGCGTACGGATGGCCCAGGACGCGAGCCGCGTCCTTGATGGCAGCCTTCGCCTTGATGGTGCCGAAGGTGGCGATCATGGCGACCTTGTCGGCCCCGTACTTCTCCGTCACGTACCGGATCACGTCGCCGCGCCTGCGCTCGTCGAAGTCGATGTCGACGTCGGGCATGGAGACGCGGTCGGGGTTGAGGAACCGCTCGAAGATCAGTCCGTGCGGCAGCGGGTCGAGGTCGGTGATGCCCAGCGCGTACGCGGCCAGCGAGCCGGCGGCCGAGCCACGGCCGGGGCCGACCCGGATGCCGTTGTTCTTGGCCCACATGATGAAGTCCGCGACCACGAGGAAGTAGGAGGGGAACCCCATCTGCAGGATGACGCCCATCTCGAACTCGATCTGCGTGCGGTGCTCCTCGTCGACGCCCTCGGGGAAGCGCCACTCCATGCCCCGCCAGATCTCCTTGCGGAACCAGCTCTCCTCACTCTCCCCCTCGGGCAGGGGGAAGGTCGGCATCAGGTTCTTGAAACCGAACATGCCGCTCGGGTCGACCTTCTCGGCGACCAGCAGGGTGTTGCGGCAGCCCTCGGCCCACAGGTCCGAGGAGTCGACCGCGCGCATCTCGTCGGCGTTCTTGATGTAGTAGCCGCTGCCGTCGAAGCGGAAGCGGTCGGGGTCGGACAGCTGCTTGCCGGTCTGGATGCACAGCAGCGCGTCGTGGGAGGTCGCGTCCGACTCGTAGGTGTAGTGGGAGTCGTTGGTCACCAGCGGCGGGATGTCCAGCTCACGCGAGATACGGGTCAGGCCGTCCCGGACCCTGCGCTCGATGTCGAGCCCGTGATCCATGATCTCCAGGTAGTAGTTCTCCTTGCCGAACAGCTCCTGGAACCTGGCCGCCGCCGCGACCGCCTCGTCGTACTGCCCCAGGCGCAGGCGGGTCTGCACCTCACCCGACGGGCAGCCGGTGGTGGCCATCAGCCCCTCGGCGTGCTCGGCGAGGATCTCCGCGTCCATCCGCGCCCACTTACGGACGAAACCCTCGGTGTAGGCGCGCGAGGAGAGCTTCATCAGGTTGCCCAGACCCTTGGCGTTCTTCGCCCAGATGGTCATGTGGGTGTAGTAGCCACCCGCCGAGACGTCGTCGCGCTTCTGGTGCGGCTCACCCCACAGCACCGGCTTCTTCTGGTGCCGGGAGGCCGGGGCGACGTAGGCCTCGATGCCGATGATCGGCTTGATCCCCGCCCCGGTCGCCTGCTTGTAGAAGTCGTAGGCCCCGTGCATGTTGCCGTGGTCGGTGATCGCGATGGCGGGCATGCCCAGGTCGCCGACCTGCTTGAACATTTGCTTCAAACGGGCGGCTCCATCCAACATGGAGTACTCCGTGTGAACGTGCAGATGCACAAACGAGTCTGACATGCGGCCCCGTCCTCCCCTAGTCGCACCGTCGGCGGGGAAAGCGTATCCAAATCCGGGTTCCCAAAGTGACCCGTGTGCTCCGGGTCGTCTCTCCCTCTCAGTCTCGCTCGGCGGGCTCAGTCTCGCTCGGCGGACGCCGAGCGGCGTTCCTCGGCGAGGTGCAGGCCCGCCTCGATGACGGCGTTCATGATGGGGGCGAGCCGGGCCTCGCCCAGAGCGGGGGCGCGGCGGGCCATCTCGGCGACCACCTGGCGCTCGCGGGCGGCGTCGCGACCGGCGAAGCCGCCGACGGGCTTGAGGCGCTGGATGGTTCCGGCGAGTTCGGCGCGGCGTTCCAGCAGGACGGCGAGGGCGGCGTCGACGCGGTCGATGGCGTCGCGGGCGGCGGACACCGAGTCGGGGACCTCCCTGCGGGTGACGGCACCGACGATCCTGGTGGCCTCCCGCGCGGCCAGCGCGTCCTGCTCGGTGACGCCGGGATCCAGCAGGAGGCCGTCGGCACCGGCGGCGATCGCGGCGGCGGCCAGCGCGGGGTCCGTACCGAGGTCGGCCAGGACGGGGCGGCCCGACCTCGTCCGCGCGGCGCGCATCAGGGCGAGGTCGAAGGTACCGCCGCCCGGGTGGGCGCGGTCGCTCTCGCAGAGCATGATCTGGTCGTTGCCCTCCGCCACGCAGTGGCCGGCGACCGCCAGCCACTCCTCCAGCGTCGCGGAGGAGGCTCGCTGGACGAGCACCGGCAGGCCGAGCCTGGCCGCGGCGCGCACCAGCTCCGAATCCCGCATCCAGGCCGCGCCGACCACCACGCCGTCCGCGCTTTCGGCGATCACCCGCAGGTCTCCCGCCGAGGACGGTTCCACCAGGAGCGGCCCCGCCCCCTCGGCGCGGGCCGCCACCACGGACTCGGCGGCGGGGACCTCACCGCGCTGGTCCCGCAGGCTGATCCAGCGGGCGTCCGCACCGGAGCCGCCTATCACCACGGCCGGTCCGGCACCCACCGTGAGCGCGCCCAGCCCTACCGCTGCGCGTTCCAGATGTGCGGTGGTCGACATGAGGCTCCCCCATGCTCGGCCGGCGCGCGTCCCGCGAGCCGGCGGCCGTTCGGAAAGAGGTGTTCGAAATGAAAAAAGGCAGAGACCTCGCGTCTCCGCCCGGTGCCGGCTCCGGCTGGTCGCCAGGCCCTGCCCCTCGGGGTCCCTCGGATCTCCCGCCCACCGCTCTCCCGCCACCGCTGCCGGGCGGCGTCCCGCCGCGTTGCCGTCGGTCACCGCGGCTCACCACTCCGCCTTGCGAGGCGCCGCCCGACCGCCCCTCGCCACGGTAAGATCCGCAGGACAGAGGGCTAGATCACGCTGTCACGACCGGCCTCTCCGGGGCCGGGCCGGTAAACGCGAAACAACAGGTCATAGGCCCAATCTTAGGTCATCTACCGGACACCCGCCACGCACTGGACAGCGCATCTCAGGATATGGACTTTTCTCCGGCGAGTGAGTCGATCACTTTACTGGGCTATGAGAGTATTCGGGGGTTCCGAAGGAGGTAAGCCGGTTGATGGCCGAAGCACAGCCCGAGGGGCGCCGTATCGCCTCCCGTTACCACCTGCTCGAAGCCATCGGCCGGGGTGGCATGGGCATCGTGTGGCGGGCCCATGACGAGCTTCTGGACCGCGAGGTCGCGATCAAGGAGGTCCGCTACGCCGACATGCTCGGCGAGGACAACCAGGAGGACTTCAACCGGCGTACCAAGCGCGAGGCACGTGCCGCCGGGCGTCTGACCCACCCGAACGTGGTGGTCGTCCACGACGTCGTCGAGGAGGACGGGCGTCCCTGGATCGTCATGCAGCTGGTGGAGTCGCGCTCCCTCGGCAAGGTGCTGAGACAGGACGGGCCGCTGCCGCCGCAGCGGGTGGCGGAGATCGGCCTGCAGGTGCTGGAGGCGCTGGGCGCCGCCCACGCCCAGGGAGTGCTGCACCGTGACGTCAAGCCGGAGAACGTACTGCTGGCCGACGACGGCCGGGTGGTGCTGACCGACTTCGGCATCGCGACGCTCGAAGCCGAGACCGCGCTGACCATGACCGGTATCGCCGGCACCCCCGCGTTCATCCCTCCCGAACGGATCAAGGGCGGCGCCGCGCAGCGCGAGTCGGACCTGTGGTCGCTCGGCGCGACCCTGTACGCCGCCGTCGAGGGCAAGCCCCCGCACGACCGGGGTGGTGCGCTGCCGACCATGCACGCCGTCCTGAACGACGAGCCCGAGCCCCCGGTCCACGCCGGGCCGCTGGCCCCGATCCTGGAGGGGTTGCTCCGCAAGGACCCGGCGCTGCGCATGCCCTACAAGGAGGCGGAGCGGCTGCTGCGCAGGGTGGCCGAGGGGACGGGCAACCGTGACCGGCCCGCCAGGACCGCCGTCATGCCCGCCGTGAGCCCGGCGGCCGACACCGATCCCGGAGCCCGTTTCCAGGTCGGCGCCCTCCCCGAGACGGGCGCGAAGCTGGACTCCGTACCCGCCGAGCCCAGGGACGAGGTGGCGCCCGCGCGGGGCGAGAAACCGTCGAAGGCCGCCCTGAAGCCGCCCGCCGGAGACGTACGGCAGGGACCGGACGCCGGAGCGAAGGCGAAGACCGCGAAGAGCGGCGCCAAGGCCACCCCCGGCGCCGGGAGCGGTCCCGCTCCGGAGGCCGCGGACGACTCCGAGGCGAACCGGCCCACCAGCAGGACACCCTCCGGCGCCAAGGCCGCCGGAGCTGCGGCGGCCGGGGCGGCGCGGGCCCCGGAGGTGAAGCCCGCCGCCGCGCCCCCTGCCACGCCTCCGCCGGCCGCCCCCGAGGAGAGACCCGCGGCGAGCCGCGAGAGCGCCCCTCCCGCCGCGGCCGAGCAGGGGTTCGCCCGCCGGAGGCCCGTCCCCGTCTCGCGGCCCAACCCCTTCCCGCCGGTGGGCCGCGAGCCCTCGCCCAGGGCGGCGCCCGCGAGCGAGCCCGCACCCGCCCAGTGGCGAGAGCCCACGGCCGCCTCCTACGCCGACCATGACTACCAGGAGGCCACGCTGACCTCGCAGAGGCGCGGCGGCTCCCGGCTGAAGCGGGGGCTGCTGGTGCTGCTGCCCGCGCTGCTGGTGGTCGGCGGGGTCGCCGGCTGGCTCGGCATGCGCAGCCGCGAGAGCGAGGAGGCCGCGCGGGCCGGCTCGGGGGAGCCGGGCACCTCCGGCGCGCCGAGCGTCCCGAGCGACGGCGCCAAGACGACCCCGCAGGGCTCATCCGAGCCGCCATCCTCTCCCCCGCCCAGCCCGAGCCCCACCAAGACCGAGAAGAAGTCCGCCCTTCCCTCCGGCTGGCGGATGCACAAGGACTCCAACGGCTTCTCGATCGGCCTGCCCAAGGGGTGGAGCGTGGACAAACGGCCCGGCCAGCAGGTGTGGTTCCGCGGCCCCGACCGGAGCAGCTTCGTCTTCGTCGAGTACGTCGACCGCGCGGGCCCCGATCCCAAGCGGGACTGGGAGAACCAGGAGGGCTACAGCCGCGGCAACTTCCCCGGCTACAAGCGGATCAAGATCGAGAAGGTCGACTACATGGTGAAGGCCGCCGACTGGGAGTTCACCTGGCAGATGAGTTCGGGCAAGGCCCGGGTGCTCAACCGGGGGTTCGTCACCAAGGGCGGCCGGGGGTACGCCATCTACTGGCACACCCTGGCCAAGGACTGGAAGAAGAACCTGCACCTCTTCGAGGGGTTCGCCGCGACCTTCTCCTCGAAAAAGTAGGGCGGATCCCCACCGGCTACGATTCGTGAGGCTGGGAGGGAGGCGGGGGAGATGACGGAGCGAAAGGTGGCGGGCCGCTACCGGTTGCTCGAACACATCGGCGAGGGCGGCATGGGCATCGTCTGGCGAGCCCATGACGAGCTCCTCGACCGGGTCGTGGCCGTCAAGGAGGTCCGTCATCGGGGGGCCGACGAGGCCGCCCGCGCCGACCTGAACCGGCGCACGATCCGCGAGGCCAGGACCGCCGGGCGTCTCGACCACCCATCCGTGATCATCGTGCACGACGTGGTCGAGGAGGAGGGGCGTCCCTGGATCGTCATGCAGCTGGTCAGGTCCCGGTCGCTGGGGGAGATCGTCCGCGCCCACGGTCCCCTCCCGCCCGAGCGGGTGGCCTCGGTGGGACTGCACGTGCTGGGCGCGCTGCGGGCCGCGCACGCCGCGGGGGTGCTGCACCGCGACGTCAAACCGGAGAACGTGCTGCTGGCCGACGACGGCCGGGTGGTGCTGACCGACTTCGGCATCGCCTCCATGACGCAGGAGACCGGTATCACCCGCACCGGCGGGATGGTCGGCACCCCGGCGTTCCTGCCCCCCGAGCGGCTGCACGGGCTGCCCGCCACTCCCGAGTCGGACCTGTGGTCGCTCGGAGCGACGCTGTACGCGGCGGTCGAGGGCCGACCCCCGTTCGAGCGGCCCACGGCCGCCGCCACCATGATGGCCGTCCTGCACGGCGAGCCGAGCCCCATGACCCACCCGGGTCCCCTGGCGATGGCGATCCTCGGCCTGATGGCCAGGGATCCGGCCGCCCGGATGGCGCCCGACCAGGCCGAGGCCCTGCTCAACCGCGCCTCCTCCGGTCCCGCGTCCTCACAGGGCTCCTCGGGACCCCTCTCAGGGCCCCTCCCAGGGCCCCTCTCGGGATGGGAGCCGTATCCCGGACAGCAGTCGCGGCGCTCCCCCGAAGCTCACCCCAACCCGCCGCACGCCGACCCGTCGTACGCGGGACAGCCGCACCCGGACGCGGCGCGGAGCGGGTGGCAGCCGGGTTACCGAAACCCCTCGGGCGCCTCCGAGCAGCCCCCGTACCCACCCGCGCACACCCGCCTCGAGGACTCTCCGTACGCGGCCGGACACACGCGTCCCGAGCAGCGCTCCCAGCCCCCGGCCGCCTATCGTGCCGAGCACACGCATCCCGACCAGGGGGCGTACGGCCACGAACACCCACATCCGGGGTCCTGGCCGACGCGGGAACAGCCCACCGGCACCGGAGGCGAGCCCGCGCGACGGACCGGAGCGGGGCGGCTGGCGCTCCTGGCCGGGATCCCGGTGCTCGTGGTGGCGGTCGGGATCGGCGGGTGGCTGGTCGTGCGGGCCCAGAACACCACGGCCGACACCGGTCCCGGCCTGCCGACGGCCACCGCCCCGATCACCGGCAGCGCCCCGCCCGAAACGCCCCAGGTCCCCACCCCGACGGCGACCCCGCGTCCGAGCCGGACGGTTCCCATGGGCTGGCGGTGGCACCGCGACCCGATGGGCTTCTCCGTCGCGGTGCCCAAGGGCTGGACGTTCAAGCGCTTCCCCGGCCGTGACCGGGTGGAGTTCCGCGCCCCCGGGGCGAGCGGTTTCCTGTGGATCGAGTCGACGGACGACCCGGAGAAGGACCCGGTCAAGCACTGGGAGAAGGTGGAGCGGGCCGGGACGGCCGACAACGTCTGGCCGGGCTACGAGCGGATCGGCATCACCTCGCTGAGATACCGGGGAGTGCCCGCCGCCGACTGGGAGTTCACCTACCTCAAGAACGGGGTACGCACGCACGTCCTGGACCGGGGCTTCCGCACCCTCGCCGACCGGCCGTACGCGATCTACTGGGAGAGCCCGGAGTCGGAGTGGGATCGCTCCCTCTTCGACGACTTCACCAGGACCTTCCGCTCATGAGCGCGCCGGAGAGGGCGCGCTTCTGGCGCAGCCCGGGACTGCCCGGGGTGGAACTGCTCAAGGCCAGATACGTGACCCACCGCTTCACTCTGCACGCGCACGAAAGCTACGCGATCGCGCTGGTCCTTTCCGGGGTGGAGGAGTTCGACTATCGGGGCGCCCGCCACCGCGTGGGCGCGGGCAGCCTGAGCACGCTCAACCCCCAGGAGGTGCACGACGGCTGCGCGGGCGTCCCCGAGGGATGGAGCTACCGGGTTCTCTACCCGTCCGTCGAGTTCGTCTCCGGGATCGCCGCCGAGGTGCTGACCGGGCGCGGCACCCCCTGCTTCCCCGAGACCGTCACCTACCACCGGCCCACCGTCGAGCTGCTGCGGGCCGCGCACCAGGCCGCGGAGCACGGCGACGACCTCGCCTCCTCGACGCTGGCCCGCACCGCCTTCGCCGCCCTGCTCCGGCGGCACGCCGCCCGCTCTCCTACGGAGGTGCGCTCCTGCGACCAGGACCCGGCGGTGCGGCGCGCCAGGGAGATCCTGCACGAGCGGATGGTCGACCCGCCCACGATCGAGGACCTGGCACGGGCTGTCGGCGCCAGGCCGTTCGCGCTGATCCGGGCCTTCAAGGCGGCCACCGGGCTGCCCCCGCACGCCTACCTGAACACGTTGCGGATCATGCGTGCCCGGCGGCTCCTCCAGGCGGGCACGCCTCCCGCACGGGTCGCCGGGGACGTGGGGTTCACCGACCAGGCCCACCTGAGCAGGCACTTCAAACGGATGGTGGGCGTTCCCCCCGCCGCGTACCAGCGTGCAGGAACGTACAAGACCGGACGTTAAAAACAGACATAAGCTCCCTTTCCATGGAAACAACCACTCGCTCCTCCGCGACAAGAGACGGACTGGGCGTGGGGATAGCCGTCGGACTGTCCGGAGTCGCCTTCGGCGCCGCGGCGGTCACCGCGGGGCTGAGCGTCGCGCAGGCGTGCGCGCTGAGCCTGTTCGCCTTCACCGGCGCCTCGCAGTTCGCCCTGGTCGGAGTCGTCGCGGGCGGCGGCAACCTGGTCGCGGGCACGGCCGGCGCGATGCTGCTGGGCGCCCGCAACAGCCTGTACGGCCTGCGCATGGCCGGCGTGCTCGACATCCGGGGCTGGCGCAGGCCGCTGACGGCCCAGGGCGTGATCGACGAGACGACCGCGGTCGCCCTGGCCCAGCCGGACCAGGAGTCGTCCAGGACCGCGTTCCTGGTCACCTTCGTCAGCCTCTACCTGACCTGGAACGCCACCACCCTCCTCGGCGCGCTGGGCACCTCCTGGGTGGCCGACCCCGCGGTGTTCGGCCTGGACGCGGTCGGTCCCGCGACGTTCCTGGCCATCCTGTGGCCCCGGCTCACCGGGAGCGGCCCCGAGGCCCGCGCGCTGCGGCTGATCGCGGGCTGCGGCGCGGTGATCGCGCTGGCCGCGACCCCGTTCACCCCGCCGGGTGTGCCCGTACTGCTCGCGTCCGTGGCCGTGCTCGCGGTGATTCTGAGGAGGCCCAGGTGACTCTCTGGTGGGCGATCGTCGCCACCTGCGCGGCCTGCTACGCGCTGAAGCTCGCCGGGCTGTCGGCACCGCGCCGGATCCTCGACCACCCGGGGGTGCAGCGCTTCGCGACGCTGGTCCCGGTGGCCCTGCTGGCGGCGCTGATCGCGGTGCAGACCTTCGGGCACGGGCAGGCGCTGCACCTGGACTGGCCGCGCACCGCGGGGATGGGCGCGGCCGTGCTGGCGCTGCTGCTGCGCGCCCCGTTCCTGGTGGTCCTCGCGGCGGCGGCCGTCGTCACCGCCGCGCTGCGCCACCTGCTGAACTGAGAAGGTGAACTGCGTAGCTAATCCTGAATGTCAGGATTAATCCTGGGTAGGCGTCGGCGCATGACCGATTCTCAGGGAATCATCGGAGCCCGCTACCGCCTGCTCGAACATATCGGCCGAGGAGGCATGGGGACGGTCTGGCGAGCACGGGACGAGGTGCTGGGCCGCGATGTGGCGGTCAAGGAGGTCATCCCCTCCCCCGACCTCACCGGTCCCGAGCGCGAGGTCTTCACCGTACGGACGCTCAGGGAGGCCCGGGCCGCCGGGCGGATCGGGCATCCGGGGGTCGCCACGGTGTACGACGTGATCGAGGAGCACGGGCGCCCCTGGATCGTCATGCAACTGGTCGACTCCCGCACGCTCGGAGCGGTGATCAGGGAGGACGGGCCGCTGCCGCCGGCGCGGGTGGCGCGGATCGGGCTGGAGGTGCTGGGCGCGCTGCTCGCCGCCCATCACGCGGGCGTCCTGCACCGGGACGTGAAGCCGGACAACGTCCTGCTCTCCAAGGACGGGCGGGCCGTGCTCACCGACTTCGGCATCGCCGTCCTGGAGGGCGACTCGTCGATCACCAGGACCGGCTCGCTCATCGGTACCCCGGCGTTCATCGCGCCCGAGCGGGCGAGTGGCGGACCCGCCGAGTTCGCCTCCGACCTGTGGTCGCTCGGCGTGACGCTGCACATGGCGGTCGAGGGACGCTCCCCCTTCGAGCGCGCCCACCCGCTGGCGACGCTCAGTGCCGTCATGCACCAGGAGCCCCCGCCGCTACGGTTCGCCGGGCCGCTCGCTCCCGTGATCTTCGGTCTGCTCCGCAAGGATCCCGCGCAACGCATGTCGGCCCAGGAGGTGCAGGTCCACCTCACCTCGCTGGTGAACGGTACCGCCCCGCAGCCGACCATGCCGATCGAGCTGCCTCCGGCGGTCCCCGTGCCGGCCCCCGCTCTCACGGGCGCGCCCACCGCCTCGGCCAAAACCGGGCGACCGGAGCCCGAACCCGGCCCGGTGGCCGCCCCGGGAAGGCGACGACGCCCGGCGATCGCGGCGATGGTCGCGATGGCGTTCGCCGTCGCCCTGACCTCGGCCGGGATGGCGTGGGTCGCCACCAACTCCGCCGACCAGAACCCGGTGAGGCCACCGACCCCGGCGAGTGTGCCCTCCGGGAAGGATAAGCCGACCGCCAAGACCGAGCGGGCGAAGGTCCCCGCACAGAACGCCCCCGCCAGGGACGACGACGGCACCGGAGACCGCGGCGCCTCCACCCGCCCGGCCCCCGAGAGGTCGGGGGCCGGCGACCCCGCCCCTCGGGACAGACCGTCGGACAAGCCGACGGGTGAACCTTCGGGGAAACCGTCAGGCAAGCCGTCGCAGGACGATTCCGAGCAGCCCGAGAAGCCCTCCCCCGGCGACCAGGGACAGGACGACCAGGGACAGGACGACGAGGGCGAGGGGGCCGAGGAGGGCTCGGGCCAGGGCGACGCGCCGGGCCGGGGCCAGCAGGGCGACTCCCCCGACCAGATCGCCCCCGACGCCGGGGCGGTCGCCCTCGACCCGGGCGCCCGGGGCAGCACCTGAGAACCCACCGGAAGCGGGGAGGCCGGCAACGGCCGGACGCGCCGAGGGGCCACCGGCGCGAGGGCACGCCCGCCGCGCAAGGACCGGGTCCGGCCGCGGGGGAGCGACGGGCCACGCTAGGACTCGGCGGCGACGACCTCCAGGGCGTGGGCCAGGTCGTCGGGGTAGGCGGTGGTGAAGGAGACCCACTCGCCGGTGGCGGGGTGCTCGAAGGCCAGGGAGACCGCGTGCAGCCACTGCCTGCTCACTCCTAGCCGCGCGGCCAGGGTCGGGTCGGCCCCGTACAGCATGTCGCCGACGCACGGGTGGCGCAGCGCCGACATGTGGACCCGGATCTGGTGGGTCCGGCCCGTCTCCAGCTTGATGTCCAGCAGCGACGCCGCGCGGAACGCCTCGATCGTGTCGTAGTGGGTGACCGACTCCTTGCCCCCCGCCACGACCGCCCAGCGGCCGTCCCCGACGGGGTGGCGGTCGATCGGCGCGTCCACGGTGCCGCGGTGCGGGTCGGGGTGGCCCTGGACCAGCGCGTGGTAGCGCTTGTCGACCGTGCGCTCCTTGAAGGCCCGCTTCAGGTGGGAGTAGGCGTGCTCGCTCTTGGCGACGACCATCGCGCCGGTGGTGTTGGCGTCCAGCCGGTGCACGATGCCCTGGCGCTCCGCCGCGCCGCTGGTGGCCACCCGGTGGCCGGCGCCGAGCAGGCCGCCGATCACGGTGGGTCCGGTCCAGCCGGTGGTCGGATGGGCGGCCACGCCGACAGGCTTGTTGACGACGACGATGTCGTCGTCCTCGTACACGATGAGCATGCCGGGCACGGGTTCCGCCACCGGCATCGGCGCGGTGGGCGGCGGCGGGAGGGTGACCTCCAGCCAGGAACCCCCGTGGAGCCGGTCGGACTTGGCCCCGGTCGAGCCGTCCACCAGGACGTCGCCGGCGACGATCAGCTCGGCCGCCCGGGTGCGGGAGAGGCCGAACAGGCGTGACAGGGCGGCGTCGAGACGCTCGCCCTCCAGACCGTCGGGGACGGGGAGACTCCGCCGGTCAGCCATTGGCGTTCTCCTTCGCTTCCTTCTCGGCTCCCGTGTCGCGCGTGCCGTCGATCTGGTAGCCCCGCCAGGCGAGGAAGACCGCCAGGATGCCGCCGCAGACGATCGCCGAGTCGGCGACGTTCCAGATCGGGAAGTAGCCGGGGAAGGTCTCCACGAAGTCGACCACGTGCCCCTGCAGCGGTGCGGACCTGCCGGAGCCGAAGCCCGAGGGCCAGCGGAAGATCCGGTCGGTGAGGTTGCCCAGCGCCCCGCTGAGCAGCAGGCTCAGCGTGATCGCCCAGGGCAGGCTGCGCAGGTTGCGCGCGGTACGCAGGATCGCCACCACGACGGTGGCCGCGACACAGGTGAAGATGATCGTCATCCCGGTGCCGAGGCCGAAGGCCGCCCCGGAATTGAAGATCACCCGGAACTGGAGCAGGCCGGGGATGACCACGACGGGTTCCCTGCCCTCCAGGGTCTTCAGCACGAGGGTCTTCGTGGCGAGATCGAGGGCGTAGACGATGGGGACGATCACCGCGAGCACGGCGATCCGCCGCGCCGCGAGCGGGGCGGCGGGGGCCGCCCCGTTCTCGATGTCGCCGGTCAGCGGCGCTCCTCCCGCTGCTTGCAGGCCACGCACAGCGTCGCCCTCGGAAACGCCTGAAGGCGCTCCTTTCCGATCGGCTGATGGCACGATTCGCACACTCCGTAGGTCCCCGCGTCGATCCGGGCGATCGCTCGCTCGTTCTGCGCGACCAGGTCGCGCGAGTTCAGGGTAAGGGCGATTTCGCGCTCACGTTCATACGTCCGCGCTCCGGCGTCGGCCTGGTCGTCGCCCGCACCGTCGGTAACGTCGCTTGACGCGATCTCGATCTCGGCCTTGGCGATCTCCTTCGTGAGCTCGCGGCTCTCCGCGACCAGTCGGTCGCGGACCTCCGCGAGTTCCTTGGCCGACCAGGTGACGACGGCACCGTCGGATGACGGCACTGCCGCGCTGTTGTCTGCGCGCACGGTCGCGGCCATGGCGACCTCCTTGCTCGATCGGACCGTATCCAATGTGGTAAACGGTGCGGGCAGCTTAGGTCCCTCATAACAGAACGGCAAACGACCCGCCGCAATGTTTGCCAATCCAGTAACATCCGGTCGCTTCCCTCTGATTCCCCCCAGCCGTCTCTGATATAGGGAAGCTTCCGGCAGGCGGGTGCGTTATCGTTTGAGCCTGCACGGCGTTGATGGGGACAGCGACCTCCGCACCCCCTCGCACGAGCGACCCGGGGACGGTGCGAGCCCGGGGCGAGGCGCGGAGGGAAGATCACCCCGGAGCCGCCGGAAGAACGGCCGTGACGGCCCAGTAGACCCGGCAGCAGGCCAAAGGAAGAGGGCCTTCTCGCACGCGAAGGCCAAGGAGGGTGGTACCGCGGGGCCCCAACAGCCTCGTCCCTCCACGCCACAGCCGATTCCAGCGTGGAGGTCCAGCCCATCATGTCCGCCTATTTCCGCTCTCTTCCTGCGCAGGTCGATCTTCCCGCGCTTGAGCACGAGGTCCTCGACCGCTGGCGGGACGGCAAGATCTTCGAACGCTCGGTCGAGCAGAACACCGGCGGCCCCACCTGGGTCTTCTACGAGGGCCCGCCCACCGCCAACGGCATGCCGGGCGTCCACCACGTCGAGGCCCGCGTCTTCAAGGACGTCTTCCCCCGCTACAAGTCGATGCAGGGCTACAGCGTGCCCCGCAAGGCGGGCTGGGACTGCCACGGGCTACCCGTCGAGGTCGCCGTCGAGAAATCCCTCGGTCTCACCGGCAAGAAGGACATCGAGGCGTACGGCGTCGCCGAGTTCAACGCCAAGTGCCGCGAGTCGGTGCTGCGGCACGTGGACGCCTTCGAGGAAATGACCGAGCGGATGGGGTACTGGATCGACCTGTCGGCGGCCTATCGCACGATGGACCCGGCCTACGTGGAGTCCGTCTGGTGGTCGCTCAAGGTCATCTTCGACAAGGATCTGCTCTCCCGTGACTTCCGCATCACCCCGTACTGTCCCCGCTGCGGCACCGGCCTGTCCGACCACGAGCTGGGCCAGCCCGGCGGCTACGAGACCGTCACCAGCCCGTCGGTCTACGTCCGCATGCCCGCCACCTCGGGACCGCTGGCCGACCTCGGCGCCTCGCTGCTGATCTGGACCACCACGCCCTGGACGCTGGTCTCCAACACCGCGGTGGCCGTACACCCCGACGTGACCTATGTCGCGGCGCGCCCCGCGGGGTCCGACGAGGTCCTGGTGGTGGCCGAGCCGCTGGTCGTCTCCGCGCTGGGCGAGGGGGCCGAGGTCCTGGCCTCCTTCCAGGGCGCCGACCTGGAGCACACCACCTACTCGCGCCCCTTCGACCTGGTCGACATCCCCGGCGCGCACTACGTGGTGCTCGGCTACTACGTCACCACCGAGGACGGTACCGGCCTGGTCCACCAGGCACCCGCCTTCGGCGCCGACGACATGACGACCTGCAAGCGGTACGGGCTGCCCGTGGTCAACCCGATCGGCCCCGACGGCCGGTTCCTCGACAGCGTCCCCCAGGTCGGTGGCCGGTTCTTCAAGGACGCCGACGAGGGGCTCACCGCCGACCTGCGGGCGCGCGGCCTGCTGTATCGGGGCAGCCACTTCGAACACAGCTACCCGCACTGCTGGCGCTGCCACACCGCGCTGCTCTACTACGCCCTGCCGGCCTGGTACATCCGCACCACCGCGATCAAGGACCGGCTCCTCGCCGAGAACGAGAAGACCAACTGGTACCCCGAGACGATCAAATGGGGCCGCTTCGGCGAGTGGCTGCGCAACAACGTCGACTGGTCGCTGTCACGCTCGCGTTACTGGGGCACCCCGCTGCCGCTGTGGATCTGCACCGCCGACGAGTCGCACGTCACGTGCGTCGGCTCGCTGGAGGAGCTGAGCCGACTGTCCGGCCGGGACGTCTCCGCGCTCGACCCGCACCGCCCCTACGTGGACGACGTCACGCTGCCCTGCCCCACCTGCGGGGCCGAGGCCCGGCGGGTGCCCGACGTGATCGACGCCTGGTACGACTCGGGCTCGATGCCGTTCGCCCAGTGGGGAGCGCCGTACCGCAACGAGGAGATGCTCGAGAAGGCCTACCCGGCGCAGTTCATCTGCGAGGCCACCGACCAGACCCGTGGCTGGTTCTACTCGCTGATGGCGGTCGGCACGCTCGTCTTCGACCGGTCCTCGTACGAGAACGTGCTCTGCCTCGGCCTGATCCTGGCCGAGGACGGCCGCAAGATGAGCAAGCACCTGGGCAACGTGCTCCAGCCGATGCCGCTGATGGACCAGCACGGCGCCGACGCGCTGCGCTGGTACATGGCCTGCTCCGGCTCACCGTGGGCGGCTCGCAGGGTCGGGCACGGCGCCCTTGAGGAGATCGTCCGCAAGGTCCTGCTCACCTACTGGAACACCGCCTCCTTCTTCACCCTGTACGCAGGCGCCGAGTCCTGGTCGCCCTCCCGGCTCGCCGAGGCTCCCGCGTACACCGAGCGTCCGTTGATCGACCGCTGGGCCCTCGCCGAGCTGCACCGGACGGTGGCCGAGGTCACCGCGTCGATGGACGTCTTCGACACCGCCCGCGTCGGGCGGCGGCTTTCGGAGTTCCTCGACGATCTGTCCAACTGGTACGTGCGACGCTCCCGCCGCCGTTTCTGGGCCGGTGACGCCGCGGCGTTCGCCACGCTCTACGAGTGCCTGGAGACCGTCACCCGGCTGATGGCACCGGTGGTGCCGTTCACCACCGACTACGTCTGGGACGTGCTCCGCGACACCGACGCCCCCGCCTCGGTCCACCTGGCCGGCTGGCCCGAGGTCAACGGCGAGTTGCTGGACGAGAAGCTGTCGGAGCGGATGGCCCTGGTCCGCCGCCTGGTGGAGCTGGGCCGCTCGGCCCGCGCCTCCAGCGGGGTGAAGACCCGCCAGCCACTCGGTCGTGCCCTGGTCGGCGCCCCCGGCTGGGCCACGCTCCCGCCCGAGCTGCGCGAACTGATCGCCGACGAGCTCAACGTCAAGGGCCTGGAGGACCTGTCCGGGATCGGGGCGGACCTGGTCTCCTTCACGGTCAAGCCCAACTTCCGGGCGCTGGGCAAGCGGTTCGGCTCGCAGACCAAACTGGTCGCCGCGGCCGTCACCGCCGCCGAGCCCGCGGAACTCGCCCGCGCGCTCCGTACCGGCTCGCCGGTCTCGGTTGACGCGGGAGAGCTGGGCGCGGTGGAGATCGGCGCCGACGATGTGATCGTCACTGAGCAGCCCAGGTCCGGCTGGGCGGTGGAGGCCGCCTCCGGCGAGACCGTCGCCCTCGACCTGACCATCACCGACGAGCTGCGCCGCGCCGGCCTGATCCGCGACGTCATCCGCCTGCTCCAGGACACCCGCAAGTCCACCGGCCTGTCGATCTCCGACCGGATCGACGTGTGGTGGTCCACCGGTGACGCCGACCTGGCCGAGGCCCTGCGGACCCAGGGCCGTGCGGTGGCCGACGAGGTCCTCGCCGTCTCCCTCACCGAGGGCGGCACCGACGGCCTTCCCACCCACAGCGACGCCGAGCTGGGCCTGACCTTCCAGCTCCGCCGCGCGACGGCCACGGCCTGACGGCGGAGCGTTCCGGCGTCACGGGACGGCCGGGCCCTCTGGGAGCCCGGCCGTCCCGGTTCACAGCGGGGGCCCGAGCGACCGACCCGGCGTCCGCCGCGGTCCGGAGAGGACCGTCACCGTACGGGAGCCGCGGACCCGGCGCTTCGTCGGCGGCCCGCGGGCACCTCGACAGGCCCGCCTCCTCGTGGTGAACGGTGCGCGAGGCGGGCCGTGGTCACGCCAGGTGTCAGCTCTGGTCCCGGTGGTCGTTCAGGCAGATCGAGCAGTTGACCAGGCCGGCTCCCTCGGCCTCGACCAGGGAGACGACCTCGGTGCCGCTGTCGCCCGCACCCTTGATCAGAGGGCAGGCAGGGTCGTGAAAGCGACGGGTGCCGATGATGACCATGACGGTTCCATCGCCCGCCTGCTGTTCCCCGGCCCCGGGGGCGTTGTCGGCGTCCTGGTCCTCGGGAGAGGGATCGGCTGCGGGCTCCACCGAGGTGGAGTCGGCCGTTACCTGCCCGGCGCGCCCGGGTGCGGTCTCGGCCGGCTCCACCGGCTCAGGTCCGGTGCCATCGGCGGTGGCCTGGTGCCCGGAATCCGGCTTCTCCCGGGGGCCCGGCTCCCCGGACCTCTCCGGCTCCGCGGAGCCGGAGCCGGCCGCTCCGGACCTGCCCGAGGGGGACGGCTCCGACGGGGCGGAGTCTCGCCCGTCGACCTCGGCCTTCGCCTGTGCCCCGGTCTTGACGGCCTCGGTCTTGACGGCTTCGGTCTTGGCGTCCTCGGAGGCGGCGGGCTCGGACGCCGTGACCGGGGCCACGGCGGGCTCGGGCTCGACGGCCCCCGGGCCGGTGCGCTCGGTCTCGCCGGTTTCCGGCTTGGCGCTCTCCGGCGCCTCTCCCCTGCTCGCGGAGGTGCCGCCCACGGCCGCTCCGGGCTTGACGGGCTCCGCCGCCTCGGGCTCGGGCCTGGCCGGAGCCACCGGGGTCTCCGGCTTGGACGCCTGGACGACCATGTCGCGGCTGAACCAGCTGGTGGCCTCGGAGTCGGCGTGCGGGATCTCGGGGACCTTCGGCAGCCGGATCGGCACCGAGGGGGTCGGGGACTCCGCCGCGCGGAGCGGGGGGCTCACGGGCTCCTGGGGCCGCACCTGAGGTTCGGAGGAGTGAACGTAGGGCCGGGCGACCGGGACGACGGGCTCCTGCGGGGGCTCCTGCCGGGACACGGCGCTCTCCCGCCCGGCAGCGGGGTTCTCCGGCCTTGGCTGGGGCTCGGGCCGCGCTCCAGGGGCCTGCTGCCCTCCGGCGGGGGCCGCGGGCCGCGCGGGACGGTACGGGGCGGTGAACCTGGCGGTGGCCTCGTGCGGGCCGGGCTCGCCGGCGCCGCCTGCGGGGCCTGACTCCGGGGAGGCGCTCAGGGGCTCGGCGGGCTCCCGCACCCCGGGCGGGGTCTGGTACGGCCTGTTTCCAGCGGTGGATTCCGGCAGGCAGCTGGTACAGGGTGTGAAACCCTCCTCACGAGCCTCCTCGTGGGTGAGTTCCTCATGATCCCGGCCGGCCAGCTGGCGGCACCCCGCGACGTGATAGCGCTTGCGGCCGGGGATGACCAGCACGATCGCCTCGGCGTCCAGGGCGCCCCGCCTCGCGGCGGTGGCGGTGGCCGGCCCGGCCACCGGGCCTCGTCTCGGCTGGGTCGGGGCCACGGGCATCTGCTGCCGCATCCCGTGCTGCGCCATCATGTGCGGTGGCACGGGAGGCTGGTTCGGCACACCGTGCGGCGCGGGGACGGGCCCGGCCGGCATCGGTCCCTTCTCGGGAAGGGGCTGAGCGGCCCCGGCCTGCCCGCCGGGGAACAGCTCGTGGCGCCGCAGCAACGCCCCGATCACCAGGAAGACGGCGGACAGCACGCTGACCGCGATCGACCACATGACCAGAAACGGTTTGGCCAGCACGATCCCCACGATGAGCAGGACGATGGCCGTGAGTACCAAACCGGCGCTGATAAGGATCACAGAAAAACTCCCGGATGCGGGTCAAAGGGGGTGACCCGACACCTTAGCGGCGGTCGTTGTGAGGACCGTCAACGCCCTGGAAGGCGCCCGAATGCTGCGACGGGTCGCCGCCGAACGGGTTGGGCGCGCTCTGGAGCGTCGGCTGACCGCCCGGGGCCACCGCGTGGGACATGGCCGGAGGCCCGCTCACGATCGGGAACCCGCCGCTGCCCTCGGCAGCCACGTTGAGCTCGGCCAGCTGGTTCTCCAGATACAGTTTCAGGCGACTACGGTACTCCCGCTCGAAGCTGCGGAGCTCCTCGACCTTGCGCTCGAGCTCGTCACGGGTCTGCACCAGCGAGCCCATGGCCTGGCGGTGCCGCTCCTGCGCGTCGCGCTCCAGCGTCTCGGCTCGGGCACGCGCGTCACCGATGACCTGCTCGGCCTGGCGACGTGCCTTGCCGAGGATGTCGTCGGCCTCGCGGCGCGCCCTGGTCACCGTCTCGTCCGCCTCCCGGCGGGCGTCGGCGATGGCCTGGTCCGCGGTCTGCTGCGCGAGGGCGAGCACCCGGGCCGCGGTGTCCATGTTGTCCTCGGCCGGAGGCATTCCCATTCCGACGGGAACGGGCTGCTGATGCTGCTGCACCGGCTCGGGAGCACGCATCGGCTCCGGCTGCTGCATCATCATCTCGGGCTTGGGCTCGGCGATGGGGGCGGGCGCCATGGCCATGCCCATCCCGCCGGGGACCTTGCCCCGCAGGCACTCCGCCAGCTTGGCGCGGAGCTCCTCGTTCTCCTGAATGAGACGGTCCAACTCGGACTCGACCTCATCGAGGAAGGCATCTACCTCTTCCTCGTCGTAACCCGGCCGAAGGCGGGTCGTACTGAATTGCTTGTTCCGCACATCGGCGGGAGTCAGCGGCATTTCGGTCTCCTTGGCGCGCTTGGAGTCTGTCCGGGGGGACGGTACCCGATCAACGAAGCGCGGACACGAGTTGGATCAAGACCAAGACCACAATGAACAGCACTGTGAAGCTTAGGTCAAAGGCCACCGTACCCAACCGGAGTGGTGGAATGAAACGGCGGAGGAACTTGAGAGGCGGGTCGGTCACCGTGTATACGGCTTCCGCCAGCACCAGAACGATGCCGGTGGGGCGCCACTGACGTGCGAACGCCTGCACCGTCTCAAAGATCATTCTGCCGATCAGCAGAACGAGGTAGATGGACAGGACGAAGACCAAGATCCCGCTAACGATCCCCACGGTCCGTCCTCGCCTCCACTCCGCTCTGCCGTCCTTCGTCCCATCGGGACCCGTCGGGCCGGTCACTGTTCATGGTGGAACTCTAGCTCTGGTTGAAGAATCCGCGTTCCGCGATTCGAGCCTTGTCCTCGGCGGTCACCTCGACATTGGCTGGGGACAACAGGAACACCTTGTTGGTAACACGTTCAATGCTGCCATGTAGGCCAAAGACGAGACCTGCCGCGAAATCAACGAGCCGCTTTGCGTCACTGTCAACCATCTCGGTCAGGTTCATGATGACCGGGGTACCGTCACGGAAGTGCTCACCGATGGTCCGCGCCTCGTTGTACGTGCGGGGATGAAGGGTGGTGATGCGCGCCAGATCGGTCGTACGGCGCTCCAGGACAGCCGTCGCGGGCCGCGGAGCGGGCACACCCGGGTCGGTGTCGTCCGAGAGCTCGTGGACCGTGCCAGGGCGCTCGTCGCCCTCCCGGCGCGTGTCGTCGAACTCCTCGTACTCGTCGTCGGGGTAGCTGTCGTATCTCTCGTAGCGGTCGTCCTCAACAAGACCGAGGTAGACCGCCATCTTGCGCATCGCGCCGGCCATCGCTACTTCTTCCTCCGTCTTACTTCGATGTGCCCGAGGGGCCAGCCCGACCGCCTTGAGCTCACCACCGTTCGACCGCTGTCCGGGTACGCGGACGCCAAGGTCCACTTGAAGGGACATTACCTGACGAAGGGCTTCCTGCGACCGAGCAACGCCGTACCAACACGCAGGTGTGTCGCACCGTTGGCAATGGCCTGGGACATATCCCCGCTCATCCCCGCCGAGATGACGTCGGCGCCCGGGTGGGCGTCCTGGACGGACCGTGCGATCTCCCTCAGCCTCGCGAACGCCCTGCCCGGTTCCTCCCCCAGCGGCGCGACCGCCATCACCCCGCCCAGCTCAAGCCCCGGCGCTCCGGCGACGGTGTCCGCCAGCGCCTCGGCCTGCCGCGGTACCACACCGCCCCTGGCGGGGTCACCGTCGAGCGCGACCTGTACCAGGCAGGTGATCCGGCGCCCCACCCCGAGCGCCTCCCTGCTGAGGGCGGTGACCAGGCGCGGCCGGTCGACCGAGTGGACGACGTCCGCGTAGCCGACCACCGAGCGGACCTTGTTGGTCTGTAACTGGCCGACGAAGTGCCACCGCAGGCCGAGGTCGGCGCATTCGCGCGCCTTGACCGAAGCCTCCTGGTCGCGGTTCTCCCCGACGTCGGTGATCCCGAGTCCGGCCAGCAGCCGTACGTCGGAGGCGGGGTAGGTCTTGCTCACCGCGATGAGCGTCAGCTCCTCGCGGCTGCGGCCGGCGGCCCGGCAGGCTTCGGCGATCTCCGCCTCGACCCGGGCCAGCCCGGCCGCGATCTCGTCTCGTCGTGTTGTTTCCGTCACATCTCCGCCGCTCGGACACTGGCAAACCGGCGGAGCCCATTCTTCCCGGCACGGCCGGGTGGCTCTTCACCCACCCCCACCGTGAGCAATGTCACTTCAGGAAGTCGGGAACGTCCAGCTCCTCTTCCTGCTCCTCGAAGATCACCGGGCGCCGCCGGACGGGGTCGGTGACCCGCGCGGAGATCGGCGTCGGCTGCGAGGGCTCGGGGGCCGGGCGCGGGATCGACAGCGGAGAGGAGTGCGGCTCCTCCACGCGGTGCGGTTCGGCGTGCTCCACCGGCTGTACCGGGTGGATCTGCTGGGGCGAAGGCGTCGGCTCCGCCTGCGGGGTGACGACCTGCCGCACCGGCGAGGGCGGCGCGTGCTCCACCCTGGGCTCCGGACGGGGCTCGGGGCGGGGCTCCGCCTTGACCGTGGGCGCCAGCGGGCGGACCGGGGCGGCCGCCGAGGGCGGCGGGGCGGGACGCGAGGCGGGCTGCGGGCGGGACGCCGGCTGCGGCAGTTGCTTGGGCTCGGGAGCGGGCTCGTCGAAACCGGCCGCGATCACGGTGACGCGCACCTCGTCGCCGAGGGCGTCGTCGATGACCGTACCGAAGATGATGTTGGCGTCCGGTGCCGCGGCGGTGGAGACGAGCTGGGCCGCCTCGTTGATCTCGAACAGGCCTAGGTCGGAGCCGCCGGCGATCGAGAGCAGCACGCCGTGCGCGCCGTCGATGCTGGCCTCCAGCAGCGGGCTGGACACGGCCATCTCGGCCGCCGCGACCGAACGGTCGTCGCCGCGCGCGTGGCCGATGCCCATCAGGGCCGAGCCCGCACCGGACATGACCGATTTCACATCGGCGAAGTCGAGGTTGATCAGTCCGGGCGTGGTGATCAGGTCGGTGATGCCCTGGACACCGGAGAGCAGCACCTGGTCCGCCGCCTTGAAGGCGTCCAGCACGCTCACCTGCCGGTCGGAGATCGACAGCAGCCGGTCGTTCGGGATCACGATGAGGGTGTCGACCTCCTCACGGAGGGTCTCGATGCCGGCGTCGGCCTGCATCGCCCTGCGCCGCCCCTCGAAGCTGAAGGGCCGGGTCACGACACCGATGGTCAGCGCGCCCAGGGTGCGGGCGATGTTGGCCACCACCGGGGCGCCTCCGGTGCCCGTGCCACCGCCCTCACCTGCCGTGACGAAAACCATGTCGGCGCCCTTGAGGACCTCTTCGATCTCCTCACGGTGGTCCTCGGCCGCCTTGCGCCCGACTTCGGGATTGGCTCCCGCGCCGAGGCCGCGAGTGAGTTCGCGCCCGACGTCGAGCTTGACGTCGGCGTCACTCATCAGCAGCGCCTGGGCGTCGGTATTGATGGCGATGAACTCGACGCCCTTGAGTCCCTCCTCGATCATCCGGTTGACGGCGTTGACTCCGCCTCCGCCGATTCCTACAACCTTGATGACCGCGAGGTAGTTCTGCGGTGCTGCCACGACGAGGGGCCTTTCCGCTCGTTGACTTGCAATTTCATGCGGCACGGGGCCCGTGCCGTCGTTTCCAAAACCCTCACCCTCAAGTTGAGATTTAGCTTTATGTCAACCTGAGGAGTGATACGGACAGTAGGAGTTACGCTCCTGGCGGGTCAACTAACCGCGCCGCAAGCACGTCCAGCGTGTCGCGGGCCGTCCTTTTCCGGGAACGTCCGCCATCCGATGAGATCACTTAACCGTCACGACGTCAGGCGAACTGACGTCATAGGTGTCGGCCGGACGTCTGAGCAGCGTAACAAGGATCCGCGCCTTGTCCGCGGGACGGTCTCCGCCACCCCACACGATCGCGCGGCCGTCCTTCAGCCGCAGCGAGACCGTCTCGGCCGACGGCGCGAGCACCTCCGCGACCCGGCGGGCCAGATTCTCCGGCAGCGCGGCGATGACCGTGAGCGCCGCCGCCGTCGCCGGGTCGCCCGGCCCCGGCCGGTCCACCCGCAGCACCGGCAGTGCCGGGGGCGCGACGTCCTTGACCTCGGTGACCATCCCGTGCCGGTCCATCAGTGCCGACCGGCCGCCGACCGGCACCACCGCCACCGGCCTGCGCTCCACGACCTTCACCCGCAGGGTCCCCGGCCAGGCGCGGCTGACCGTCACCGACTCGATCTGGGTGATCTTGCCGATCCGGTCCTCCACCTCGGCCAGGTCGACCGTGGCGAGGGGCTTGCCGTCGGCCACCTGCGCCACCCGCCGGATCTCCTCGGTGGACAGGCCCGCGTTGCCCACCACCTGGATCTCCCGGACCCCGAGCACCGGGGAGAAGAACACCAGCCACGCGGCGATGCCCACCACTCCCGCGGTGAGCAGGGCCAGGAAGGCCGACCGCCACACGCCGTTCAATGCCACTCCCCCTCCGGCGACCCGCGCCCGCTGGCATGGGTCACCGCGCGGCCAGCTCCGCCACGATCCTGGGACCCAGCTCGGTCACGTCGCCCGCGCCCATGGTCAGGACGATGTCCCCCGGCCTGGCCAGGCTCGCGACCAGGGCCGGCACGTCGTCCCGCTGAGGGGCGTAGGCCACCTGTTCTGCGGGCAGCGGCACCTTGCCCGCCACCAGCGCCCCCGACACGCCGGGCTCGGGGTCCTCGCGGGCGCCGTAGACGTCCAGGACGATGGCCTCGTCGGCCAGCCCGAGCGCGATGCCGAACTCGTCGGCGAAGAACCTGGTGCGTGAGTACAGATGCGGTTGGAAGACCGCGATGACCCTGCCGTCTCCGGAGAAGGACGCCACCACGTCCCGCGCCGCGCGCAGGTCGGCGGCCAGCTCGGTCGGGTGGTGGGCGTAGCTGTCGAAGACCGCCACCCCGCCCGCCTCACCCTTGGCCTCGAAACGGCGCTTGGCGCCGGTGAAGGCCGCCAGACCATCACGGATCTCACCGAAGGAGACGCCCAGCTCTCCCGCCACCGCGATGACCGCGGCCGCGTTGAGCGCGTTGTGGCGGCCCGGGACCGCGAGCCTGACCTCCCCGTGCCCGTGGACCGTGAAGGTGATGCCCAGCCCCTCGGGAGAGATCCCGCCCACCCGCAGGTCGGCGTCCTCCGTCTCACCGTACGTGATCACCTTCAGGCCGCGGGCGCGGGCGATCGGGATCAGCGCGGCGGAGCCGGGATCGTCGGCACAGACGACCATGGTGTCGGCGACGCGCTCCACGAACCGGGCGAAGCTATCGTGAACCGCACGCGGATCACCGTAGTTGTCCAGATGGTCCGGCTCGACGTTGGTCACCACGGCGATGTCGGGGGCCAGCATGAGGAAGGAGCCGTCGCTCTCGTCGGCCTCGGCGACGAACACCCCGCCCGAGCCCTCGTCGGCGCCCAGCCCCGTCGTCACCAGCTGACCGCCCACACAGTACGAGGGGTCGGCGCCGCACTTCTGCAGCGCCACGGTGAGCATCGAGGTCGTGGTGGTCTTGCCGTGGGTGCCGGCCAGCGCGACGCCGGTCCTGCCCGCCATGACGGAGGCGAGCGCGGCGGCCCTGGGGATGACCCGCAGGCCCTGACGGAGCGCCTCGCCCAGCTCGGGGTTGGAGTCGCGGATCGCGGTGGAGACCACGACGGTGTCGACCTGCTTGATGTGCGAGGCGGCGTGGCCGATGTGCACCCTGGCCCCCAGCTCCCGCAGCTCGGTCGCCATGTCCGACCCCCGCGCGTCGCTGCCGGAGACCTGCACGCCCCGTTTAAGCAGGATGCGCGCGATTCCGGACATCCCAGAACCACCGATCCCGATGAAGTGGACCCGTCCCAGATCTCCGGCCGCAACCGGATCCACCAGCTTGACCAGGCTCATCGGCCGCTCACCCCTCCTCGTTCGCCACGCGGACGCTCTCGTCCCGCCCGGCCCTGCCGCCGGAGGTGAGCACGGGCAGCCCCGCGCTCACCGCGTCGGATCCGCTCCGCGCCCATTCAGCCTCTCCCCCGCGCCGCGATCTGCAGCACCCTGCGCGCCAGTGTCACGTCGGCGTCCTTCCTGCCCATCTGAGACGCCGCCTCGGACATGGTGACCACACGTTCGGGGTCGGACAGGATGGGCAGCACGTTCTGGATGATCCACTCCGCTGACAGCTCCGCGTCATCGATCATCAGGCCGCCGCCGCCCCGCACGATCGGCGTGGCGTTGAGCCGCTGCTCGCCGTTGCCGTGCGGCAGCGGGATGTACGCGGCCGGCAGGCCCACCGCGGTCAGCTCGGCGCAGGTCATCGCGCCGCTGCGGCACAGGGCGAAGTCGGCGGCGGCGTAGGCCAGGTCCATCCGGTCGACGTACTGCAGCACGACGTACTGCGGGTCGCCGGGTGGCGGTTCCTGCTCCAGCGTGTTCTTCGGGCCGATGACGTGCAGCACCTGCACTCCGGCCCGGCGCAGCGCGGGGGCCGCGGCCAGGGCCGCCTGGTTGAGCGAGCGGGCCCCCTGGGAGCCGCCGGTGACCAGCAGCGTGGGCAGGTCGGCCTCCAGGCCGAACCAGGACCTGGCCTTGTCGCCCATGGACAGCCGGTCGAGGTTGACGATCTCCCGTCGCAACGGGATGCCGATGTACTCGGCCTGGTTCAGCGGCGTGTCCGGGTGGCCGGTGAACACGTGCTCGGTGAGGCGCGCGCCCAGCCGGTTGGCCAGGCCGGGGCGCGGGTTGGCCTCGTGGACCACGATCGGCACGCCACGCCGCCGCGCCGCCAGGTAGGCGGGGGTCGCCACGTAGCCGCCGAAGCCGACCAGGACGTCGGCCTGGACCCGGTCCATGATGGCGGCGGCCGCGCTGATGGCGCCCGCCAGACGGCCCGGCACGCTCAGCAGCTGGGGGGTCAGTGTCCGGGGCAGCGGCACCGCGGGCACCAGTTGCAGTTCGTACCCCCTGGCCGGAACCAGCCTGGTCTCCAGACCTCGCTCGGTGCCGAGGCAGGTGATCCCGATGTTGGGGTCGAGTTGGCGCAGCGCGTCGGCCAGAGCCAGCGCCGGTTCGATATGACCAGCCGTCCCGCCGCCGGCGAGGACCACCCTCATGTCGGTCCTTTCGCTTATCGTCTTCCACGGCCCGGCCGTCGTTTCCTGGCCGGACCACCCAGGCCAAGCCAGCTTAGGCCCCGCGCCACCGGTCCGGGGCCATGGGCCGCGAGAGCCTCGCGGGCGCCGGGTTCGTGCTTGGCGAACGACAGGAGCATGCCCAGGGTGGCCAGGGTGGGCAACAGGGCCGATCCACCGTAGGAGACCAGTGGCAACGGGATACCGGTGATGGGCAGCACGCCGATGACGGCGCCGATGTTGACGATCGCCTGACCGGCGATCCAGGCGATCGCGGCGGCGGAGGCGAGCCGGACGAACGGGTCCTTCACCCGGGTGGCCACCCGCAGCCCCGCGTAGCCCAGCAGCCCGAACAGGGCCACCACGACGAGCGTGCCCATCAGTCCGAGCTCCTCACCGAGGATGGAGAAGATGAAGTCGCTCTCCGCGTGCGGGATCCAGCTCCACTTCTGCCTGCTGGACCCCAGCCCCAGCCCGAACCAGCCGCCGCTGCCCATCGCGATCTGTCCCTGCACGGCCTGGAAGCCGGACCCCTGGGCGTTGCCCCACGGGTCGAGCCAGCCCGTGATCCGGTCCGAGCGGTAGCCCTCGGTGCTGATCATGACGATGGTCGCGAGCACCGCCACCGCGAGGATCCCGCCGAACAGCCTCAGCGGCGCGCCCACCACCCAGAGCAGCGACAGGAAGATCATCAGCAGCACCAGCGTGGTGCCGAGGTCGCTTCCCAGCATGACCATGACGGCCAGGATGGCGGTGCCCGGCATCAGCGGGATGAACAGGCTGCGCCATTCGATCAGGCCGTTGCGCGCCCTGCGGGCCAGCAGGTCGGCGCCCCAGAGGATCAGCCCGAGCTTGGCGGGCTCGGAGGGCTGCAGGTAGATGGGGCCGAGGTCGATCCAGCGCTGGGCGCCGAGCTGGGAGGTGCCGACGAACAGCACCAGCACCAGCCCGAGGATCGACAGCGCCATCAACGGGTAGCCGGCGAGCCTGAAGAACCGGGGCGGCAGCTGGGCGCAGACCCACATCAGCGGGAGACCGAGTGCGGCCGAGATCGACTGCTTGAAGAACCAGTAGAAGGGGTCGCCCATCTCCTGCAGCGCCTCGATGCTGGAGGCCGACAGCACCATCATCAGGCCGAGGACGAGCAGCAGGGAACTGCACCCCAGGATCAGGTAGTACGAGGTCAACGGCCGGTTGAGCAGCTCGCGGAGGGCGAGCAGGTGCTCGCGGAGGCCGTCCTGCCCCCGGGGGGCGCCCTCCTGCGCCGTCGCGCTCACGCCCGTCCCCCGTCGTGCCCTGCGGCGAGACGGTGCACGGCTCGGGCGAACGCCTCCCCTCGGGCGGGATAACCGGAGAACATGTCCCAGGAGGCGCCGGCCGGGGCCAGCAGCACGGTGTCTCCGGGGGTGGCGAGCCTGGCGGCTTCGGTGACGACACGGTCCATGACCCCAGTGTCTTGCCCGGCCACCTCCACCACCGGAACATTCCCGGCGTGTCGCGCCAGAGCCTCGCGAATTCGTTCGCGGTCGGCGCCCAGCAGGACCGCGCCGCGCAGGCGGGGCGCGGCGCGGCGTACCAGCTCGTCGACGTCCGCGCCCTTGAGCAACCCGCCCGCCACCCAGACGATCGACGGGTAGGCGGCCAGCGAGGCGGCGGCGGCGTGCGGGTTGGTGGCCTTGGAGTCGTCCACGTAGTCGACCTCGGCGACCCTGGCCACGTACGCGATCCGATGGGGGTCGGGCACAAAGTCCAGCAGGCCCTCGCGCACCGCGGTGGCGCTCACCCCGTAGGCCCTGGCCAGCGCCGCAGCGGCGAGCGCGTTGGCCACGTTGTGCGGCGCGAACGGGCGGACGTCGTCGAACGAGGCGAGTTCCTCCGCGTTACTCGCGGGATCGGCCACGAACGCCCGGTCCACCAGCAGGTCCTCGACCACGCCGAGCTGGCCCGGTGCGGGCACGCCGAGGGTGAAGCCCACGCTGCGTGCCGCCACGCTCTCGTACGGCGCGGCGAGACGGGTCGCCCACTCGTCGTCGGCGTTGTACACGACGATCCCGGCCCTGGCGAAGATCTCCCCCTTGACCCGGGCGTACTCCTCCATGGAGCCGTGCCAGTCGAGGTGGTCCGGCGCCACATTGAGCACCGCGGCCGCGTACGGGGCGATGCTGGGCGAGCGGTGCAGCTGGAAGCTGGACAGCTCCACCGCCAGCACGTCGCCGGCTCCGGCGACCGCCTCCACCACCGGGGTGCCGACGTTGCCGACGGCGAGCGCCCGGTGCCCGGCGGCCAGGAGCATCGAGGTGAGCATCCGGACCACGGTGGTCTTGCCGTTGGTACCGGTCAGTGCCAGCCAGGGAGCGGCGCCGACCGGGCGGAGCCGCCAGGCCAGCTCGACCTCGCCAATCACCTCGATCCCCGCCGCCGCGGCGGCGGCGAGCAGCGGGTGGTGCGGCGGCCAGCCGGTGGTGACGATCAGCGAGGTGCCCGCCGGGGGCTCCGCGGGCTCGCCGAAGCGGACCTCGACGCCGAGCCCGGCGAGCTCGGCGGCGAGCGCCCTGGCCCGCTCACCGTCCCTGCCCTCCAGGACGACCACCCTCTCGCCCCTCGCGGCCATCGTGCGGGCCACGGCCGTGCCCGAGACCCCCAGTCCGGCGACGCAGATCACATGGCCTTTCCCACTCACAGCCTGGGCATCCATTCCACGTAGAAGATCCCCAGCCCGGCGGCCGCGCACAGGGCGGCGATCAGCCAGAAGCGGACCACGATGGTCGTCTCGGCCCAGCCCTTCAGCTCGAAGTGGTGCTGTAGCGGGGCCATCCTGAAGACCCGTTTACCGGTCATCTTGAAGGAACCGACCTGGATGATCACCGACATGGTGATGAGCACGCACATCCCGGCGAGGATGATCAGCAGGAGCTGGGTCCTGGTGGTGATGGCCAACCCGGCGAGCACGCCGCCCAGGGCCAGCGAGCCGGTGTCACCCATGAAGATCTTCGCTGGCGGGGCGTTCCACCACAGGAAGCCGACCAGCGCGCCGAGCACCGCCGCGGCGACCACGGCCAGGTCCAGCGGATCGCGGACCCAGTAGCAGTTGGGCCCGAGCTGGGTGGTGCAGCTGTTGCGCAGCTGCCAGTTGCCGATCAGCACGTACGAGGCCAGCACCACACCGGTGGCACCGCTGGCCAGGCCGTCGAGGCCGTCGGTGAGGTTCACCGCGTTGGAGAAGCCCACGATCATGATCAGCACCCAGATGATGAACCCGATGAGCCCGATGGAGGGGCCGAAGTCCCTCAGGAACGACAGGCGCGTCTCGGCCGGGGTGATCAGGTAGGCGTTGGGGAAACGGGTCACCAGGACCGCGAAGACCGCGCCGACGATGAGCTGGCCCAGCGCCTTGGCACCGCTGCGCAGGCCCAGGCTGCGCTGCTTGTAGATCTTGATGAAGTCGTCCAGGAAGCCGACCGCGCCCAGGCCCGTCATCAGGAACAGCACCAGGACCGCGGAGACCGTGGGCGGCGTGAAGCTGTAGAGGTGGGCGCAGGCGAAGCCGACCAGCGCGGCGATCACGATCACGGTGCCGCCCATGGTGGGGGTGCCGCGTTTGTCGTGGTGGCCGGAGGGTCCCTCCTCCCTGATGCTCTGCCCGTAGCCGCGCCGGGAGAACAGGCGGATCGCCAGCGGTGTGCCCAGCATGGACAGCAGCAGGCTGATCGCCGCCGCGACGAGGATCTCCCTCATCGGCGATCACCCCCGAGCAGCGCCACGGCCACCCGCTCAAGGCCCGCGGCGCGCGGTCCCTTGACGAGCACGACGTCACCGGGGGCCAGCAGCGCCGACAGCTCCGCGCCCGCCTGTGCCGCGTCGGCGGCGTGCGAGACCCGGGTGGCGCCCCGGATCCCGGTCGCCGGGGCGTCACCGAAGGCGGAGAGGGGCGAGAGGCCGTCCGTCGAGCCGGTGCCCGGCGGCTCTCCCGCGCCCGGCGGGCCACCCGCGGCGTGCCAGACCGGTCCGGCATGCCCGGCGGGGACGCCGGCCACCGGCACGCGGCCCGCGGCCTCCCGTACGGCGGCCTCCGCCCCGGCCAGGATCGGGTCGGCGTCGGGGCCGACGACGAACAGACCGGCGAGACCCGCGCCCCCGGCCAGCCGGCCCAGCTCCTCGTTGAGCGCGGGACCGTCCTCACCCAGCTCGAGCAGGGCGGCGATGACCGCGAAGCGGCGGCGATCGCCCGCGAGCGCGTCCAGGGCACCGAAGGCGGCGCGCATGGAGTCGGGGTTGGCGTTGTAGGCGTCGTTGATCACGGTCACCCCGTCCTCGCGGTCGGTGACCTCCATCCGCCAGCGGCTGCGAGGCTCGGCCTCCGACAGCTCCTCGGCGATGGTGGCGACCGGCAGGCCGAGCTCGTAGGCGGCCGCCGCGGCCGCCAGCGCGTTCTCCACCGCGTGCTCACCGTACAGGCGGAGGCCGACCGGAGCGGCGCCGGACGGGGCGCGCAGCGTGAAGGAGGCGCGCCCCCGCTCGTCGACGGTCACGTTCTCGGCCCGTACGTCGGCGTCGGAGGTCCGGCCGTACCAGGTGACGCGGGCGCGGGTGCGTCCGGCCATGGCCGCCACCAGCGGGTCATCGAGGTTGAGCACGGCCACGCCGTCGGCGGGCAGCGCCTCGACCAGTTCGCCCTTGGCCCTGGCGATCTCCTCCTTGCCCCCGAAGACGCCCAGATGGGCGGTGCCGACGTTGAGGACCACGCCGATCCTCGGCGGGGCGATACGGGTCAGGTGGGCGATGTGCCCGACGTCGCGCGCGCTGAGCTCAAGCACCAGGTAGCGGGTGTCCTCGTCGGCCTTCAGCACGGTCAGCGGGTGGCCGATCTCGTTGTTGAACGATCCGACGGGGGCGACCGTTGGACCGATCCTCGCGGTGAGCCTGGCCAGCAGGTCCTTGGTGGTGGTCTTGCCCGCCGAGCCGGTGATGCCGATGACCGTGGTCGCCGGCAGTTCGGCGCAGACGGCGGTGGCCAGGACGGTCATGGCCGCCACGGTGTCGCCGACGATGACGGCGGGGACGTCGACGGGCCGGGAGGCCAGCACGGCGACCGCCCCTGCCTCGACGGCCTGGGCGGCGAAGTCGTGCCCGTCGACCCGTTCACCCTTGATCGCGACGAACAGCGACCCCGGCTCGACGGCGCGGGAGTCGATGACGACCGGGCCGCGCACCACCGCGCGTGGGTCGGCCATGCCCGCGAGAGCCCCCGAGGTGATCTCGGCGATTCTGGCCAGCGGCAACGGGATCATGATGCGTCTTCCCTACTCTCCATACGTGCTTCGGCGCCCGGTGCGGTTCCGGCGCCTGACGATCGCGTCGGCCACGACCTGCCTGTCATCGAAAGGAAGCACCTGGTCGCCGATGTACTGGCCCTGCTCGTGACCCTTGCCGGCCACGACGACGACGTCGCCGAAACCCGCCCGGCCGATGGCCAGGTCGATGGCCGCGGCACGATCAGGCTCAATGATCACATGTGCGCGTCCGTCCTGGGACACACCGAGAACTCCGTCCATCATCTCCGCGAGGATCCGCAGGGGATCCTCGGAGCGGGGGTTGTCGCTGGTGAGAATAGCCACATCTGCCAGCCTTGCGGCGGCTTCTCCCATCATTGGGCGTTTACCACGGTCACGGTCACCCCCGCAGCCAAGGACCACGATGAGCCTGCCCTCGGTGACCTCGCGCAGCGAGCACAGGACGGACTCGACCGCGCCGGGCTTGTGCGAGTAGTCGACAATGGCCTGGAAGTCCTCCCCGCCGGGAACCCGCTCCATCCGGCCCGGAACTCCTGCCAGCGTACCCAGGCCCGCCACCGCGGTTCGCAGCGGCACACCGGCCTCCACCAGCGCGACGACGGCGCCCAGGGCGTTGGCCACGTTGAAGGGGCCGGGCAGGGCGATCGTCGCGGCCTCCTCGACGCCACCGGGGCCCACGATCTTGAAGGTGCTGCCCTCGGGTCCCAGCCGCACGTCCACGGCCCGCCAGTCGGCCTCCACGGCGCCCTCGGCGGAGAAGGTGGTCATCGGGATCTTCGCGCTGCCGAGGAGCTCCCGCCCGTGGGCGTCGTCGAGGTTGACGACGCCCACCCTGCTCATCTCGGGGGTGAACAACCGGGCCTTCGTCGCGAAGTAGTCGTCGAGATCCCGGTGGAAGTCGAGGTGGTCCTGCGACAGGTTGGTGAACAGCGCCACGTCGTAGAACACCTCGTCGACCCGGCCCAGCGCCAGCGCGTGGCTGGAGACCTCCATGGCCGCGGCGGTGACGCCCTGCTCACGCATCAGGGCGAACAGGCCCTGCAGGTCGCTGGCCTCCGGCGTGGTGAGCCTCGGCGCGAAACGCAGCTCACCGACGTGGATCTCCACGCCCCCGATCAGCCCCGGCCGGTGTCCCGCGGCCCGCAGTCCGGCCTCCAGCAGGAAGGTGGTGGTGGACTTGCCACTGGTGCCGGTGACGCCGATGACCATCACGTCAGCCGCGGGATTGCCGTACACCCAGGCGGAGACCTGTCCCAGCAGGCGGCGCGGGTTGGGCACGACGAGGACCGGCAGGCCGGTCGCGACCGCGGCCTGCCGGCCCGCCTCGTCGGTCAGGATCGCGGCGGCACCCGCGGCGAGGGCCTGCGCGGAGAAGTCGGCCCCGTGGGCCGTGGCCCCCGGCAGCGCTACGTAGAGATCTCCACGACACACCTGGCGCGAGTCGATGGTGATCCCGGACACCGCGGCCAGCGGCGCTCGTGACGTGCCCGAGGGCGCGCCGAGGAGGCTCGCCAGCCCGGAGAGCGGACGGGGTGAACTGGTTGAGGGTCGCATGGACGACGGGGGATGCACGGCGAGAGCGTACCTTCACTCGTCACCTCCCTGCGCGTATCCGCACCGGGGAGGGCCGGGTTCCGGTCGGAGGAATCTTTCCGCTCTTCAACGCGAACGTCATCAACTGCTTGAAGACCGGGGCGGCGATCTCCCCACCGTAGTGGCCCTGCTGGGGGTCCTGGAGCACCGCCAGGACGACCAGGCGGGGCTTGTCCACCGGAGCGAAACCAACGAACGTCGCGGTGTATCCGCAGTAGCCCTGGCATCTGGTGTCATAGCGCATCGCGGTGCCCGTCTTGCCCGCCACCCGGTAGCCGTCGATCGCGGCGAGGTTGCCGGTGCCCTCCTCGCTCACCGCGGCCTCCAGCATGGCGGCGATCTCCCGCGCCGTACGCTCACCGACCACCCGGGTCCGCTTACCCGGAGCGGACGGCGTGAACGCGCCGTTCTCGCCGGTCGTGCCGGCCACGATCTGCGGGGTGACGCGCACCCCGCCGTTGGCGATGGTCTGGTAGACGCTCGCCGTCTGGAGCGCGGTCACCGAGATGCCCTGGCCGTAGGCGATCGTGCAGCGCTGGCTGCCCGACCAGTTCTTCCAGTCGGGCAGCAGCCCCGCCTCCTCCCCCGGCAGCCCGGTGCCGGGTTTCGCGCCGAAACCGAAGCGCTGGAGCATCGAGTGGAGCTTCTCGTCGCCGATCTTCTGGGTGGCCAGGATGGTGCCCACGTTGCTGGAGGTCGCCACGACACCCGAGAAGGTCAGGCGCTCGACGGCGTGCGGGTGGGAGTCCTTCAGCACCCGGTCGGCACACCTGATCTGGTCGGGGACGGTGAACAGGGTGTCCGGCCGCACGGCCCCCGACTCCAGCGCCGCCGCGGCGGTGATGACCTTGTTGGTGCTGCCCGGTTCGAACACGTCGGTGACCGACCGGTTGACCCGGTCCTCCACCGGGGATTCCTTCCAGTTCTTCAGGTCGAGTTCCGGCGCGTTCGCCATGGCGATCACCCGACCGGTCTGCACGTCCAGCACGATGGCGCTGCCGGTGCGCGACCCGGTGGCCTTGACCTGCTCGCTGATCGCCTTCTGCGCGGCCCACTGGACGTCGCGGTCGATGGTCAGCCGCACGTCCCTGCCCTCGATGGGCGCCCGCAGGGTGCTGCGGGTCATCGGGATGCGCTGCCCTCTGGCGCCCGTCTCGATGATCTGCTCGCCGTCTCGGCCCGCGAGCAGCTTGTCGTAGGTGTTCTCCAGCCCGGCCAGTCCGGTGCCGTCGGTGCCGACGAAACCCAGCAGGCTGCCCGCCAGGTCGCCGCCCGGGTAGTCACGCCGGTAGCGGTGCTTGCTGCCGACGCCTTTGAACTCGTACGCCATGATCCGCTGGGCGAGTGCGGGATCGACGGCGGCGGCGATCTGCGCGTAGTGGCTGGTGCCGTCGGCCAGCTTGGCGGCGATCGGGTCCTTGGGCTCGTTCAGCTCCTTGGCCAGGACCGCGGCCACCCGGTCGCGCTGCGCGGCGACGACCTGCGAGGGGTCGACGAAGATCTCGCGCGCCTCCAGGGTCAGCGCGAGCTCGTGTCCGTTGACGTCGGTGATCGAGCCCCTTCTCGCGGGCAGCTTCTCACCCTGTACGCGCTGCTTGGCCGCCTCGGCGGTGTAGACCTTCGAGTCGAGGCCCTGAAGCTGGATGAGCCGCCCCGCGAAGATGGACAGCACGAAGGTCATCGCCATCAGGCCGATGCCGATACGCCTGCGGGGGTTGCCCAGGCGCAGCACCGCGGACGGGCGCGCCGGAGGCCGCGGCGGCCTGCCGCCGCCGCGTCCCATCGTGCGCGTGTGCTCCTGCTCCTGCGGCCGTTCGTTTCCACGACTTGGCGCGGGTCGCGCCCGGCCCGGCGGGCCCGGCGACTCCTGGGGTCGTGCGGACCGCGCCGGTCCGCGCGCGGCCTCGGAGCCGGTGGGCCTGCGCGGCGCCGAGGGGCCGCCGGGCCTGCCGGAGCCACCCGTGGCCCGGAGTACCGAGGGGACGTCCGAAGCGCCGGGGGCGGGCGGCCTCGCGCCGGCCCCCTGCCTGCCGGTGGAACCCGGCCGCCCCGGAGAGCCGGATCTGCCGGACGTGCCCGCGACCGACGGCCTCGCCGGAGAACCGGACCTGGCAGGCCTGGCGGGCTTGTCGGATTTATCGGATTTATCGGATCTGCCAGGTCTGCCGGTGCCCTCCGAGGCCGCCGGACGGCCAGGCGAGCCCGTCCTGCCGGGACCGCCGGAGGTGGACGCCCGGCCGGAGCCGCCCGAAGCGGACGGCCTCGCGGCGGAGCCCGCCCTGCCGGCCCGCCCCGCCCCCTGGCCCTTGCCTGGACCTTCGGCGGAGGATCGCCCCCTGGCGGCACCGGACGCCTTCTCGTCTCCCTGTCCCCTGGCCGGAGAGCCCGCCCGGCCGGAGCCCGTGGTGGACGGTCTGCCCGAAGAGCCCGCGCGACCAGAACCGGATGACCTGCCCGAGGAACCGGGCCTACCCGGCCCATCGACGCCCTGCGCCCGGCCGGCGGAACCCGCACGGCCAGAACCAGAGGAACCAGACGATCTCGACGAACCGGACCTGCCGGACGCCGGGGGCCTGCCCGGGGAGGCGGGCCCGCCGGGACTGTCGGGGACACCGGGAGCACCTGAAGGCCCGGCGCCCTCGGAACCGGGCCTACCGGGAACGTCCGAGGCCCCGCCGGGTTTACCCGGCCGGCCGGGGCCGCCGGAAGACCGGCGGCCGGAGCTTCCCGCCGATCCGCCCGAGGAGCCGCCGCGGCCCTGTCCGGGCCCCCGTCCGCCGCTCTCTCTCACTGGCCCGTGCCCGGCACTCGCTCCTGCCCTGCGGGCGTCTGACCGTCACTGGCGGCCCTGCTGGCAGGTTTGTCGGGGGTGATGACACGCGCGGTGTCCCAGTCGGGCCCAAGCCCCTGGTACTCGTTGTTCTTCGCGACCGCGTCGGGCATCTCCCTCCGCATGTTCTCGCTCTGCTTCGCCTCTTTCTCGATGCGCAGACCGCTGATCTCCTTGCGCAGCCCGTTGGCCCTGAAGGAGTCCTTGGCGAGCACGGCGTTCAGCAGCAGCAGGCTGACCAGGCCGCCGCAGAGCAGGCCGACCACGAGCAGCAGGAAAGGAGCCCTCGGCGCCCGCGCGCGACGGGCCGCGGGAGCCGCCTGGGCCTGGGCGGCCGGACCGGAGACGGGCATGGGCCTGGCCGGACCGCCGCGGCGCCCCTGCGGCATCGCACGGGGGACACGCACGGGACGCGCGCCGCGACCGGGCACGGTACGGCTGGGCGCGGCGCGTCGGACGTCTGTCTCACTCCTCGTCAACTGCCTCACGGATCCTCTCTGCCGCCCGACACCGGGCAGAGGCGGCCCGCGGGTTGCGGGCCACCTCCTCTTCGCTCGGAAGCTCGGCTCCCCTCGTCAGGAGCGCGAACCGCGGCTGGTGAGCCGGCAGCGGGACAGGGAGGCCAACGGGGCCGGTGTCCCTGGTCCGCGCGGTGATGACCTGCTTTGTCAGCCGGTCCTCAAGGGAGTGGTACGCGAGCACGACGACGCGCCCGCCCAGCGTCAATGCGTCGAGCGCGGCTGGGAGCGCGCGTTCCAGCGCCGTCAACTCCGCGTTCACCTCGATCCGCAACGCCTGAAAAGTCCTTTTAGCGGGGTTGCCCCCGGTCCTGCGGGTAGCGGCGGGGATCGCCGTCCGGACGATCTCCGCAAGCCGCTTGGTAGACGTTATGGCCTCCCTGGCCCTTTCCTTGAGGATTAGATGCGCGACACGCGGGGCGAATCGTTCTTCTCCGTAATCCCGCAGGATCCGGATCAGCTCGGCGGCCGAATAGGTGTTGACCACGATCTCGGCCGTGAGCTCCTCGTCACGGTCCATCCGCATGTCCAGCGGCGCGTCGTAGGAGTAGGCGAAACCACGCTCGGCCTCGTCCAGTTGCGGAGAGGAGACCCCCAGGTCGAACAGGGCGGCGTCGACCCGGGGGTGGCCGGCGTCGGCCAGCACCTCGGAGAGCTCGTCGGAGACCGCGCGCACCAGCGTGATCCGGTTCGAGTACGGCGCGAGCCTGGCCGTGGAACGTTCGATGGCGGTGGGGTCGCGATCGATCCCGATCAGATGGAGCGAGGGGTGCGCGGCGAGCAGCGCCTCGGCATGGCCGCCGAGTCCGAGGTTGGCGTCGACGAGCACCGGGGCGGGGCGGGCCAGCGCCGGAGCGAGCAACTCCAGTACCCGATCGAGCATGACGGGGACGTGTCCCCCCGGCGCCTGAAGATCATGGCTGTGGTTTTCGGCGCGCATGAAGCGCAACCCTCCTTATTTCCCGCCCCGTCCCACGGACGCGCGGCGGACGCTCACCGGTGTCTTGAAAACTGGCCCCCACCCCCGGGGCCGTCCGGCCAGGTCCCCATCCGCACCCGCGTATCCGTCCGTCACCTGACACCGGGGAAGGTGCATCAGCTGACGGGCAGGTGGTTGCGGGTGGAGACCTCGCCGAACGACGTTTTACCGATGAGTCGACCGTGGAGTCACAAAATCCCTGGCAGCACCTCCTCCGACAGATCGGCGAAAGCCTGCTCTTGGTCGGCCAGATAGGTGCTCCAGGCGTGTTCGTCCCAGATCTCCAGCCGGGTGTTGGCTCCGATGACCACGCAGTCACGGCGCAGGCTGGCGTATTCGCGCAGAGCCTGCGGAACGGTGATCCGCCCCTGTTTGTCGGCGACCTCGTCGGATGCGCCGGCGAAGATGACACGACTGTAGTCACGGACCGCCTTGGCGGTCACCGGCGCGTTGCGCAGAGCCTCGGTTATGCGTTGGAACTCCTCTACGGGAAAAACGTAGAGGCAACGCTCCTGGCCTTTGGTGATCACCAGACCCTCCGCCAGCTCCTCACGGTACTTCGCCGGCAGGAACAGCCGTCCCTTCTCATCGAGACGCAGGTGGTGAGTGCCGAGGAACATCGGCTCCACCTCCCGTGCCCAGCGGAGAACCAGGCGTCGCAGCCGTGCCCTCCACTGCGCACCACCATACTCCACTTCTCTCCACCGTCAACTGATTCCGCGCCTCTTCACGGCGGGTTTCGCCGACATTTCCCCAGTTCAAATGGGGTGGTGCGGAGTGGAGGGGGTAAGCGGCCCGGCATACGTCACGGGCGTGTCGGGAAGATTGCCGAATAGTCCAAAGATCATGAAATGGACTGTAAGGCGGTGAAGAATGGTGGAAGGTGAAACAGCACCACGCCCGTCACAGGATCGGCACGTCACTCACACAGGAACGCGACGATCATGGCGCACACTATGGCTGATCACCCGAAACCATCCTTGATGACCACATAAGGTCGCCGTTGGAACGCGCGGCGCCGTAGGGTCGTAAACAGAATGAGTAACGGGATCGCAAAGATTCCGCAACGGCAACCCCCCGGCGCACAACCGCCGCATCCTCATGGAGGCCTGGTGGCAGTAACTCATGACGTCTCACCTCAGCTCGATGATCTTGTTGTCACCGCGCACCGGATCCGCCAGTCGATCGAATCGGTGATCGAAGGCAAAAGTGACGTCATCCTCCTGACCTTGACCGTACTACTCGCCGAGGGCCATCTGCTCATCGAGGACGTGCCCGGAGTCGGCAAGACCATGCTCGCCAAGGCCTTGGCGCGCTCCATCGACTGCCCGGTGCGCCGCGTGCAGTTCACCCCCGACCTGTTGCCGAGCGACATCACCGGGGTGAGCGCCTACAACCAGCAGACCAGGGAGTTCGAGTTCAAGCCGGGCCCGGTCTTCGCCAACATCGTGGTGGGCGACGAGATCAACCGTGCCTCGCCGAAGACCCAGTCGGCGCTGCTGGAGTGCATGGAGGAGCAGCAGGTCACGGTCGACGGGGCGACCTACCGGCTGGACTCCCCCTTCATGGTGATCGCGACACAGAACCCGATCGAGATGGAGGGCACCTACCCCCTGCCCGAGGCTCAGCGCGACCGGTTCACCGCCAGGATCGCGATGGGCTACCCGGCTCCCTCCGCGGAGCTGGAGATGCTCGACGTGCACGGCGCCGCCTCCCCGCTGGACAAGCTGGAGCCGGTGGCCAGCACCGAAGAGGTGCAGGCGCTGATCGCGGCGGTGCGCGGGGTCTACGTCTCCCAGCCGATCAAGAAGTACGCGATCGACCTGGTGACCGCCACCCGCCAGTCCCCCGACCTGAGGCTGGGCGCCTCTCCCCGCTCGACCCTGCAACTGGTCAGGGCCGCGCGGGCGCACGCGGCGCTCGCCGGCCGCGACTACGTCATCCCCGACGACCTGCAGGAGCTGTGCGTCCCCGTACTGGCGCACCGGCTGCTGCCCAGCATCGAGGCTCAGGGGCAGCGCCGCCCGCCCGAGCAGGTGATCGCCGACCTGGTCCGCCGGGTTCCCGTTCCCGAGGCCCAGGCCCGGTGACCTCCGGCCTCAAGGCGCTCACCGCCCGCGGCCGGTCCTTCGTCGCGTCCGGCGTCGCGGCGCTGCTGTGCGCCTTCCTCCTCGGCGAGCACGACCTGCTCAGGATCGGCGTGCTGATCGTCTCGCTGCCGCTGCTGGCGGCCATGGTGGTCGCCCGTACCCGCTACCGGCTGAGCTGTGCGCGGCGTCTGGATCCGCCCAGGGCCGAGATGGGCAGCGAGGCCACCGTGACGCTGCGGCTGGAGAACGTCACCCGGCTGCCGACCGGTCTGCTGATGGTCGAGGACACCGTTCCCTACGCCCTCGGCGCCCGGCCCAGGTTCGTGCTGGACCGGGTGGAGCCGCAGGGGATCCGGGAGATCGACTACCGGGTCCGCTCCGACCTGCGCGGCCGCTTCACCATCGGCCCGCTCTCCATCCGGATCAGCGACCCCTTCGGCCTGGTCGAGCTGACCAGGTCGTTCACCATCAGCGACACGCTGATGGTGACGCCCCAGGTGGTGGCGCTGCCCCACGTCCGTCTGGTCGGCGAGTGGAGCGGCGGCGGTGACAGCCGTACCAGGAGCGTCGCGGCGGCGGGGGACGACGACGTCGCCCCCCGCGAGTACCGGCAGGGCGACGACCTGCGGCGGGTGCACTGGCGCTCGACCGCCAGACACGGCGAGCTGATGGTCCGGCGCGAGGAGCAGCAGTGGCAGAGCAGAGGTGCGCTGCTGCTGGACACACGGCGGTACGCCCACCGGGGTGAGGGCCCACGCTCGTCGTTCGAGACCGCGGTCTCGGCCGCCGCCTCCATCGGCGTGCACCTGGCCCATGAGGGTCTCGGCCTGCGCCTGGTCACCGACCAGGGGGCCGAGCACCTCACCGACAGCGGGCTGAGCCTGTCGCTGCTGGACACCCTGGCCGTGGTGAAGACCAGCCCGGCGCGGTCGCTGGAGTACGGCGTCGGCGCGCTGCGCCAGGGCGGCGGCGATGGGCTGATCGTGGCCGTACTCGGCAAGATGGACCTCGACCAGGCCCGGGAGCTGGCCAGGGTCAGGCACGGCAAGACGACCGGCGTGGCCGTGATGCTGGACGTGGCGGGATGGGAGCGTCCCGAACTCGGCGAGGACGAGGACTTCCAGGCGGCGCGGGCGGTTTTGACGGGGACGGGCTGGCGCGTCGTGCGACTGGCCGCCGGCGCCTCCGTCGCGAGCGTGTGGCAGGACGCCGCGCAGCGCGGGCGATCCTTGGCGAGCAGGGGCAACGCATGAGACTTCCCATCGCGTCGGGCGTGGCCACGGGAGCGGTCGCGATCGCGCTCTATCCCCTCTTCCAGGGCGGCGCCTGGTTCTGGAGCAGCCTCGGCGCGATCCTGGTGGTGACCGGGATCGGCGTGCTGGCCGGCCACTACAGGCTGCCCGGCTGGCTGGTGCCGCCCGCCCAGGTGCTCGCGGTCTGGGTCTACCTGACCTCGGTGTTCGCCGGCGACGAGGCGTGGGCGAGGGCGGTGCCCACGAAGGAGTCGGTCCTGGCACTGGCCGAGCTGCTGGCGACGGGCTTCGCCGACATCCAGCGGTTCGCCGCCCCCGTGCCGGACAACGATGGAATCGTCCTGCTCACCTGCGGCGGCGTCGGCCTGATCGCGATCACCGTCGACCTGCTGGCCGCGCGGCTGCGCAGGGCGGCCCTCACCGGGCTGCCGCTGCTGGCGCTGTTCACCGTCCCTGCGGCGGTGGTCGCCGAGCCGATCAGCTGGCCGACGTTCATCGTCGGCGCCCTGGGCTATCTCGGCGTGCTCGTCGCCGACGGGCGGGAGCGGGTCAGCCACTGGGGCCGGGCGGTGCTGGTGCGCCGGACGTCCTCCTTCACCGTCACGCGGCCCTCCTCCGATGCCGGGACGCTACGGCTGTCCGGCAGGCGCATCGGCTTCACCGCGATCGTGCTGGCCGTCCTGCTGCCCCTGCTGCTCCCCCCGCTGGAGCCCAACCCGCTGTTCTCGTTCGGTGTGGGCAACGGCGCGGGCGGCGGCAACTCGATCAGCATCCCGAACCCCATCGTCAACCTGCGCGGCCAGCTGTCGCTGCCGGAGAACTCCACGGTGCTGACCTACACGGTCAGCGACGGTGCGGCGCGCTACCTGCGGATGTACTCCCTCGACGTCTTCGACGGCGAGCAGTGGACGATGTCGGAGCCCAGGGGCCGCCCCGAGGACCGGACCTCCGACTCACCGATGCCACCGCCCCCCGGCCAGGGCGCGGACCTGCCCGTCACACCGGCGACCCTCGACATCACGGTGAGCGAGCAGGTCAGAAGGCTGAGCTTCCTGCCGCTGCCCTACCCCGCGTCCAAGGTCACGGTGGAGGGCGACTGGCGGCCCGACCGCGACACGCTCATGGTCTTCTCCACCAGGAACACCGCCGGGGGTCTGACCTACCAGGTGGTCACCGCCGAGCCCGAGCCCACTGCGGAGAGGCTCAAGGCGGCGGATCCGGCGGCCCCGGCGATCAGGGAACGGTACCTGGGGCTGCCGGAGAGCCTTCCCGAGGAGATCAGGGAACTGGCCACCCGGGTGACCAAGCGCGACTCCAGCCAGTACGAGCAGGCGATCCAGCTGCAGGAGTTCTTCACGGAGAAGGGCGGGTTCACCTACAGCCTGGCCACCCAGGGGCATGACGGCCCGGCGCTGACCGACTTCCTGATCCGCAACCGGACCGGTTACTGCGAGCAGTTCGCCGCCTCCATGGCGGTGCTGGCGCGCGTCCTGGGCATCCCCTCCCGGGTCGCCATCGGCTACACCGGTGGCGGCAGCCTGTCCGACCAGTGGCAGGTGCGCACCCATGACTCGCACGCCTGGCCCGAGCTGTACTTCGAGGGAACCGGATGGCTCCGTTTCGAACCCACGCCGACGGGCGGGGCGGGCCAGGGCAGCGCGACGGTCCCCTCCTACACCCGGCCAGAGGTGGCGTCGGCCACCCCCGACGAGCCGATCACGGCCCCTTCGGCGGACCCCGGCGACTCCGACCCCACCGGGGGGACGGCGGCCGGCCGCCGTGACCGGACGCTCGACCTCGACTCCGGTGGCCTGCCGATCGCACTGGACGAGGGCATGCCGCCGGCCGCGCGAATCGGCATCGGAGTCGTGATCGCGCTGCTGGTCGCGCTGATTCCGGCGATGATCCGCTGGCAGCTGCGGGCCCGCCGCGACAGACACCACACCCGGCAGGTCAAGGGTCCCGACGGGGAGGATCCGGCCGGCGCCACGGCCCTCGGGGCCATCCGGCGGGAGTCGGCGGTGCGGGCGTCCTGGGCCGAACTCGACGACGCTCTGTGCGACTACGGGATGTCGCGGCAGGCGAGTGAGAGCCCGCGCGCGCTGGCCAGGCGGCTGACGGAGCAGTACGGGTTCGAACCGGAGGCCGCCGCCGCGCTGGGGAGGATCACCTCGGCTGTGGAGCGGATGCTCTACGCCAGGGCCCCGGGTGAGACCGGCACGCTCCGTGCGGACCTGCGGAGTGTGCGGCGGGCGCTGGCCGCCACCGTGACCCGCGGCAGGCGGATCAGGGCTGTGCTGCTGCCGCCCTCCACGCTCCTGCGGATGCGAGGGCTCGGCGGGCGGGTGCTGGACGGCTTCGACCGGCTGGAGAACATCCAGCTCCGCAGGCCGACCGGGAAGGGCGCCTGAGCAAGGCGGATTCACCAGATGGCAGGGGCCGCTTCCAGTCGGGAGCGGCCCTCGTCGTCCAAGGGGTCGGGGAGGAGATCCGCCGCCGCGAACGGCGGCGGGCCCGGCGGCTAGTGCTCGTCGTTACGACGGCGCCAGCGCTCCTCCATGCGTTCCATGAAGCTCTGGCGGGAACCACTGCGGCGCCCCCCCTTGCCTCGCGGCTGATCGGACGGTACGGCCGCGCCGGCCTCACCGAACCCGTTCATCCGCTTCCAGCTGGACAGACCCCACAGACACGCGGCGAGCATGACCACGAAACCGCCGACGCCGAGCGGGATGTTGATGATCACAACGCCGACCATCAGCAGGACGACACCCAGGATGAAGCCGATGGAGGCCTTCACCAGGCGGCGCCTGTAGTGGCTGCGGGGATCACTGATCCTGACGGTGTTGGCCCACTTCGGGTCCTCGGCGTAGAGTGCCTGCTCGATCTGGTCGAGCAAGCGCTGCTCGTGCTCAGAGAGCGGCACGGCGCCTCCCAAGGACAGCCCCAGGACGGGGAAGACGGTGACGGACGACACGGGGTGTCCGAACCTCGCGGTCGGTTATCCCCAGAATACGAGGCTGTAGACGTAGACGAAAGAAAACGTCCAACGTAGTCCAAACCGGAGGCCGCGTCATGGATCTATTCCATCAAACGGCGGGCGAACAAGGGAGGCCGGAAGCACCGCATTGTGACCGAATCTGCGGGTGGCCCTGTCCATCGCCTGCTCGGCCTCCCGCCAGCCCGTCTCACGCTCTCCGAGACCGAGCTGCCTGCTCGCCCCGCCGGCCGGGCTGAGGTTCTCCACCCGTACTCCGACCAGTCTCAGCTGGACGTTCTCCAGACCAGAGGCGGTGTAGAGGGCGCAGGCGACGTCGTACAGGATCTTGGCTACGTCCGTGGGCTCGTGCAGGCTCCGGGAGCGGGACAGGGTGGTGAAGTCGGCGCGGCGGAGCTTGACGCTGACCGTGCGGCCGACGCTGCCCCCCTGCCTGAGCCTGGCCGCGACCCGCTCGGAGAGCCGGAGAAGCTCCCTGCGGATCTCCACGGGGTCTGCGATGTCTGTGGCGAATGTCTCTTCCGCGCCGATGCTCTTGTCGGGAACGTGCGGGGTCACGGGGCGCTCGTCACGCCCCCAGGCGAGCGCCGCGAGGTGCTCGCCCGCCGCCTGGCCCAGCTCGCGGCGGAGCGTGTCCACCGGGACCCTGGCGAGATCTCCGACCGTCTTGATGCCGAGCCGGGCCAGGGACCGCTCGGTGCGCTCCCCGACACCCCACAGCGCCGCCACCGGGAGCGGGTGCAGGAAGTCGACCACCCGGTCGGCGGGAACCACGAACAGTCCGTCCGGCTTGCAGTGGCGCGAGGCGAGCTTTGCCACGAACTTGCTGTTGGCGACTCCCACGGAGCAGGTGACGCCCTGCTCGCGCACGATCTGCTCCCGGATCATCCGGGCGATCTCCGCCGGGGGGCCGAGGCGCTTGCGTGCCCCGCCGACGTCCAGGAACGCCTCATCGGAGGCTATCGGCTCGACCTCGGGGGTGAAGGTTTGGAAGATCTCCATGACACGCCGGGAGACCTCCGCGTACTTGCCGCGACTCGGCGGGATGATCACCGCGTTAGGGCAGAGCCGTCGGGCCCGGGTCATGGGCATGGCCGAGTGCACCCCGAACCTCCGGGCCTCGTAGGTGGCGCTGAGCACCACCCCGCGCGCGCCGGGCGCGCCGATGATGACGGGGGTTCCTCTGAGCTCGGGGCGCTCGCGCAGCTCGACACCGGCGTAGAAGGCGTCCATGTCGACATGGAGGATCGGGCAGCCGGTGTCGTCCGTCCCCAGATCCGATTCCGGGCGCGGCATCTGCTGCTTTCTCGACACGACGCCATCCTACGGGAACACGCGTTCGACGTGGTGCTCACCGGTGGCCGAGCACGTGCAGTTGGGTCGCGATGTCGCGAAGCACCGGGTGCGCCGCCGCCGCCTGCTCCAGGTCGGCCAGGGCGCGTGCGGCTCCGGGTTCGCCGTCGAGCAGCCTGCTGGGCACCAGGTCCGCGAAGATCCGCACCCCGTGCACCTCGCCGGGCGCGAAGCCGGTCACGGCGAGAAGCCGCTCCAGTGCCTCCCGGGTGAAGCGCCTGGGTGTGGGGTCGCGGTCACCCCAGCGGCCCTCGGGGTCGTCCAGGGCCCGGCGGGCCTCGTCGAAGCGTCCGGCGAAGGCTCGATGCAGCGCGGCGGCGAGCGGGTTCGCGGCGAGCACGCTGATCACGCCGCCCTCACGCAGCAGATCGGCCATGGCCGTCACCGCGCTGACCGGATCCTCCACGTACTCCAGCACGCTGTGGCAGAGCACCAGGTCGGTGCCACCGCCCGGGAGCAGCTCCCCCAGGTCCGCGGCGTCACCCTGCAGGGCGCGCACCTCCACCCCCGCCTCCGCCGCGCGGCGCTCCAGCGCGGCGAGCGAGTCGGGGCTGGGGTCGACGACCGTCACGGCGTGGCCCAGGTCGGCCAGGGGAACGGCGAAACCACCCGTGCCGCCCCCGGCGTCGACGATGTCGAGCCGATCACGGCCCGTCGCGGCCACCCGTTCGGCCAGCACGGCGCTCAGGACGTCCCATACGACCGCGGTACGGACCGCCGGGGTGCCTGCGTGCCGTGAGATGCCTACGGCGTGCAACTTCAGATCGCCTCCTCATACGTGACGAGCCCAGCCTACGCCGCGCGTCCCCCGGCGCGGCCCAAGGACTATCCATACTCGTAATTGATCGAGTCTTTTTCCCCGAGTGGACGGACCCGGCCGACCGGCCGAGAGGAAGGCCGTCGGATCCGCGGGAGAAAGGGGGGCGTCCGGGAGGGGCGCCGGATGACTGCCCTCCAGGCCGCGGGGGTGTGCGAATGGATGAGGAGCCGTGCGGGTGCGCGCCGAGGCGGGGAGACCGGGACCGGCTCCCCGCGGGGCGCGGGTTAGAGCGTCAGAGACGGCTTGAGCTGCTTGAACCTGGCCATCAGGCCGTTGACGAACTGCGGCGACTCGTCGGTCGACAGTTCGGAGGCCAGGCTGACCCACTCACTGATGACGACGCCCTCGGGGACGTCGGGCATCCACAGCAGCTCGTAGGTGCCGCCGCGCAGGAGGTTGCGGTCGACCGCGGGCATGCGGTCGAGCGTCCAGCCGTCGGCGTAGGCGGTGATCAGCTCGTCGATGCGCGTCCGGTGCCTGCACACGCCTTCGACGATCGTCGTGGTGTATTCGTTCACGGGCGGCTCGGCCCGCTCCAGGCGCTCGGCGAGAACCCTGAGCGGGTCCTCGCTCCGGGCCTCCGCCTCGAAGAGGATGTCCAGCGCGCGCCTGCGCGCCTTGCCCCGTGCCGACATCAGGCGCGGCCGAGATAATCGCCGGTGCGGGTGTCGACCTTGACCTTCTCGCCGGTGGTGATGAACAGCGGCACCTTGATCTCGGCACCGGTCTCCAGCGTGGCGGGCTTGGTGCCGCCGGTGGAGCGGTCGCCCTGGAGGCCGGGCTCGGTCTCGGCGACGATCAGTTCGACGGCCGCGGGCAGGTCGACGTAGAGGACGTTGCCCTCGTTGATCGCCACGGTGGCCAGCATGTTCTCCAGCAGGTAGTTGGCGGAGTCGCCGACCGCGGCCCTGGAGACATGGAGCATGTCGTAGGTCTCGGTGTCCATGAAGACGTAGTCGTCGCCGTCCATGTACGAGAACTGCATCTCGCGCTTGTCGACGTTGGCCACCTCGACCTTGACGCCCGCGTTGAAGGTCTTGTCGACGACCTTGCCCGATAGCACGTTCTTGAGCTTGGTGCGGACGAACGCGCCGCCCTTACCGGGCTTGACGTGCTGGAACTCCACGACAGCCCAGAGCTCACCGCCGTCGAGCTTGAGCACTAGGCCGTTCTTGAGGTCGTTCGTCGTCGCCACTAGTTCTCTCCTGCGTACGGCCGCTCTTAGAGGACGAGCAGCTCTTTGGTCGTCCGGGTGAGAAGTTCCGGCCCGCCATCACGCGCCACGAGCGTGTCCTCGATGCGGACACCACCCCTGCCGGGAAGATATACCCCAGGTTCAACCGTGACCGGAACTCGGTCCTCCATTCTAGCGTGCTCGTGGTCAGGCTCTGGCTTTCGCGGAGACAGGAACGGCTTCTCGTGGATCTCCAGCCCGACTCCGTGTCCGAGACCGTGCTTGAAGAACTCCCCGTATCCCGCCTCGGCGATCAGGTCGCGGGCCGCGGCGTCCACCTCGTGGAGCGCCGCACCGGTCCGCACGGCCCGGCGGCCGGCCCGCTGGGAGGCGCGGACCAGGTCGTACAGCTCGCGCTGCCAGTCGGCGGGCTCGCCGATCGCCACGGTTCTGGTCATGTCGGCGTGGTAGCCCTCATACAGCGCCCCGAAGTCCATGGTGACCAGGTCTCCGCGCTCCAGCGGCCGGTCCGAGGGCGAATGGTGCGGGATCGCACCGTTGGGGCCGCTCGCGACGATCGTGTCGAAGGCGAGCCCGTCCGCGCCCAGGTCGACCATCCGGCGCTCCAGCGCCCTGGCGACCGCCTTCTCGGTCAGCCCCGGGCGCAGTTCGGGCAGGACCTCGGCGAAGGCCCGGTCGGTGAGCTCGCACGCGGTGCGGATGAGATCGATCTCGGCGTCGTCCTTGACCATGCGTACCGACTCCACCAGTCCCGACAGGCGGAGCCGGTCGCCGCCCAGCCGGAAGTAGGTGGCGACGGACATGTGGTCGGCCTCGATGCCCGTCCGGCCGCTCTCCGGCAGCAGCGCCCCGGCGACGTCGGGTTCCTCGACCACCTCGATGTCGGCGCACAGCCGTCGGGCGGCCCCGATGTAGCGGGAGTCGGTGGCCAGCGTGGCACCGGCGTCGGCCCGGATCAGGACCGCCGCGTTGGAGCTGGCCAGGCCGGTCAGGTAGCGCACGTTCACGCCGCCGGTGACCAGGATCGCATCCGCCTCGTGAGCGGGGAGCAGGGCCGCGAGGTTCTCACGGCGCCGTACGTGGATGACGGTCATGGCACGCATGCTATTGGCCGATTTGACCAATGTCGTCATCTTGGCTCGATCTCGCCGGCTCCTTCCCGGAACCCGGACCCGCCGATCACATGCCCGCCGGGTCCCGGTCCCCGCGAGGCGGGTCAGGAGGCGAGTTCCCTGACCTTCTCGATGAGCCGGAGGCGCTCTGCGTGGGTGCGTCCCAGCGGGGCGACGTTGATGGTCGTGACACCCGACTCGCGCATCGCCTGCAGCCGCTCCCTGACGTGCCCCTCCGGGCCGATCAGCGACATCTTCTCCAGCATCTCCTGCGGAACGAGCGCGGCGGCCTCGTCCTTCTTCCCCTCCAGGTAGAGGTTCTGGATCTGCTCGGCCTCCTTCTCGTAGCCGTACCTGCGGGCGAGGTCGTTGTAGAAGTTCTTGCCCTTGGCCCCCATCCCGCCGATGTAGAGGGCGGCCATCGGGCGGCCCAGCTCCAGCCAGCCCGAGACGTCGTCACCGATGGCCAGCGACGCCTGGGCGATCACGTCCAGCTCTCCCAGCGCCGGGTCCCGCTTGGCCCGGCCCGCCGCCAGGGAGGCGCCCCACACCTCGGCGGCCTTCTCCGGCATGTAGAAGATCGGCTCCCAGCCCTCGGCCAGCTCGGCGGCCAGCTCTACGTTCTTGGGACCGATGGCGGCGATCACGACGGGGATGCGGTCGCGGAGCGGGTGGTTGATGAGCTTCAACGGCTTGCCGAGACCGGTCCCCCGGTCCGCGGGAAGCGGGACGGTGTAGTGCCTGCCCTCGTAGTTCAGGCGCTCACGCCGCCACACCTGGCGGCAGATCTCGATGACCTCGCGGGTGCGTCCGAGCGGGGCGTTGTACGGGACGCCGTGGAAGCCCTCGATGACCTGCGGCCCCGAGGCTCCCAGACCGAGGGTGAAGCGGCCGTCGGAGACGTAGTCCAGGCCCGCCGCGGTCATGGCCAGCAGCGCGGGGGTACGGGAGTAGATCGGCAGGATGCCCGAGGCGATCTGCAGTCTCTCGGTCTTGGCCGCGATGTAGCCCATCTGGCTGACCGCGTCGAAACTGTATGCCTCGGCGACGAAGACGATGTCGAGACCGGCCTTCTCGTAGTCGGCCAGTTCGGCCACCGTCTCCTTGAAGCCCCCCGAGTAGCTCAGGGCCATACCGATACGCATCGTGAGATCGTCCTTCCGCAGCGCCGACGAAACCGAATGTTGTTCCGTTGCCTTGGCTACAAAGGCTATCGACTCACCGCCGAAGCACCAAGCCCCGTGCCGTCGGGCCGGTAGCCTACGCATTCCGGGGTAGGGGATCTTCGACGGTGACAAGGAGGGGTGTGCTGAGGCGGTCGATCATCGTGGTGGCGGGAGTCCTGGCCCTGATTCTCGGAGGGCACCGGTTCCTGCCGGAACTGGGCGGTTTCACTCCCGTGCTGGAGAGCCTCCTTCCCTGGCTCGGCGTCGCGATACCTGTCCTGCTGATCTGCGCGCTGGCCACCCGCTCGTGGCAGGTGATCTTCGCGGCGCTGCTCCCGGCGGCCGTCTGGGGCCTCATGTTCGGCCCGACGCTGCTGCGCGGCCAGCCCGGCGGTCCCAGCGACCTGTCGGTCGCCACGCTCAACGTGGGCGCGGCGAACGCCGACTCGGCCGAGGCCGTACGGTCGGTCTCCAAGGGCCGCGACCTGGTCGCGGTGCAGGAACTGACTCCGGGAGGCCCTGCGGCGGAGGTCCTCAGCGAACGCTTTCCCCACCACTACCGGATCGCCACGGTCGGCCTGTGGAGCAGGTTCCCGATCGTCGAGGCCCGCAAGGCCGACATCGGCCTCGACTGGGCGCGGGCGCTGCGAGCGGTGGTCGCCACCCCCAAGGGGAGGCTGACCGTGTACGTCATGCACCTCGCCTCCGCCCGGCCGGGCCAGACCGCACAGCGTGACGAGACCCTCTCCCATGCCCGCAGGATGATCGACAAGGACGACAGCGCGCGCCTGCTGCTGCTCGGCGACCTCAACACCGCCACCACCGACCGCAAGCGCTCCGGCCTGGTGCCGCCGCTGTCGGACGCCCAGCAGGAGGCCGGTACGGGGTTCGGCTTCACCTGGCCCGCGGCCTTCCCCGTCACCCGTCCCGACCACATCCTCTACCGCGGCCTGACCGCCACCGAAGCGGGCGTCGAGCGGGCAGCGGGCAGCGACCACCGCGCCGCCTTCGCCTCGCTGCGCCTGACCTCCCAGAAACCGGACTGACCGGACCGACCAGCCGGGCCTGAGGGTCCGAAAGACCCGGAAGACCCGGAGGGCTCGGGCGGCGAGGCCGGAACGGGCCCGTAAAGCCGCCGGGCTCAGCCGGGCCGGGCGGCTCGGGCGGCGGCGTCGGAGCGGGCCCGCAGCGCCGACAGGTCCGCCGGGGTGTCGATGTCGGCGGGGTCCGCCACGTCGTCGCAGGGGACCGCGACGACCAGTTCGGGATGGGCCTTCAGGAACGGGCGTGCTCCGGCGTCACCGGTCGCGAGCCGGGCGACCTCGGCGAAGTGCTCCCTGGCGATCAGCACCGGGTTCCGCCGCGCCCCGCCGTAGGTGGCGACGGCGACCGAGGCACCCCGCTCCGCGGCCCGGATGAGCCGCTCCACCGCCGCCGGGCCGACGAACGGCTGGTCCACCAGGCTGATCACCACCTGCTCGGCGGTGGCGGGGATCGCGCCCAGGCCGGCCCTGAGCGAGGAGCCCATCCCCGAACTCCAGTCCGGGTTGTGGACGGTCACCGCCCCCTGCACCCGGACGGCGGCCGCCCCGAGCACCACGACCACGAACCGGCAGCCACCGTCCTGGAGCACCCTGACCCCCCGGTCCACCAGCCGCTCCCCGTCGAACTCCACCAGCGCCTTCGGCGTGCCGAGCCGCGAGCCGGACCCGGCGGCCAGCAGCAGCCCCGCGCTCGTCGTTCCCGCGGGTTCCGCCCCGGCGGTCTCTCCCGGCACCTCTTCGGAGGTGCTCACGCGCCGGGCCCGTCACGGTGAACCGGGTCATCGCCATGAACCGAGCCGTCACCGTGAACCGCGCCGTCGCCGTGGATCCGGCCGGAGCCGTCGGTCAGCGGCCTGCCCGAGCCGCCCCAGCGCAGCTGGATCAGCTCGGCGGCGATGGAGACCGCGGTCTCCTCGGGGGTACGCGCGCCCAGATCCAGGCCGATCGGCGAACGGAGTCGCTTCAGTTCGGCCTCCCCCAGCCCCGCCTGCGCGAGCCTGGCCAGCCGGTCCTCGTGCGTACGGCGCGATCCCATGGCGCCGACGTAGCCCGCCGGGGTGCGCAGGGCCACCTCCAGCAGAGGGACGTCGAACTTGGGATCGTGGGTGAGCACGCAGATCGCGGTCCGCTCGTCCACGGTGACCGAGGTGAGATAGTCGTGCGGCCACTTGACGATCACCTCGTCGGCCTCGGGGAAGCGCTTGGCCGTGGTGAAGACCGGCCGGGCGTCGCACACGACCACGTGATAGCCGAGGAACTTGCCGATCCTGGCGACCGCGGCGGCGAAGTCGATCGCGCCGAAGACCAGCATCCGGGGCGGCGGCGCGAAGGACTGCACGAAGACCGACAACTCGTCGAGCCGCCGCTCCCCCCGGGCACCGTACCTGCGGACGCCCGTCAATCCCTGCGCCAGCATGCCCCGTACGTCGTCGTCCACCGCCTCGTTCAGCCGGTCCACCCCCAGGGAGCCCGAGGAGCGGTCCGGCCAGATCACCCGGCGGCTGCCCACCGTACCCGGCCCGGACAGGATCGTCGCCACCGCCACCGGCTCGTGCCCGAGCACCGAGGCGGCGACCGACCCCAGTTCGGGGAAGGTCTTCGCGGAGACCGGCTCGACGAACACGTCCAGGATGCCGCCGCAGGTCAGGCCGACGGAGAAGGCGTCGTCGTCGCTCACGCCGTACCGCTGCAGGACGGGCCTGCCCGAGGAGACCACCTCCTGGGCCAGCTCGTAGACGGCTCCCTCGACGCAGCCGCCCGAGACGCTGCCCTCCGCCTCGCCGCCGAGCACCGCCATGGACGCCCCCGGCGGGCGGGGGGCGCTGCGGAAGGTGTCGACCACGGTGGCCAGGCCGAACGTCTCCCCCGCCTCCCACCAGCGCATGACCTGCGACAGAACATCACGCACGTGTGCCTCCCAGCAGCATTGCCAGCTCTTCGAAGGCGGCCAGGCTGTGCCCGGCCACGAAGTCGTCGATGTGCGGAAGGGCGGCCCGCATGCCGGCGGTGAGCGGCTGGTAGCCCTCCTGCCCCTTGTGCGGGTTCACCCAGATCACCCGATGGGCCGTCCGCGACAGCCTGGCCATCTCCGCCCCCAGCAGCGAGACGTCGCCGCGTTCCCACCCGTCGGACGCGATCACCACCGTCGCGCCGGCCGCGTCGTTCAGTGCCAGGAGCCGCCGGAGCTCCTCTCCCAGCCGGGTGCCGCCGCTCCAGTCCGGAATGGCGCGGGAGACGGCGTTCATCGCGGTGGCCGGATCGCGGTGGCTCAGTTCCGCGGTGAGCCGCGTCAGCCGGGTGCCCGCGCTGAACACCTCGGTGGCCCTGGGCTCCGACCTGACCAGCGCGTGGGCCAGGCGGAGCAGCGTGTCCGCGTAGGGGGTCATGGAGCCGCTGACGTCGACCAGCAGCACGACCCTGCGGGGTCTGGTCCGGTGCGCGCGGTAGCGGAGACCGGCGATCTCCCCGCCCCTGCGCAGGGTCTCGCGGATCGTCGCCCTGCCGTCCAGCCGCCCCCGGCGCGAGGTCCTGAAACGTCGCGACCGGCGCCGTTCCCTGCCCGCCCGCAGCAGGGCGAGCAGCCGGTGTACCTCGGCCAGCTCCGGTCCCGTCATCCTGGCCACGTCACGGGTGCGCAGCACCTCCGTCGCGCTCGCGGTCGCCGCGAGCGCGGGGGAGTCACCGCTCTCCTTTCGATCGGGCCCCCTGTGCGGCAGCGCCGCGGTGTGCCGGATGACGGTGATCGCCGCCGGTCTCGCGCGGCCCGCGCGCCGCCCTTCGAAGTAGGCCGCGAAGACCCGGTCGTAGCGGGGCAGGTCGTCGGCCGAGGCGCACAGCGTGAGCCTGCCCGCCCAGTAGACGTCGGTGGGCTCCGCGGCGTCCAGGTGGGACAGGGCGCGGAGCAGGCCCTGGGTTCGCTCGTGATCGGCGGGCACCCCCGCGGCACGCAGGGTCCTGGCGAAACCGGTCATGACCGCGACCAGGTCCTCGCCGCTCCCGGCGGGAAGGACGGCGCCGTCATCCGTGGCGGGCGGGCCGCCGATGTCCCGATCCGCCGGGGCACCGGTCGCGCCGGCGGGGAGACCGCGGCCGTCAGCGCCGGGCCACACCGAAGAATCCGTTCCCGAGCACGGTCTCGTGGTCCTCCCTGTGCTTGAGCAGGGCGCCCAAGGTGGCGGCCGCCGCGTCGGGGTCGAGCTCGCGGGATCCGAGAGCCAGAAGTGCCTCGGTCCAGTCGAGGGTCTCGGCGATCCCCGGCGGCTTGATCAGGTCGGCCGCGCGGAGCCGTCCCGTCGCGTGGGCGACCTGCTCGGCCAGGATCGCGGAACAGTCGGGGAGCCGCCTGCGCAGGATCGCCACCTCCCGCTCGAAGGAGGGGTGCTCCAGCCAGTGGTAGAGACAGCGCCGTTTCAGGGCGTCGTGTACCTCGCGGGTGCGGTTGGAGGTCAGCACGACCACCGGCGGACGCGCGGCGCGGATCGTGCCGAGCTCGGGGATGGAGATCGCGAAGTCCGAGAGCACCTCCAGCAGGATCGCCTCGAACTCCACGTCGGCGCGGTCGACCTCGTCGATGAGCAGCACCGAGGGCTGGGTCTCGATCGCCTTCAGCAGCGGCCTGGCGATCAGGAACCTCCGATCGTAGACCTCCCCCTCCAGCCGGGCGGCGTCGGCGATCCCACCCGCCTCCGCCGCCTTCAGGTGCAGGAGCTGGCGGGCGAAGTCCCAGTCGTAGAGCGCCTGGGAGGCGTCCAGCCCCTCGTAGCACTGCAGGCGGATCAGCGGCGCCCCGAGCAGCGCGGCCAGGGTCCTGGCCAGCTCGGTCTTGCCGACGCCGGCCTCGCCTTCGAGCAGTAACGGGCGGCCCATCCGCAACGCGAGGAAGGCCGCCGTGACGAGCCCCTTGTCGGCCAGGTAGGACCGCTCGTCGAGCAGCTCCGCCAGTTGCTCGGGGGACTCCACGTCAGATGCCTCGATTGTCCGCCTCACCACCACCTCAGGTTACGCCCGGCGGCCGAGTTCTCGCGTGGTCGCGCCGTACCCACGGCACCGGGAGGGTCCGCGTCCGACAGGACGGCGCCGGGGATCGAGGACGGACAGGCGTATCGCCGTCCTTCGAAGAAGTATCCTCACCCCCTGTGAAGAACCTCCTCGGCCAGATCAACACCCCGTCCAGAGTCGTCGTGGTGGCGTTCCTGGCCGTGGTCATCACCGGTACGGGGCTGCTGTCGCTGCCGGTGGCGGTCGAGGAGGGTCAGCATGCCTCGTGGACGTCGGCCCTTTTCACCGCCACCTCCGCGGTCTGTGTGACCGGGCTGGCCATGCACGACACCGCGGCGCACTGGTCGTTCTTCGGCGAGATCGTGCTCATGGTGCTGATGCAGATCGGCGGCTTCGGGATCATGACGCTCTCCTCGATCCTGGCCGTGCTCGTCTCCGGCAAGCTCGGCCTGCGCGCCCGCCTGAACACCCAGGCCGAGACCAAGACCCTCGGGCCCGGCGACGTGCGACAGGTGATCGTGGGAGTCGCCAAGGTCACGGTGATCGCCGAGGTGCTGACCGCCACCGTGCTCGCCGCCCGCTTCGTGACCGGGTACGGAGAGCCGGTCGGCCGCGCCATCTATTACGGGATTTTTCATGCGATCTCAGCATTCACCAATGCCGGGTTCGCCCTCTGGTCGGACAGCGTCATGGGCTTCGTCACCGATCCGTGGATCTGCCTCCCGCTCGCGCTGGCGGTGATCGCCGGAGGTCTCGGCTTCCCGGTCTACGCCGTCCTGAGGGAGAACTGGCGCCGCCCGTCGCGCTGGACGCTGCACGCCAAGATCACGCTGTGGATGACCGCGGTGCTGCTGCTCGGCGGGACGCTGGCCATCACCGTCATCGAATGGAACAACCCCGGCACGATGGGCGGCCTCTCCCCGGGACTACGGATCATGGCCGGGTTCTTCCACAGCACGATGACCCGCAGCGGCGGCCTGAACTCCATCGACACCTCCCAGATGAGCGAGAACTCCTGGCTGGTCAGCGATGTGCTGATGTTCATCGGCGCGGGTAGTGCGGGCACCGCGGGCGGCATCAAGGTGACGACGTTCGCACTCCTGGGCTTCGTGATCCTCGCCGAGCTGCGCGGCGAGCCCGACGTCTCGGCGGGCCGCCGCCGCGTCCCGGAGCAGCTTCAGCGCCAGGCCCTGACGATCGCGCTGCTGAGTGTGGCGTCGGTCGCGGTGGGAACGTTCGCGATGATGACGGCGACCCCCTTCAAGCTCGACCGCGTACTGTTCGAGGTGATCTCCGCCTTCGGCACGGTCGGGCTGTCGACGGGGATCACCGCCGACGTCGGCACCGCGGGGCACCTGATCCTGACCGTCCTGATGTTCGTCGGGCGGCTCGGCCCGGTGACCCTGGGCGCGGCGCTGGCGCTGCACGTCCAGACCCGTCGGTTCCGCTATCCGGAGGAGCGTCCCCTCGTTGGTTGACAAGAAGAACCGCAGCGACGCGGTCGTGGTCATCGGTCTAGGGCGGTTCGGCGGCGCGCTGGCGGCGGAGCTGGTGAGCCGCGACGTCGAGGTGCTCGGCGTGGACAACGACTCCAAGAACGTCCAGTACTTCTCCGGCAGGCTCACCCACGTGGTGTGCGCGGACTCCACCGACCCGGACGCCCTGCGGCAGCTCGGCGTCGAGGAGTTCGGCCGGGCCGTGGTCGGCATCGGCACCAACATCGAGGCGAGCATCCTGACCACCTCGATCCTGACCGACCTGGGGGTGGCGGACATCTGGGCCAAGTCGATCAGTCTGCAGCACAGCCGGATCCTGCAGCGGGTCGGCGCGCACCGCGTGGTGCAGCCGGAACACGACATGGGCGAGCGGGTCGCGCACCTGGTCATGGGGCGGATGCTCGACTATCTGGAGGTCGACGAGGGCTACGCCCTGATCAAGACCATGGCGCCCGGGTGGGCCGACGGCAAGAGCCTGGGCCGGCTGGGCATCCGCAGCGAGTACGGGGTCACCGTGGTCGGTATCAAGAAGCCCGGCGGCGGGTTCACCTACGCCACCTCGGAGACGGTGGTGCAGAGCGGCGACATCCTGCTCGTGGCGGGCGACACCGACAAGACCGAGCGGTTCGCCGAGGAGACCTGAGCACCGAGAACCCCGGATCCAGCGTGTTCAGGCGGTGACGGCGGCGTCGAGATGACCGGCCCGCCGGCGGTTCAGCGGGCCTCGTCCGCCTCGCCGCGCTCCCTGATGAGGGCGGCGAGCTCGCGGACCTGACGCATCGTGCGCTTCTTCTCCGACCCCTGCAGGCCCATGGCGCCGACCGTGATCCCGTCGGCAAAGTCGATCTTGGCCCAGGGCTCGTGGTCGGTCAGGGTGACCCCGAGCACCTCGGCCCACTCGTAACGGCGCGATCTCAGCGGGTTGACGACGGTGATCCCTCGCTCGTCGGCCTCCACCCGGCACCGCCCCAGCAGATGGAGGGCCCAGGCGATCAGGAGACCCAGTAGGAGCATCCCGATCCTGTCGGCCAGCGTGAACGGCGCCGGCAGGAAGACCGCCATCAGGATGGCACCGAGCGTGATCACGCACGCGAAGCCGTAGGCCACGATCCGCCCGTTCTTGGGCCGCCAGACGACGGGCAACGGGGGCGGCGAGACGCTCTCCGGGCTCACTCTCAGATCACGATCCTTCGGGAAACCGCCGATCAAAACGGCTGCGACGGCTGGTCATGGTGCCGATGGAAACCTATCGCACGTCCCCGCCGCACCGATCACACGGCGCGGCGGGGTGCGTCCGGGTGCTCTAGGAGCGGAGTTCGCGCAGCAGCAGCGCCGTCTCCAGCGCCGCGACGGTGGCCTCGTAGCCCTTGTCCTCGTGACTGCCCGGCACCCCCGACCTGTCCACGGCCTGGTCGAGGGATTCGCAGGTCAGCACTCCGTTGCCGACCGGGACCTGCTCGTCGAGGGAGATTCGGGTCAGGCCCGCGGTGACGGAGTCGCAGACGTAGTCGAAGTGGGCGGTCTCACCGCGGATCACGGCTCCGAGGGCGACGACCGCGTCGCAGCGCCTGGCCAGGGCCTGCACCACGACCGGGATCTCCAGCGATCCGGCCACCCGGACCACGGTCACCGCCGCGCCGCTGTCCTCTCCGGCCCGCACGGCCCGCGCCACGAGCTGATCGGTGATCTCCTCGTGCCACCGGGCGGCCACGATGCCGACGGTCAGCCCCCGCGCGTCCACGGCCGACACCACCGGCCGTCCTGTCCCACTCATCTGATCAACTCGCTCCGCTCGCGGTTCGCGTTCGCGAACACCCCGTCCATACCGGCTCTCTCGCCACGCTCACTCATTCGCGCTCCCGGGGGATGTCGTGACCAAGGCGGTCGCGCTTTACCGACAGGTACTTCTCGTTGTAGGGGTTCATCGCCACCGGCATGGGCTCACGGCCGATCACCTTGATGCCGTAGCCGTCCATGCCGCGCAGCTTGGCCGGGTTGTTGGTCAGCAGCCGGATCGACTTCACCCCCAGGTCCGCGAGGATCTGCCCGGCGTTGGAGAACTCCCGCGCGTCCACCGGCAGTCCGAGCTCCAGGTTGGCGTCGACCGTGTCACTGCCGGCGTCCTGGAGGCTGTACGCCCGCAGCTTGGCCAGCAGCCCGATGCCGCGCCCCTCGTGCCCGCGCAGGTAGACGATCACGCCTCGGCCCTCGGCGGCGATCCGGGACATCGCGTGCTCCAGCTGCACCCCGCAGTCGCACCGCAGCGACCCGAGCACGTCGCCGGTCAGGCACTCGGAGTGCGCCCGGACCATGACGTTCTCGCCGTCCTCGATGTCGCCGAAGACCAGGGCCAGGTGTTCGCCGCCGTCCACCGAGCTCGCGAAGCCGTAGGCCCGCCACACGCCGAACCTGTTCGGCAGCAGGGTCTCGGCGACCCTGGTCACCATCCGCTCGGTCCTGCGCCGGAACTCCACCAACTGCTCGATCGAGACGAGCGCCAGGTCGTGCTCGTCGCAGAAGCGGCGCAGCTCCGGCAGCCGCATCATGGTCCCGTCGTCGTTGACGACCTCGGCGAGCACGCCGGACTCGCTCAGCCCGGCGAGCCTGGCCAGGTCCACGGCCGCCTCGGTGTGACCGCGCCTGACCAGGACACCGCCCTCCCGGTAGCGGAGCGGGAAGACGTGACCCGGCCGTACCAGCTCGGACGGATCGGTCTCGGAGTCGGCCAGCAGACGGATCGTGCGGGCCCGGTCGGCGGCGGAGATCCCGGTGCTCACCCCGTCCCTGGCGTCCACGCTGATCGTGTACGCGGTGCGCAGCCGCTCCCTGTTGTCGTGCACCATCAGCGGCAGGCCGAGCCGGTCGAGGTCCTCACCGCGCATCGGCACGCAGACCACGCCGCTGCTGTGCCGGATGGTGAAGGCCAGCAGTTCCGGTGTGGCCTTGGACGCGGCGAAGATGATGTCGCCCTCGTTCTCCCGGTTCTCGTCGTCGACGACCACGACCGCCTTGCCCTCACGGGTGTCGGCGATCGCGCGTTCGATCGGGTCCAGCTTGATCACACGGCCTCCTCGGGGACGAGCACGGTCCGCGACCTGTGCTCCTTGAGCCAGTTGACGAATCCGACCGGGACCGGCACCGGTGCCTCGAATCCCGCTTCCACCCGATTCACCGCTCGTCCCCCCGGCCGGTCTGGCCGTCCGTGCTCGCGGGGGCGTACGCGCCGACGAGCTTCTCGACGTGCTTGGCGATCACGTCGACCTCGAGGTTCACCGGGTCTCCGGGCTGCTTGGCACCGAGGGTGGTCAGGCGCAGGGTGGTGGGGATGAGGCTGACGGTGAAACCGCCGGAGCCGACGCTCACCACGGTCAGGCTGATGCCGTCGACCGTGATCGACCCCTTCTCGACCACGTAGCGGTCAAGGTCGGGCGGGAGGGAGATGCGGACGACCTCCCAGTGCTCGCCGGGCTCCCGCGACAGCAGGACGCCCGTCCCGTCCACGTGCCCCTGCACGATGTGGCCGCCCAGTCGCTGGTCGGCGCGGACCGCGCGCTCCAGGTTGACCGGGGAGCCTGGCCTCAGCGCGCCGAGGGAGCTGCGGTCGAGGGTCTCCTTCATCACGTCGGCGGTGAACACCTCATCGGCCACGTCCACCACGGTCAGGCAGACGCCGTTGACGGCGATCGAGTCGCCGTGCCCGGCGTCCGAGGTGACCGTCCTGCCCCGGATGGACAGCCGGGCCGCGTCGCCCAGCTGCTCGATCCCGGCGATCTCCCCCAGCTCTTCGACGATTCCGGTGAACATCACAGCTCCTTGCGGGGGACCGCGCGAAGGCGGGCGGCCGAGGTGTCGCGGGACCGGAGGCGGAACGTCGCCGACGGACATGACGTCGCGTGGGGGCCGGCGGGGCCTGTGCTCGGAGAGCGGGATAAGCCGGTGTGCCCGGTCAGGGAATGGTGGGGGCCGGCGTCGCCATGCCCGTGGGGGGCGTGCCCGGCCACTGGGCGCGTCCGCGTCCGATCAGTCACCCGAGGTCTCCTACTCGCCAGTAGCTGTCTGCCACGGCGGGCCCCGGGGAATTCGATGGGTGCGTACACCCGGTCAGCGGAGGGCGCCAAAGGGCACTCTCCGCTCGCGCGCTTCCTCCCATCCGGACTCTAACCGTCGGTCCTGGAGTTTCACCAGGTCAACCGGTCGATGGATTCGACCGGGTCGCGGACTGTAACCGCCGGCTCGGAATTTCACCGACCCCGGAGCACGCTGCTCTGCCTTGCTTCGGGAAGCGCGCCGCGGGCGGCCAGCTTCCCGTACACCAGTGTGCCATGTCCGGCAAACCGCACCGCACACCCCTCCAGCATATGGACCAAGCGAGCGCTTGGTCAAGTCACGCGGCGTGCTCGGCGATCACCTTCCGAGCTCTCCGCGCGTCCGGGGAGTAGCGCACCGGGGCGGGCACCAGACCGATGCCGGTGTGCAGCGCCCTCAGGGAGGCCGTCGCCCACAGGTCTCCCAGCGGGGTCGCGGGCAGCCCGTAGAGCCTGCGGGCCCAGCGCGGCAGGGTCGCGAAGGCGAGCAGGGTGACCATGGGGAACACCGGCTTGAGCGGGGTCAGGCGCGCCGGGAGCGGCGCGTTGAGCGACTGCCTGAGCGGATGGGGCACCTCGGGCGCGAAGTAGAGACCCGGACGGCAGGCCCGGATGTAGTCGTCCATCTCGCCGACCGAGCCGGGCACGTCCTCGGGGCACAGGCCGACGACCTCGGCCGCGCGGCGCCACTCCGCGACGAACCTGTCGGCCTCCGCACCGCTCAGGCGCACTCCGGCCCGCCGGGCGACCGACAGATAGGAGTCGACCTCGCCGACATGGACCCAGAGCAGCGCGGCGGGGTCGTCGAGGCGGAACCGCTCGCCGGTGTCGGGGTCGAGGGCCGTGAGGCTCGCGTGGATCTTCCTGACCCTGGCCCCCGCGCGGGCGACCTCCTCGGTCGTACCGTAGGTGCGCACCCGGACGAACTCGGTGGTGCGCACGAAGCGGGACCAGGCCTCCGCGGGGTCCATGAGCGCCGAGTTCTGCGCGACCCCGCGCATCGCCCGGGGGTGCAGGCCCTGCATGAGCAGCGCCCTGAAGCCTCCGACGAGCAGGATCGGCTCGCCCATCACCTTCCAGGTCACCGAGTCCGGCCCGAACAACCCGTGATCCATACGCCGCCTCCCTCGTAAGTGGTTAATTACGTTACCTGAGGGGTCTGGGCACACATGTCCCGGGTCTGTGACACAAGCCGAACGGGATCCGGACGAGGGTGTCACGACCAGGTCATCAAAGTGTCACAGATCCGTGAAAAGCAGCTTTTAAGTGCCCCGATTCTTTCACTGCACCCCCCCACCGCGTCAACGGAATTGAAGCTACGAACAGGTGGAAATTACACAACAATAAAATGAGTAAGGACCAGACCATTGATTTGACCTTGACTGTTTTGCGATGGTTCCAGAGATCAGGCTCAGCCATGCTCGTTGGGAGCGCCCGCACGATGACCATCCCTGCACCAGTCGCGTCCACCTCCGTGGAACCCCTCGCGGCGAAGACACCGGAGACGGTGGGCCGCTCCCCCGGCCAGTTGATGTGGCTGCGCTTCCGCCGCGACCCCACCGGCATCGTCTCGGCCGGCGTAGTGATCTTCTTCTTCCTCGTCGCGATGCTCGCGCCGGTCATCTCCTGGCTCTACGGCAGGGACCCCTACATCCTCTACGGCCAGGACACCCCGGGACTGCTGAACGACTTCGGCTACCCGGTGCTGCCCAACGGCGGCATGAGCTCGGACTTCTGGTTCGGCATCGAGCCGGGCCTGGGCCGGGACGTGTTCATGCAGCTCGTCTACGGGATCAGGACCTCGCTGCTGATCGCGATGGCCGCGACGCTGCTCATCTCGATGATCGGCATCGTCATGGGCATCGTCGCCGGTTACATCGGAGGTAAGACCGACTACTTCATCGGCCGCCTGATCGACATCGTCCTGTCGTTCCCCTCGACCCTGTTCATCATCGCGTTCATGCCGGTGGTGGAGAACCTCTTCGTCGACCCGTCCGAGGAGACCCCGGTCTGGCTGCGGGCGGTGACGCTCGTCACCCTGCTGACGGCCTTCGGCTGGGCCGGCATCGCCCGGCTGCTGCGCGGCCAGGTGCTCTCCATGCGCGAGCGGGAGTTCGTCGAGGCCGCCAAGGTGACCGGCGCCTCCCCCGCCCGGATCATCTTCAAGGAGCTGCTGCCCAACCTGTGGACGCCGATCCTGATCCAGTCGACCTTGCTGCTGCCCGCGATGGTGACCGCCGAGGCGGCCCTGTCCTTCCTGGGGGTCGGCATGATCGAGCCCATCCCCGACTGGGGCCGGATGTTCCTGCGGGGCACCGAGGTCTACCAGAACGACATCACCTACCTGATCTTCCCCGGCGCGGCGCTGCTGATCTTCGTGATCGCCTTCAACCTGCTCGGTGACTCGGTCCGCGACGCCTTCGACCCCAAGCTCAAGCGTTAGATCCGATAGGAGAGAGATGAAAGTCCGTACGCGGTCAGCAATGGCCGTACTCGCCATAGGCGCGCTCGCACTCACCAGCGCGTGCGCCCAGGGCAACCAGGGTGCCCCCGCCGCTCCCAGCGGCTCCGCGGGCGCGTCCGCCCCCGCAGTGGAGCCCTACAAGGCGCCGACCATCACGGTCGGCACCGCGGAGGACTCCAAGGGCCCGGCCATCGAGCCGGAGGGCGTCGTCAAGGGCGGCACCGTCACGATGATCGACCGGGACGACTTCTCCCACCTCGACCCGGGCCAGCTCTACGTCAACACCGAGACGAACTTCTCCCTCCTGATCGCGCGTACCCTGACCGGTTACAAGCGCACCGACAAGAGCGAGTACAAGCTGGTCGGCGACCTGGCCACCGACACCGGCACCCCCTCCGACGGTGGCAAGACCTGGACCTTCACCCTCAAGGACGGGGTGAAGTGGGAGGACGGCACGCCCATCACGTCCGAGGACGTGAAGTGGAGCATGGAGCGGACGTTCGCGTCCTTCATCACCCAGGGCCCGACCTACATCCAGCAGTGGCTGACCGACGTCGACCACAAGAAGGCCTACCAGGGCCCCTATGACGGCAAGCGCCTGGACAGCATCGAGACGCCGGACGACAAGACGATCGTCTACAAGTTCAAGACGCCGCACGCCGACGCCAACTACGCCTTCGCCATGGGCGGCTACGGCATCGTGCCCAAGGCCAAGGACACCAAGGAGAAGTACGACAAGGCCCCCGTCTCCAGCGGCCCGTACATCATCAAGAACCACGTGGTCGACAAGTCCATCGACCTTGAGCGCAACCCGAACTGGGACGCGGCCACCGACCCGATCCGCGGCGCCTACCCCGACAAGTGGCGTCTGGAGTTCGGCCAGGAGCCCCTGCAGATCACCGACCGCCTGATGGCGGACACGGGCCCGGACCAGACCGCCTTCACCTTCTACGCGACGGTTCCCCCGGAGCGGCTGCAGCAGGTGCTCGGCGACCCGGCGCTGGCGCCCCGTCTGATGAAGAGCCCCTCGCCGTACGGGAACTACTACTACTTCAACCTTGACCGGATGAAGGACCAGAAGGTCCGCCAGGCCATCAACTACGCGTGGCCCTCCAAGCAGATCCAGCAGACCATGGGCGGCCCGGCCGCCGCGGCGCTGCCCACCACCATCCTCAACGAGAACACCACGGTCGGCTACCAGCCCTACGACCTGTTCGGCAAGACGACCAAGCCCGAGGGTGACATCGAGAAGGCCAAGGCGCTGCTGGCCGAGTCGGGCAACCCGACGCCGACCATCGTCTACGCCTACAACCAGACGCCGGTCCAGGAGCAGATCACCGTCGTGATCAAGAGCGCTCTGGAGAAGGCCGGCATCAAGGTCGTGGCCAAGCCGCTGGACCGCAAGACCTACTACGACTCCATCGGCCTGGTGAAGAACGAGTTCGACTTGTACTGGGGTGGCTGGGGCGCCGACTGGCCGTCCGGCTCGACGGTCATGCCCGTCATCTTCGGCCCGATCGCCGACGGTGCGCCGAACTACTCGCACCTGAAGGACGAGGCGCTCACCAAGAAGATGAACGAGATCATCGCCATGACCGACATCGACGCGCAGAACGCCGCGTGGATGGCGCTGGACAAGGAGATCCAGGAGACGATCACCCCTGCGGTCATCGCCGAGAACCGGATCGCCAACACCCTGCACGGCTCCAAGATCGGCGGCGCGGAGATCGACCCGCAGTCGTGGGTCGTCCAGCCGAACAGAATCTTCGTGAAGCAGTAACCCTCACGAAGCCTTAGGAGACACCGGCGGCCGTGGCCTCGCGAAAGGACGACACTCCCCGCGAGGCCACGGCCAAGGGGCCGTCAGGCCCCCGCAGCGGTCCCAGCCACCTCGGGAAACAGGCAATGCTTCCATTCATCACTCGCCGCACGCTCGGCGCCGCGGTCACACTCCTGATCATCGCCGCGGTCACCTTCTTCCTCTTCTTCGCCGTGCCCGCCGACCCGGCGAGGCTCGCCTGCGGCAAGGTGTGCCCGCCCGACCTCCTGGAGCAGGCGCGACACAACCTGGGACTGGACCAGCCCCTGTTCGCCCAGTTCGTGGCCTGGCTGGCCGGCATCTTCGTCGGCCGCGACTACGAGAGCCTGGGCCACTGCCCGGCCCCCTGCCTCGGCTACTCGTTCGTCAACCGTGAGCCGGTGTTCGAGACGATCCTGGACCGGCTGCCGGTCACCGTCTCCCTCACCATCGGCGCGGCGGTCGTCTTCCTCGTCTTCGGCCTGGCGACCGGCATCGTCGCGGCCCTGCGCCAGGGCAAGCCGCTGGACAAGATCGCCAGTGTGGCGTCCCTGATCGGCGCCTCCGTGCAGATCTACTTCATCGGCACGCTCGCGCTCTACTTCCTCGTCTACCAGAACCAGATCCTTCAACGGCCCCAGTACCTGCCGTTCACCGAGAATCCCATCGCCTGGGCGAGCGGACTCGCACTGCCCTGGGTGGTGCTGGCGATCATCTTCACCGCCAACTACACCCGTATGACGCGCTCGACGATGGTGGAACAGCTCAGCGAGGACTACGTCCGCACCGCGCGGGCCAAGGGCATGTCCGGGCGGAGCGTCGTGATGAGATTCGCCCTGCGCGGCACCCTGACGCCCATCATCACGATCTTCGGCGTGGACCTCGGCACGCTGATCGGTGGCGCGATCATCACCGAGACCACCTTCGGGCTGCAGGGACTCGGACGGCTCTCCATCAAGGCCGTCTGGGACTCCGACCTGCCCCTGCTGATGGGCACGGTGCTCGTGGCGGCCGGGGCGATCGTCTTCTTCAACATCGTCGTCGACGTCCTGTACGCCTTCATCGACCCTCGCGTCCGGCTGAGCTAGGAGTTCTGAAGAAAGTGTCAACTCCCTTCCTCTCGGTCCGTGACCTGACCGTCGACTTCCACACCGAGGACGGTGTCGTCCACGCGGTGGACGGGCTCTCCTTCGACGTGGAGAAAGGCACCACGCTGGGCATCGTCGGCGAGTCCGGGTCCGGCAAGTCGGTGACCAACCTGACGGTGCTCGGCCTGCACAACCCGGAGACCAGCACGATCAGCGGGGAGATCCGGCTGGACGGCGAGGAGCTGATCGGCGCCTCCCGGTCCACCATGGAGAAACTGCGCGGCAACAAGGTCGCGATGATCTTCCAGGACCCGCTGACCTCGCTCTCCCCCTATCACACCATCGGCAAGCAGATCTCCGAGGTCTACCGAAAGCACACCGGCGCGAGCCGCGCCGAGGCCAGGGCCCGCGCCATCGAGATGCTGACCAGGGTCGGCATCCCGCAGCCGAAGACCAGGGTGGACGACTATCCCCACCAGTTCTCCGGCGGCATGCGGCAGCGCGCGATGATCGCGATGGCGCTGGTCTGCGACCCCGACCTGCTGATCGCCGACGAGCCCACCACCGCGCTGGACGTGACGGTGCAGGCCCAGATCCTGGACCTGCTCAAGGACCTCCAGGACCAGATGGGCACCTCGATCATCCTGATCACCCACGATCTCGGCGTGGTCGCCAACACCGCGCACGAGGTGCTGGTGATGTACGCCGGGCGCGCGGTGGAGCGCGGGAGCGTCAAGGAGGTCCTCCGCGAGCCCCGCCACCCCTACACCTGGGGCCTGCTGGCCTCCATGCCCCGGCTGAGCGCACCGGTGGACGTGCAGCTCCGGCCGGTCCGCGGCACCCCGCCGAGCCTGATCAACGTCCCGACCGGCTGTCCCTTCCACCCGCGGTGCGACTTCATGGAGGTGGCGGGGCCCGAGCTGTGCCGCTCGGAGCGGCCCGAGCTGTCCCCGCACCGCGGCCACGGCGACGCGTGCTACCTGACACTGGCCCAGAAGCGGGAGATCCACAAGTGAGCGAGACGACCTCCGAGCCGCTGCTGGAGCTGTCCGGTCTGAAGAAGCACTTCCCGGTGATGGGCGGCCTCGTCTTCAAACGGCAGGTCGGCCGGGTCCACGCGGTGGACGGCATCGACCTGACCGTGCACGCCGGTGAGACACTCGGCCTGGTCGGCGAGTCCGGCTGCGGCAAGTCCACCGCCGGGCGGCTGGCGGCCCGGCTGCTCGAACCCACCTCGGGCGGCATCCGCTACGCCGGACGCGAGATCGGCCACGCCAGTCGCCGGGAGCTGAAGCCGATCCGGGCCGAGATCCAGATGATCTTCCAGGACCCGTACTCGTCACTCAACCCCCGGCACACCGTGGGCACCATCATCGGCGGCCCGATGGAGATCAACGGCATCAAACCGCCGGGTGGCGTGACCAAGCGGGTCCAGGAGCTCCTGGAGATCGTCGGGCTCAACCCCGAGCACTACAACCGCTTCCCGCACGAGTTCTCCGGCGGCCAGCGGCAACGGATCGGGGTGGCCCGCGCGCTCTCCCTCGACCCCAAACTGATCATCGCGGACGAGCCGGTCTCGGCCCTCGACGTCTCCATCCAGGCGCAGGTGGTCAACCTGCTCCAGCAGCTCCAGCGGGACATGGGGATCGCGTTCCTGTTCATCGCGCACGACCTGGCGATCGTGCGGCACTTCTCCCAGCGGGTCGCGGTCATGTACCTCGGCAAGATCGTCGAGGTCGCCGACCGCGCCTCCCTGTACGAGCGCCCCCGCCACCCCTACACCCACGCGCTGCTGTCGGCGGTGCCCGAGGTGCAGGAGGACGACGAGCCGCGCGAGCGCATCCGCCTGGCGGGCGACGTGCCCTCCCCCATCAACCCGCCGTCCGGCTGCCGCTTCCGCACCCGCTGCTGGAAGGCCCAGGACAGGTGCGCCACCGAGGAGCCTCCGCTGCTCAGGCTGGAGGGAAACAGGGAAGGTCACCTGACCGCCTGCCACTTCCCCGAGGAGCCGACCGTGCACGGCCAGGACGTGGTGCTGGACCCGGCACTGCAGACCTGACGCCGGCCGTCACCGGTCCCCGTGACCGGTGACCCCCGGTGCGAGAACGGCGGAGGGCGGACCCATCCCGGGTCCGCCCTCCGCCGTTCGGCTGTCCGCCCGGCGCTCCGGGCTTCCCGGACGCTCTCTGGACGGGACCGGTCAGCCGCGAGTGGCCCGGGCGCGCAGACCGTCGACCGCGCGGGCCGGATCCTCGGCGCCGTAGACGGCGTTGCCCGCCACGAAGACGTCGGCGCCCGCCTCCGCGCAGCGCTCGATCGTCGTGTCGGAGACGCCGCCGTCCACCTGGAGCCAGACCTGCCCGCCGCAGCGGTCGATCAGCTCGCGGGCCCGGCGGATCTTGGGCAGCACCACGTCGAGGAACTTCTGCCCGCCGAAACCGGGATCGACGGTCATCAGCAGCAGCATGTCGAGCTCGTCGAGCAGGTCCTCGTACGGCTCGACGGGGGTGGCGGGGTTCAATGCCAGGCCGGCGCGGGCACCGGCGCTGCGGATCTGGCGCAGCGTGCGCACCGGGGCCTTGGCCGCCTCCACGTGGATGGTCACGCTCTGGGCTCCGGCCTCGGCGTAGGACGGGGCCCAGCGGTCCGGGTCTTCGATCATGAGGTGGCAGTCGAGCGGCATCGAGGTCGCCTTGAGCAGGGACTCGACCACCGGCAGCCCGAGGGTGAGGTTGGGGACGAAGTGGTTGTCCATGACATCCACGTGCAGCCAGTCGGCGTTGGGGACCGCCTCGGCCGCCTCGGCGAGGCGGGCGAAGTCGGCGGACAGGATGCTGGGCGAGATCTGTACGGCCATAATTGGCCGATTCTATGAGGCGACGCCCTGCCCTCTGGCACCCGCCGTCCACCGCGTGACCCGCGTCACGCGTCATCCGGCACTCGACACTCGCCGTATATCGCATGACATATCAGACATATGGCCATATTTCTGTGCTTTCTCACCATTCACCGCACTGCCTCTCCGGCATCGAACTCGCGGATGGCCGGGGATTTCACAGGACGCGAATTCATAACCATCCCGGCGAGCGGGAGATCGCCCGAGTAATTCCCTTCGGGAGTCATTCGAATCATCGAACCACCACCCGGGACGGCACCGTACAAGGGCATCGGCCACCGCCATGTCCACCTGCTCCAGTGAGCCGACGGCCACGGCTACACCACCCACCCGGAAACACGGCACCGCGCCGCGTTTCCTCCCCCGCCCGAAGGCGGGGGTCCCCACGCCGGGGGTATCCGATGACAGCGCAGACGTCATCGGCTATTTGCCTGAAACAGGCAGGAACGTCAGGGGATGCCGAGAAGGCCGGCGGCGGGACGGCCGTCGTCTGCCATCCCGAGAGCCCGGTGGTCAACGACGGGACCGGTGATCGCCGAGCGCCGGGGATACCGGAGCAGATGCGCCGCCGTGCACACCGGTGGACGGATCCTCGGTGGAGTAGCCCCGGGGTCAGATGTCGATCCGGATGTGGTATCTCTCCAGCCAGGCGTTGAACTGCAGCAATCCCTCCAGCGCCACCCGGCCTCCCGCCGGGCCGCCGTCCATCTCCGGCTGGTCGATCACCGCCCGTACCTTCTCCCTGTCGATCAGCGGCGCGGCCGCGATGTCCCCGCGCCCGAGCAGCCGGGCCGCCTCCGCGCGGACGGCCTCGGTGTAGGAGGGGTCCTGCGTCGAGGGGTAGGGGCTCTTGCGGCGGTGGACGACCGAGGGCGGCAGGATGTCCGCCGTGGCGGCACGGAGCAGGCTCTTCTCCCGCCCGTCGAAGGTCTTCATCGCCCAGGGGGCGTTGAAGACGTACTCCACCAGCCGGTGGTCGCAGAACGGCACCCGGACCTCCAGCCCGACGGCCATGCTCATCCGGTCCTTGCGGTCCAGCAGGATCTGCACGAACCGGGTGAGGTTCAGGTAGGAGATCTCCCGCATCCGCCGTTCCAGCCCCTCCTCACCCTGCAGCCGGGGCACCTCGTCCAGCGCGTGCCGGTAGCTGTCCGCCCGGTAGGCGGGGATGTCCAGCTTGCGCATCAGGCCCTCGTCGAGGAGCGCCCCCAGCCCGCCGAACCGTTCCACCCCCGGGGAGACCAGCCACGGGAAGGTGTCGGCGGCGACCGCCTCCGGATCGTGGAACCACCGGTAGCCGCCGAAGACCTCGTCGGCCGACTCCCCGGACAGCGCCACGGTGGAGTGCCCCCGGATGGCACGGAACAGCAGGTAGAGCGAGGTGTCCATGTCACCGATGCCGATCGGCAGGTCCCGCGCCCGCAGGACCGCGTCGCGCACCGCCGGGTCCATGAGGTCGGCGGAGTCCAGGACGATGTCGGTGTGGTCGGCGTCGACGTGCCGCACGACCTCGTGCGCGTACGGCGTGTCGGGGGTGTCGCGCATCTCGTCGGGCTGGAAGTTCTCGGTGTATCCGGCGAAGTCCACGGAGAACGACCGGATCCTCCCCTCCCCCCGCTCCCGGAGCCCCAGCGCGGCGAGTGCCGTGACGGCGCTGGAGTCGAGGCCGCCGGAGAGCAGGGCGCAGAGTGGCACGTCGGCGACGAGCTGGCGGCCGACGATGTCGTCCAGCAGGTCGCGTACGCCCGCGACCGTGGTGGCGAGGTCGTCGACGTGCTCGTGGGAGTTCAGCTGCCAGTAGCGGCGCCGGCACAGGAACTCGTGGGTCACCCGGACGACCTGGCCGGGGCGGACCTCGTACATGCCCTGGTAGACGGCGTGCTCGGGGGTCTTGACGGAGGCGATCAGCTCGCGCAGCCCGTCGGCGTCGACGGTGGGCCTCCCGGCGAGCGGGTTGGCGAGGATCGCCTTGGGCTCGGAGCCGAACAGCACGCCGTGCGCGGTGGGGTGGTAGTAGAGCGGCTTGACCCCCATCCGGTCGCGGACGAGCAGCAGCTCCTCGCGGCGGGTGTCCCAGATCGCGAAGGCGAACATGCCGTTCAGCCGGTCGGCGAGGTCCTCACCCCATTCGAGGTAGGCCCGCAGCACGACCTCGGTGTCGCTCCGGGTCTGGAAGCGGTGGCCGTGGGCGGCCAGTTCGGCGCGTAACTCGACGAAGTTGTAGATCTCGCCGCTGTAGGTGAGGACGGCGAGCGGCAGCCCCTCCTCCGTGACGATCATCGGCTGGCGGCCGCCCTCGATGTCGATGACCGCCAGGCGCCGATGGCCTATCGCGACGTGCGGGGCGAGCCAGATCCCCTCGTCGTCGGGCCCTCGGCAGGCCATGGTGTCGGTCATGGCCTTCGCGATGTCCGATGACTGCCGAAGATCGCCCTCGAAGTCCACCCATCCGCAGATTCCACACATTTCGCCACCCCCGCGTCCCCTTGGAAGCAGTTATGCCCAGTCGAACGGTGTGCGGCATCCATATATGCCCTGAACTGCGATGACGATCCCGAGGTCCGCTCAGCGGCGGCGCAGCAGGGCCAGGAACATGGCGTCGGTGCCGTGCCGGTGCGGCCAGAACCGCGCGTACGGCCCCCCGCCCAGCCCCTCGACCTCGGGGAGGTAGGCGCGGGCGTCCAGCGCCTCGACGTCGTCACGGTCGCGCAGGGCGTCGCCGACCACGACGTCGGTCTCGGCCAGGTGCGGCGAGCAGGTCACGTACCCGACGACGCCACCGGGACGGACCGCCTCGATCGCCGAGGCGAGCAGGTCGCGCTGGAGCCTGCCCAGCTCGGGAAGGCTCCGGGGATCGCGGCGCCAGCGGGCCTCGGGGCGGCGGCGCAGCGCGCCCAGGCCGGTGCAGGGGGCGTCCAGCATGACCCGGTCGAAGACTCCGGGCCGCCAGGCGGGCACGGTGCCGTTCGCAGTGATCACCGCGGCCTGCCGGGTCGTCTGCCACACCAGCCGCGCCCGGTGGTACTGCAGCTCGGCGGCGAGCAGATGCGCCCCACCGGGGAAGGCCGTCGGCCCGGCGCCCGCCGCGAGGCCCGCCTCGTCACCCCGGGTCGCGATGGCGTCGAGCAGGCCGGCCTTGCCGCCGGGGCCCGCGCACAGGTCGAGCCAGCGCGAGTCGGCGCCCTCCACCGGGACCCGGGTCAGGGCCAGCGCGACGAGCTGGCTGGCCTCGTCCTGGACGGCGGCCCGCGACTCGGCCACGGCGAGGATCGCGCCGGGGTCGCCCTCGGGTAGGTAGGCCGCGTACGGGGAGTATCGGGCGGGCTCGGCCCCCGCGTCGAGAAGCTCGGCGACCGACGAGCGGCCCGGACGGGCGACCAGGGTCACCCGGGGACGTTCGTTGTCGGCGGCGAGCAGGGCGGCCGTCTCGTCGAAGTCGCCGCCCACCGCGTCGCGCAGCGCCTCGACGATCCACCTCGGATGGCTGTGGGCCACCGCCAGATGGCCGACGGGGTCGTCGGCGGGGTCGGGCGCCACGATCGGAATCCACTGCTCCAACGACCGGGTGGAGACCTTGCGCAGCACGGCGTTGGCGTACTTCGAGGCGCCGATGCCCACCCGCAGCCGCACCAGGTCGACCGTGGTGCCGACGGCGGCGTGCGGGGGCACCCGTGTCTTGAGCAACTGGTGCACGCCCAACCGGATGGCGTCGAGCAGCGGCGGGTCGACGTCCTCCGGCGCCCGGTCGCTGCAGGCCGCGATGATCTCGTCGTAGGTGCCGAGACCGCGCAGGGTGCCGTAGGCCAGTTCGGTGGCCAGTCCCGCGTCGCGCCCCGACAGGCGGCGCTCGCGCAGCAGCGTGGGCATCAGCAGGTTGGCGTAGGCGTCCCGCTCGTCGACGGCACGCATCAGGTCGTACGCGGTGTTGCGCGCCTCGTCGCGGACCGGCTTGGGTGGACGCCCGGCCCCGGCCGGCCCCCTGCCCCTGCCTCGGTTCCCGCCCGCTCCATGGCCGCGCGGAGCCGGCCCCTGACCGCGCCCGCCTCGTGCGGCGTTACGGCCGTCACCACCAGCACTGCTCATGATCTCTAGGCCAGCCGATCCTCGTCCGTGGGCCGCACGCCGCGGGCCCATTCCCCCGCCCCCATCAGACGCTTGCCCTGCGGCTGCACCTCGCCCAGCTCGACCGGGTAGGTGGCGGTGCCGACCAGGACGGTGTTCTTGGACACCGCGATCTGGCCGGGGGCCAGGGGGGAGGCGTCGGGAACCGGTCGCAGGGCGCCGAGCTTGACCCGCTGACCGCGGAACTCGGTCCACGCGCCCGGAGCGGGAGTGCAGGCACGGACCAGCCGGTCGACGCGCATGGCGGGCGCGGACCAGTCGACCCTGGCGTCGTCGACGCTGATCTTCGGGGCGAGACTGACCCCCTCCCCGGGCTGCGGCACGGCCTCCAGCTTGCCGTCCTCGATCCCGTCGAGGGTGGCCGTCAGCAGCCCGGCACCGGACTCGGCGAGCCGGGCGAGCAGCTCCCCGCTGGTGTCCGTGGGGCGGATCTCCTCGGTGACCACGCCGTAGACCGGGCCCGCGTCCAGTTCCTTGACGATCCGGAAGGTGGCCGCGCCGGTGATCGCGTCACCGTGCAGCACGGCGTGCTGCACCGGCGCCGCGCCGCGCCAGGCCGGCAGCAGCGAGAAGTGCAGGTTGACCCAGCCGTGCCGGGGAATGTCCAGGGCGGCCTGGGGCAGGAGCGCACCGTAGGCGACCACCGGGCAGCAGTCGGGGGCGAGCTCGGTGAGCCGGTCGAGGAAGGCCGGGTCACCCGCCTTCTGTGGCCTGAGCACCTCGATGCCCGCCTCCTCGGCGAGCTCGGCGACAGGGCTCGGATGGACCCTGCGGCCCCTGCCCGACTGGGCGTCCGGCCGGGTGACGACGGCGACGACGTCATGGCGGGGTGAGTCGATCAGAGCCCGCAGCGCGGGCAGGGCTGTGTCCGGTGTTCCGGCGAAGACCAGGCGCAAGGTTCCTACAGAGCCTTCCCGTGGGTGGCGTGCGGGGAGAACTTGACCGCGGGGGCCGACAGACCGCTCCAGTCGGCCTCGCGGATCGCCTTCATGGCGAGTTTGCGCTGTTTGGTGTCCATCCTGTCGATGAACAGCACGCCGTCGAGGTGGTCGGTCTCGTGCTGGAAACAGCGGGCCATCAGGTCGGTGCCCTCAAGCGTCACCGGCTCACCGTGCATGTTGAAACCGGTCGCCACGGCCCGCAGCGCCCTGGGCGTGGGGAACGAGAGGCCCGGGAAGGACAGGCAGCCCTCCTCGCCCTCCTCGTCCGCCTCGTCCGACAGGTCGAGGTTGGGATTGATCAGGTGTCCGAGCTGGTCGTCCACGTAGTAGGTGAAGACCCGGAGCCCGACCCCGATCTGGGGTGCCGCCAGCCCGGCCCCCGGTGCGTCCATCATCGTGTCGGTAAGGTCCTTGACGAGCTTGCGCAGCTCCTTGTCGAAGTCCTTGACCGGATCGGCCGGAGTGCGCAACACCGGGTCGCCGAAAAGGCGGATCGGCTGAATGGCCAACAGGGTCTCCTCACGCTTCAGGGGATCGCCCCAGTCTAAGGGCGCCGGCCGCCTCCCCCGGGCCTTCCGCGCACCTCAGCGGGAGCGGGCCTTCATGGCGGCCTTGCGGGCCGACTTGGCCACCGCGGCGGTGCCGTGCCGGGAGCCGAGCAGGTCGAGGACGGCGAACGTGTCGGGATGCTCCACCAGGGCCATCTCCTCGACCACGCGCATGAGGTCCTCTCCGGGTTCGAGCGCGTCGAACTCGCAGATCGCCTCGGAGGCCTCACCCCGCTCCAGCAGCGAGGCGAGCGAGTCGACCGCGAGCCAGGTGTTGTCCGCGGGGGTGAGCGCGGGCGCGGGCAGGTCTCGGATGTGCAGCCAGGAGGCGGCGTAGCGCCACATGGCGGGCTCGGAGAGCGCCTCCCTGAGCGGGGCCTCGGCCTCGGGGCCGAGCTCCTCCAGGATCGCGCCCGCGACACCGCGCCGGCCTGCCGTGCCCGAGGCGGCGACCTTGACCAGCTCGCGCGCGGCGGCCTCGGGGTGGCGGGACTCCAGCCACACGGTGACGGCGCTGGGCGCGGCGGAACCCTTCATGATCGCCTCGACCAGCTCGGGCGCGCCGAGATCGGTGAAGACGGCGACCTCGGCGCCCGTCGGCGCGTCGTGGCCCTCCCTGATGAGGTCCTGGCGGACGGCCCACATGCCGAGCGGGGTCAGCCGGGGCCTGCCCGCCCGCGAGGTCTCGACCAGCCCGCAGTAGCCCAGGAGCGACAGTGCCGACTCCAGCTGGGCGGGCAGCGTGCCGGTCAGCGTCCTCATCTCGGCGGGACCGGCCCCGCAGGCCACCCGGTGCGACTGCAGGATGCCCTTGACCAGGGTCGCGGTGGACAGTCCCTCGCGCACGGCGTACAGCGTGGCGAGCAGCTCGGCCAGGTGATCGTCGATCACCGGAGACCCGGTCAGGTCGTCGTCCGCACGGTCGAGGACGTCCATGACCACGCCGTCCCAGAATCCCAGCACGGCCCGGTGCGGCAGGTCGGCGGAGAGCGCCAGCGGGCCGGGGTCCACCCGACCGCGGGAGATGCGCAGCATGCCGGTGTTGACCGCGACCACCCAGAGCAGATGCAGCCGCGCCGGGCCCGGCAGGCCGAGCTCCGCGCACGGCCCGAACGGGTCGGGCAACAGTCCCTCGGGGGTCACCGCACGGGTGCCGGTCCAGGCGGCCAGCCGCTGGGCGTCGAGCACCAGCGGCACCAGCGGCACGGACGCGGCCAGCTCGGCGTCCGGGGCGAGGTCGACCGGCGGGAAGCTCAGCGCGTCGCCGCGCGGGGGGCAGTCACGGCCCGCGGCTGTGACCGACTCCTCCAGAACGACTGTGCGCAGCTCGCGGGGTGCCGCTCCCAGCTCGTCCACAAGCCTGCGCAACTCGCCGATGTCGAAGACGTTCCCACTGTTCCCGCTCTTTGCCACCCGTGAAACTTACTGCACTCGCGCCTCACACATACACGGCTCAGCCGATGGCGCGGGAACGTGCTTTGAAAGCCGCCTTGCGGGCCGCCTTGGCCGCGTTGTGGTCCCTCAGGGAGCGTCCGAGCAGCTCAAGGACCTCGACGACCTCGGGGTGGTCGACCCGCCACATCTCCTCGATCACGCTCTGCGGCGGCCCGGAGGCGGACATGTTCTCGGCGAACGTCTCCGGATCCTCCTCGGCCGAGGGCATCGCCAGGACGAGCATGTCCACGCTCATCCAGAGCACCTCCTCCGAGGTGAGCGCGGGGGCCGCCAGACCGCGCGCGGTCAGCCAGTGGATGGCGTGCGGGCGCAGCTCCGGCTCCTCCAGGAAGGCGCGCACCGCCTCCTCCGCGTCGGGGCCGAGCCGGTCGACGATCGTCACCGCTATGCCCCTGGCGACCGAGGGCGCCCCCGAGACGGAGCCGAGCAGCTCGGCGACCGCCTGCGCCGGGCTCCTGTGCCGCAGCCAGCCCTCGATGTCGGCCTCGGCCATCTCGGCGGGCATCCCCGACAGCAGTCCCTCGATGAGGTCGGGCGCGTCGGCGAGGGCCAGATCGGCCGCCTGGGGCGCCTCGATGCCCAGGTCGGTGTAGAGCCTGTGCAGCCCCCACAGGGCCAGTGGGGTGAGCTCCAGGAGTTCGTCGCCCGGCTCGGCCATCCCGCAGTAGGCGAGCCGTCGCACGACCTCGGAGACGTCGATCTCCCCCTCCTCCACCAGGCCGATCTCGTCCAGGTACTCCCTGACCAGCGGGATCGGCACGGGTGCCTGGAGGCGGTAGAGCATGTCGCACAGGCCGTAGAGCTCCTCGTCCAGGGAGGCCTCGCCCGTCACGGCACCGCCGGTCTCCTTCTCGACGACGAACTCGACGGTCGCGGCCCAGATGTCGAGCGGGTCGAAGTCCTCGCCGTCGAAGATGGCGGTGCCCTCGACGGTGACCAGGCCGGTGTGGACCGCGAGTTCCCAGAGCAGACCGGGGTCGGTCACCGAGAGCTGGGCGATCGCCTCGGTGGCGTCACGGACCCTGAGCCTGCCCTTGACGGTCGGGGTGCGCCCTCCCGCGAGCATCCACTGGACCAGCCTGCGCGCGTCGGTCAGCAGCGGCACCCGCAGGGCGCTCTGGACGAGCGTCTCGCGGGGCGCCAGGCGCACCGAGGGAAGCGGCGAGCAGCCGGGGCAGTCGCAGTGCTCGACGGCGGGCTCCTCCTGCGCCGCCGAGACGGAGAGGATCGCGCTCTCAGTGCTCCCGGCGGCCCGCTCCAGCGAGTCGGCGCCCATCGCGCTGAAGAGACTCTTGGCCATGCCGAACCTGGAGGTGTCGGCGAGGGCGATGGGCATCTCGGGCTCGATCCGGTCGAGGACGCTCCTCATCCGGACGGCCATCTTGCCGCCGATCTCCTCGGTCGAGAGCAGGAAGTCGACCAGGGTACGGGCGGCGGCGACGGTCTCGGGGGCACTCTCCGGCGGGGCGATGACCTTGCGTGGATAGATGTTGAGCAGCAGCTCCTCGAAGGCGACGGGGGTGAAATCACCCAGCTCGTTCACGTCCAGATAGTCACTCGCGTAGTCGCAGAGCAGCCGTACCTCGTCCACGTCAACGTCCAGGCCGCGCGCACGCCCCCACGCGCGCAGGTCGTCTACGGCCCGATTCACCCATTCGATCGACACAGGGGAAAATTAACGGCTTACTGCCAGCACCGCGAATCGGGGAAACAACTCAAATCACATCTAGGGGGTCAATGCATACCTTGACCACCTCCGCGGCCTTGCGTGCGGAGCGCACTCCCACGGCTCCTTTCAGGGCCGCGGCCAGTGTGGAGCCGGAGCCTCGCGCGATCCGCACCATGGCACGTTCCCGCACTTGATCCCCCCTGGGCGAGGCCACCGGGACCGGGCCGAGCACCTGTGCCTCGGAGGGCAGCGCCACCTCACCGAGCATTTCCCTGACCCCCGCCGGAGATCCGGTGAGCGTCGCCATTTTCACCGCCGGGGGGAAACCGAGTTCTGTCCTGTCGGCCAGTTCTCTCTCGGCATGTGTCACCGGATCCCAGCGCAGCAACGCCTGCACGACGGGCAACGAGGAATCGGCCAGCACGACCAACTCGGCGCGGGGCCGCAGCAGCGCCGCCGCGTTCATCCACCGGCGCAGCGTCTCCTCTGCGGCGCGCAGGTCCGGCCTGCCGAGCAGCGCCCAGCCGTCCAGCAGCACCGCCGCCGCGTATCCGCCCTCGGGCACCGGCTCGGCTCCCGGGGTGGCCACCACCAGTGCCCGGGCCGCGCCGACCGTGGCCAGCACCCCGTCCTTGCCCGACGTCTTGACCCGTACGGAGGGGAAGGCACGCCCCAGTTCCTCGGCGGTGCGGCGGGCACCGACCACCTGGGCCCGCATCCGTGCCCCGCCGCAGGAGGGGCAGCGCCACTCGCCGGCGATCCGGCCGCACCAGCGGCAGTACGGGGCCACATGGCCACCACGCAGCGCGAAGGGCCCGCCGCAGTGCCCGCAGCGGGCCGGCGCCCGGCAGCCCTGGCAGGCCAGCGCGGGCAGGTAGCCCCGCCGGGGGACCTGCACCAGCACCGGGCCGCTCTCCAACCCCGTGCGCAGGATCCGCCAGGCGAGGCTGGGCAGCCGGGCGGCCCTGGCCGCCTCGTCCCTGGCCAGCTCCGAGTCCTCCCCCGCCGGACGGACCCTAGGCGCCCTGGCCCTGACCGCCTGGCGGGCCGCGACGATGGGCCCCGCCCAGCCCGTGGCGATGAGCTGGGTGGCCTCCGCCGTGCGGGCGTACCCGCCGATGAGCAGGCCCGCGCGGGCCCGGTGGGCACGCAGCGCGAGGACCTCCCTGGTGTGCGGGTAGGGGGCGAGCCGCTCGGAGTGCAGGTCGTCGCCGTCGTCCCAGATCACCGCCAGCCCGAGGTCGGCGACCGGGGCGAACGCCGCCGCCCTGGTGCCGACGGCGACCCTGACCTGGCCCCTGGACAGGCGCAGCCACCGCCGGTAGCGCTCCGCGGGCCCGAGGTCCGCCGTCAGCGCCACATGCGCGCCGGGCCCCAGGACGGCGCTCAGCGCCGCGTCGGCCAGGGCCACGTCCTTGCCGTCGGGAAGCACCACGAGGGCTCCCCTGCCACCGTGCAGGGTCTCCCGTACGGCAACCGCGACCGCCCTCGGCCACCCGGGCCCGTCCTGGTCGGTGCCCGGCAGGGCGGTCCACACGGCTCGGGGGGAGCCCCCCTTCGCCAGGGCCGCCAGGAACGCCTCCCCCTCCCGGTAGTCCGCCCACGGCCCCGGTTCCCGCTTCGGCTCGTCCCCCGGATGCCCGCCCGGGCCGCTCTCGCCGCTCTGTCCCGGCCCCGGCCCCGGCACAGCCTCTGGCCCCTCTCCCGGTCCGCTCTCGCCTCTTCGTCCCGGCCCCGGCACGGTCCCCCGCTCCTCGCCCGCTCCGGGTTCCGTCCGCCTCGGCCCCGCCTCTCCTGCCGTCCGTTCGGATCCGGACTCTGCGGAGGTCTCAGCCGCGTCGTTCCCCGCCCGTGAGTCCGTACCGGTTTCGGAGGCGGCGACGACCTCGGCCTCGACCCTGGCGTGGCGGGGCGGGACGGCCAGGCGCAGGACGTCGGCCATGGTCCCGGCGTAGTGGTCGGCCACCACACGGGCCAGCGCGGCGATCTCCGGGGTGAGCACGGGCTCGGCGGAGACGACCCGCTCCAGGCGGGTCAGCCTGCCCTGGTGCTCGGTGGTCTCCACCCGTTCCAGCAGGAAACCGTCGACGAGCTTGCCCGCGAACCTGATCCGGACCCGGCACCCCGGCACCGCGGCGGCGTCCAGGGGGGCGGGGACGAGGTAGTCGAACAACCGGTCGAGATGCGGCAGCGGGGTGTCGACGACCACCCGGGCGACCGGCAGCTCCTCGGCCGGCTCCGGCACCCCTCTGACCTGCTCGGCCACCCCTTGCGACCTGGCCACCCCGGCCGCTCGGACGGCCCCCGGCCGCGCCCTGGCGGCCCTGCCGGGCCCGGGCCGCTCACGTACGGCGTCGAGTGGCAGGAGGGCGTCGTCATCCGGCGAGGGGTTGGCGTGGGTCACCCGCCTGTCCTACCAGACACCGGCCCCCGCCCAGACGGTCGGCCGGTCGGCGGTAGGGCACCGGTCTCTGGATATAACCGGACATGGGATGGCATATCAGACGGTTCGCCACCTGGCCCAGCCGGGCAGACCTGACGACCCGGCAGCGGATCAGGCAGGGGGCCTCCGGACCCGATCCACCGAATCGAACGGCGCTGCGGCGGGTCCGGTGGATCGAGCGGATCAGACGGCACGACGGCCGGCCAAGCCGGACCGGGTCGTTTTCCTGCCTGGCCACCAGGTCAGATGGCGCGGCGGTGGGTCCAGCGGCCGGCGAGCAGGGTGCCGAGGATCGGCATGTGACGGAGACCGTCCCCGTCCAGCCCCGCCGGGTCGTACTCGGTGATCATCAGGTCCGCGGGGTCGCCCGGGCGCACCCCGGCCCGGCCCCGGCCGGCCGCCGCCAGCGCCGCCGGCAGCGAGATCGCCTGTTCCGGGTGCCACGGCGGGCGCTCGTCGTCGGTCCTGGCCACGGCGGAGGCGATCCCGTCCCATGGGTCGAGCGGCGCCACCGGAGCGTCGGAGCCCAGCTCCAACCTCGCCCCCGCGGCCAGCAGGTCGGCGTAGGCGAAGGCCCGCCCGGTCCGCCCCCGCCAGTGCAGATCGGCCACCTCCCGGTCGTCGGGCGCGTGGGCGGGCTGCACACCCGCCACCAGACCGGGCCTCGCGAACCTCCCGAAGTCCTCCGGGCGGACCAGTTGCGCGTGCTCGATCCGCCCCGGGCAACCGACCCGCTCGAAGGCATCCAGCGCGATGCCCACCGCCAGGTCGCCGATGGCGTGCACCGCCGGGGCGATCCCATGCCCGGCGGCCAACTTCATGACCCCGTGCAGCTCCTCCGGTGGTGTCTCCAGCAGCCCGCGCGCCTCGCCACCGGGATACGGGTCCGCGCAGTAGGCGGTCCTGGTGTTCAGCGAGCCGTCCACGAACGTCTTCACCGGCCCGACCTCCAGCAGGCCCGCCGAGCCGGCGACCGGCTCCCCGGTGCGCAGCCCGCGGCCGATGGCCTCCTCAAGCCGGTTCACCGGGATCGAGCAGCCGACCCGGACGTCGACCCCTCCCCGCGAGACCCGACGGGTCCAGTCGGTGACGTTGTCGGCGAACTCGAAGTCCAGCACGCCGACCACGCCCCTGGCCGCGGCGGCGGTGGTGGCCTCGGCCACCCAGCGGTCCAGCTCGTCCTCGGGCGGCGGCGGCATCGACGCCATCGCGTCGTAGCAGTCGCGCTCGCGCAGCACCCCCGTCGGATGCCCGCCCCTGCCGATCGCCGCCAGCGCGGCCGGGCTGAACCAGGCGGTGTGCAGGTCGTTGCTCACCAGCACGATCGGGCAGCCCGGCGCCGCCGCCTCAAGCAGCGACTTGTCCGGTGTGTCCGGCCACAGGCCGTCGCGGAAGCCGTAGCCGACCGTGAACCCGGCCGTACCCGCCCCCGGGGCGACGAGGTCGACCGCCTCCCGCGCCGACCGCGCCGAGGTCAGGTCGATCCTGCGCCGGGCCTGCGCCCACTGCACGGAGTGCACGTGCGCGTCCCACAGCCCCGGCAGCAGGGTGCCACCCCCCGCGTCGACCGACTCGTCGCAGGCGGGAGGCTCAGTGGTCACCTCCGCCACCCGGCCGTCGACGATCAGGACATGGCGCAGCGGACCCCCGGGACCGATCCGTACGTCGCGCAGCAGCAGGCGGGAGGAGGAAGAGGACATGGGACAGACTTTAGGCGGACAGCCGGCCGATCCCTCGTCTCGTTCATCGCGACTGCCGACTCCGCCGACGTGACGGCTGCCGTGCAATGGCCGACGCCGTCCAGTGACACCGAGCTGACCTCGGTCGACGCGGCCTGGGACATGGTCACCGCACTCGGCTTCGACGTGCTGCGACAAGGCGAAGCGATCTTCGACGAGTTGCGCGATCAGTGGGAGCAGCGAATCGAATTCCTGTCCGGTTGCGATCCGGATGCCTAAGGTAAAACTGGGGATTGCCTTCGGTAGGAGACTTTCGATATGGGGCCGACGCCGCCTGCGTCATCGGAAAACGGGTCATCTCCGGATGAATACTCAGGAATTAATCCGGAGTTGATGGAGCAGTTCATCGCGTCGCTGGAGCAGGCGCGGAAAGTGATCGGTGAGGAGACCGCCAGAGTTCTGAACCTGCTCTCCTCGGTGGACGCCGACCGGTCCGCGGCGCTGCCGATCCGCGAGATCGAAGGCTGGCTGGACCAGGAGATCCCGCGGCTGCGCAAGCGCAACCAGATGATCCAGGAATCCGACTCCCTGGCGGACTGGGCCCCGGGCCTGACGGGTCTGGGCCCGCCGGGACCCACGCCGTCGCCCGGGGGACTCATGGCGTTCGACGAGAGGGACCTCGCGACGCACACCCTCGCCAACGACGAGGGCAAAAAGCTCGCGGAGACCCTCGTTCGGCTGTCGGGGACGGGTCCGCACTCCTCCGGGAACGACTACGACCGGGCCTTCGCGCAGCTCGCCGACCGGCGCGGGGACGCCGACTTCACCGCCGGCGTCTTCGCCGCCCTCGGCCCCAAGGGCGCGGCGGCCGTTCTTCGGGAGCTGAATCACTACCGTGGCGAGTCCGCGCGGAAACATTGGAAGACCATGGGCGAGGCTCTCGCCGCGGCGGTGGCCCGGCGGCCGAAGTCGCTCGGCCCGGCCTGGGAGCCGGAGAACCTCGGAAAAGCGCAGGGAGCCGACCTGGGCCTGCTGCTCGGTCACGGCAGGTTCCCCACCGGATGGCTTACCGAGGTGGTCCGTCCCCGCGTGCGGAAATCCCCCGGGGACGAGGTTCTCGCGCGCTGGACCGCCGACCTGAGCCACTTCCTGTCCGCCCTGGCCAACAATCCGGAAACGGCCAGGGCCCTGTTCAACGACCTGCCGCGCGAGGAACTGCGGGACCTGTTCTCCGAACTCAACGCGGAGGTCTCGCTCTATCCCAATGAGTACGACCCGATCGCCTTCGACCTGGAGGCGGAGTTCGGCCGGATGCTCGCCGCCGGAGCCGGCGTCTTCGAGAAGCGCTCTCCGGGGCCGGGGGCGGTGCGATTCGCCTTCAACGCCATGACGACCATGGGAGATCTCCGGACCGGAGCGGACTTCCGCAATCCGGAGGGGCAGCCGATGGATGTGGCGAAGGGCGCGAGAGTCTTCCTGTCAATGCTCGCGGGGGCCTACGCCGCCGAGATGATGGAGGGAGCCAGCTTCCGGGACGCCAACCGAACCAAGGACAGTGTTTTCGAGAAGACAGACACACTCATCCTCGGGCTCAGCCCAAAGTTCGTCCTCAGCCCCGGCGACACCTATCGATTCATGAAGACATTCGCCGACTCCGCAGAGCATATGAAGCCGTTCGAGGAAGGGATGGGGAAGTTCGCCAGGCATCTTATGGACTCGGCCGCAGTCAAAGACCAGGGGAAAAACGTCGAATACCTGGGACGCGCCTTTATCGGAATGGGCTACCTGGCGGGAATGCAGATCGCTGCTACAAACGAAGCCCAAGGAAAGATGGACGAATACGACCAGAAAGCAAGGGACCGGATCTTCTTCCTGCTGGGGTTGGGGGTCGATGCCACAGGATTCGGCGCCGCCGGGTTGGGCCTCTTGGAGGAATCGTTCCAAGATTTCATCTGGTTGATGATCAGCAAGTCCACTACCGAGACCATCGACTCCTACAAGGACATCGACGGAACCCGCCTGGACAAGCTCAAGGAGACCAATCGCCTGGCCACTCTGGGCAGCGAGTACTGGATATTCCATGAGCTGAGACGCTACGGGTTCTCGTACAAGGTGCCTCCCACCGATCCCGCCTTCAGCCAGCCACCCATCACCGGAGCTGACGGGACCCTCCTCCCCTTCAGCATGTTGGCGAAGGACCCGAAAGCGTTGAAGAACCTTGCGGACTGGCTTATCAGTAACGGTTCGGGGAGCGGAGACAAGAGCACAGCCGGAGAGGCCGCAGCGGAGATCGACATTCTCTTTACCGGAGCAAAAGGAAAAACCAGGGATAATCCTGCGCCGTGGGGATGACAGCGATGTCAGGAATTCTTTAGACATTCGGTTTCCCCAGCGAGAGCGAAATTCTTGTCCTTGGGGGACGTGGTCACCACCCTAACATACGACTCCGTCTTAACGAGTTCGTCACGTGGTGTCGCCGGATCAGCGGAAACAACTTTATAGCCTCGCTTGATCAATCCACCGGCCAACATATTGAGCGTGCTCACCGGATCATCCAAGCTGTATGTACTTACTCCGATAACGCCGTATGTTCGCCTAGATTTTCCTTCCCCGCAGGGAATGTTCCTGCCACCTTCATTCGTCACTTTGACATCCTTCGCATGGATCAGCTTCATCAGCCAGTCGATGTCGGCCTTCAAGGTCACCTCGGCCTGGGCCACCGTCGGTCCCGGAAGATCGGAGGAACACGCCCCCAGAGCCAGAATCCCCAGAGCGACGATCACAGCCGACCTAATAACGGCGGAAGCAAGGTGTGCCACAGAACTCTCCGTCCATATCGGCCGACATCCCCAGCTCCAATGATGTCTGATGGTCGAGCATTTCCTGGGAAAAGCGCCAGAACACATCAGGCCGGGATGGCCAGCGAACGCAACCGTTCGTCCAGGTCCTGGACATACCTGTTGCCCTCCCACGGTGCGAGCCGAGCACGAGTCTGCTGCACGGAGTGAACCAAACGAGCGGAACTGTGCCCCACGACGGCCTGCGCAGCCTTGTCAATCATGGTGGCGGCCGCCGGGATCTCCTGCTTCTTGATCAGCACGGTCGCATATTCGAGCTGAAGGATGCTTTTAACCAGGACAGAACCAGGCCCCATCTTCGCGAGCCTTTGCTCTACTTCGACTATCGCCCGATCGAACTGTCCTGCCTTGATGAGGCAGAACACGGCGTGGCGAGCGATACGGTCCGGCTCAAGCCAGAAAAGGTGCTGGAGTTCTGCTCCGTTCCGGCTTCCGCCTGCCAGCCTGACGGCATGGTCGAGCATCCGGAGCCCTTCCCCCGAGCGCTGCGAGTTCGAGAGCACCCGGGCGACTATGGAGAAGGTCGCTGCCTGCTGCAGGGCGTTGCCACTGTTCTTGGCCCATCCCTCGGCCGCGAAGGCATGATCTATCGCCATGGTTGGCTTGCCTTGAAAAATCGCCATGTCAGCCATCAGCCCATGCAGATGAGCCAGGAGAGCAGGAGTACCCAGCTCGTAACCCGCAGCCAGCCCTTCCTGGTAGCGACGGGCGGCATTTGTGTAATCCATCAGGTCGTAGTGGCACCAGCCCGTCAGGTGGCTCAGGCTCCAGTAGAGGCGTAGCAGGCGCTCGCGCAGGGACGGGGTGAGGGAGCCCCGTTTTAGGATGTCGTCGACCATGACGCGCTTGGCCTCGGCTATCGGCAGGACCCGCTGAGGGCCAGACGCCTCGTCCATGGCCCACAGGCGGGCGGTGAGCCGTTCCAGCACGTCGATGGTGGCCGCGTCGATCGGGCCTCGGTGGCGTGCGGCCACGGCCAGGCGTTCCCGTTCCTGCGGGGTGAGGTGGCGCAGCAGGCCCAGGGCAGGCGTCCCGCCCAGGACCAGGGCCAGTTCGAAGAGCAGCTCGCGGCGTTTCACGTCGGCCTCCTCTGCGCCGACCGCGCGCAGCAGGTCGGCACAGCGGGCGGGCGCGGGCACGGGAACGAGTGGGGAAAGTGCCTCTGTTCCCTTGGTGCCCGGGATGGCCGGTGCGGACACCTCGCGGCGGTAGTGCGCGTCGAGGTGGCGGTGATCCGTCTGGTCGATCAGGTCGCGGTCCCGCACTCCGTACGAGGCGTAGACCTCGTCGGTGACCAGGCGGCGGGCGGTGGTCTGGTAGACGCGGGCGAAGATGGCGACCGCCGCAGCACCGGGACGCCGCCCGGCCTGCGGCCAGGCCTCGTAGTCGTAGAAGCGCGCAGCCCGCAGGGTGGCGGTGCCCGCCGGGTCGAGGTCGTTGTAGGCCGCCACCACATCACCCGCCGTACGGCCGTGCGCGTAGCGATACAGCCGCAGCGGGCTGACCGCATGATCGAGGGCGAACACGCCGGCGATCTGGTCGAACGTGAGGCGACAGGCCCGCAGCGCCTCACTACGCCGCCTGCACCCCAGCAGGATCCGGTATCCCTCTCCGGGCATCCTCAACTCCCTTCCCCGAGCACACACGGATCGTATGCCGATGGTCACGGAGAATGACAGTCCGGCGGAGAAGTGGGGATCTTCGACCGTCAGAGGCGATGTTCTCGCAGGTCAGCGGCGACATTCACGGAGTATCTCGCCGCCGGAGGCTCGGAGGGCTACCGCGCGGGAGGGCCGGACCACTGTTCTGCCAACGATTTTTCCCTGACCAGGAGACCAGGAGAGCACGCATGACCGCTACCCACGACGGCGTGGCCCCGGAGCTGATCGACGCGATGGTACGGCTCCGCCCCGGCGGCCTGACCTGGCGGCGGACCTTCCCCGGCCGCCCCGTCCAGGTTCCCGAGGCCCGGCGCTTCGTCCGGTTCCTGCTGGCCGACTCGCCCTTCTGTCAGGACGCGGAGCAGATCGTCGCCGAACTCGCCGCCAACGCCGTCCGGCACACCGCCAGCGGGGGGCCGTACGGCACGTTCGTCGTCGAGGTCGTCCGCAGGCCCGAGGTCACCCGGGTGACGGTCTACGACTCCGGCCGGGGCTCCGTCCCCGCCATCGTCCACCCCGCCCTCCTCGGCGAGGACGGCCGGGGACTCCCCCTGGTCACCGCCCTGGCCTCCCAGGTCGGCTGCCGGGGCAGCCAATCCCACGGCCACGCCGTCTGGGCCCAACTCACCGCCGCAAAGTTCCCTACCTCTCCCGAGCGCTCATGATGAGCGGGCCGTCATGAGCGCTAGACGGAAGTAAAACCAAGTGCCGCGGCTGCCTCGCTCTGGGCGTTGCCATGGCTGGCGAAGCCGAGCTTGTCTCCCGGATCTTCCAGTAGCGGGACGGCCGCCAACTCCGCGACGGCGAGGTGAATCGCGTCAAGCGCGCGAAGGGCATGGGTGTAGACGATCTCCGTGGCTCGTTGCTCCACGGTGTTGCGAGGAGCGGTCAGCAACGTGACGGGACCGTCCTCTCCAAGGTCTGCCGCCAGTACGGCAAGCCTGGTGTCCAGTTCCGTCAGCCGCCTGGCACGAGAGGCGCGCACCAGCACACCGGTCACCTCCACCACCGTCAAGGTGCTGGTGACAAGCAGATGCTCGGGGTTTTCGAGAAGTTCCCTGGCGCGGCCGTGACCCGGTTCGTCGTGGAGGTAAGCGCAGGCCAGAACCGAGGAGTCGACGTAGGTGAGCACGATGGTCAGCGGCCCTCGGCCCAGAGGTCGTCGAGAAGCGGGCCGATGCCCCTGGTGGCGGCAAGTGCGCGTTCACGGTCGGCTTCGGTCACCGGAGGAGCCGGGGGACGCTCGGCGAGCACGCCGAGCCGACGAGCACGTGCACGAAGCTCCGCCCGGGCATCCAGCACCTCGTCGGACACGCCGTGGGCGAGGATCTCCCCGGCGGTGGCATTGATGGAACGGCCGGTACGGCGAGCCCTCCGGGTTATCCGTCGATGTAGATCGTCATCGATTCGAAGAAGTAGTTGCTTCACACTCCAATGATATCAATCGAAGCCCCAAAATGATATCATTTTCTGCCGAGAACACGACGGCCCCCGTGAACGAGCGTTCACGGGGGCCGTCGTGGAACGTGCGGGTCAGAGACCGGCGGCGGCGCGCAGGGAGTCCGCGCGGTCGGTGGACTCCCAGGAGAAGCCCTCGCGACCGAAGTGACCGTAGGCGGAGGTGCCCGAGTAGATCGGGCGGAGCAGGTCGAGGTCGCGGATGATCGCGGCCGGGCGCAGGTCGAAGACCTTGACCACGGCTTCCTGGATCTTGCTGATCTCGATCTTCTCGGTGCCGAAGGTCTCGACGAACACGCCGACCGGGTGCGCCTTGCCGATGGCGTAGGCGACCTGGACCTCGGCGCGGTCGGCCAGACCGGCGGCCACGATGTTCTTGGCGACCCAGCGCATCGCGTAGGCGGCCGAGCGGTCGACCTTGGACGGGTCCTTGCCGGAGAAGGCGCCACCACCGTGACGGGACATGCCGCCGTAGGTGTCAACGATGATCTTGCGACCGGTCAGGCCGGCGTCGCCCATCGGGCCGCCGATCTCGAAGCGGCCGGTCGGGTTGACCAGCAGGCGGTAGCCCTCGGTGTCGATCTCCAGACCGGCCAGGACCGGGTCGACCACGTGCTCCTTGATGTCGGGAGCGAGCATCTCCTTGAGGTCGATCTCGGCCGCGTGCTGGGTGGAGACGACCACGGTGTCGAGCCGGACCGGCTTGTCGCCGTCGTACTCGACGGTGACCTGGGTCTTGCCGTCGGGGCGCAGGTAGGGCACCGTGCCGTCCTTGCGGACCTGCGACAGGCGCTCGGCCAGGCGGTGCGCCAGCTGGATCGGCAGCGGCATCAGCTCGGGGGTCTCGCGGCAGGCGTAACCGAACATCAGGCCCTGGTCACCGGCGCCCTGGCGGTCCAGCTCGTCGCCCGCCTCGCCCTCGCGGTTCTCGTAGGCGTCGTCGACGCCCTGGGCGATGTCGGGCGACTGCGCACCGATGGACACCGACACGCCACAGGAGGCGCCGTCGAAGCCCTTGTGCGAGGCGTCGTAACCGATCTCAAGGATCTTCTCCCGGATGAGACCGGGAATGTCGACATAGGTCTCCGTCGTCACCTCTCCGGCGACGTGGACCTGACCGGTGGTGATCAGCGTCTCGACCGCGACACGGCTCTTGGGGTCACCCTTGAGCATGGCGTCGAGAATCGCGTCACTGATCTGGTCGGCGATCTTGTCCGGGTGGCCCTCTGTGACCGACTCGGAGGTGAACAGGCGACGGGACAAGTCAGTGGCTCCTCATGCAGCGGCTGCTGGCGTCTGGGGCTCTGGCATCGGCAGGACACCAGTAGCGCTCCGGCGAATTCTAGCCCCACCTGATGCGGGGCCGCGAAACCGTCTCAGGTCGTGTCACCTTAAATGTTCAAATCATGTAGTGGAAGAGCTGCGGGTTCACCGGAATCCGTGGCGGGGAAACCCAGCTGCCACGACGTGCGGCGGGACACGTTCCGGAAGCCGCCCCAAAAGGTCCGGAGCCCGCGAGATCCCCGGCTCCCGCGCTCATCCACATCTCGCGGGCGGGATGCGCAGCCCCCGGATCCCCGGGGACTCACAGATCGGGCAGCGGGTCGGGCGGCAGCGTCTCCGGGGCGAAGACCTCGGCGTCGGCGGCGGAGATCACCGCGGCGTACTCCTCCTCGATCTCGAACACCATGCCGCCGAGCTCGATGGCCGCGCCCGCGGAGAACTCCAGCGGGCCGAGCCGGGTGCGCCGGGTGTGGGTGGCGTACACCGAGGTCGGCGCGTCGCGGTCGAAGAACTTGGTGGAGAGCAGGTAGATGGTCCGGTCAGTGATCACGATGAGGAAGGTCGCCATGCCCGGGGTGCCCACCGACAGGGCCGGCAGCACATAGTGGATCTCCTCCCCCGGAGGAAGCAGCGCTCGGCATCGTGCCCTGACCGCGGCGGCGACAGGCATGATCCAAACCCCTCCCGGCTGCGATGTGGCAGGGCTCTGGGAGGCAGTATCCGCCGTGAGCCGGGCTACGGCAAGTGGTCAGGCCAGGCGCGCGGCGACGAGGTCCCAGACCACGTCGGCAAGGGCCTCCTTGGGGCCGCGCGGGATGTCGACCTGCTCCCCGTCGGCGAGGAGGACCACTGCCGCGTTGTCGGGGGTGCCGAAGGCGAGATCGTCGCCGACCTGGTTGACGACGAGCAGATCGCAGCCCTTGCGGGCGAGCTTGGCCCGCCCGTTGGCGAGGACGTCGTCGGTCTCGGCCGCGAATCCCGCGATCACCCGGGGGTACGGCTTGAGCCCTGCACGGCGCCGTTCCCCCAACTCCGCAAGAATGTCCGGATTTTTCACCAGATGAATGGCGTCGGGCTCGTCGGCGGTCTTCTTGATCTTCGACCCGCTCCGCGCCGAGGGCCGGAAGTCGGCGACGGCGGCGGCCATGACCACGGCGTCGGCGTCCTGCACCGCCTCCAGTACGGCGTCGCGCAATTCCAGGGCCGAGGTGACCCGGACCACCTTGACCCCCGCGGGGTCGGGCAGGGCGACGTTGGCGGCCACCAGGGTGACCTCGGCCCCCCGGGCGACGGCCGTGCGGGCCAGGGCGTAACCCTGCAGCCCCGAGGAACGGTTGCCGATGAAACGGACCGGGTCGATGGCCTCGCGGGTGCCGCCCGCGGAGATCACCAGGCGACGGCCCGCCAGGTCCGCGGGGCGCCCGGAGAGGACGCCGCGGCAGACCTCGAAGATCTCCTTCGGGTCCGGCAGACGGCCGGGACCCGTGTCGGCCCCGGTCAGGCGGCCCACCGCGGGATCGACGACGATCGAGCCGCGCTCGCGAAGCGTGGCCACGTTCGCGCGGGTCGCGGGGTGCTCCCACATCTCGGTGTGCATCGCGGGGGCGAACACCACCGGGCAGCGCGCGGTGAGCAGGGTGTTGGTCAGCAGGTCGCCGGCCAGCCCGTGGGCGGCCTTGGCGAGCACGTCGGCGGTGGCCGGCGCGACGACCACTAGGTCGGCGCCCTGCCCGATGCGGACGTGCGGCACCTCGTGCACCGACTCCCAGACGTCGGTCGTGACCGGGTTGCCGGACAGCGCGGCCCAGGTCGGCTCACCGACGAAGCGGAGCGCCTCCCTGGTCGGGACCACCCGCACCTCGTGGCCGGACTCGGTGAACAGGCGCAGCAGCTCGCACGCCTTGTAGGCGGCGATGCCCGCGCTCACACCGAGGACGACCCTCGGCCTGCGGGGAACCACGGAGGTCGGCATCGAGGTGGGTCAGCCCTCGATCGGCTCGGAGGTGAGCAGGCCCTCGCTGACCTCGCGCAGCGCGATGGAGAGCGGCTTCTCCTGCGCGTGGGTCTCGACGAGCGGGCCGACGTACTCGAGCAGGCCCTCGCCGAGCTGGGAGTAGTAGGCGTTGATCTGACGCGCCCGCTTGGAGCCGAAGATCACGAGACTGTACTTGCTGTCGACGATGTCGAGCAGGGCGTCGATCGACGGGTTGGTGATGCCTTCGGAGTAGGCGGCGCTGGTTGCCACGTGTGATTTCCCCTAGCTAGGTGAACGTCCGAGGCGTGAACCCTCGGGAGCATCAGCCAACAAGGCTATCAGCCGATGACACACATCCTGGACTGACGTGTTGACGAGCGTCAGGTCGAACTCCCGTTCGGCCGCCATCTCGATCCGGCCGGCCGCCAGGCGGCGGGCGATGACGTCCTCGGGCTCGGTGCCCCTGCCGCGCAGCCGCTTCTCCAGCTCCTCCCAGGTCGGGGGGGCCAGGAAGACCAGCAGGGCCTCGGGCATGGTCGCCCGGACCTGCCTGGCGCCCTGGAGGTCGATCTCCAGCAGCGTGGGCACCCCGGCGGCGAGTTTCTCGAGCACCGGGCCGCGCGGCGTTCCGTACCGGTTCCCGGCGAACTCGGCCCACTCAAGCAGCTCGCCGGAGGCGGCGAGGCGGTCGAACTCCTCGTCGTCGGCGAAGAAGTACTCAACCCCGTGGGTCTCCCCGGGACGGGGTTTCCTGGTGGTCACCGAGACCGACAGCCACACCTCCGGGTGTGCCCGCCGAAGCTCGGCGACGACCGTGGACTTGCCGACGCCCGACGGCCCGGACAGGACCGTCAGACGCCTACCGGCCGGGAGTCCGGCGAGGGCTCGCGCCCCCTTCGGACCTCCGGCCGAGGATGTGGAGCGACCGGCTCCGCCCTCGGCGGTTGCCTCCGGAGCCCGGCTCTCGCCGGACCGCGACGTTCCGGTCACTCCAAACCCCCCGTGATGCTGTCCCCATATGGGGTGAACGTGGTCGTATGAACCGAGATTAGCTCTCGGCCCCGCCGAACTCACGCTCGAGCGAAGCCCGCTGGTTCGTACCCAGGCCCCGCACACGGCGGGACTCGGCGATGCCAAGCCGCTCCATGAGCTGCTTGGCGCGAACCTTGCCCACGCCGGGGAGCGACTCAAGAAGGGCCGAAACCTTCATCTTGCCGATGACGTCGTCGGCCTGCCCGTCTTTGAGCACCTCAGCCAGAGAGACCGCACCGTGCTTCAGGCGGTTCTTCACCTCGGCACGCTCTCGGCGGGCCTTGGCAGCCTTCTCTAGGGCTGCGGCGCGCTGCTCAGGGGTTAGGGGAGGAAGAGCCACGCCGGGTCACCTCGAATTTCCTGTCGATGTACTCGGACGGGAAGGGAAACTAGCTGGTCATGGCGCTTCAAGCAACGTCAAGACCACTTTATCCCCCTAGAAAATCTACTTCGTGACTTTCCGTGCTCACGATATCGCCCTGTGTGGACAAAACTACGCTCAACGCCGAGTTTTCCGGGCTTGCGTCATGCGCCGTGTCCGGTGGCCGCGGAGGTGCGCCGGAGGGCCGCGGCGATGCCCGCGGCCGTCGCGCCGGGGTCGGCGGAGCCGGTGATCGGGCGGCCGATCACGAGAAGATCCGCCCCGTCGGCGAAAGCCCGCTCGGGAGTCGCTACTCTTGCTTGATCCTGACTTTCGGCGCCGGCGGGGCGGACGCCGGGGGTGATGAGCGTGATGTCGGGCCCGACCTCGGCACGCACCGCGGCCACCTCGCGCGGCGAGCAGACGAGGGCCTGGGCGCCCGCGGCGACGGCCATGGCCGACAGGCGGCGCACGGCGTCCTCGGCGGGACCCCTGACGCCCATCTGCTCCAGATCGGCCTCCGAGAGCGACGTGAGCAACGTCACCGCCGCGATCTGGGTGTGGGGCACGGCCTCCACCGCCGCCCGGATCATCGCGGGGCCGCCGGTGGCGTGGACCGTCAGGATGGCGGGCTTGAGCCTGGCCACGGCCCTGGCGGCGCCCGCGACGGTGTTGGGGATGTCGTGGAGTTTGAGGTCGAGGAAGACCTGTACCCCGCTCGCTCCCCGGACCGAGGCGATCACGTCGGGGCCGTAGCGGAGGTAGAGTTCCAGCCCGACCTTGACCGTGGTGACGTGTGGGGTGACCAGGCTGGCCCAGTGAGCCGCGGTCTCAAGGTCTGGCGCGTCCAGGGCGACGGCGATGGGTGCGGGCGTCACAGGGAACTCTCCTCAAGGTCTATCCGGTGCCGGGTGGACGCCCCCGGCGGGCGGTGTGCCAGCCCGACCGCGTCGGCCAGCCGGTGGAACCCCCGGGCCGCCAGGATCTCCTCAAGCTCGCGGAGGATGCGCAGGCAGGCGTAGGGGTCGTGGAACAGCGCGGTCCCCACCGCGACGACGCAGGCTCCGGCGAGGATGAACTCGAAGGCGTCCCTGCCGGTCAGCACGCCGCCCATGCCGATGATGGGCACGCTGGGCAGGGCCGCGTGGACCTGCCACACGCAGCGTACGGCCAGTGGCCTGACCGCGGGGCCCGACAGGCCGCCGGTGACCGCGGCGAGCACGGGCCGCATGGCCTCGGTGTCGATGCTCATGCCGAGCGGATTGTTGATCATCGACAGGGCGTCGGCGCCGCCGTCCACGCACGCGCGGGCCACGCTCACGATGTCCATGACGTCCGGGGAGAGCTTGGCCACCACGGGCACGTCGTAGCGCATCACCGAGCGCACCGAGGCGATCACCTCGGCGGAGGCCGCGCCGTCGCGGGCGAAGACCCGGCCCCGGTCCTCGATGTTGGGGCACGACAGGTTGACCTCCACGGCGGTGACCCCGGGCGCGTCGGTGAGCCTGCGGGCCAGCGCGGTGTACTCGGCCACGGTGCCGCCACCGATGGACACCACGGTCCGCACGCCCCGCTGGGCCAGCCAGGGCAGCTCACGCTCCAGGAAGGCGTCCACACCCGGCCCCTGGAGCCCGACGGCGTTGAGCATGCCCGAGGGCGTCTCGGCCATCCTGGGGGTCGGGCGGCCCGCCCTGGGGGCCATCGTGATCGACCGGGTGGTCAGCGCGCCGATCCGGGCGAGGTCGAAGAACTGAGCGAGCTCGGAGCCGGACGCCGCGCACCCGGCGGCCGTGGTGACGGGGTTGACCAGTTCCACGTGCCCCAGGTACGTCCGCATGTCAACCGGCATTCCGTGTTCCTCCACCGGGCGCTCCCAGCGCGTCGAACGGGATCGTCCCGACGTCGTCGAAGCGGACGCGCTCGCCCCTGAAGACCGGTCCTTCGACGCACGAGCGCACCATCCGGGTCACCCCGTCGTCCCCGATGACCGGCAGCACGCACGTCATGCACACGCCGATCCCGCACGCCATCCGCTCCTCGACCGCCACCTGGACGGGGATGTCGAACTCGACGGCCACCGTGGTGACGCCGTGCAGCATCGGCATCGGGCCGCAGGCGTAGACCGCGTCGGCCCGTACGTCGGCGATCACGCCGGGCAGCACGTCGGTCACCCGGCCGCGCATGCCCAGGGAGCCGTCCTCGGTGGTCAGCGTGGTCGTCTCCCCCATCCTCCTGGCCCGCAGGGCGCCGAACACCCGGTCGGCCGAGGCCGCGCCGAGCACGAAGTCGACGCGGCAACCACGCCGCTGGAGGGCGTCGGCCACGGTGAACAGCGTCGCCGAGCCGTGCTCGGCGCCGACCAGGACGCAGGTCACCGGGTCTCTGGGCAGCGGGAACGGGCGGCCGAGCGGACCCACCAGGTCGAGGGTGTCGCGGGCGCGCCGGTCGGCCAGCCAGGCCGTGCCCGGCCCGCTCACCGAGAAGACGAACTCGACGGTACCCCCGTAGTCGGGCTTGACGTCGTGGACGAAGAAGGCACGGCGCGTCAGCATCGACGTCTGCGTCCCGCCCACGGCCACCCCGACGAAGTGGCCGGGCCGGAAGCGCTCGGCGATGCCGGGCGCCACCACGGTGAGCGCATGGTAGGCGTCGACGCGGCGCGTCGTCAGCACCGTGCCTGTCACCTGCACCGGAGTAACAGGCGTCTTCCTCACCTCCGCTGGGGCGCCGGCCTCACTCCTCAACCGCTCCGCAACCGCTTCGCGTGCTCCTGGAGGGACCGTACGCCGATGTCGCCGCGGACGATCGCCTGGATGCCCTGCACCGCCGCGGCCAGGCCCTGGACCGTGGTGATGCAGGGGATGGCGCGCAGCACCGCGGCGGTGCGGATCTCGTAGCCGTCCAGGCGGGGTCCCGACTGTCCGGGGCTACCGAAGGGGGTGTTGACGATGAGATCCACCTCCCCGTCCAGGATGTGCCGGACGATGGTCTGCTCGCCCGCGGGACCGACTCCCTCGCTGTGCTTGCGCACGATCTTGGCACGGACACCGTTGCGGCGCAGGACTTCGGCGGTGCCCTCGGTGGCGAGGATCTCGAAGCCGAGGTCGGCGAGGGCCTTGACCGGGAAGATCATGGCGCGTTTGTCGCGGTTGGCGACCGAGACGAACGCCCGCCCCTTGGTGGGCAGCGAGCCGTACGCGGCGGCCTGCGACTTGGCGTAGGCGGTGCCGAAGAACTCGTCGATGCCCATGACCTCGCCGGTGGAGCGCATCTCGGGGCTGAGCACGATGTCCACGCCGCGGAACCGGTTGAAGGGCAGCACGGCCTCCTTGACCGCGATGGGCGCGTCCAGCGGCATGGTGCCGCCGTCACCGCTCTCCGGCAGCAGGCCCTCGGCGCGCAGTTCGGCCACCGTGGCGCCCATCATCACCCGGGCCGCCGCCTTGGCCAGCGGCACCGCCGTGGCCTTGGAGACGAACGGGACGGTACGGCTGGCGCGGGGGTTGGCCTCCAGCACGTACAGGATGTTGGCCGACATGGCGTACTGCACGTTGAGCAGGCCGCGCACGCCCACGCCCCTGGCGATCGCCTCGGTGGCGGCGCGGATGCGCTTGATGTCGTAGCTTCCCAGTGTCATCGGCGGCAGTGAGCACGCCGAGTCGCCGGAATGGATGCCGGCCTCCTCGATGTGCTCCATCACCCCGCCGAGGTAGAGCTCCTCACCATCGAAGAGCGCGTCGACGTCGATCTCCACGGCCTCGTCGAGGAACTTGTCCACCAGCACCGGGTGGTCACTGGCCGCGCCCGCCTTGTCCATGTAGGCGGTCAGGGTCTCGTCGTCGTAGACGATGGCCATGCCCGCGCCGCCCAGCACGTAGGAGGGGCGCACCAGCACCGGGTAGCCGATCTCCTCGGCGATGGCCAGCGCCTCGTCGGAGGTCACCGCCACGCCGTGCTTGGGGGCGGGCAGGCCCGCCTCGGCGAGGACCCGGCCGAACGCGCCGCGCTCCTCTGCGAGGTGGATCGACTCGGGCGAGGTGCCGACGATCGGGACACCGGCGTCCTTGAGCGCCTGGGCCAGACCGAGCGGGGTCTGGCCGCCGAGCTGGACGATGACACCCACGACGGGGCCGGTCTGCTGCTCGGCGTGGACGACCTCCAGGACGTCCTCCAGGGTGAGCGGCTCGAAATAGAGGCGGTCGGAGGTGTCGTAGTCGGTGGAGACCGTCTCGGGGTTGCAGTTGACCATGACGGTCTCGTAGCCGGCCGCCGACAGCTCGAAGGAGGCGTGCACGCACGCGTAGTCGAACTCGATGCCCTGGCCGATCCTGTTGGGCCCCGAACCGAGGATGAGGACCTTGGGGCGCTCCCCGTAGGGGACCTCGGTCTCCTCGTCGTAGGTGGAGTACAGGTAGGGGGTCTGGGCGGCGAACTCGGCGGCGCAGGTGTCGACGGTGTTGTAGACCGGGCGGACGCCGAGCGCGTGGCGCAGGTCGCGCACCCGCGACTCGGTCATGTCGCGCAGCTCGGCGATCTGCGCGTCGCTGAAGCCGTACCGCTTGACCCTGGTCAGTACCTCGGCGGTCAGCTGCGGCACCTCGCGCAGCTCGGCGGCCATCTCGTCGATCGCGATCAGCTGGTCGACGAACCACGGATCGACATGGGTGGCCTCGAACAGCTCCTCAGCCGTGGCACCGGCGCGGATGGCCTGCTGCATGGTGAACAGGCGCCCGTCGTGCGGGATGCGGCAGGCGGCCAGGAGCTCGTCCCTGTCGCCCGGATCGCCCGCCCAGGTGAAGGAGGCGCCCTTCTTCTCCAGCGAGCGCAGCGCCTTCTGCAGGGCCTCGGGGAAGGACCGGCCGATCGCCATGGCCTCGCCGACCGACTTCATGTGGGTGGTCAGGGTCGCGTCGGCCCCGGAGAACTTCTCGAACGCGAACCGGGGCACCTTGACCACGATGTAGTCCAGCGAGGGCTCGAACGACGCCGGGGTCACCTTCGTGATGTCGTTGGGGATCTCGTCCAGCGTGTAGCCGATGGCGAGCTTCGCGGCGATCTTCGCGATCGGGAAGCCGGTGGCCTTGGAGGCGAGCGCCGAGGAGCGCGAGACACGCGGGTTCATCTCGATGACGACCATGCGGCCGGTGCGCGGCTCGACGGCGAACTGGATGTTGCAGCCGCCGGTGTCGACGCCGACCTCGCGGATGACCGCGATGGCCACGTCGCGCATGTTCTGGTACTCGCGGTCGGTCAGGGTCAGCGCGGGGGCCACGGTGACGCTGTCGCCGGTGTGCACGCCCATCGGGTCGATGTTCTCGATCGAGCAGACGATCACCACGTTGTCCGCCCGGTCGCGCATGACCTCCAGCTCGTACTCCTTCCAGCCGAGGATGGACTCCTCAAGGAGCACCTCGGTGGTCGGCGAGGCGTCGAGGCCCGCCCCGGCGATGCGGCGCAGCCCCTCCTCGTCGTGCGCGAAACCGGAGCCGACCCCGCCCATGGTGAAGGAGGGCCGCACCACCAGCGGGTAGCCCAGCTCTCCTGCGGCGGCCAGGCACTCGTCCATGGTGTGGCAGACGGACGAGCGGGCCGACTCGGCGTTGAGGCCGTACTCCTCGGCGACCTTGGCCACGATGCCCTTGAACAGCTCGCGGTTCTCGCCCGCCTGAATGGCGTCGACGTCGGCGCCGATCAGCTCGACCTCGTAGCGCTCCAGGACGCCGGCCTCGTACAGGGAGATCGCGGTGTTCAGCGCGGTCTGCCCACCCAGGGTGGGCAGCAGCGCGTCGGGCCGCTCCTTGGCGATGATCTTCTCGACGATCTCGGGGGTGATGGGCTCGACATAGGTGGCGTCGGCGAACTCGGGGTCGGTCATGATGGTCGCCGGGTTGCTGTTGACGAGGATCACGCGGAAGCCCTCGGCACGCAGCACGCGGCAGGCCTGGGTACCCGAGTAGTCGAACTCGCATGCCTGGCCGATCACGATCGGTCCTGAGCCGATCACCATGATCGACTGGATGTCCGTGCGCTTAGGCACCCTTGCTTCCCTCCGTACCCATGGTCGCGTCCGGCTCCTCGCCGGCTCCGCGGAGGACTCGTCCCTCGTCCGCCACTCCGCCCGCTCGTTCCCCGGACCGCTCCGTGCTCTTGGTCGCGTCCGGCTCCGCGCCGGCTCCGCGGAGGACTCGTCCCTCGTCCGCCACTCCGCCCGCTCGTTCCCCGGACCGCTCCGTGCTCTTGATCGTCCCGTTGACCGTTCCCCGCTCTCCCGCCATCAACGCGCAGAAGTCGTCGAACAGGCCCGCGGAGTCGTGCGGGCCGGCCGCGGCCTCCGGGTGGTACTGGACGCTGAAGGCCGGGCGGTCCAGCAGTCGCAGCCCCTCGACGCAGTCGTCGTTGAGGTTGACGTGGCTGACCTCCGCCGGGCCGTACGGCGTGTCGAACACGCCCTCCAGCGGGGCCCGCACCGCGAAACCGTGGTTGTGCGCGGAGATCTCCACCTTGCCGGTGCCCCGGTGCTGTACCGGCTGGTTGACACCTCGGTGGCCGTAACGCAACTTGTAGGTGCCCAGCCCCAGGGCACGCCCGAAGAGCTGGTTTCCGAAGCAGATGCCGAAGAACGGGACACCCGCGTCGAGGACCCCGCGAAGCGCCTTGACCGGTCCGTCGGCGGTGGCGGGGTCACCGGGGCCGTTGGAGAAGAACACCCCGTCCGGGCCGAGCGCGAGGATCTCCTCCGCGCTGGCCGAGGCCGGCAGCACGTGCACCTCGCAGCCGCGCTCGGCCATCCGGTGCGGCGTCATCGCCTTGATCCCGAGGTCGACCGCGGCCACGGTGAACCGCCGCGTGCCGATCGCGGGCACCACGTACGGCTTGGCGGTGGAGACCTCTCCTGCCAGATCGGCGCCTTCCATCGCGGGGCTGCCCAGCACCCGCTCCAGCAGTTCCTCGACCGGCGCCAGGGCCTTGCCGGAGAAGACCCCGGCCCGCATCGCCCCCCGCTCCCGCAGGTGACGGGTCAGGGCGCGGGTGCCGGGAATGGCGATGCCGACGACGCCCTGCTCCCTGAGGTAGTCGTCCAGGGAACGGTTGGAGCGCCAGTTGGAGGCCACCCGGGCCGGCTCGCGGACCACGTAACCGGCCACCCACACCCGCGAGGACTCCGGGTCCTCGTCGTTGATCCCGGTGTTCCCGATGTGCGGCGCGGTCATCGCGACGATCTGGCGGTGGTACGACGGATCGGTCAGCGTCTCCTGGTAGCCGGTCATCCCCGTGTTGAAGACCATCTCGCCGAAGGTCTCGCCCTCGGCGCCGTAGGGGGTCCCGTGGAAGACACGTCCATCTTCCAGCACTAGCACTGCGGTCACTCACACACCCCGATCATCTCGGCTACAGCTCCGCAAAGTATGAAATATCTGGCACATTGATTCGTCGCCGCACCGAGCGGGACGCCCCCGCCTCCCGGCGAGAGAGAGCGAAGGTATCCGACGTTCGGCGCGCGAAGGCGGAGAGTCCTCACGTGAGCTTCCCGTCCAGAACCGTCGGCCTGCCGCGCAGGAAGGTCGCCACGACGCGGCCGGGCAGGGTAAGGCCCTGGTAGGGGGTGTTGCGGCTCTTTGAAGCGTAGCCCGCCGGGTCGACCGCGGCACGCACCGCCGGGTCGTAGAGGGTGAGGTTGGCCGGCGCGCCGACCTCGATCGGCTGCCCGTGTCCCCGAAGCCTGCCGATCCGGGCCGGAGCGCAGGACATACGCTCGGCCACACCGGCCCAGTCGAGCAGCCCCGTCTCCACCATCGCCTCCTGGACCACCGCGAGCGCCGTCTCCAGGCCGATCATGCCCATGGCGGCGGCGGCCCACTCGGTCTCCTTGTCCTCGACCGGGTGCGGGGCGTGGTCGGTGGCCACGCAGTCGATCGTGCCGTCGGCCAGGGCCGCGCGCAGCGCCTCGACGTCGGCGCGGGTGCGCAGCGGCGGGTTCACCTTGTAGATCGGGTTGTAGGAGCCGACCGGGGAGTCCTCGACGAGGTCGTCGGTCAGCAGCAGGTGGTGCGGGGTCACCTCGGCGGTGACGTCCCAGCCCTTGGACTTGGCCCAGCGGATGAGCTCCACCGAGCCCGCCGTGGAGACGTGACAGATGTGCAGGCGCGAGCCGACGTGCGCGGCCAGCAGGCAGTCGCGGGAGATGATCGCCTCCTCGGCGACCGCGGGCCATCCGGTCAGGCCCAGCCTGCCGGAGACCGCGCCCTCGTTCATCTGCGCGCCCTCGGTCAGCCTCGGCTCCTGGGCGTGCTGGGCCACCACGCCGTCAAAGGCCTTGACGTACTCCAGCGCTCGGCGCATGAGCACCGCGTCGGAGACGCACCTGCCGTCGTCGGAGAAGACCCGGACCTGGGCCGCCGAGTCGGCCATCGCGCCGAGTTCGGCCAGGTGCTCGCCGCCCAGGCCGACCGTGACGGCGCCGACGGGCTGCACGTCGCAGTAGCCCGCCTCCTGGCCCAGGCGCCAGACCTGCTCGACGACGCCCGCGGTGTCGGCGACCGGGTCGGTGTTGGCCATGGCGTGCACGGCGGTGTAGCCGCCGAGGGCGGCGGCGCGGGTGCCCGTGGTGACGGTCTCCGCGTCCTCACGCCCCGGCTCGCGCAGGTGGGTGTGCAGGTCCACCAGACCGGGCAGGGCGATCAGCCCCTCGGCCTCGACGGTCTCGACGGTCTCGCCGCCGCTCAGCCCCTGGCCGATCTCCACCAGGAGACCGTCGCGGATCAGGATGTCGACGGGCTCTCCGCCGAGGATCCTGGCGCCCCTGATGACGATGCCGTCACGCGTGGTCCCGATGCGGTCGTTCATCAGATCTCTCCCCCGAGGTCGGCGCCGCCAAGCAGCAGGTACAGAACGGCCATACGTGCGGTCACCCCGTTGGCGACCTGCTCGACGATCGTCGAGCGCGGCGAGTCGGCCACCTCGGCCGCGATCTCCATCCCCCGGTTCATCGGGCCGGGGTGCATCACGATGGCGTGGTCGGGCATCCTGGCGACGCGCTCGCGGTCGAGCCCGTAGCGGCGGCTGTACTCCCGCTCGGTGGGGAAGAACGCCGCGTTCATCCGCTCGCGCTGCACGCGCAGCATCATCACCACGTCGGACTTGGGCAGCATCGCGTCGAGGTCGTAGGAGACCTCGCACGGCCAGGAGTCGACGTTGACCGGGAACAGGGTCGGCGGGGCGACCAGGGTCACCTCGGCGCCGAGGGTGGCCAGCAGCAGCACGTTGGAGCGGGCCACCCTGCTGTGCAGCACGTCGCCGACGATGGTGACCTTCCTGCCGTCCAGCGGGCCCAGGCGGCGGCGCATGGTGAAGGCGTCGAGCAGGGCCTGGGTGGGGTGCTCGTGGGTGCCGTCACCGGCGTTGACGACGCTGCCGCGCACCCAGCCGGCCAGCCGGTACGGGGCGCCTGAGGCGCCGTGCCGGATGACGACGGCGTCGGCGCCCATCGCCTCCAGGGTGAGCGCGGTGTCCTTGAGCGACTCGCCCTTGGAGACGCTGGAGCCCTTGGCGGAGAAGTTGATGACGTCCGCCGACAGGCGCTTGGCCGCGGCCTCGAAGGAGATCCTGGTCCGGGTGGAGTCCTCGAAGAAGAGGTTCACCACGGTGCGGCCCCGCAGGGTGGGGAGCTTCTTGATGGAACGTTCCGAGATCTTCGCCAGCTCGTCCGCGGTGTCCAGGATGAGCAGGGCGTCGTCACGGGTCAGATCGGCCGCCGAGATCAGGTGCCGCTTCATCGGCCCTCCTCCTTCAGCAGCAGGACCGCGTCGCGGCCGTCGTTCTCCTCCAGGTAGACCTTGACGCTCTCGGACTTGGAGGTCGGCAGGTTCTTGCCCACGTAGTCGGGGCGGATGGGCAGCTCGCGGTGGCCGCGGTCGACCAGGGTGGCGAGTTGCACGGCCTGCGGGCGGCCCAGGTCGTTGAGCGCGTCGAGCGCGGCACGGACCGTACGGCCGGAGTAGAGGACGTCGTCGACGAGGACGACGGTCCTGCCGTCGATGCCGTCGGCGGGCAGTTCGGTGCGGCCCAGCGCGCGGGCGGGACGCAGGCGCAGGTCGTCTCGGTACATCGTGACGTCGAGGGAGCCGACGGGTACGGAACGGCCCTCGAACTGCTTGATGTGGGCGGCCAGGCGGCGGGCCAGGTGGACCCCGCGCGTTGGGATGCCCAGCAGGACGACGTTCTCGCCGCCCTTGGTCCGTTCAAGGATCTCGTGGGAGATGCGGACCAGGGCCCGGTTGATATCGGGCTGCTCAAGAACGGCGCGCGCACCGCTCAGCGCATGCGAAATGGCATCGGTCAAGGAGTAACACCACCTTTCCCGCCTCACGGGACGGGTCTTAAAGGAAGTCAGCGCTCTTACGTTACCAGCCGCCCGGCGGCTCGCCCTGACCGGTCCCACCTCGGCGGACGTCGAACGCCACCCCAGCGATCTTCCCAAAAGTGAATAAATATCGTGATCTTCACTGACTTTCCATGGTTCTGGCGGGTATGCGCTTTAGATCCGTACCAACGCGAGGTATGGCGAGCGCGCCCACGGAGTCCGGGGCGCCGCCCTCCCGACTCTCTCGTCACCAGCCGCGAAGGAAGAGAAATGGCCTTTCACGTCGACTCCGAAGTCGGCCGGCTCCACCAGGTCCTGCTTCATCGACCCGAGCTCGCCCTGAAACGGCTCACGCCCTCGAACAAGGACGACTTCCTCTTCGACGACGTGCTGTGGGTGCAGCGCGCCGTGGAGGAGCACGAGGAGTGGCAGAGGCTCCTGGTCGACCAGGGGGTCACCGTTCACATGCTCTCCGACCTGCTCTACGAGACCGTCGAGATCCCCCAGGCGCGCAAGCACATCCTGGACGGCATCGCCGACGAACGCTACTTCGGCCCGATGGCCGTCGACGCCGTCCGCAACGCGCTGGACTCGATGGACTCCACGATGCTTCAGCGCTATCTCACCGGCGGCATCACCAAGCGCGAACTGGTGGACATGGGCACCGATCCCAAAAGCCTCGCCTTCCACACGCTCAGGCCGGACGACTTCGTCCTGCCCCCGCTGCCCAACCACCTGTTCACCCGCGACACCTCCTGCTGGATCTACGACGGCGTCTCGATCAACGCGATGAGAAAGAAGGCCCGCCGCCGCGAGACGGTCAACATGGAGGCGATCTACCGCTACCACCCCGCCTTCGCCCCCGGCTACGACCGGCCCGAGGAGGGCGGCTACCACGTCTGGATGCCCGGCATCCCCGCGGCTCCGGCCACCATCGAGGGCGGCGACGTGCTCGTCATCGGCCGGGGTGCGGTGCTGGTGGGGATCAGCGAGCGCACCCAGCCACAGGCTGTCGAGATGCTCGCGCGGAGCCTGTTCGCGAAGGGCGCCGCGACGAGGATCGTCGCGCTGGACATGCCGAAGGCGCGGGCCTTCATGCATCTGGACACGGTCATGACCAACGTGGACGTCGGGGTGTTCACCAAGTTCGCGGGGCTGGGCATGTTGCCCTCCTACACCGTCGAGCCCGGCGACAACGAGAAGGAACTCAAGATCACCGATCATCCTCCCGAGGACATGCACAGAGCCATCGCGCGGGCGATCGGCCTGGACGACATCAAGGTCCTCAGCGCGACACAGGACGTGTACGCCTCCGAACGGGAGCAGTGGGACGACGGCTGCAACGTGCTGGCCCTGCGACCCGGCGTGGTCGTGGCCTACGAGCGCAACACCACCACCAACAACCATCTGCGCCGCAACGGGATCGAGGTCATCACGATCCGGGGCAGCGAGCTCGGCAGGGGCAGGGGCGGCCCGCGCTGCATGAGCTGCCCGCTGGAACGCGACGGCATCTGAGCCCTCCCGGAGGCCGGGCGGATCGCCACCACGAGAGGCACGGCCGTGGGGAGGAACCCGGCTCATCCGCGTCCCAACCGGAGCGTCGGCCGAGACCGGCGGCGGACCGTGGGGACGGCACCGGCGAGCCCTGAGCGGCATGTGGGCACACCGTCGATCCACACCGTCCGGACGGACGGAATCGTCGCACCGGGTATTCCTCCCGACCGCCTTGTCAAAGATCATACGCTTGTCGCCGCGCCCCGAAGATGATGTTGCCCGAAACCTCCAGAAGAAGCCAGAATCCTACGAAAATCCCGTAAAAACTGGAGGTTTCGGGATGTGCGGTAGGACAACTACCGCGTTTGAGGCGGACCACATCGGACCGGATTCGACATCTTTTTTCCAATCAGCTTGACCTTAGGCGCCCACAGCTTTACCGTCACTGTCCGTAACCACACCTCGTGGCGTTATCGGGTGAACCCCGACGCACCGGTCACCGAAGACGCCTACCCCGGGCGCCAACCCGGTGACCGGGGCATAAGTTGCGAGGTAGCACAATCAAGTTGAGAGCAGTACATACAGAGCCGGGGGGCCACACCATGCCGTCTGAGTACGCCAAGTCGCTGGGTGCACGACTCCGCGCCATTCGCACCCAGCAGGGCCTGTCCCTGCACGGAGTCGAAGAGAAGTCCCGCGGGCGCTGGAAGGCGGTCGTCGTGGGCTCCTATGAGCGTGGCGACCGTGCCGTCACCGTGCAGAAGCTTGCCGAACTGGCTGATTTCTACGGGGTGCCGGTCTCGGAGTTGCTGCCTGGAGGGGCTGCCCCCAGCCCGCTGGGCCCGACACCGAAACTTGTGATCGATCTTGAGCGCCTTGCCCAACTCCCCAAGGAGAAGGCCGGCGCGCTTGCCCGTTACGCGGCCACCATCCAGAGCCAGCGTGGCGACTACAACGGCAAGGTGCTGTCCATCCGCCAGGAGGACCTCCGCTCCCTTGCCGTGATCTATGACAAGTCCCCCAGCGAGCTCACCGAGGAGCTCATCGGCTGGGGCGTCCTGGACCCCGAGGCACGCCGCGCCGTCGAGTCCTTCTGACCGTCTGACCGGTCGTGGGTGCGCCGGAACCGGCGTGCCCACCCCGCCCCAAAATCTTGCTCTCAGCAGAACGTCAGCCGCATTCCGCCCCGGCCCACGGCCACTGTGGTAGGAAAAGGCAAACATTCGATCGGCGAGATACGGTGGACATGACTTCGGGAGATGATCGGCTCGATCACTCTCGACCGCGCTCAAAAAGCCGTCTCCACTCGGTCATGGTGTCGCTGGGATCGACCAAGACGCGCACCTTCCTGCGGTTGCTGGCATCGATCGGCACCACCGGGACTCAGGACACCCTGAAGCTGCTGCCCTTCGTCGTCATGGCCGTGGTGGCCGTGATCGACTTCGGCTCGGGCCCCACGTCCGGCCTCCTCCCGCTGCTCGCCCTCGGCCCGGCCTTCGCCAGTGTGGCCTGCGGCCTGGCCCGCACCACCGTGATCGGCGTCGTCGCCCTGGTGCTGTGCGTCGCGCTCGGCCTCTACAACGACATCCTCTGGACGCCGCGTACCAACATCACCATGTTCGCCATCCTCGGCGTCACCGTGGCCAGCGTGCTGGCCAGCGCCGGGCGGCTGCGCCACGAGCGCCAGCTCGCCGACGTGCGCTCGGTGGCCGAGGCCGCCCAGCGGGTGCTGCTGCGCCCGGTGCCCCGCCGCGCCGGTCCCGGCATAGGCGTGGCCGTCTCGTACACCTCCGCCACGGCCGAGGCCAGGATCGGCGGTGACCTGTACGAGGTCGTCACCACTCCGCACGGGGTCCGGATCATCGTGGGAGACGTGCAGGGCAAGGGCCTGGAGGCCGTGGAGACCGCGGCCGTGGTGCTCGGCGCCTTCCGTGAGGCGGCCCACGACGAGAAGAGGCTCCAGGGCGTCGTGGCACGGCTGGAGAAGGCACTGACCCGCGAGTTGTCCGGCGAGCAGTTCGTGACCGCCGTACTGGCCGAGATCCGTGGCGGTTCCACCATCGCCGTCATCAACTGCGGCCACCCCCCGCCCATGGTGCTGGACGCCGAGGGCACGATCTGGTTCGCCGACCCGCCGGATGAGGCCCTGCCGCTGGGTATGAGCGCGCTACAGGCCAGCAAGCCGCAGCCGCACCACATCCCTTTCGAGCCGGGAGACCAGGTCCTCTTCTACACCGACGGGGTCATCGAGGCGCGCAACGGGTTCGGCGAGTTCTACCCGCTGCCGGAGCGGGCGCACCTGCTGGACGGTGAGGACGACCCTCAGGGGTCGCTGGACGCGCTGCGCGCGGACCTGCTCCAACACGTGGGCAGACCGCTGGGCGACGACGCCGCCATGCTCCTGCTGCGCCACCGCGCCGTCCAGGAGAACTCCTCCGCGGCGTAGGCCGCCTCGGGCCCCACCGCATCGTCGGCGGCCTCGCGACTCCGTCCGCCCCGCCCTCACCACGGCGAGATCCGCCGGAGAAGACCTAACCCGCCAGGGGGACGTGGCCGGGGAGCACGGGTTGCGCCGGCACCCCGAGCAGGTTCTCGACCTCGACGACGAAGCGCTCCGCCTCGGAGATGAGCTCCTCGGCGTCTCGTGACGACACCGTGCGGGTCAGCCCCGCCTCGGCGGCGGCCCGCTTGGCCGCGCTCGTCTCGAAGTAGGGCGCCCACTCGGCCAGCCGGGGCTCGGCCTCGGGGAGCAGCTCCCAGGCACTGCGCAGCCTGCGCCTGCGGCCCTGCATGGGACGGGGTCGCGCGGCCAGGACGGCGGCGGCCGCCCTGAGCGCCGCGAGGTGGGCCGCGACATAACGAGCGGCGGAGGTCCGGGCGGCGGCGGCCTCTTCGAGGCAGTCACGCGCGTCTGTGAGGTGCGCCCGCACGGTGGGGGACAGTCGGGGCCCACCGGAATCGCCGAGCCGAGGGGTCATGTGCGTCAGCCTCCTTGGTCGCAAGCGGCTCCCGGCGTTTTCACCGGCGGTGTCAACATTCGCAGACCCCACCGACAAATCCACCGGGTGGCCGGACGAGGAGCTTCCCCTCTCCCCGCCCGCCCCGACCTGGGCCCGATCGTCTCCTCCGACGACGTGGATCCGGCCGACCACCCTGGACACGGGCTGCGAGACCCGCATCATTACATCGAACATAAATTCGACCACTAATACTGTCAAGTGAAACGGCGAACAAAAGTTCGATCTTCCGATATGACAGACATGACGGAGGCCCCGGGAGATCTCCGTCTCCCGGGGCCTCCGCTCGCCGAGCGTCGATCCGCCCGCCGGTTCTCCCGCTTCGCCGCGCTACCGGGCGAACCTGCCCCGGACATGCACCGGCACCCCGGTGCCGAGCAGACCGGGAAGGACCTCCGCCACGTGCATCGGCAGCCGGACACAGCCGTGGGAGGCGGGTGCCAGCGGCACCGACAGCGCGCCGTGGAAGGCGATGCCACCGTTGAAGAAGATCGGGTTGTAGAGCTGGCCCAGGTAGGACTTGTGCCAGCCGTCCCTGCGCCAGGTGGTCTTGTAGTCGCCCGTCGGCGTGCGGGCGTCGCCGCAGAACCGCTGGGTCTTGCCCTCCCAGGTGGCCGTCTCGCAGTAGGCGATCCCACTGCCCGAGGAGGTGTGGCTGATCAGCCGCACCGCGCCGTTGACGTAGAGGACCATCACCTGGGTGGCGAGGTTCACCTCCACCCGGGTCGGCTTACCCCCGGGGACGAGCACCTTCGGCGCCAGCGGACTCTCCAGGGCCTGCCAGGTCCTGCGCGCCACGGTGCTGGTCGGCGAGATGCCGTTGACCTTCTGGAAGGCCCAGATCGCGGTCAGGGTCGCACCGCCGTAGCGGCCGTCGATCCTGCCCGGCGCGTAGCCGAGCTCGGCCAGCCTCTCCTGGAGCGCCTTCACCGTGGCGCCCTTCGCGCCGAGCTTGAGCGTCTTGCCCGGTGCGACGAACCGGGACGCCTCGGTCCTCGTCGCGACGGCCGGCGCGGCCGAGACCGTGGCCTGGGCCTCGGCGACGCCCGCGGAAAGGGTGACGCCCACTGAAGAGAGGAGCACGGCCCCCGCCGTCATCAGCGCGGCCGCTCCCAGCCGCTGTCCAACCCCCACTTTCCACCAACTCCTCATATCACTATGTATTAGGTCAAGGGACCATAGCGCACGGGTTCTCCGTGCAAGTGACCGGTCATGAAGCGGAAATCAACGGTCAACCTGTTTAGAGTGGTCAGGTGCCAGAAAAGTTGCATCCGAACGTTGAGAAAGTCGCCGCCGTGCTCAGTGAGCACGCCGTCCCCGGCGAGATCGTCACCTTCTCCGAGGCCACCCCGACCGCCGCCAGCGCCGCCGCGCAGCTCGGCTGCGAGGTCGGCGCCATCGCCAACAGCCTGATATTCGACGCCGACGGCGAGCCGCTCCTGGTTCTGACCAGCGGAGCCCACCGGGTCGACACCGACCTGATCGCCAGGACGGCCGGTGTGGCGAAGGTGAAGCGCGCCGACCCCGCCTTCGTGCGGGCGGCCACCGGCCAGGTCATCGGCGGTGTCGCCCCGGTCGGCCACCCCTCCCCGGTCAGGACGCTGGTCGACACCTGGCTGGGCAAGTACGACGTCGTCTGGGCCGCCGCCGGCCACCCGCACACCGTCTTCCCGACCTCCTTCGACGAACTCGTCCGCATCACCGGCGGAGTCCCCGTCGAGGTCGAATGACCGCGATCCGGCGGTGAGCACGGCACGGCGCTTTCGGCACCGGCGATGACCCGCGTCATGTCCTCCCTGCTAGGGTGCGACGCGTGATCGGACTGCGACGGATCGGCCCCGACGAGTTCACGCTCCGGTTGGACGCGGTCCTTGACGTCTACACCAAGGCGATGAACCCGCCCGCCGACCAGATCGCCGGCCGCAAGGCGATCATGGGAAACCACGCCACCAACCCCGCCTTCACCTGCCTGTTCGCCGAGCTCTCCGACGGCACCCCGGTGGGCATCGCCTACGGTTTCCACGGGGTTTCCGGCCAGTGGTGGCACGACGTGGTCCGGCGGGCCCTCGCCGAGAAGCACGGCGAGGGCAGCGCCCGCGGCTGGCTGGGCGACGCGCTGGAGCTCGCCGAGATCCATGTCCGCCCCGACTACCAGGGCAAGGGCATCGGACGGTCGATGATCATGGGAATATGCGCGGGCCGCCTGGAGCGCACCGCCGTACTGTCCACCCGCGACCGGCCCACCGCGGCCCGGCACCTTTACCGGAGCCTCGGTTTCGCGGACCTGCTCACGCAGTTCGTCTTCCCTGGCGGGCACGAGCGCTATGCGATCCTCGGGGCGGTCCTTCCGCTGGACGGCTGAGTCGTCCGGCGGGAGACTTCCCGATCAGCCCCCCAGTGAAGGAGCCTTCGGCGTGTGGTCAAGCGCCTGGAAGACCTCGCGGGTCGCGCTGGAGCGGTTGAAGGTGATGAAGTGGATGCCGGGCGCGCCCTCGTCCAGCAGGGTCTGGCAGAGTTCGGCGGCGAGCTCGATGCCCAGGCTGCGCACGGCGGCCGGGTCGTCGGCGACGGCCGCGAACCTCTCGGCCACCTCGGGCGGGAACGGCGCTCCGGAGAGCTGCTCCGACCTGGCGATGGTGCTCATCTGCGTGACGGGCATGATGCCCGGGATGATCGGCGTGTCACAGCCGCTGGCCGCCACCCGGTCACGGAGCCGCAGGTAGTCGTCCGCGCGGAAGAACATCTGGGTGATCGCGTAGTCGGCGCCCGCCCGGCACTTGCGTACGAAGTACTCGGTGTCGGACTCGATCGAGCGCGACCTGGGGTGCTTGTAGGGGAAGGCGGCCACGCCCACGCAGAAGTCACCGGACTGGCGGATGAGCCTGACCAGCTCCTCGGCGTACAGGACGCCCTCGGGATGGCGCACCCACTCGCCCGTCACGTCGCCCGGCGGGTCGCCCCGCACCGCCAGGATGTTGCGAACGCCCGCCCCGGCGAACCGGCCGACCAGGTGACGCAGCTCGCGGATGGAGTGGTTGACGGCCGTGAAGTGGGCGACCGGGGTCAGTGTGGTCTCGTGGGCGATCCGCTCGACGATGTCGACGGTGCGGTCACGGGTGCTGCCTCCGGCACCGTAGGTGACGGAGACGAAGGTGGGTTGCAGCGCCTCCAGCTCGCGGACGGCACGCCAGAGCTGGCGCTCTCCCTCATCGGTCTTCGGGGGGGAGAACTCGAAGGAGAACGAGTGGGCACCGGCGGCGAGGAGTTCGCGGACGGTGGCGACACGATCTGGAAGAACGGACGGGCGACCCAGAGCCATGGGGCAAGGATAGCGACCCGGTCGCTCGGATGCCCGAGCAGATCACGGAGCGATCTTCACGCGGAACAACCGTTCTTCTAGATCAGAATATCCCCTTAGACCGTTAATCTCATTACTTGACCTCCTCCCGGCACCGAAGCCCGAGGGTCCCAACTTTCATAGATTGGGTTTCCTGCCTCATGACCAGTCGCACGAAACCCGGAGGTGTCGTGTCGCGCACCGGCCCCATAACCGTTCCGCCTCTCCACCGCCCCGGCGGGCAGGCTCGTGCCGGCCATGCGTACGGTGGTCGGGGTGTCATCACCGCCGGACACGGTGCCAGGGCGTGCGGCACCGTACCGCGTTTTCTCCCCAGAGCTGAAGCCCGGGGTCTCCATACCGGAGGTATTCGATGATCACTTCTGCAACCGCGCTGGACATGATCCGGTCCGAGGTGGACCATGCTCTCCGGCGATTCGTCGAACAGCAGCGTCCGCAGGTCAGTGCTCCAGAGCTGGCCCCTCTTGTCTCCGCGGCCGAGGACTTCCTCTCGGGCGGCAAGCGGCTGCGCCCCGCCTTCTGCTACTGGGGCTGGCATGGTGCGGGCGGAGGCGACGACCCCGCGCTCTTCGCCGCGGCCGCCTCCCTTGAGCTGCTCCAGGCGAGCGCCTTGGTGCACGATGACGTGATGGACGCCAGCGACCTGCGCCGGGGCATGCCCTCGGCGCACCGCAGGTTCGAGGAGCTGCACAGGAAGGCTGGCTGGCACGGCTCCGCCGAGCAGTTCGGCGAGGGCGCGGCCATTCTGCTGGGCAACCTGATGCTCATCTGGTCCGGTGAGATGTGGCGCAACAGCGGTCTGCCCGCCGCCTCGCTGGCGGCGGCGCAGAAGGTGCACGACGACATGCGCACCGAGCTGATGTGCGGCCAGTATCTCGACCTGCTGGAGCAGGCGCACGGCGAGGGCACCTTCGACAGCGCGCTGCGGGTCGCCCTCTTCAAGAGCGGCAAGTACTCCGTGGAGCAGCCGCTCCGGCTCGGGCTGGTGCTGGCCGCCCAGGGCAGGGAGCCCTGGATCGACCGGCTCTGCGAGGAGTACGGGCGGTCCGTGGGCATCGCCTTCCAGCTTCGCGACGACATCCTCGGCGTGTTCGGCGACCCGGACGAGACCGGTAAACCGGCCGGCGACGATCTTCGCGAGGGCAAGCGGACGATGCTCATCGCCCGCACGCTCGCCGCCGCCTCGGCCTCCCAGGCGCAGGTGGTACGCGCCACGCTCGGCGACCCGGACCTGGACGAGGCCGGAGTGGACCGGCTGCGCCGGATCATCGAGGAGACGGGGGCCCTCGTGGCGTGCGAGGACCTGATCAAGGGGTACCTGGAGAACGCCCTCGGTTCGCTGGAGGGCGCCCCGATCCGCCCCGACGCCCGGGCGGCCCTGGCCGACCTCGCGGTGGCCGCCACCTCCCGGCGCACCTGAACCGCGCACCCGATCCACGCACCTGATCCGTACACCGGGTCGGTGCCGTGCCCGGCGTCCCGTCCGCCCAGCCGGAGACACGCCCCCGCCGGGCGGAAGGACTTCAGCCGGAGGCCACCAGCCTCCGCCTGAACTCCTCCGCCGCCGCCTTGGGGTCGTCGGCCTCGGTGATCGCCCGCACCACCACCACCCGGCGCACCCCATGGGAGATGACCTCGTCCAGGTTCGTCAGGTCGATGCCGCCGATGCCGAACCACGGCCGCTCGGTCTCCAGGGCCGCGGCATGCCTGAGCAGGCCGGGGCCCGGGGCGTGCCTGCCGGGCTTGGTGGGCGTCGGCCAGATCGGGCCACAGCAGAAGTAGTCGACGCCGGGCTCGACCGCCGCGGCGGACGCCTCCTCGGGGGCGTGAGTGGAACGCCCGATGAGGATGTCGTCGCCGAGCATGTCGCGCACGATCGGCACCGGCAGATCGTCCTGGCCGAGGTGGAGCACGTCGGGGCGGATCGCGTAGGCGATGTCGGCCCTGTCGTTCACGGCCAGGAGCTTGCCGTGCCGGTCGCAGGCCTCACGGAAAACGGCGAGGAGGTCGAGCTCCTCGCGCGCCTCAAGACCCTTCTCGCGTAGCTGCACGATGTCGACCCCGCCCGCCAGGGCGGCGTCGAGGAAGTCCGCGAGATCTCCCCGGTCACGCCGTCCGTCGGTGCACAGATACAGACGGGCGTCAGAAACCGAGGGCTTGGGCACGTCTCTTCACTTCCGTGTGGCGGCCCGCCGCGATCGCGTCGACCGGCGAGCCCGGCAGCGTGTCGTCGGGGGTGAAAAGCCAGCGGAGCGACTCGACGTCGTCGTATCCGGCGTCGAGGAGCACCGTGAGAGTGCCCGGCAGCCCCTTGACGACGTCCCCGCCGACCAGGAAGGCCGCGGGGACCTGTGGCTCGCCACCGCCCCTGCGCACTCCGATGAGCTTGCGGTCCTTGAGAAGTTGCTTGGCGCGACCGGCGCTCAGGTTGAGCCTTCTGGCGACCTCGGTCAGGGTGAGCCACTCGCCCACCAACTGGTCGGTCTCCCGGTCGATCTGCGCAACAGAAAGCGTCACGAATCCACCACTACCACATCGAGCCCTTCGCCAAACACCTGGCGGCGAGGTTACGCCACCGTACAGTCGCGCAACGCTATCGCAGGGTCGGCGAGGCGATTGACGTCGAGGCGCCGTCCGCCCTCGATGAGGCGGCGCCCCTGGACGAGGTCACGGGGGCGGTTGACCGAGAGGACCGCGGTGAGCCGGTCGTCCTCGGTCACCCAGCACACCGCCCACTTGGTGTTTCCCTCCGCCTCCGGGTCGCCGCGCCGGATCAGGCGGGCGCCGTCGTGGTACCCGGCGTACTGGACCATGTGGCCGAACTGCTCGGACCAGAAGTAGGGGACCGGGTCGTAGACGGCGACGTCGCCGACGAGCGTGGCCGCGGCCACGTCCGGGGCGCCCAGGGCGGTGTCCCAGTGCTCGACGCGGAGGCGCACCCCGTAGCGGCGCGACCACCAGGCCGCGCAGTCGCCCACGGCGACCACTCCGGGCAGCGAGGTGCGCAGGTGCTCGTCGGTGACCACGCCGTTGTCGAGCCTGACACCGGAGCCGACCAGCCACTCGGTCGCGGGCCGCACGCCGATGCCCGTGACGACCACGTCGGCCTCGACCGCGGAGCCGTCGGCCAGGGTGAGCCCTCCCTGGTCGACCGAGGCGACCATGGTGCCCAGACGCAGGTCGACGCCGGCCTGCGCGTACCAGGCGGCGGTGTACGCGCCGACCTGGCCGAGCGCGGCGGACAGCGGGACGTCGGCCGCCTCGATCACGGTCACGGCGCACCCCGCCCTGCGGGCGGCGGTGGCCACCTCGGCGCCGATCCAGCCCGCGCCGATCACGGCGACCCTCGTCCCCCTGTCGAGCAGGGCACGCAACCGGAGCGCGTCGTCGATGGTGCGCACCACATGCTGCGGGCCGTCCCCGCGCAGCCGAATCGGGCGCGCGCCGGTGGCGATGACCAGGCCCTCGTAGGCCAGCTCGCCCTCGGTGGTCTCGACCACACCGGGGTGGAGCCCCTTGGCGGAGACGCCCGCGCGGAAGTCGACCTCAAGCGCGTCGAGGTCGGAGTCGACGACGGTGGAGTCGGTCTCGCCGAGCAGCACCCCCTTGGACAGGGGTGGCCGGTCGTACGGTCTGTGTCGCTCCTCCCCGATCAGCGTGATCCTGCCGTCGAACCCGCGGGCCCGTAACGCCTCGACGCTGCGTACGCCGGCCAGACCGGCGCCTACCACTACGACATGATTCACACTTCCCGACCATAAGCGTCAGCACCGTACTCCTACCAACGGTCGTTGATAACGAAAACGGTATTTACCTCACATCTGACGCTCTAAGCGTGTTGCCGGACCCCTTAGGGTTGGGGGGAAGACGCGCGGGAGCCCGGAACGCACCGGGCTGAGAGGAGGGCCGCGGAGCGACGAAGGACCCGGCGCGAGCCAGGTGAGGTGCGAGGAACGGATCCGCACGGCACCGGTGAGCGAGGTCCTGAGGCGACCGCGAGCGGGCCCTCGACCGCCACGAACCTGATCCGGGTCATGCCGGCGAAGGGAGCGGAGTACGTATGGCGGACCATTTCCACCTCCTCGTCGTCGGCGGAGGGGTGATCGGACTGTCGGTGGCCTGGCGTGCCGCCGGCCGGGGCCTGAGGGTGGCGGTGGCCGACCCCGCGCCCGCCTCCGGCGCCTCGCACGCGGCGGCGGGCATGCTGGCCCCGGTCAGCGAGGTCACCTACACCGAGGAGCCGCTGCTGCGACTGGGCCTGGCCTCCCTGGAACGCTGGCCCGCCTTCGCCGCCGAACTGGCGGAGGCGAGCGGGCACGACCTCGACCACCGCACCGACGGCACCCTCGACGTCGCCTTCGGCTCGGACGATCTGGCCGCGCTGGACGATCTCGCCGCCTTCGTCGCCAAGCTGGGGTTGCCCGCCGAGCGGCTCACCGGCCGCGAGTGCCGCCGCCTGGAACCCATGCTGGCCCCCGCGGTCCGCGGCGGCCTGCTGGCGGGCGGCGACGCCTGGGTGGACCCCAGGAAGGTCACCACCGCGCTCCTCACCGCCCTGGGGCGGGCGGGCGGCACCCTGCTGCGCGCCCGCGTGGCCGGGCTGCTCACGGCCGCCGGGGCGGTCACCGGGGTACGGCTGGCGACCGGCGAGAGCATCGAGGCCGAGCGGGTGATCCTCGCCGCCGGCGCCTGGTCGGGCTCCCTGCCGGGGGTGCCGCCCGAGGCACTGCCCCCGGTGCGGCCGGTCAAGGGCCAGATCATGCGGCTGCGCTCCCCGGCGCCGATCCTGCGGCGATGCGTGCGCGGGGTCGTGCACGGCTCGAACGTCTACCTGGTGCCACGCGGCGACGGCGAGGTCGTCCTCGGCGCCACGCAGGAGGAGATGGGCTTCGACACCCGTGTCACCGCCGGTGGGCTGTGGGAGCTGCTGCGCGACGCGCGGGAGCTCGTCCCCGGCGTGACCGAGCTGGAGGTGGCCGAGGTCGCCGCGGGACTGCGCCCAGGCACCCCGGACAACCTGCCGCTGATCGGTCCCACGATCGTGCCCGGTCTGCACATGGCCACCGGCCACCACCGGGGCGGGGTACTGCTCGCCCCGCTCACCGCCGACCTCTGCTCGGGCGAGACCGACCCGGAGCTCTCCTCGATCTGCTCACCCCTCCGCTTCCAGGAGCACCCACCGCAGGAGCTGCCATGAACGTGACCATCAACGGCGCCGCGCACGAGTTGCCCGCCGGGGCGACCGTCGCGCAGGCCGTGCAGCGGCTGACCGGCATGCGCAGCGGAGTGGCCGTCGCGGTGAACGACGAGGTCGTCTCGCGCGGCGCCTGGGAGGCCACCGCGCTCGCGGAGGCCGACCGGGTCGAGGTGCTCACCGCGGTTCAGGGAGGATGACGGGCATGGTGGACGATCTGATCATCGGCGGCGAGAAGTTCTCCTCCCGTCTCATCATGGGCACCGGGGGTGCCCCGTCCCTGGAGATCCTCGACGCGGCGCTCGCCGCCTCGGGGACCGAGCTGACCACCGTCGCGATGCGGCGGCTCGACCCGGCCGCGCGGGGCTCGGTGCTCGACGTGCTGCGCCGGCGCGACATCAGGGTGCTGCCGAACACCGCAGGGTGCTTCACCGCCGGGGAGGCCGTGCTGACCGCCAGGCTGGCCCGGGAGGCGCTGGAGACGAACTGGGTGAAACTTGAGGTCATCGCCGACGAGCGCACCCTGCTGCCCGACCCCATCGAGACCTTCGACGCCGCCGAGCGGCTGGTCGCCGACGGGTTCGTGGTACTGCCCTACATCGGCGACGACCCCGTGCTGGCACGCAGGCTGGAACAGGCGGGCTGTGCGGCGGTGATGCCGCTGGGGGCGCCCATCGGTTCCGGCCTCGGCATCCGCAACCCGCACAACATCGAGCTGATCGTGGAGTTCGCGAGCGTGCCGGTGATCCTGGACGCGGGGATCGGCACGGCCAGCGACGCGGCACTGGCCATGGAGCTGGGCTGTGACGCGGTTCTGCTGGCCACCGCGGTCACCCGGGCGCGGCGTCCGGAGCTGATGGCGCAGGCCATGCGCTCGGCCGTCGCGGCGGGCCGGGCGGCGCGCCTGGCCGGGCGGATACCCCGGCGTCGCTACGCGGAAGCCTCCTCCCCTCTTCATCGATAGAAAACGACCACGTCTCGGCATCGGTTTGGGATTCAGGGACCCTGTCGGCGTCAAATCGCCCGTAAACTCGGCCACGTGGACACGACGCTTACGGACCCCCTGGTCGGGAAACTCCTCGACGGGCGTTACCGCGTTGAGTCCCGGATCGCCCGGGGCGGAATGGCGACCGTCTATCTGGCCCTGGACATCCGGCTCGACCGCACTGTCGCCGTGAAGGTGATGCACCGCTCGCTCGCCGAGGACCCCGCCTTCGTACGGCGGTTCATCGGCGAGGCCAAGTCGGTGGCGAGCCTGTCGCACCCCAACGTGGTGCACGTCTTCGACCAGGGCACGGACGGTGACAACGTCTACCTCTCGATGGAGTACGTGCCGGGGCGGACCCTGCGCGACGTGCTCCGCGACCGTGGCAGACTGCCCGCCCGCGAGGCACTGGAAGTCATGATCCCGGTGCTCGCCGCGCTGGGCTCCGCCCACCAGTCGGGCCTGGTCCACCGGGACGTCAAGCCGGAGAACGTGCTGCTCGCCGACGACGGCCGGGTCAAGGTGGTGGACTTCGGCCTGGCCCGTGCGATCGAGGCGACCAACCAGACGCGCACCGGTGTCATGATCGGCACCATCGGCTACATGTCCCCCGAGCAGGTCACCTCGGGGGCCGCCGACGCCCGCAGCGACGTCTACGCGGCCGGCATCATGCTGTTCGAACTCCTGACCGGCCGCCAGCCGTACGAGGGCGACACCCCGATGTCGGTGGCCTACCGGCACGTACACGACACGGTGCCGGTGCCCTCCGCGCTGCTCCCCGGCTCTCCCCCGCTGCTCGACACCCTGGTGGCCAGGGCGACGGCCCGCGATCCCGCGAACCGTCCCGTGGACGCCACCGCGCTGCTGGTCGCCGCCGTCGACGCGCACCGGATGCTGCCCAGGGAGAGCGGCCCGGTGCCGTCCGTCCCCGTCGGGCCGCCGCACGCCCACGAAACCGTCATGTCCGCACCGCCCGCGCCGGCCAACCACACGCTGATCCAGCCCCGCGTCGAGTTGCCCATCAGCCCGGTGAGCGACCAGCCACCGCCCGTTTCCACCGGGCGCAAAATGTCCGGCGCCCGCTGGTTCCTGCTCGCGCTGGCCGTGGTCATGGTGATCGCGGTGGGAGTGACCGGCTGGCTGTTCTCACAGAACACCACCATCGTGGTGCCCTCCACCCTGGTGGGCAAGAACATCACGGTCGCCACCAGCGAGGCCAGGCAGCGCGGGTTCACCGTCGAGGAGGGCGAGGCCGAGCACGACGAGAAGGTGCCCAAGGGCAGCGTGCTCCGCACCGACCCCGTGGCGGGCACCGAGGCCGAGCCGGGGAGCAAGCTGATCCTGATCGCCTCGGCCGGCCCCAAGCGGGTCGCGGTGCCCAACGTGGTGGGCATGACCGAACCCCAGGCCAGGAGCAGGCTGGCGGAGGACTCGCTCGTCGTCAACAAGGTCAGGAAGCAGGCCAGCGACACCGTGCCGCGCGGCCAGGTGATGCGGACCGTCCCCGCCGTGGGAAACCCGGTCAAGGAGGGCAGCAAAGTCGACCTGGTCATCAGCGCGGGCCTGCTCATGCCGGACGTCATGGGCATGCCCCGCGACCAGGCGGACGGGGTGCTGCGCGGGGCGGGATTCGCTCCCGAGTTCGTCGAGCAGACCGACGCCGCCCAGCCGTGCACGGTCATCGCCCAGGACCCCCGGCCCAAGGCCGAGACCGACAAGGGCGCCGTGGTCCGGCTGACCCTTTCGCAGTGCGCCGGCGAGTGGCACTGGCCCTGGGAGAACAACGGCGAGCAGCCTCCCGCCGACGGCGGCAACGTCGTGCAGATCCCGAACATCATGTTCAAGGACTTCAGGGCGGCGCGCGACGAGCTGCGCGCCGCGGGGGTCACGGTGAAGTTGAGGCGGACCCTGGGCAAGGGCAGGGTACTGGCCCAGATCCCGCCGGGCGGCCAGACCGTCCCGACCGGCACCGAGGTCACCATCTGGTACTGACGGCCAGGCGGGCTCGGCGCCAGGTCCCGGCGAGACGGATCTCCGCGCTCCGGCCGGGCCCGGCGGCCGGGGCGAACCTCCGCGTCTCAGCCTTCGGTCAGGAGGCCGTGCAGGCGGATCCTGGCGAGACCGCCGTCGGGGTGGATGTCCACCCTGGCGTACGCGGCCTCGGGCGCGTCGGCGATGCGGAAGCGGTGCCGGGTGTCGGGCAACAGGCGGGTCCTGGGCAGCAGCGGGAACCAGGTGGCGCCGTCCGCGCTGCCGGTGACGGAGACCTCGGCGGGAGCGTTGAACACCAGGTTGGCGGTGTCGATCTCGGCGAGCCTGATGATCCCGGGCCCCGCCAGACGGATGACCAGCCAGTCGTTGCCGCCGTCACGGCGGCGGGCGGTCTCCCACCCCTCGGCCTGGTGGCGGGCGAGACCCGGGGAGATGGTGTTGTTGGGCGAGGAGTAGAACTCGTTGGAGCAGGCGGTGACGAGCGCGCCGTTCTCCAGCGCGGCCAGGTCCAGGCCGAGTCCCTGGTACACCGACAGGTCGGGCCTGACCTCGCCGTGCACCCGCAGCCTGGCGATGCCCCCGTCGGGGAACATGTTCAGCCGCACATGGGTGTATCGGCGCTCTGAGGACACCTCGAAGAAGTGCTCGGCGTCCCCCATGAGGTCGCTCATCGGAACGATCTCCACCCAGTCGGCCGCCTCCAACTCGGCGACCGTCGGATAGCCCTCGGCCTCGCACGCCTCGACGGAGGCGTGCGGCGGGTAGTTTCCCTTGAACCAGGCGGTGTCGATCACGATCCCCCGGACCACCCCGGGCATGCCGAGCCTGACCAGGGCCCAGTCGTGGCCGGGCTCGCGCCGCCTGCGGGTCTCCCAGCCGTCGTAGACCTGGCCCCTGGCGCCGAAGGTGTGCGGGCGGAAGCCGGGGCGCCCCGGCCTGATGAGGCTCTCCTTCTCCGCGAAGGACTCGTCGTTGGCCGCGATCACCGAGCCACCGAGGGCGCGCAGGGCAAGGTCGGGCAGTGCGGTGAACTCGATCAAGAAGAGAGCCTTTCTCGCGAGGAGCGGAATCCCGGCCGCCGGAGCGCTAGAGCAGGACGCCGCCGAAGTCCTTCCCCACGACCCGGCCGCGCAGCCAGGTCGTGCGGACCGCGCCGGTGAGCGTCCTGCCGTGATAGGGCGTTACCGGGTTCCTGTGGTGCAGCCTGGCGACGTCCACGGTGTGGACGGCGCCGGCGTCGAAGGCGACCAGATCCGCGTCGGCGCCCTCGACGATGGCGCCCTTGCCGCGCAGCCCGGCCAGTTCGGCCGGGCGGGTGGCCATCCAGCGCACCACGTCGCCCAGGCCGTGCCCGCGCCGCGCCGCCTCGGTCCAGACCGCGGTCAGGCCGAGCTGCAGGGAGGAGATACCACCCCAGGCGGCGGCGAAGTCGGGCACCTTCAGGTCGGGGGTGGAGGGCGAGTGGTCGGAGACGACACAGCCGAGCACCCCGTCGGCGAGCCCGCGCCAGAGTTCGTCGCGGTTGGCCGCGGTACGGATCGGCGGACAGCACTTGAACTGGGTGGCGCCCTCGGGCACCTCTTCGGCCACCAGCGTGAGGTAGTGCGGGCAGGTCTCCGCGGTCAGCCTGATCCCCTGCCGCCTGGCCCTGGCCAGCGGTTCCAGGCAGAGCACGGACGACACGTGCAGGATGTGCGCCCGCACCCCGGTCTCCGCGGCCAGCGCGGCGACCCGCTCGACGGCACGGCGTTCGGCCTCCCCGGGGCGGGAGTCGAGGAACTCCGGGTACCGCGGTCCCACCGGGTCCGCGAGCAGCGCGGGGTCCTCGGCGTGCACGACCAGCAGGCCGTCAAAGGAGGCGATCTCCACCATGGCCGCCCGCAGTCCGTCCGTGTCCAGCGGCGGGAACTCCTCCACCCCCGACGGGGACAGGAAGCACTTGAACCCGCGCACACCCGCCTCGTGCAGTGCCCTCAGGTCCGCGACGTTGCCGGGGATCGCGCCGCCCCAGAAGGCGACGTCCACCGCGCACTGCCCGTCCGCGGCGCTCCTCTTCACCGCCAGGGCGTCCGCGTTCACGGTCGGCGGCAGCGAGTTGAGCGGCATGTCCACGATGGTGGTCACCCCGCCCGCCGCGGCGGCCCGGGTGGCGGAGGCGAATCCCTCCCAGTGGGTCCTGCCGGGCTCGTTGACGTGCACGTGGGTGTCGACGAGGCCGGGCAGCAGCGCGACGCCGCCAAGGTCGACCTGTTCGGCGGCGGTCAACCGGGCGTCATGGGCATGCACCCCGACGATCTTCCCGTCCCTTACCGCGACGGCCGCCGGTCCCTCCTTCCCCGGCAACACGGCCCGGCGGGAGCGGATGACCAGATCCAGCACGTCCTCAGCCCTCGCGCTCATCGGCTCTCCGTTCCCGCCTGCTGCTCGCCGCGGAACGCGCCGGTCCGAGCGTCCGTACCCCGCCTGCGCTCATCGGCCCCGCGTCCCCTTCCCGCCGTACCCGGACGGCGCCGGAACGGCGCTCAAAGGTGCCTCTCGGCGACCGTGCGCGCGAGCCGTTCGAGCAGCGGGCCCGCCTGCGACATGCACACGGCCGGATCGGGCTCGATGTCGGTGAGCGCGTAGGCGGCCGTGATGCCTGCCGCGCTCAGCTCCTCGTCGCCGAGAGCCCGGCGCCCGCAGACCACGACGACGGGGACCCCTGCCTTGGCCGCGGCGCTCGCGACCCCCGCGGGTGCCTTGCCGCGCAACGTCTGCTCGTCGAGCGAGCCCTCACCGGTGACGACGAGGCGCGCACCCTCCAGGCGGTCGTGGAATCCGAGCAGGTCGAGGAGATATTCGATGCCGGGCCGGAACTCGGCGGCCAGGAAGGCCAGCGCGGCGAAGCCCACTCCCCCGGCGGCACCGGCGCCCGGCTGCCCGGCCACGCCCATCGAGCGGACGACGCCGTCGTGCTCGGCGGCCCCGACCAGGCCGTGGGTGTGCGCGGCGACGGCGGCCAGCCGGGCGAGGGCGGCGTCGAGCAGCCTCACCTCGTCGGGGCTCGCGCCCTTCTGCGGCCCGTACACGGCGGCGGCTCCGTGCGGACCGAGCAGCGGATTGTCCACGTCGCCCGCGACGACGAACTCAACATCATCAATCTTGATAAAGCCGGATTTATCGATTTTCGCCAGGTCACCGAGGGCGGCTCCGCCGAACGGGAGCTCCCGCCCGTCGGCGTCCAGGAAACGGACGCCGAGCGCCCGCATCATGCCCGTGCCCCCGTCGGTGCAGGCGCTGCCGCCGAGACCGAGCACGATCCGCCGGGCCCCGCGCCGTACGGCGTGGGCGATCAGCTCACCGGTGCCGTGGCTGGTCGCGGTGAGGGGTGCCGTCTCGACGCCCTCGTGCGCGAGCGAGCCCGCCGCCGAGGTGACCGGCCCCGAGGCGGGCGGCAACCGCCGCAGCCCTGACGCCTCGGCCAGCTCGACGACCGCGGTGGCCACGTCTCCTTCCCCGAGGGCGTCACGCCAGGCATAGGAGGAGCGGACCGGCTCACCGACGGGGCCGGTGACCTCGACCTCGACCCGGGTGAACCCGCAGGCCACGACCGCGTCCACGGTGCCGTCACCGCCGTCGGCCACCGGCAGCGCGACCGTGGCGACGCCGGGCCCGAGACCCGCGGCGATCCGCGCGGCGACCTCGGCAGCGGTCAGCGAGCCCTTGAACTTATCCGGGGCGATCACTACATGTCCCGACAACTCAGACAACCCTGCTCCCCAATCGCGAATGGGCGGCACGCGCCCCCCGCCGGTGCGAGCCGATGGGGAGCGGATGCCTGACCTCGGTGAAACGGAGCACAATCATCACATCCACCGCCGGACGTCCCCGACGCCCGGTCCTCAACCGCCGACCTCCTGGCCCGCGGTGAAGCCCTGCTCGGCGGCCAGCCGCATGAGGCGGCGGTGGGCCTCGCCACCGGCGCGGCCGAGTTCGTCCTGGGCGACGGTGCGCAGTTCGTCGTCCTCGACGACGGTCTCACCGCCCACCAGCAGCCGGGCCAGCGCTGGCTGCCGGGTGCCGAAGACCAGGGCGCAGACCGGGTCGGCGACCGCGGAGGCGAAGGCCCCGGTGCGCCAGAGGGCGATGTCGGCGAGCTTTCCCACCTCCAGCGAGCCGAGCTCCTCATGCCGGCCCAGGTTCCTCGCCCCGCCCAGGGTGGCCATCTCCAGGGCCTGACGGGCGGTGAGCGCGGTGGGCCCGTACCTGGCCCGCTGGAACAGCAGGGCCTGGCGCATCTCGCCGGAGAGCGAGGTGAGCTCGGCCGAGGCGCTGCCGTCCACCCCCAGGCCGACGTTCGCGCCCCTGCGCAGCATCTCGGAGACGCGGGCGATGCCGGCGCCGAGGCGGCCGTTGGAGCTCGGGCAGTGCGCTGAGCCGGTACCGGTCTGGGCGAAGACGTCGATGTCGCCGTCGCTCAGGTGGACGGCGTGGGCGAACCACACGTCCGGGCCGAGCCAGCCGAGCTTCTCCATGTAGTCGACCGGGCGCTGCCCGACCTGCCGCAGGCAGTGCTCCTCCTCGTCGAGGGTCTCGGCGAGGTGCGTGTGCAGCCGTACCCCCTTGGACCTGGCCAGCGCGGCGGCCTCGGTCATCAGCTCGGCGCTGACGGAGAACGGCGAGCAGGGGGCGACCGCGACGCGGAGCATAGAGGAGAAGGACGGGTCGTGGTAGGTGTCGACGGCCTCGGCCGTGGCGTCGAGGATCTCGTCGAGCCGTTCGACCACCACGTCCGGCGGCAGGCCACCCTGCGACCTCCCCCGGTCCATCGAGCCCCGGGCGGGGTGGAAGCGGATCCCGACCTCCCCGGCGGCCTCGATCTCCGCGGCGAACAGATCCCCGCGCCCGGACGGGAAGATGTAGTGATGGTCGCTGGAGGTGGTGCAGCCGGACAGGGCCAGATAGCCCAGCCCCGCGCCCGCCGCGCCCTTCACCACCTCGGCGTCCATGGCGGCCCACACCTGGTAGAGCGCCGTCAGCCACTCGAACAGGGTGGCGTCCTGGGCGAGCCCCTGGGAGGCCCACTGGTAGAGGTGGTGGTGGGTGTTGACCAGGCCGGGGGTGGCCAGGCAGCCGGTGCCGTCGATCCTGACCGCACCCGGTACGGCCGGGGCGGGGCCCGCGCCGAGCGCCACGATCCGGTCACCCTCGACGTGGATGTGTCCCACGGGGATCTCCGGGCCCACGACCGGGGCGATGTGCGCGTTCTCGATCAGGACGGCGCTCAACGAGACCCCTTCTCCTCGCCACGCGGCCCCGAACCCGCACCGGCCCTGCGGGCCGCGGCGAGGCGTACCGCGTCGAGGATCTTCTCGTAGCCGGTGCACCGGCACAGGTTGCCCGCCAGGGCCTCGCGGATCTCGGCGTCGGACGGGCGCGGGATCCGCTCGATCAGGTCGTGGGCCTGGACGACGAGGCCGGGGGTGCAGAAACCGCACTGGACGGCTCCGCATTCGACGAACGCCTCCTGGACCGGGTCGAGCCGGTCGCCGTCGGCGAGTCCCTCGATGGTGCGGACCACGCGGCCCTCGGCCTGCCCTGCCGCGACCAGGCACGCGCAGACGGGCACCCCGTCGAGGTAGACGGTGCAGGAGCCGCACTCGCCCTGCTCGCACGCGTTCTTGGAACCCGGCAGGCCCACCCGTTCGCGCAGCACGTACAGCAGGCTCTCGCCCTCCCAGACGTCGTCGGCGGTCTCGCTGCGGCCGTTGACCGTGAAGGTGACGCGCATCAGCCTGCCCTCCTCTCGAAGCGCCCGGAGCGCAGCTCGTGCCACGCCCAGGTCAGGGTGCGCCGCGCCATCACCGCGATGGCGTGACGCCGGTAGTCGGCGGTGCCGCGCACGTCGTCGATCGGCGAGGCGGCCTCGGCGGCCAGCTCGCCGAAGCGCCCGAGCAGCGCGGGGTCGAGCCGCGCCTCCCAGTCGAGTTCGGCGGCCAGGAACTCCTCGGCCGCGACGGCGCGCCGGGGGGTCGGGGCGGCCGAGCCGATGCCGGTGCCGACCCGGCGCTCCGCGGGATGGAGCGCGATCGCGAACGAGCAGACCGCGATCACCATGGCGTTGCGGGTACCGACCTTGGAGAAGTACTGCGGGCCGCTCGCGGGGCTCATCCAGAACGCCCTGATCAGCTCGTCGGGTTCCAGCGCGCTGCGTTTGACCCCGAGGTAGAAGGCCGCGGCCGGGATCATCCGCACGCCCCGGGCGGCGGAGGCGACCTCGATGACCGCGTCTCCCGCGAGCAGCGGCGGGTGGCTGTCCCCCGCGGGCGAGGCCGCGCCGAGATTGCCTCCCACCGTGCCCCGGTTGCGGATCTGCGGCGAGCCGACGGTGCGGGAGGCCTGGGCGAGACCCGGCAGCCGGTCGCCCAGCTCGGCGATCAGCCGGGCGTACGACACGCCCGCACCGACCCTGAGCCTGCCGTCCGCCTCCTCGCTCCAGGTCGCGAGTTCGGCGATCCGGTTCAGGTCGAGCAGTCCGGCGGGCCTTCGCACGTCGAAGTTGAGCTCGACCATCATGTCGGTGCCGCCCTGTATGGGCGCCACCTCCGGCCGGTCCGCCTTGGCGGCCAGCGCCTCCGCCCAGGTGGCGGGTCGCAGGAAATCCATGGTCATCACTCCCAGGCGAAGCGGGCGTCGGGGGTGTCGTCGCGGAGCACGCTGCCCTCGATCAGTCCGTAGGGACGGTCGGCGGCGTAGAACACCTCATTGGGGTTGTCCAGCCCGAAGGGGGTGAGATCCACCAGGAAGTGGTGCTTGTTCGGCATCGCCAGGCGCACCTCGCAGACCTCCTTCCGGGTGTTCAGCACCCGCTCGCCCATCGCGTAGAGCGTCTGCTGCAGTGACAGGCTGTAGGTCTCGGCGAACGCGCCGAGCAGGCAGCGGCGTACCTCGTCGTAGGACTCCCCGTAGTGGGAGTCCCCGTACGGGAACACGCCCGGCAGGTGCCGCCAACGGGCCGAGACCTCGGTGGCCAGGACACGGTCCCCGGTGGGTTTCAGGGTGGTGTACTCGTCCTGGGCGAAGCCGGAGAACTCCGACCCCGTCGAGTTGAGCACCACCAGGTCCTTCAGCCCGGAGACCACGGTGGTGGTGCCGTCCCGGTCGTGGTGGACGACGCAGGTGCGCGTCTCCCTGCCGGAGCGAACGAAGGAGTGCCGCCCACCCTCGGCTCCCGAGGCTTTCGGGATCCGGTCCCAGAAGTACTCCTCGATCTCCACCCGGGCGTGGTGGACCGTGGGCTGGGAGTCCACGTAGTGACGGGCCAGCAGGGTCGCGAAGTCCTCGATCTGGGCGACACCGTGCTTCCTGGCGAAGGCGTACACGGTGTTCTTCTGCGTGTCGGTCGGCAGGACCGCGGCGTTGTCGCCGGTGAGGTGGACCGCCTCCATGTCACCGGAGAGTGCCGAGCCGACGGTGACGTCCTTGAGGTGGTGGACGTCACCGTCCCTGACGACACGGACCAGGCGGGTCTCCGCCTTGCCGTAGCGGTTGGGTCCGAGAACGACGGGCATGCTAGCTCCCTCGGTACGTCGAGTAGGCGAACGGGCTGAGCAGCAGGGGCACGTGGTGACGCTCCCCCGGGTCCGCCACCGTGAAGTCGATCGAGACCCGCGGGTAGAAGGCGTCCACCGCGCGGGCGGCGAAGTACTCCCCGGTCTCGAAGACCAGCCGGTGGGCGCCCGCCCCGCACGTCCATCCCGCGATCCGCCCGTCGGCGTCGGTGACGCCCTCGGCGAGCACCTCGCCGTCCCGTTCCAGGCGTACGACGACACCCGCCGCCGGCCTGCCCAGGGCGGCGTCGAGCACATGCGTGGACAGACTCATACGGGACCTTCCGCAAGCGTGGGTTCGGGGAGCACGGTGCCTACCCGGCCTTTCCCGGAGGTACGGGGGTCATGGGCCACGGGGCGCGCGGAGTTCACGTGGCCGGTCCCGGAGACGGGTGGCCGCTTCCGAGGAGTTTCCCGAGCCGAAGGCGAGTGATCTTCGCGAGCTCGGCCCTGACCACGTCCCGCTCGGTGTCCTCGTCGTTGCCGAGCCGCTCGGTGAGGCGGGCCAGCATCTCCTCGGCCGACAGCCCGGTGGCGCAGATCAGGTAGACGTGGCCGAACCGCCGCTCGTAGGCGCGGTTGCCCTCCGCCAGCCGGTCCCGGACCTCCCGCCCCGCCGCCTCGACCCCCGACTGCTCGCGGCGGGACCAGGCCGCCTCCCTTCCGGAGCGACCGCCCTCGCGGGGCGGCTCGTCGATCCTGGGGTGGGCGGCCAGCGCCTCGTGCACACCGGACCAGTCCAGGCTCCGCACGGTGGCCTCCGCGACCTCGGCCAGCCGGCCGAGGTCGCGGTAGGGGCGCGACGCCGCCACCCGCGCGGCGAAGTCCCGGCAGGCGCAGCAGGCCAGCAGTTCGGCCTCGGCCTCCTCGGTGCCCAGCGCGTTGAAGGCGGCCAGCCCCGCGACCTGCGGCGCGGAGTGCAGGTTAGACATGGGAGCAGTACACACACCAGCGGCGCGTACAGTCCAGCGACAAGCGCCCCAAACTGTGCCAAGGGTTTGCCGCAGATTTCCGCAACATACTCCAAACCTGCTGGTACCCGGCGCTCAATCCTCTATGGAAGACGCGGTTGAGCGTTCCCCACCGGTCACCTCGCCCCAGAGTGCGGCGAGGGCAGGTCAGGCGGGCGGCCTGTCGGCTGTGAAGCGCCGGGAGGCGACGCCTAAACTGGGGACACCATGACTTCTCTCTCCCCCATCGGCGGACACGTCTCCGTCACCGGCGGCCTCGCCAAGGGCGGGCTGCGCTACGCCTCCGACGTCGGTGCCGAGATGATCCAGGTGTTCGTCACCAACCCTCGCGGCTGGGCGCTCGCCGTGGGCGACCCCGCCCAGGACGCCAAGCTCCGCGAGTCGGGCGTGCTCTCCTTCGTGCACGCGCCCTACCTGGTCAACATGGGCTCACCCAGCGCGGAAACGCTGGAGAAGTCGGTGGCCGCCGTGCGGCACAACCTGCTGCGCGGCCACGCGATCGGCGCGAAGGGAGTGGTCGTCCACACGGGGTCGGCGGTGAGCCAGTCCCGCGACGAGGCGCTGCGCCAGCTGCGTGAACACCTCCTGCCGCTCCTGGAGGAGATCCCCGACGACGGGCCCGACCTGCTGCTGGAGCCGATGGCCGGGCAGGGCGCGGTGCTCTGCGCGACGGTCCAGGACCTGGAACCCTACCTGGCGGCCCTCGACTGGCACCCCAAGGCGGGGGTCTGCTTCGACACCTGCCACGCCTTCGCCGCCGGGCACGACCTGTCGACCGCGGAGGGCGTCAAGGAGACTCTGGAGGCCCTGCACGCGATCGCCCCCGGGCGGCTCAAGCTGGTCCACGCCAACGACTCCAAGGACGTGTGCGACTCCAGGAAGGACCGGCACGAGAACATCGGCTCCGGCCACATCGGTGCCGAGCCCTTCGCCGACATGCTGAGCCATCCCGTGATGGCCGGGGTGCCGTTCTGCATCGAGACACCGGGCGGCGCCGAGAAGCACCGCGAGGACATCGAGGCGCTCAAGAAGCTCCGCGACCGGGTGGGTTCCCGACCTTCCTGAAGGTCGGACGGGACGCCCGTCCTCGTGATCCGGCCGCCCCCGTGTGGCCGGATCACGGTCCGGCCCGCTGGCTAACGCGGGCGTCCCGTCGTATCGGAGAGCGGCGACCCCTCCCCCTTCCGGTCAAGGACCCGGTGGCCGGATGCCGGCGGTCACCCCGTGTCCGCGCATCAGGTCCTGTGCGAGCCTTACGGCCCTGTCCCCCCTGATCCGGCGGGTCTCGCTCTCCGATGAGGGAACACTAGAGGCGTGTCCAGACGAGCGAGCGGCGCTTTTCCGCCAGCGCGATTAACGGTCAGTAGTTGTCGATGTGCGGAGAGTGCCGACACGACGAACGGCGCGCGGCGGGCGACGAACGGTCGATCGGGGGCTCGTGGGACCCCTGGGACCCGCTCGTGCCGGGGAAACGCCGATGAGCCGTACGACCGCGGAACGGCGCACGGAAGGCGCGAGGCCGGACGGCACGCGGAGACATGCGAGCAGAACGGCGACCGCGGAACGGCCGGCCGGAAGCCCGCGCGGGCGCGAATCACCGTGCGGGGCCCGCGGGGGTGGTGTGCCCCGGTTACCGCAGGGCGGCCGCGGAGGGCAGGGGCCTGGCCCGGACCACACCGGGGACGGCCGGGCGGTCACGGAACTGGCGGACCAGCCGTTCGCGGACCTCGCGGGCGTGCCGGCGGCTGACCGGAAGCGTCTCGTTGCCCACCCGGAGCATCACCCTGCCGCCGTCGAAGCGCAGCTCGCTCACATGCCGCACCGAGACCAGGGTGCTGCGGTGCACCCGGATGAACCCCGACCCCGCCCAGCGCCGCTCCAGGGCGGCCAGCGACATGCGGACCAGGTAGCTGCCCTCGTCGGTGTGGAGCCGGACGTAGTCGCCCTGCGCCTCGGCGAACCAGACGGCCTGCTGGGGCACGAACCGCGTCCGTCCCGCGAGCTCGACCGGGATGACGTCCTCCGGCACGGGTTCGGCCGACGCCGGAATCATGGACTCCAGGCGCCGTACCGCCTCGGCCAGTCGGTCGGCCCTGACCGGCTTGAGCAGGTAGTCGACCGCCTCCAGCTCGAAGGCCTGCACCGCGCACTCCTCGTGGGCGGTGACGAACACCAGCCGGGGCGGGTTGGGAAACCCCGCGATGAGCCTGGCCAGGTCGAGGCCGTCCAGTCCCGGCATCCGGATGTCGAGGAACACCCCGTCCAGCCGCTCGCCCGTGCCGAGCATCTGGACCATGTCCTGGAGCGCGGTGACCCCGCTCGCGGCCGTGGAGACGTGCTCGATACGGGGGTCCTGGCGGAGGAGATAGGCGATCTCCTCAAGGGCGGGGACCTCGTCGTCAACGGCCAGGACTCGCAACATGACCCCACGCTGCCCTCTGAACCACACCCGCCGCAAGCCTCATGGCAACTTCAGGTAATAGTTTGACTACAAATAGCTATTGGCGGGGTGGAGCTTGGGAACACGGAGCCGCACCGTCGTGCCCGCGTCCGGGGTGCTCTCCACGACCAGCCCGTAGTCCTCGCCGTAGATCTGGCGGAACCGCACATCGACGCCCGCCAGCCCGATTCCGCCTTCCTCTCCCGGCGGCGGCGCGGAGCCGTCGAGGAGCCCCCTGACCCGCTCGGGGGGCATGCCCAGGCCGTCGTCCTCCACGCTGATGTGGGCCTCGGCCCCGGCGTCACTGACCACCACCCGTACCTCTCCACGACGTCCCGCGGCGGCCACACCGTGCTTGACCGCGTTCTCCACCAGCGGCTGCAGGCAGAGGAACGGGACGGAGACCGACAGCACCTCCGGCGCGACCCTGAGGGTGAAACGGAGCCGGTCGCCGAACCTGGCACGTTCCAGGAGCAGGTAGCGGTCCACGCAGTGCAGTTCCTCGGCGAGGGTGGTGAAGTCGCGTGCCCGGCGCAGCGCGTACCGGTTGAAGTCGGCGAACTCCACCAGCAGCTCCCGCGCCCGTTCGGGGTCGGTGCGGACGAACGAGGCGATGGTGGTCAGCGCGTTGTAGACGAAGTGCGGAGACATCTGGGCGCGCAGCGCCCGCATCTCCGCCTCCATGGTCCGCCGCCGCGAGGAGTCGACCTCCGCCAGCTCCAGCTGCCCCGAGACCCACCTGGCGACCTCGGTGACGGTCCGCACCAGTGCCACGCTCACCACGGCGTCATACGCGGCGAGCGTCCCGACCACCCGCCCGTCGACGGTGAGCGGTACGACGACCCCACCCCTGGTGGCACAGTCCGGCGCGTCGCAGGCCGGCGCCTCCCCGGTCACCACGTGCGGGCGCGCCGAGGCCAGGACGATCCTGGCGTGCTCGGGCGCGTGGTCGCGGTGGCAGCCCACCGCGCCGTCCCAGGCGAGCAGACCGCCGCTGTCGGCGACCGCGACGGCATCGGTGCCCAGCAGGGTACGCAGGTGGCAGACCGCCTTGCGGGCGGACTCGTGGGTGAGCCCGGCCCGCAGCGAGGGAGCCGCCATCGCCGCGATGTGCAGTGTCAGGAAGGTGGCCTCGTCCGTCGGACCGCCCTGCCGGTCCGGGTGCCGCCGGCGCGGGCGGGGAAGGAGGAGTCCGAGAAGGGCACTGAAGGCGCAGAGCAGCACCCAGCCCATGGTCGACATGCGGAGAACCGTAGTCAACCCACCCCGGAGATCGGGGGCGAACGCCGATCACGGACCGATCAGGGCGGGCCTTCGCCCGCTTCCTCCTGATAGGAGTAGCGCTGCTCGCGCCAGGGGTCGGCGATGTTGTGATAGCCGCGCTCCTCCCAGAAGCCGCGCCTGTCCTCCAGCAGGTATTCCACGGCGCGCACCCACTTGACGCTCTTCCACGCGTACAGGTGCGGGACGATCATCCGCACCGGGAACCCGCGTTCCAGGGCGATGGGCTTCTCGTCCAACTCCAGCGCGAACATCGTCTGCGCGCGGTCGAAGTCGCCCATCCGCACGTTGGCGCTGTAGCCGTACTCACCCCAGATCATCACGTGCTTCACGCCGGGCGCGGGCGGGGCGAGCGCCATCAGTGTCGCCGTGGATATCCCGCCCCACTCGTTACCCATGATCGAGAACTTGGTGACGCAGTGGAAGTCGGCCATCACCGTGGTACGCGGCAGCGCGGAGAACTCGGGCCAGGTGAAACGGTGCTGCTCACCCGAGGCCGTCGCCCCCATGACGTGCAGCTGCCAGGTCTCCGGGCGGAACCGGGGCACCCGGCCGTAGTGGATCACCGGTCGGCCCCTGGGGATGTACTGACCCGGAGGCAGACGAGGCTCCTCCCACGAAGGTTCGGACTGCTCCACCATCACTCCCTCCGCCGTTTCCCCTATGGCACGTGGTAATCCTGCCATCGCGGACTTCCCGCCACCTCGGCGGCTACCAGATAACGTTCTCCCGCCTGGCGGGACGGAGGCGCTCTGACCGTGCGCTATCATTTCCCACTATGCGTACAGCGTTCTGGTTTTTTTATGGCGACGGACCCGTGAGTCGGACCGTTCGCCACCAGATGCTGCGCTGACAGCCTGGCGAACAGAAGGCCCCGGGTCCGGTTTCGGACTCGGGGCCTTCTGCTTTTCCCGGCCTTCATCGAACACACCACAGACCTCGGAGCCGGTCGGACCGGCCGGAGCCGTCGAAGAGGGAGAGACATGGTCATCGTCATGGGACCCGGCGCCACGGAGCAGGACGTCGAGGCGATCGTGGAGGTCATCGGCAGGGCGGGTGGCGAGGCGTTCGTCAGCCGGGGCGTGAGCCGCACGATCATCGGCCTGGTCGGCGACGTCGCCCAGTTCACCACCCTCGACCTGCGGGGCATGACCGGGGTGGCCGACGTGATGCGGGTGAGCGCGCCGTACAAGCTGGTGAGCCGCGACAACCACCCCGAGCGGTCCACGGTCCGCGTCGGCGGTGTGCCGATCGGTCCCGGCACGGTCACCCTGATCGCCGGCCCGTGCGCGGTGGAGACCCCCGAACAGACCCTTCAGGCCGCCCGGATGGCCGCTGCCGCCGGGGCCACCCTGCTGCGCGGCGGCGCCTACAAGCCCCGTACCTCCCCGTACGCCTTCCAGGGGCTCGGCGAGGCAGGCCTGCGCATTCTCGCCGACGTGCGCGAGCAGACCGGGCTTCCGGTCGTCACCGAGGTCGTCGACGCGGCCGACGTGGCACTGGTGGCCTCCTACGCCGACATGCTCCAGGTCGGCACCCGCAACGCGCAGAACTTCGCACTGCTCCAGGCCGTCGGCGCCGCCGGCAAGCCGGTGATGCTCAAGCGCGGGATGAGCGCCACCATCGAGGAGTGGCTGATGGCCGCCGAGTACATCGCCCAGCGCGGCAACCTCGACGTCGTGCTGTGCGAGCGCGGCATCCGCACCTTCGAGACCGCCACCCGCAACACCCTGGACGTCTCCGCGGTGCCGCTCGCCCAGCGACTGTCGCACCTGCCGGTCATCGTCGACCCGTCCCACTCCGGTGGCCACCGCGACCTGGTCCTGCCGCTCACCCGCGCCGCAATCGCGGCCGGTGCCGACGGCGTGATCATCGATGTCCATCCGCGCCCCGACCAGGCCCTCTGCGACGGCCCCCAGGCACTGGTCGACGGCGACCTGGACGAACTGGCCCGGGTGATGGAACGGTTCCCGCCGCTGCTGGGCAAGGTCGCGGCCGTCGACGCCCTGGCCCCCGCCTGACCCACCCGCTCGCCACGGCCCCCGCCCCCGGGTACGCCCCCGGGGCCGGGTGATCCGCCCTCAGGCGTCGAGCCGGTACTCCTGCAGGGATCCGGCGAGCTGGACGGCGAGCTCCTCGGCGTCCAGGCGACGTTCGATCTTCCTCAGGTCGGCGACCTTCGCGGCGGTCTCGGCGCGACGGGGGGCAAGCAGCGAGCAGCAGTCCTCGTCCGGCAGTTCGGAGATCGCCAGGGTTCCGATGCGGCGGGCCTCGGCCATGATCTCGGTCTTGTCGAGGCCGATGAGCGGCCGCAGGATCGGCATGTCGACCGCGTCGTCCTGGGCGGTGATGTTCTGCAGGGTCTGCGAGGAGACCTGGCCCAGGGAGTCGCCGGTGACCAGGGCACCGGCACGCAGGCGGCGGGCGACCTCCTCGCTGGTCTTCAGCATCAGACGGCGCTGGGTGATCACCGCCAGGCGGTCCTGGCCGGAGGCCTTGATGGACTGCTGGGCCTTGCCGAAGGGGACGACCCACAGCCGGGACCCGCCCTGGAACCTGTCGAGTGCCCTGACCAGCGCGTACGCCTTGTAGATGGACTCGGAGGTGGTGAAGGGGATGCCGGAGAAGTGCAGGAAGTCGACGCGCAGGCCGCGGCGCATCATCCGGTAGGCGGCCACCGGGGAGTCGATGCCACCGGACATCAGGACCAGGCCCCGGCCACTGGTGCCGACCGGCAGCCCGCCCTGGCCCGGCAGCCCGCCGGTGAAGACGAACGCCTCGTCGCGATCGACCTCGATGGAGACCACCAGCTCGGGGCGCTTCAGGTCGACCGGCAGTCCGTAGATGTCGTTGAGCTCGCCGCCGACCGAGCGGTCCAGCTGCATCGAGGTGAGCGGGAAGCGCTTGTCGCGGCGGCGGGAGCGGACCGCGAAGGAGACGCCGCGCCTGACGTCGTCGCGGTCGGCCAGCAGCTCGATGGCGGCCTTGGTGATCGCCGAGGGGTCCTTGGCCACCCGCCAGGCGCGGTGGATCCAGACCAGCCCGGGAACGTACGAGACACGCTCGGCGACCGTGTCCGCGACCTCGACCCCGGTGCCGTCCGGCAGGAAGAGCGCGATGACGCCGTGACGCTGCCGGACGTCGACCTTGACGCCGACATCCTTCAGAGCGGCCTTGATGTTGGCCTGCAACCTCCGCTCGAAGAGCTCACGGTTGTTGCCCTTGAGGACGACCTCGCCCAGTTTGAGCAGAACGCAGGGCTCGCCCAAGGCGGACATGGTCATGGTGCAACCTCCGGTAGAACTTCGAGGGGATATGAGGGGATTCGCGGTGGGGCTTCGTCAAGTCTCTCGCGCGTTGGCGTAAAGACAACCTCTCGGCCTTGTCACTTTAGTCGGGACTACGACTCGTCGAGGCCCTGCTCGATCGCGTAGCGGGCCAGTTCCACCCGATTGTGGAGCTGAAGCTTGTTCAGCGTGTTCTGGACGTGGTTCTGCACGGTCCGGTGGGCGAGCACGAGACGCTCGGCGATCTGCTTGTAGGACAACCCCTTGGCGACCAGGCGGAGCACCTCGGTCTCCCGCTCGGTCAGGCGGGGCGTCGCCTCGGGCGCGGATCTGGCCGCCAGCCTCCGGTACTCCCCCAGCACGAGCCCGGCCAGCCCGGGGGTGAAAACCGCGTCGCCCCCCGCGGTGCGCCGGACCGCGTCGAGGAACTCCTCCTTGCTCGCGGATTTCAGCAGGTATCCGGAGGCTCCCGCTTTGATGGCCTCCAGCACGTCCTCCTGCTCACCACTGGCCGACAGCACCAGCACCCTGGGCGGCGGCTCCGCGGCGGCCAGCCTCCTGGCCACCTCGACCCCCGGCAGGTCGGGCAGCCGCAGGTCCAGCACCACCAGCTCGGGCCGGACCGCCGCGGCCACCCGGACCGCCTGCCGCCCCTCCCCGACCGCGGCCACCACCTCGTATCCGGCCTCGGCCAGGTCCCTGGCCACCCCGTCCCTCCACATCGGGTGATCGTCCACCACCATCACGCGCATTGGCCTACCTTAGGCCCGTTCCTCCGGAGATGTCCGTCCACCGTCGCGTCTAGCCGGTCGGCACCGACATCTCGATCTCGGTGCCCCGGCCGGGAGCGGAGATCACACTGACCGTGCCGCCGAGGTCCGCGACACGGCCCCGGATGGACTGCGCGACGCCGAGCCGCCCGTCGGCGGCGGCCTCCTCCAGGCGTCCGGGTGCCATGCCCGGCCCCTCGTCCCTGACGGTCACGGTGACCAGCCCGTCGTCACTCTCGGCGAAGACCCACGCGGGCGCGCGTACCCCGCAGTGCCGGGCGACGTTGTCCAGGGCTGCTCCGACCGCGGCGGCCATCTCCGCCGCGGTGGCCGCGGGCAGGATCAGCGGGGTCGCCGGGGCCGAGACGGTGACCGTGGCCGAGCCGTACCTGTGCAACAGGGCGCACAGGTCCGCGGTGCCCGCGGCGGGTGCCTCGGGCCTGAGCCTGACCAACTCGCGCAGGGCGGCCTCCTGCTCGCCCGCGAGCCTGCCCAGCTCGGCCGCCTCACCGCCGATCTCCTGCCCGCGCCGCTGAACCAGCGCGAGCACCTGAAGCACCGAGTCGTGGATTCCCCGGGCGAGCCGCTCCCGCTCCCGCCCCGCGACCTCCAGTTCGATCGCCCGCTCCATGCGCTCCTCGGCCTTCTTGGCCAGCCGGGCGACGTGCCCGACGACGGTCCCGGCGAGGAAGAGCAGGACGGTGCCGTTGATCGGCAGCGTCTCGAAGCCGCCTCCAGGGACGCCGTGCAGCCACAGGTCGGCCAGTGAGACGATCAACGCGGCCACGGCCCCCAGCCGCCGTCCGCCGTACACGCCCCAGGCGAGCACCGCGCCGCCCATCCAGGTGCCGGTGATCGGCAGGCTGCCCTCCTGGTAGACGCCCTGCGCCATCGGGGTGGCGAGCAGGCAGCCCACGGTCACGAGCATGTCGGCGGCGAGCAGCGGCCGGCCGCGGAGCTCCTCGACGGAGTAGGCGAAGATCGTCCCCGCGGTCCACAGCGCCATGACGCCGATCACCAGCCAGCCGGTCACCGGGTGGGCGTACCCCCCGGCACGGATGAGCAGAACCGCCGCGTAGCCAAGGGATGCGACGCGAAACACCGCGACCGCCCGCCAGAACGGCCCCTCGATTCCGGTCACCCGCCAGCCCTACCTCTCAGCAAGAAAGCGGCGTAGTGCAATAATCCACCGATTTCTCTCTCACGAAAAACTGGAACATGTCCCACGTAGATCACTTTTCTTACGGCCTGCTCACCCCCGTTCTGGCCTATGTCATGTCGAGCGTCGGATGCATGCTCGGCCTCCTGCTCACCGCCAGAGCCCGCGAGACGGTGGGGGCGGCACGGGTCCGCTGGCTGGCGAGCGGGGCACTGTCCATCGGCGGCACCGGCATCTGGGTCATGCACTTCGTCGCCATGATGGGCTTCTCCGTGGGCGACGGCCAGATCCGCTACGACGTGCCGCTGACGATCGGCTCGGCGGCCCTGGCCGTCGTCGTCGTGGGCGTGGGCCTGTTCCTGGTCTCCTACCGGGGCGAGAGGTTCGTGCCGCTCGTCTCCGGCGGTGTGCTCACCGGTCTCGGCGTGGCGGGCATGCACTACATCGGCATGTTCGCGATGAGGATGCCGACCCACCTCTCCTACGATCCGACGCTGGTCGGGATCTCGGTCGCGATCGCGATCGCCGCGTCCGTCGTGGCGCTCTGGTTCAGCCTGCGGGTCAGCGGCATGCTCGCCACCGGCGGCGCCGCGATGATCATGGCCCTGGCGGTCTGCGGCATGCACTACACCGGCATGTTCGCGCTCGAGGTGCGTCCCCGGCTCTCACCCGCGCCGCTCGGGGGGGCCAAGGGCATCGACTTCATGCTGCCCACACTGGCCGTGTTGGGCCTGCTGACCCTCGGCCTGCTGCTCACCGTCGTCCTGTCGCCGTCACAGCCGGAGCTGGACCACGACGCCGTCCTGCTGGCCAGGCTGGAGAACCGCCGCGCCGAGGCCCGGCTGCAGGAGCCGGTCGCCCCGCCCGCCGCTCAGGCACCGAAGAGCCGGTCTCTGTTCGACTCCCCAGAGCGATGATGTACGGCTCGCGCCCGCTGGGCCGCTTGTTCAGGGCGCAAGCCGTACATGGAGGGGAATCGCAGGCGGCCGGCCGCCCGGTCAGGAGGCTAGGGCCGGCCACTTGCAGAACGCTTGCAGGCGGCCACTCTCCGCGGTGGACCGCGGTGGCGTCTCAGCCGAAGAAGACCTCGGCCTCCTCGTAGCGGCTGGCCGGCACGGTCTTCAGCTCCCTGGTGGCCTCGTCGAGACCCACCCGCACGATCTCGGTGCCCTGGAGGGCGACCATCTTGCCGAAGTCGCCGTCCTGCACCGCGTCGATGGCCTGCAGGCCGAATCTGGTGGCCAGCACCCGGTCGAAGGCCGTGGGGGTGCCGCCACGCTGGATGTGACCGAGCACCGTGGTGCGGGCCTCCTTGCCGGTGCGCTTCTCGATCTCGCTGGCGAGGTTCTCACCGATGCCGCCGAGCCTCACGTGGCCGAAGGCGTCGAGCTCGCCCGCCTGCAGCGCCATCTGGCCCTCGACCGGGTGCGCACCCTCCGCGACCACGATTATCGGTGCGTACTTCGTCTTGAAGCGGGACTCGACGTAGGCGCAGACCCGGTCGATGTCGAAGGGCTTCTCCGGGATGAGGATGACGTTGGCGCCGCCCGCCATGCCGGCGTGCAGGGCGATCCAGCCCGCGTGGCGGCCCATGACCTCACAGATCAGCGCGCGGTGGTGGGACTCGGCGGTGGTGTGCAGGCGGTCGATCGCCTCGACGGCGATGTTGACCGCCGTGTCGAAGCCGAAGGTGTAGTCGGTGGCGTTGAGGTCGTTGTCGATCGTCTTGGGCACGCCGACGACCTTCACCCCCTTGTCGAAGAGCTGCTTGGCCACACCGAGGGTGTCCTCACCGCCGATCGCGATCAGCGCGTCGACACCGCCCTTCGCAAGGTTCTCCTTGATCTTCTCGACACCGCCGTCGATCTTGATCGGGTTGGTCCGCGACGAGCCCAGGATCGTCCCGCCGCGCGGCAGGATGCCGCGTACGGCCTCGATGTCCAACGGCATGGTCTCGCCCTCGAGGGGGCCCCGCCAGCCGTCGCGGAACCCGACGAACTCATGCCCGTGGACGCCCACTCCCTTACGCACGACAGCGCGGATAACGGCGTTCAGGCCGGGGCAGTCGCCGCCCCCGGTGAGCACTCCGATACGCATGACATCCTCCGGTTATGAGTCCGAGCCAAGATGATCAGACTAAAGGGCATGGGTCGGTCGGCGACGGATTTCCGCCACCGACGGAACGCATTCTGCCGTCAGATGCGCCAGTGGTCTAGACCAAATAGAACTAGTCCCCTCACAGGTGGCCTCCCGCGATCGACGGAGAAGCGACATATGGGCGCCTTCCCCGGCCCCGAGGTCCGGTTCCGAACGGGTCGCGTGCGTCACGGGCAGGTCAGGTGCGCCGACGGGATTCCGGACTCGGGAATTCCCTGCCACCCCATGGGTCATACCCGCTCGGAACCACCGATCCCCTCCTCACCGCGGCTCAGGGCAGCGGCAGCACACAGGACGGGGTGCCGACGGCGAAGACCTCTCCCGCGGGCCGCGGGACACCGTCCTTCAGCGGGAGCACGGTGACGGTGTCCGAGTGCTGGTTGGCCACGTACATGCGGCCGTCGGCGATGGCGAAGTGCCTCGGCCAGGCGCCGCCGCAGGCGACCTCCGCGACCGGCTTCAACTCGGGGCCGGCGAAGACCGAGATCGTGTCGGGACCCCGGTTGGCGACGTAGACGAGCTCGCCGCGGGCCTCCAGGTGTGAGGGCTGGTTCCGCCCCCCGCTCCCGCTGGCCGGGGCGACGTGGATCTCGCGCCATTCGGCGTCGTAGGCGCGCACGGTGCCGTCCAGCTCTCCCGCCACGTACCGGTGGCCGCCCGCCATGACCATGTGCCGAGGACCCATGCCGGGCGCGAGCCTGACCGGCCCTTCCGGATGCGGGACCACCTCGTCACCGACCAGGTAGCGACGGATCTCGTCGGCACCCAGGTCACTCACGTACAGCACGCCGTCGGGGCCGAAGACCGCCTGGTGGGCGTGGGCCCCCTCGCGATAGGGGAAGATCCACGTGTTGGTCAGCAGGCCGGATCCGTCGATGCCGTGCACGCTGAGGGTGCCGTCGCCGTAGTTGGTCACCGCCAGGCGCGTGCCGGTGGGGTCCACCGCCAGGTGGCAGGGGGCCGTCCCCTCGCTGGGCCGTTGCGCGAGCGGGCTCAGCCTGCCGTCGACGGCGCGAGCGAAGACGCCGACCGTACCGCGCTCGCTCTCCCCCACCGCGTACAGGACCGGGAGGACCGGGTGAACGGCGAGGAACGACGGCCCGGAGGCGGGCGTCTCTCCGAGCCGGGCGAGGCTGCCCAGCTCTATCAGGGTGATCCCCGGCCCGGATCCTTCGGTGTCCGGGGTGTACCCACCGATGTACGCGACCTCAGCCATCATGCTCCCGCCATGGGCACGGCACGCGCCGCCCCAGCTCATCGTCCGTTCCAAGGCAAAATTCGAAGTTAGCGCAGTTAGCCGGTGATCTCACAGTCGCCTGCCCGGAAAGATCTCCGCCATTTCGTTGACCTGGTCAATGAATTCGTTGATGCTGTCAAGCATGGAGAGACACGTCGCGGAGGTCCGGGCCTTCAACCGCTTCTACACCCGGCTCATCGGCGTGCTCCACCAGGGCATCCTGGACACTCCCTACTCGCTCACCGAGATGAGGGTGCTGTTCGAACTGGACCGGGCGGACCGCATGGAGACCGGCGACCTGCGGCGGCTGCTCGGGCTCGACGCCGGATACCTCAGCCGGATGCTCGCCAGGTTCGAGGGCGACGGGCTGGTCGTCCGGAGGCGGTCCGCCACCGACGCCCGGCGGCAGGTGGTCGAACTGACCGACGAGGGCCGGACCGGGTTCGCGCTCTTCGACGGGCGCGCGGCCGAACAGGTACGCGAACTGCTGGCCGGGGTGACCGACGAGGACCGCGGGCGGCTGGTCGCGAGCATGGCGGCCATCGAGGAGATCCTCGGCCGGAAGCCGAGAACGGGCCCTCCCTATCTTCTGCGCCCGCTGCGTTCGGGCGACATCGGCTGGGTGATCTACCGGCACGGCACGCTCTACAGCTCCGAGCAGGGCTGGGGCATGGACTTCGAGGCGCTGGTGGCCAGGGTCGCGGCCGACTACGTGGACCACCACGACCCGGCGCGCGAGGCGGGCTGGATCGCCGAGGTGGACGGCGAGCGGGCCGGCTGCGTCTTCTGCGTGCGCAAGGACGACGAGACGGCCCAGTTGCGGTTGCTGCTGGTCGAGCCGTCCGCACGGGGCATGGGCATCGGCGGCCGGCTCGTGGCGGAGTGTGTGCGCTTCGCCAGGGCCGCGGGCTACCGGCGGATGCGGCTGTGGACCAGGGACGTGCTGCTGGACGCCAGGCGCATCTACCGGGCGGCGGGCTTCGAGCTCATCGAGAAGGAGCAGCACGGCGACATCGTCGACGAGATCTGGGTCCGCGACCTCTGATCCCACCCCGGCCGTCGTCGACGACGTCACGCGGCGAGGTTCGGCCAGTGATCCCGCTCACCCTGATTCCCTCTTTATAGAGGTGACGCCGCCGGCACCGGCGGCGTCACCGCGAGCGCCGCGCTGTGAGGAGAAGTGGAGGCGGTCGCCGCCCGGTGAGAAGGCGGGTCCGGTGATCTCCGACCTGGCGTGGCCCGCGATCCGCAGGACGGGGATGACGATCCGCTCGGGAGTGATCAGGTTGATCTGCATGTCACCGCCGTCCTCGGCGACGTAGAGGTCCCCGGACGGGGTGCCGGTGATGTTGTCGACACCGTTCAGCGGGGCGTCGGCGTCGTAGACGACACCGAGGTGCTCGTTCTCCGTGTCGTAGGCCCACACCCGGTTGTCGCCCTCGGTGGTGAAGAAGAACGCCGAGACTCCCTGAGCGCAAACTTTGCGCCAATCGGAGGACAAACATCCGCCAAACCAGGTCGGTCTATCACCAAGATCGCCATCTGTCCCGCCGGACACGTCCACAGTGGAATCTTCACCGTCGTCGGATCGGGAGGACCGTTGAGCGAGGGACTCGCGTTCGCGAATCCAGTCTTCGAGACCGCGCCCCGGGTGGGCACCCGCCGAGCTCTCGTCTTCCTCGACTCCCCGCCGGACACGCTCCCGTCCCCGGCTCCCGCTCCGCCCTCGGCCCCCGGTCCGTTCCAGGGCCCTGTCCCGCACCCGGCCCGGCCACACGACCGGGCCGGTACGCCGCCTCCTGGCACTCCCACCGATCCGCACCCCGCGGGGCCGGATACCGGGCGGCCGGACGCGCGGCTGGCGAGCGCGCTGCGCGCCGAGGGATTCACCGTCGACGCCGAGACCAGCGGCGGGGCGAACGCGGACGGCGAGCGGGTGTGGAACCTGCTGCGCTCGGCGCGGGAGGGGGACCTGCTGCTGATCCGGCTGCCCGCCGACGGCGGCTGGACCTCGGGACAGCTGGGATCGATGATCGGCGCGTTCGGACGGCAGGTCGGCGAGTCGCTGGCGGCCGCCGTACTGCTGATCGTGGACTTCGGCTGGAGCGCCCTTGACGGCTCCGCCGAACCGGTCAGGCAGCTCGCCGTGGCCGGGGAGCCGAAGGTGGCGGCGGCGGCGCTGACCCTCACGCTGAGGCTCGACGAGACGGTACCCGGCCCGGTGCGCACGCTGACCGACGTCATCGCGGAGGGCCTGATGACGCGGGCCGCCGACCTCGACGGGGACGGGGCGATCAGCGTCGGGGACCTGCACGCCTACGCGCTCGCCCGCTACATGGCGGTCTCGGCCGCCCGCACCCCCATCCTGATCGCCTACGGAGCCGTCGCCGGTGTCGCCCTGACCCCGGCGAGGGACGCCGCCGCCCCGCACGCCGCCTTCACCCGCGCTCTGGCACGGCTCGGCGATCACGCCCCGCCCGGCTCCGGGGTCGAGATCGTCCGGCGGGTCTACGAACTCCACCTGAGCGAGCCGGCCAGGGAGTTGCTGCGCAGGGCCGCCCTGCTCGACGAGGGCGAGCCGATCGACGAGATCCTCGGCGACGCCGCCGAACTCAGGCAGTGGGGCCTGCTGGGCGACACGACCACGTTCGCCCATCCGGACGTGCGGAGATTCGGCCACTCGCGGCTCTCGGCGGCCGAGCGGGCGCAGACCTCGGCGCTGCTCCGCCGCCACCGGGCCGGGCTCCGTACGGTACGGCCTCGGGCCAGGCTCACCGCCGACAGGTGGACCACCGAGGACCAGCTCGGGCACCGGGTCTACGCCGAGGCCATCGCCGCGTTCGTCCGCCACCCCGAGACCCGGCCCCCGCTGACGATCGGCGTCAAGGGGCCGTGGGGCACCGGCAAGACCTCCCTGATGCGGATGATCCAGGACCTGCTGGACCCCGGGGCCGCCGGAGACGATCCCGCCCCGATCCACCTGCCCGGCTCCCGCGCCGAGCGGGCGTTGACCAACGCCGAGGTGCTGGCCAGGACCGGCCGGCGCCCCAGGGGGAGCGCCGGGCAGGCGGAGCCGGACCCGCTCCCGCTGCGGCGGGCGGACTGGCGGCCCACGGTCTGGTTCAACCCGTGGATGTACCAGAACGGCGAGCAGGTCTGGGCCGGACTGGCGCACGAGATCATCAGTCAGGTCACCCGGCGGCTGCCCCGCGCCGAACGGGAGCGGTTCTGGCTGGAGCTGAACCTGTCCAGGATCGACCGGGAGGCGGTCCGCAGCCGCGCCTACCACCTGGCGCTGACCCGCCTGGCGCCGGTGGCCCTCGGCCTGGTCGCCACCCTCGTCCTCACCGGGGCACTGCTGGCCGCCGCCGCGCTACTGCCCGCCTTCGGCTCCCTGCTGGGGAACGCCGCGGCGGCCGTCGGCTCGGCGGGCGCGGCGGCCGTGGTGGGGGCGGGCGCGCTGCGGCTGGCCCGGTTCTTCGGGGAGTCGGCGGACAACGCGTTCCGCGGCCTGGTCACGCAGCCCGACCTGCTCGGCCCGGGTGCGGCCGACGGAGCGGGCGGCGAGGGCGTGACCGCCCCCGGATACCGGTCCAGGACCGGCTTCCTGCACCTGGTGCAGACCGACATGCGGCAGGTCCTCGACCTGGTCGCCACCGAGGAGCGCCCGCTGGTGGTGTTCGTGGACGACCTGGACCGCTGCTCGTCAGGAACGGTGGCGCAGGTCATCGAGGCGATCAACCTGTTCCTCGCCGGCGAGTTCCCCAACTGCGTGTTCGTGCTGGCCATGGAGCCGGAAGTGGTCGTCGCGCATGTCGAGGCCGCCTACCCGGAACTGGCCGGGACACTGCCCACCGGCGGGCGGTCCGGCCTGGGCTGGCGGTTCCTGGAGAAGATCGTGCAGCTACCGCTGAGCGTGCCGCTGCTGGACGACGCCGACCGGCTGCCCGCCTTCGTACGGGCACTGCTCGGCGTCGCCGACACCGTCCGGCCCGCGGACGTTCTTCCCGACCTGGAGACCGTACGACCGGGTGACCCGGGCGCCATACGGACACCGAATCCGGCCGGACCGCGTCCGGCGGGTCCCCCAGCCGCCCTGGAACGGCTCGACCCGCCCCCGGATCCGGCCGGACCGCGTTCGCGCGGTCCCCTGCCTCCCGCACGGCCCTTCCCGCACGACGCGGCCACGCCGGGCTCCCCCGGCACCGCCACGCGGTCGGGAGCGGCCGTGCAGGGGCGGCATACGCCGGGTGCGCGGAGGCTGGAACTGTGGGCGCCGGTGGAGGCGCTGGGACCGCCCCCGGCGGCGGACCTGACGGGATCGCACGTGGCACCGGGCTCGTGGGCGGCCGACCCGCCGGACCCGGTCCAGGTGAGCCGGCTACAGGACGCCATCTGGGCACTGCGCCCGACCACGACGACGCTCGACGAGGCGGCACGGCTGGCCCAGGACGCCCTGGGCATCGAGTGCTCGGACGCCGTCGGCGGCCTGTGCGCGGCGACCCGCGAGGCCGCCGACCGGGTCTTCGACGACCTCTACAGCGACGAGAACGCCTATCTGGCGATCGAGTTCGTGCTTCCGGCCCTGACGTTCTTCAACCCGCGCGAGATCAAGCGGTACGTGAACGTCTTCCGCTTCTACTCGTTCCTGACCTACCGCCGCGCCCTCGCCGGGGCGGCCCCCGCCTCGGACGGCGAGGTCGCCAAGCTCGCCGCGCTGGCCGTCCAGTGGCCGCACCTGCTGGCCCTGCTGGCCAGGGAGATCGACGGGGTGAGCATCCTGCGCCGTCTGGAAGCCGCCGCGAGCGACGATCCGACCTGGGATCAGATCGTCCACGAGACCGGCCTCACCACCTACGACTCCCCCCACCTGGACTCCCTGCGCGACCTGCTCTCCCGCCCCCACCCCATCGCCGACCTGGCCCGATATCTCCTGTGAGCCGGCTAGCGGTTCGTCGTCAGCTTCGGCGTGGAGATCGCCGTCAGGGTGGGGGACGAGACGTGCACTTCCCTTCCGGCTGCCATACCGTACGTCCTGCACCTCAGCCGGACGGCACCCGTGGAAGCGGTGATCGTGACAGGAATGTTGAACGCCATGGAGCCGCTGTACTCCCCGACGGCCTTCCGGTCGAGGCGGCTCGCCACCCGGCCGTAGATGGAGCCATCGGCCACCTGGAGTTCGCACTGGATGCCGTACGCGTCCACTCCTCCCCTGGCGTCGCTGTACCCCAGGTCGGCCGGCATGACGTACGTGCCCTGGGGCAGCCCCGGCACCATGGCGACATCCGTCATCGTCGCCGGGACCGATATCGCGCCGTTGTAGTGGTCCGACCACGCCTCACTGGACTTGCCGGGCGCTCCCTGCGGGCCGGCCGGTCCCGTCTGGTTCCACGAGACCGTCTCCTGGCCCACCGGGCACTGGCCTGTGGAATCGGGAACCCGCAGGATTCCGTTCGGGGTCACACAGGCGGTGATCACCTCGTCGGCGACCGCGGCGGCGACCGCCACGCCCGATCCTCCGGCCAGGAAGCCCACCAGGACGCCGATCGCCAGTGTCCGCTGTTCCTGCCCACGTGTGCCTCTTTCCTCGCGACGTTTGAGCACCGCCCTTCGCGAAGAGGACGACGAGCGGGGCTGATGATCCACTTGCACCTCACTGCAAGCCCGCACGCCACGCGAGGGCGCCTCTGGGGGAACCGACAAAACCAGCGAGCGGGCGCACCGCGGCGGATACGCCCAAGAATTCCCCCCGTTTGCCAGAATGCGTAACGGTCCGATCGTGATGTGGATGACCGCCGCAGGGCGCCCCCGCAACCTCTGTACCCCGCCCTGACAAATCACCGCGGTGCCGTATCAGGCAACGTCTGCCCGGTGGGCAGGCGCTTGCGCTGACCTCCAAGTAAGGCACAAGTACCCTCTGCGATCTTTGGTGACCGGTACCGAGATCGCAGGAGATTTTCCATGGGGGTTCGCAACTTCTTCCCGGCCGACCGGATGCGCGGGTGGACGACGCCGGTCCTGCCGCAGGCGTCCGGACTGAAAGAGGTCCTGGCGACCGCGCGGCTCGATCCGCAGGCCGTCGGGGACACGAAGGAGATCTCACCGGGAGGCAGGACGCACCTGAGGGGGCCCATCGAGGCCATACCGGATCTGGAGATTCGGGCGGAGCCGTCGCGGCCCTGGCGGACCGCCCATGTGGCGTACCCGGTCGCCTTCGGCAGGGACGACGAGAAGACGGCCTTCGTCTCACCGACGAGCGAGAAAGTGGAAATATCCGACGAGACCACCGCGACGGACGCCTGGTGGGGCCTCAGGAGCCGCGCACCCGCCCGGCCGAAGACGGCGGCCATCGCCGTCTTCACCGCGGGCGCCACGATCGCCCTGGTCACCCTGGTCGCGTTCGGCACCGTGCTGGACCAGGTCTGGCTGATGCCCCCGCTCGTCGCCAGCGCCGCCCTGGTCTTCGGCGCGCCGACCCTGCCGCTGGCGCAGCCACGAAGCGTGATCGGCGGTCAGCTGCTGGCGGCGCTCACCGGATTCGCCGTACTGGCCGTCGCCGGCTCCTCCATCTGGGCCGCCGCCGTCGCCGGCGGCCTGGCCCTCGGGGTCACGGCCCTGACGCGTACGCCGCACTCGCCCGCCGCCGCCACCGCGGCGGTCGTGGTCGCCCAGCAGCAGCCCCTGGTGCCGTTCCTGCCGATACTCGTCGCCGCGACCGTCGTCCTGGTGATCGTCGGCATGCTCGTCGGACGCAGCGGAGTGACACCGCGCTACCCCACCTACTGGTGGTGACGACCGGCGACTCCGCCGATGTGAACGGCCGCGGGTCCGGCCCGTGGACGAGCCGCCCACCGCGCCGCCCGGCGGCTCCGCTTTGGCCTGCTCCGGTCCGGCGACGGCGGCATGCGGGAATCCACCCCGTGGATCTCACGGAAGTACGCGCAAGACGGCTCCCGGGAGCCGTCTTGACGGGCTGGAGCGGATCACGGCGTCCAGGCCGGGTCCCGGCCGATGACGCCGAGCAGGCGGTCGAACGGCGGGGCGTCGTCCGGCACCGCCACCGGCGGCCCGAAGGCGCCGAGCTGCCTGCCCGTCTCCACCATCCGATCGGTGAAGTCCAGCGCCCGCGAGACGGCCTCGGGGTCCGGCTCGTACTCCTGACCGGTGGCCCTGGCCAGGTCCCAGCCGTGCACGACCATGTCGACGAGGTACATGTGGGCCAGCGTGGTCATCGGCAGGCCCATGCCGGGGCTGGTCCCCTCCCACGCCTCGGGCCGCGACCAGGCGGCCAGCATTCGCTCCGCCCGCTCGGGGAAGTCGCCCGCGTAGGGCCCCTGCTCGACGTTCGGCCCCCTGCGGCCCAGCGACTCGAACATCTCCGCCACCCATTCGAGATGGTTGATCAGGTCCTTGACGTCGAACTTCGCGCACGGCGTCGGGGACCCGAGCTGCTCCTGCCGTACCGCGCGCACCAGTCCCGCGGTCCGTTCGGTGGCGTGCGTCATCAGCGGCATCATGTCGTCCATGGCAGCCATGGTGCCCCGCCTACCCGAGGCGCGGCTTGTAGAAACGCGACAGCGCGGCTGGGTCGACCCGTACACGGGGCTCAGTACCTTCGATTTCGCCCGTCATGCGCCATCACCCGAAATTTCGGCGTATGTAGATCACTTCTGGGTCGTCACCTGGACCGACCTCGCCGAGCCGTACGAACAGCGCATCGTCTCGCACCCCACCGTGAACATGACGATCACCCCGGACTTCCGCCGGATCGCGGGAGTGATCAGGGGCGGGTTCTCCTACACGATGCGGGGCAGCGGCCGCGTGCTCGGCACGCGCTTCCGCCCCGGTGGCTTCCGGCCGTTCCTCGGCGGCCCGGTGTCCCAGCTGACCGGCCGCTTCGTGGAGATCGACGAGATGTACGGCGCGGCGGGCGCGACCCTGGTCGAACAGGTCCTGGCCGAGCCCGACGTCCGGGCCGCCATCGCGCTCACCGAGGCGTTCCTGCTGAGCCTGGGGCCGGAGCAGGATCCGCCGGCGGAGGAGGTCGCGGCGCTGGTGGCGATGGCGGAGAGCGACGTGTCCGTGACCAGGGTCGACGAGCTGGCCGCCAGATCGGGGCGGTCGGTGCGCTCGCTGCAGCGGCTGTTTCGGGACCATGTCGGCATCGGCCCCAAGTGGGTGATCCGCCGCTTCCGGCTGCACGAGGCCGCGGAGCGAGTCTACCGGGGCCTCGACCTCGCCACACTGGCCGCCGAGCTTGGCTACACCGACCAGGCCCACCTGACCCGCGACTTCACCGCAGCGGTCGGCATGCCACCCGCCGCCTACGCCCGGCTCAGCAGCCAGGCCTGATCCTGGCGTCCGGTGCGAGCCCGTCTCCTTTGGCGAGGCGGCGGCTCCACTCCGCCCCGCCCGTGCCGACGCCGGCGGCCAGGTCGGTCGATGCCGTGGCTGACGTTGCCCGCAACTAAAAACCAAGTAATTCCCAAGCGGCTATCTCGATCATGGAAACCTTTCGCAAACAAGAAAGGGATCCTGATGAAGAGGACAGCGTTGCTGCTGAGCACGGTGGTGCTCAGCGGGCTGCTGGCCGCCGCCCCCTCGTACGCCGCCACATCCTCCGCCCCCGCGGTCAAGACCGCGGTGGCCCAGGTGAAGGCGAGTCCCGCCAAGCGGTCGGGCGCGTGTCCGACCACAGTGGGATTCTCCGCGGTGGTGGCTGCCAAGGGCAAGGGCATCATCCGTTATAGATGGGTACGCGGCGACGGCGGCAAGAGCGTCGTCAAGAGCTTCCGTGTCAACGGCTCGCGCAAGGTGGTCGTGCGAGACCGGCAGACCTTCGACCGCGACACCACCGGCTGGCAGGCCATCGAGATCCTGGGCAAGAAGGGACTGTCGGGCAAGGCGCGGTTCAGCGTCGCCTGTGACGGTCCCGCACAGGTGTGGGACGTCTCCCACCCGCTGCCCGCCCAGCCCGGACGGCCGCTGGAATCGGCGGCGGACGTGGAGGTCAGCCCGGCCGACTACAACGGCGTCTGCCCGACGACGGTACGGTTCACCGCGACCATCCAGGTCTCGCGCACCCCGGCCACCGTCGATTACCGGTGGATCGACAGCATCACCGGCGAAGGACGGCCGGAGTCGCTGTACTTCGCCGCCGGCGGGTCGCGCATCCGCCAGGTCACGCTGCCGATGAGCGTGGGCAGCTCCACCGACGGGTGGAAGGCCGTCCGCATCCTCACCCCCGGCGGACACGACTCCGGCCGCGCCGACTACGCGGTGACCTGTAAGAACGGCCCGGCGCCCACCCCGACGTCCACCCCGACGTCCACGCCGACGTCCACGCCCACGCAGCCTCCGGCGACGCCGGGACGGCAGATCGTGGAGCTCACCCCGGGCGACTACGCGGGCACCTGCGTGGATCCGATCGCGTACCGGGCCACCGGGCGGGTCACGCTTCCCGCCGGAGCCGCACAGAAGGTCACGTACTGGTGGCTCGTGGACGGCGCCGCCTGGCAGAAGCAGGTGCTGGACTTCCCCGCCTCCACCCAGGCCCGTTCCCAGGACGTCTCCGCCTCCTGGACCCTCGGTGCCGCCGGGGGCGGTCCGCACAAGGTCGGCCTCATGGTCGAGGGCGGCCCCTCTCAGCCTGACGAGCGCTCGTACACCTTCACCTGCGACGAAGGGCCCAACGACGCCAACGTGACCTTCCGCTACGTGCTCGTGCCGCTCTACGCGGGCGACTGCGACCGTTCCTTCAGCATGCGCGTGGACGGGCGGTTCACGACGGACCGCGAGACCGAGGTCAGGTACCGTCTGGTGGCCGACGGCCAGCCGGGGCCGGTCAGGAGCCAGGTGCTCAAGCCCGGCGTCGCCCAGACGATCGGCGACTTCTGGTACAAGTCCGCGCAGAGCAGCGGAACCGGCACCGTACGGCTTGAAGTGCTCAACCACAACAAGCCGTTCACACAGCAGACCTACTCCTGGACCTGTGTGCCGAAGGATCCGACGCCGGGCACGGTCCGCATCAGCGGGTTGACCTCGGTGGCCTACCACGGCGACTGCGACGCCGCGCCGTACCCCACCGCGTGGGCAAACCTCCAGGCGGCTCCGGACACGGAGATCAGCTACCGCTGGGTCATCGACGGGAAGCCGGATGACACCCAAACGCTCAAGGTCGGATCCAGCGGACTCCTCGGCCTCCAGGCCTTCCACTGGACCCGGAGTTCGAAGACCAGCGGAACGGTCGCCATCGAGGTACTGAACCACAACAAGCCGACCAAGCAGGCCGAATATCCGGTGCACTGCATCTGATCGGCATCATCCCGCCCGTGGTTCCCCTGCCCCGGCAGGGGAACCACGGGCTTTCACGTTCTCCCGTGTGCTCTGTCATCCAGAGCGCGGAAGCCACCTCTCAAGGCGCCCCGGCCAGCGGGCCGGGGCGCCTTGGTGAGACGACCTAGCGCTGGGCCTCGATCATCCAGTGGTGCTTCTCCAGGTCCTGAGTGATCTCGATCAGGAGGTCCTGGGTCACCAGGTCGGGCTTCTCGGTGGCGACGATGCGCTCGCGCATCCGGCGGATGATGGACCCGAGAATGTCCGTCATGGCGGCGACGACCTTGCCGTCGTTGATGTAACCCGTCTCCAGCTGCGGCACCTCGGTGTGGTTCGCGATCGTGGAGGACCGGCCGTCGGGGTTGCATCCGACGGCCACCGCACGCTCGGCGACGGTGTCCGCGTGCTTCCTGGCAGACGAGACGATCTTGTCGAGCTGCAGGTGCAGTGCGCGGAAGTTATGGCCGATCACGTTCCAGTGGGCCTGCTTGGTCAGGAGCGACAGGTCGAGCAGGTCGACGAGCGCGCCCTGGAGCACCTGGCCGACGACCTTCTTGTCTTCTGGCTTGAGTGGACTGGTGATCGAGGACATGGAATTTTCCCCCTGTTTCTAGCTCGGTTTCCCGTTTGCTCCGGAATGTCCATACCCATCTATCCGCCTCCCTATCCAGCCTCTTACATTGACAGTGTCATGATGACAGTGTCACTATCGATGCATGGAATGGACCATCGGCGAACTGGCTGAGCGGGCGTCCGCGGCGCTGGCCCCCACCGCCCAGCTCAACGGGCGGGTCAGGGACGTGCCCAACGAGCGGCTCATCCGGTGGTACGCCACGATCGGTCTCCTCGATCCCCCTCTGGCCCGACGCGGCCGGGTGGCCCTGTACGGCAGGCGCCACCTGCTCCAGCTCATCGCGGTCAAGCGGCGCCAGGCCGACGGCCGGACCATCGCCGATATCCAGGCCGAACTGACCGGAGCCACCGACCAGACCCTGGAGTCGATCGCCCGCATCCCCGAGTGGTCGCCGGAGCACGCCGCCGAGACGGTCTCCCCCAGGACGGCACGCCCGCGCTTCTGGGCCGAGCAGTCCTCGGCTCCGGCGGAGAGCGGCCTCACCGCACCACGGAAACCCGCGCCACCACCGAAACCCGCCCCCGCCGGCACCCCGCCCCTTCCGGCATCGTCCGGCGGGGCCACGCCTCCACCCGGCCGGGCAGAGCCCCGCTCCGACCAGGCCGCACCCGATCGGGCCGCGCACGACTCGGCCCCGTCCCACCGGCCCGCACCCTGGGCGGACGTACCCGTAGCGGTCCCCCGTCCGGCCGCGGAAACCCGGCCACCCGCCGTGATCGTGCACGGCGTACGCCTGGCGGACGGCGTGACGTTGCTGCTCGACGGCGGCGGCAGCGGCGGCCGCCCCCCCTCACCCGACGACCTCGCCGAGATCGCCGCCGCGTCACGGGAGCTCCTGTCGCTCCTGCGCGAACGCGGCCTCACACCTCCGGAAGGAACACGACCATGATTACCTCGATCGCAACACTGTCACCGGAGGAGTGTTCGCCCGTCCCGGACGCCGGGCTGGGGACGCTCACCACCGAGCGCGGCAACCTGCCGCTGGAGAGCGTGGACGTGACCGCCGCCGTGTCCGGCCTGATGGCCGGGGTCGAGGTGGTCCAGGCCTTCCACAACCCGCACGACGTGGCACTGGAGGCGACGTACGTCTTCCCGCTGCCCGACCGCGCCGCCGTGACCGCCTTCAGGATGGAGGCCGACGGGCGGGTCATCGAGGGCGTGCTCAAGGAGCGCGGCCAGGCCAGGGCCGACTACGACCAGGCGATCGCCCAGGGCAGGCGGGCCGCGATCGCCGAGGAGGACCGCCCCGACGTCTTCACCATCAGGGTCGGCAACATCGTGCCCGGTGAGCGGGTCACCGTCCATCTCACGCTGAACCAGCCGCTCCCGTACGAGGACGGCGCGGCCACCTTCCGCTTCCCGCTGGTCGTCGCCCCCCGCTACATCCCCGGCACCCCGCTGGACGGCGATCGGGCGGGCGACGGGTGGACCCCGGACACCGACGCGGTCCCCGACGCCTCCCGGATCACCCCGCCGGTGCTGCTGCCCGGCTTCCCCAACCCGGTACGGCTCTCGCTGGCCGTCTCCGTCGACCCGGCGGGGCTGGAGTTGCGCGAGATCCGCTCCAGCCTGCACGTGGTCCTGGCGGAGGGCGGCACGATCCGCCTCCAGCCGGACGAGCGGCTGGACCGCGACTTCATCCTGCGTCTGGCCACAGGCGCCTCCACCTCCCTGGCGCTGGTCCCCGACGACGAGAACGGCGAGGGCACGTTCACGCTGACCGTCGTCCCGGAGGCGGCACCCGCCGGAGCGAGGGCCAAGGACGTGGTGCTGGTGCTCGACCGCTCGGGCAGCATGACCGGCTGGAAGATGGTGGCCGCCCGGCGTGCCGCCGCCCGCATCATCGACACGCTCACCTCGCGCGACCGGTTCGCGGTGCTCTCCTTCGACACCGTCGTGGAGCAGCCGGACGGGCTCGGCGAGGGGCTCTGTGCGGCGTCCGACCGCAACCGCTACCGGGCCGTGGAGCATCTGGCCAGGCTGGAGGCGCGTGGCGGCACCGAGATGCTGGCCCCGCTTGAGCAGGCCGCCGCGCTGCTCGCCGACTCCGCCGGGGACCGGGTGCTGGTGCTGGTCACCGACGGACAGGTGGGCAACGAGGACCAGATCCTGAAGCGGACCGGATCCCGGCTGGCCGGTGTGCGGGTGCACACGGTCGGCATCGACAGGGCGGTCAACGCCGGGTTCCTGGGCAGGCTCGCCGGGCTGGGCGGAGGCCGGTGCGAGCTGGTCGAGTCCGAGGACCGGCTCGACGAGGCGATGGAGCACATCCACCGCAGGATCGGCGCCCCCCTGGTCACCGACCTGACCCTGCACTCCGATGGGCTCGACCTGATCACCGAGACGGTCGGCCATGTCGGCTCGCTCTACTCCGGTGTCCCGCTCACCGTCCTCGGCCGCTACCGGGGCGCCGCCACCGGCGCGCTGACCGTACGGGGCCTGGACGCCGCGGGCCTGCCGTGGGAGCGGCGGGTCGCCTCGGCGACGGTGGACAACCCGGCGGTACGGGCGATCTGGGCTCGGGGGCGGCTGCGGACCCTGGAGGACCGCTACGCGATCGGCGACCGGTCGCTGGAGGCCGAGATCGTGGAGACCTCGCTCAGGTACGGGGTGCTCTGCCGGTTCACCGCCTTCGTCGCGGTCGACACGCAGGTGGTCGCCGAGGGCGGTCCCGGGCACCGGGTGATCCAGCCGGTGGAACTGCCCAGCGGCTGGGCGACCCCCGTCGCCGCCGCGCCGATGATGCTGACCTCGATGGCCGCCGAGGCGAGTGCGGCCCCGAGCCCGCCCATGGGGCCGCCCGGGATGGCCGCCCCCGGCTCCATGCCGAAGTTCGCGGCGAGCGCGATCGGCGGCGGCCTGCCACAGGAGGCGGCGGCCGGCGGCTTCGACGACCGCGCCCGGATGCTGCCCCGTCCGGTGCCGGCCCCCGAACCGCGGAGCAGGCCGCAGGAGCCGCCGCGGGACCTGCTCGCCGAGGAGCTGAAGCGGCTGCGCGCCGCGGCGTCCCTGCCCGCCGCCGAACGGCTGTGCGTGCTGGAGGACCTGGGCAGCCGCCTCGCGGCCCTGGTGATCTATCTCGGCGGCCACCCGGAGCTGGCGGCCCTGGCCGAGGAACTGCGGGCCGGTGGGGACGTGGACGCCCTCTGGCAGCGGGCCGTGGAGGTTCTGGAGGCCCTGGTGGGCACCGGCGGGCGCCGCCCGTTCTGGAAGCGATGACCTCCTCCGGGCCCGGACGGACCGCCGAACGGACCGGGCCCGGAGAAGGTGTCCGCTGAGCTCCGTCGCCCGTGGCGTTCTCCTGCGCGGGACACCCGGGTCCGCGACTCCCGGCATTACGGGCATGGCCTGACGGGGCCGGTACGGGACAGCGGGCTTCCCGGCCTCTCGGCTCCACATAAAGTAGCGGAATGGTGATTCTGGACGGCGGCCTGGCCACCCATTTGGAGGAGCTGGGCGCGGACCTGCGAGACGACCTGTGGTCGGCGAAGCTCCTGCTGGAGAACCCCTCTGTGATCCGGCAGGCGCATCTCGACTACTTCACCGCCGGTGCCGAGGTGGCGATAACGGCGAGTTATCAGGCGAGCATACCGGCGTTCCTGCGGCGGGGGCTGAGCGCCGCCGAGGCCGAGGATCTGATCCTGCTCTCCGTGCACCTCGCCGCCCAGGCCAGGGATGCCCACGGCTCCGGCACCGTGGCCGCCAGCGTCGGACCGTACGGCGCCTACCTGGCCAACGGCGCCGAGTACACCGGAAAGTACGACCTCGACGAGGACGGCCTGACCGACTGGCACCGCGACCGCTGGCACATCCTGGCCGACAGCGAGGCCGACCTGCTGGCCTGCGAGACCATCCCCTCCTACTCCGAGGCGAGGGCGCTGCGGCGACTGCTGGCCGAGACGCCGGGGATGCGGGCGTGGGTGAGCTTCTCCTGCCGCGACGGCGAGCACATCAACGACGGCACCCCGCTGCGGACCGCGGCCCGCCTGTTCGCCGGCAATCCCCAGGTGATCGCGATCGGCGTCAACTGCACGGCACCGCGCCACGTGCTCAACCTGATCTCCCAGATCAAGGGCAAGCCCAGCATGGTCTACCCCAACTCCGGCGAGGTCTGGGACTCGGCGAACCACCGCTGGCTCGGGCTGGCCGACCCGGTGGAGTTCGGCGAGGCGGCGGCCGGATGGAACGCGGCGGGTTCCGCCTTCGTCGGCGGCTGCTGCCGCACCACGCCGGAGCACATCCGCCAGATCCGCGCCCACCTGACCTGACCGGGCGCCGAGGTCCCGCCGTCACCTCGCCGGCGGAACCTCGGCGCCCGGGTCGGGGTCGTAGCGCTGCCGCAGTACTCCAGGTGCAGGGTTACGACCAGCTTGCTTGAAAACGTTTTAATAGCAACGAAGAGGCCGGACAGCAGGTCAAGCACCATCCATGTCACGTCAACGCCCCTGGACAGGTCACCGAATTAGTACGTTTTTACCAGCCGGAACCGCGCACTATCCCCGGGCGGCACGACGGCCTACGGTAGTGATCGGCCGGCGTCCAGGGCGTCGGAGCGCGTTCCGCCCCCCGGGAGGTCTCTTGTTCGTCGACATGCCCCTCGACCAGCTCAGGGAGTACCGGCCCGAGCGCCGGGAACCCGACGGGTTCGACGCCTTCTGGACGAGGACGCTCGCCGAGACCCGCGAGCACGACCTGAACGCCGTCTTCACCGAGGTGGAGACGGACCTGGCCCTGATCCGCTGCCTCGACGTCGGTTACGCGGGTTTCGGCGGCCAGGAGATCAAGGGCTGGCTGCTGCTGCCCGCCGCGGCCGAGGAGCCGCTGCCGTGTGTGGTGCAGTACATCGGCTACAACGGCGGCCGGGGGCTGCCACACGACTGGCTCACCTGGCCCGCGGCCGGATGGGCGGTCCTCGTCATGGACTCCCGCGGGCAGGGCGGCGGCTGGCGGCCCGGTGACACGCCCGACCCGGTGGGCGGCACCGGGGCGCAGAGTAGCGGCAAGCTCACCCAGGGCGTGTCCGACCCCGACGACTACTACTTCCGGCGCCTCTACACCGACGGGGTCAGGGCGGTCGAGGCCGCCCGCGCGCATCCACTGGTGGACGCCTCACGCATGGTCGTCTCCGGCGGCAGCCAGGGCGGCGGCCTCGCGATGGCGGTGAGCGCGCTGGTGCCCGGCCTGCTGTTCGCCTTCATCGACGTGCCGTTCATGTCGCACATCCGCCGCGCCGCCGAGATCACCGACGAGGACCCCTACGCCGAGCTCGGCCGGTTCCTCAAGTCCAACCGCCACCGGGTCGACCAGGTCTTCGCCACCCTCGACCACTTCGACGGCATGAACTTCGCCGCCCGCAACACCACGCCCGCGCTCTTCTCCGTCGGCCTGCGCGACGGCATCACCCCCGCCTCCACGGTCTTCGCCGCCTACAACCACTACGCCGGCGACAAGGACATCCGGGTGTGGGCCTTCAACGGCCACGAGGGGGGCGAGTCCGACCAGATCGCCGAGCAACTCAGGATCGCCAGGAAACTGCTGACAGGCTGACCGGCCGGATATGCTGGTCGAAACGTTTTAGTCAAAAGCCAGAGGTGAGCTGTAAATGGTGACTTCGCTGGCGCTCGTATGGTTGTTACGTTTTAATCAGTGCACATGAGTTCGGTGAGCATCAAGGAAGTGGCCGCGCGGGCCGGAGTCTCCCCGGGAACGGTCTCCAACGTGCTCAACCGCCCGGAGAAGGTCGCCGAGTCCACCCGCTCCCGGGTCGAGAAGGCCATTCGTGACCTGGGGTTCGTCCGGCACGGCTCCGCCTCCAGCCTGCGGGCCGGGCACAGCCGCACCGTCGGCCTCTCGGTCATCGACATCGGCAACCCCTTCTTCACGGACGTGGCCGCCGGGGTCGAGGAGGTGGCCAGCGAGCGCGGGTACGCGGTGATCCTGGGCAACTCCTCGGGCGACAGGCTCAAGGAGGAGCGCAACCTCCTGGTCTTCGCCGAGCAGCGGGTCCGCGGGGTGCTCATCACCCCCGCCGGGGGGAACCTGGCCAAGCTCGACCAGCTCAGGGAGCGCGGCATCAACGTGGTCCTGGTGGATCACCCCGCCGAGCGCGCCGACCAGTGCTCGGTGGCGGTCAACGACATCACCGGCGGTTCCCTCGCGGTCTCCCACCTGCTGGCCGCCGGGGCCGGCCGGATCGCCTACGTCACCGGCCCCCTCACCATCCGCCAGTGCGCCGACCGGCTGACCGGCGCCGAGCGGGCGCTGGCCGCGGCGGGCCGCGATCCCGGGCAGGCGCTGGAGGAGGTCGCGATGAGCGCGATGAACGCCAGGTCCGGGCAGCAGGCCGCGGAGAAGCTCATCGCCGAGGGGCGGCTGCCGGACGCCGTGTTCTGCGCGAACGACCTGCTGGCCCTCGGCATGCTGCGGGGGCTGCTTCACGCGGGCGTGCGGGTCCCCCAGGACGTCCTGCTCATCGGTTACGACGACATCGACTTCGCCTCGGCGTCCGCGGTCTCGCTCACCTCGATCCGGCAGCCGACCCACCGGCTCGGCAGGGTGGCCACCGAACTGCTGCTCGACGAGTGCGACAACCCGGAGTCCCATGCCCACCAGCAGGTCATGTTCCAGCCCGAACTGATCGTCCGTGAGTCGACCCACTGATCTCCGCCGGCGGCCGCCGGCGCGGACACCCGGGACGTTCAGGTGCGCTTGCGCGCCTGAACGAGACTCTCCTTGGCGGCGCGGGCGGCCTCGGCCTTGGCGCTCGCGGCATACCTGTCGACATACTCCTGGCCGGAGAGCTCCATCAGCGCGTACATGATCTCGTCGGTGACGGCGCGCAGCACGAGGCGGTCCTCCTCCATTCCGTAGTAGCGGGTGAAGTCCAGCGGCTTGCCGAACTTCACACCGGGACGGATGCCCAGCTTGGGCAGGATGCGGCCGGGAGGCATCATCTCAAAGGTGTTGACCATCGCCCACGGGATGACCGGCACGCGCGACTCCAGCGCCAGGCGGGCCACCCCGGTCTTGCCCTTGTAGAGACGACCGTCGTGGGAGCGGGTGCCCTCGGGATAGATGGCGAGCACATGGCCCTCGTCAAGAATGCGCCTGCCGGTGCGGAGCGCCGCCTCGCTGGCCTTGCCCCCCGAGCGGTCGATCGGGACGGTGCCGACACCACTGAAGAAGGCCCTGCTCAGCATTCCCTTGAGGCCGCGGCCGGTGAAGTAGTCGGACTTGCCGAGAGAGATCACCTTGCGCCGCAGGAAGAGCGCACCGAAGAAATGGTCGGCGAATGACAGGTGGTTTCCGGCCAGGATCACCGGCCCCTGCCTCGGCACATTGTCCACGCCCTCCACCCACGGGCGGAAAATCACGTGGAGCAGGGGTCCGAGGATCGCCTTCACCACCCAGTAGAACACTCCATGCTCCTTCAGTTGACAGGCGAGGACCTGGAGTTATCCTCCCACTTCCGGCCTCGGTCACCTACACCACCGAACCACCCAAATCGACCTCTCGCAAAACACGCCCCAGTCGTGCGACGATCGGGCGAACCTTACAAGGAGCCGCGATGCCAGTCATGCCCGGTGCGGAGGCGTACCACCATGCGGGAGGACAGATCGGCGTCCTGCTCTGTCATGGATTTACCGGATCGCCGCAGTCCCTGCGCCCGTGGGGCGAGTACCTGGCGGCGGCGGGCATCACCGTGTCGCTGCCACGGCTGCCCGGCCACGGCACCACCTGGCAGGAGATGAGCCACACCCGCTGGGAGGACTGGTACGCCGAGTTGGACAAGTCCCTGGCGGACCTGCGTGGCAACTGCGCCGAGGTCTTCGTCATGGGCCTGTCGCTCGGCGGCTGCATGGCGCTGCGGCTGGCCGAGGTGCACGGCGACCGGATCAGCGGGCTGGTGATCGTCAACCCGTCGGTGACCAACGACGTGCTGCTGCTCAGGCTGGCTCCCCTGCTCAGGTTCGTGATCGCGTCGGTGCCCGGTGTGGCGGGAGACATCAAGAAGGAGGGGGCGACCGAGCTCGGCTACTCGCGCACACCGGTCAAGGCGGCGGCCACCCTCCCCCGGCTCTGGGCACTGACCCAGTCGGAGCTGAGCAAGATCACCCAGCCAGTACTGGTTTTTCATAGCCCACAGGATCATGTTGTGAAACCGGCGAGTGTGCGTATTCTGCGTGAGAAGCTGACCGGGGGGAATCTGAATGTGGTGGAGCTCGCCGACAGCTACCACGTCGCGACTCTTGACAATGATGCGGATCGGATCTTTGCGGGGAGCCTGGAGTTCATCAAGACGAACGCGTCTGTACCCTTGCAGAGAGACTGATCCCGAGCGGAGGATGCGCGGTCTCCGGGAGAAAGGGATCGGCCGATGAACAACGGGCCCAGCTAAGTGACACCTCAAAGTGACGAGGACGAGGTCTGGCGTCAGATCGTCGCGTCCTTCAACGATCCCGCCGAGCACGACTCGGCACATCAGCCGTGGCCGGACAGTGAGAACCTGCCGGCCGAACCTCCGCGACGAGTGATCAAGCAGTCGGACGAGGAAGACCTCCTGCGTGAGGACGACCTGGCCGACGACGACTCCGACACCGAACGGAGTGACGGCGAGGAGGAGGAGCACTACGTGCCTCCGCCACCACCCCCGCTGCCCAAGACCGACGCCGCCACCAAGATCGCATGGTTGGCCCTGTTCGGCGGGCCCGCCTACCTGCTGCTCAGCGCCGCACTCAGCTGGAACCTGCAGGGCTGGATGCTGTTCACCGCGGTCGCCGCGTTCATCGGTGGTTTCGTGGCGCTGGTGGTCCGCATGGGCGACGGTCCGCCCAACGACTCCGGCTGGGACGACGGCGCGGTCATCTGAGCGGGAGGCCCGGCCTTACGGCTTGGCGCGCGCCGGGGTACCGAAGCGCTCGATCACGTCCGTGTACTTGCCGGAGGCGTCGACCACGTGGCCGACCGACCACACGGTGCCGGTGCCCGGCAGATAGGTCACGGCCTGGAGCCTCACCGTCCGGGAGTCGGTGGTCTCGGGGCCGCGCAACGCCTTGACCTTGTGCCCGTCGTAGCGAAGCAGGAACGCCTCGCCGGGTCGGTCCAGGTCGACCCCGGAGATCCAGAAGTGGCCCTTGCGGTCGCCGGTCACCCCGTACAGGCGGATGTCACCGGCGGGCGGGGACACCCGGGACCACCTCTTGCCGTTCCACGACAGAATCAACGGGACGGTCTCGCCGGCCCCCCGATACAGGCCGCCGACGGCGATTGCCCGCTTCGACCCGTCGACGTGGACGTCACGCAGGTAGCCGCCGGGAATCTCGGGGGTCTTGAAAGGCTTCCAGCGCCCGCCGGACTGCCTCATGATCAACGGCCTGCCCGCGGCGTCGCCCACCGCCCACCCGTCGCTCTTGCCCGACAGCGCCACGCCGTACAGCGTGCCCCTGCCGGAAAGCTGGGTGAGCTTCCACTTCGAACCGGTGCCGGTCACGATCAGGGGCTGCTTGTCACGGCGGCCGACGGCGACCATCCTGCCGGGGACGGCCGCCACCCCGCCCAGCCAGTCACCCGCGTGCAGTTTGTCGACGACGACCCTGTCGAAGGCCGCCCCGTCTCCCTTCGCCAGGTAGGGAAGACCGTCATGTCCCTCACCGACGGCCCACAGCTCCGACGCCGAGGCCGCCGCGACGGAACGCAGGGGCCCCGCGCCCGTCGGGTCGTTGCGGATGCCGACCTCGTTCCAGGAGGAACCGTTCCAGTGGGTGATCGCGCCACGGCTCTGCCAGACGTCCCAGACGCTCTGCTGGCCCACCGCCCACACACTCGTGGCCGAGACGCCCACCACGTCGGAGAGCGATCCGTCACTGCTCAGGCCCGCGCTGGCCGGAGCCTGCCAGGCCTCGGCCACGGGCGGGCTGACGGGATCGGCATGTGCTGGAAAGGTGTGCGAGGACAGCAGGAGCAGGCCTCCCGCGCAGAGAGCCAGCGCACGCCGCGGAAGGCGACGGGTCATGTTCCAAATGGTACGGGGCTCGTCCCCTCCCCGCGTCCCGGTCTCTCCAGTTGACGGGCGTGATCCGGAAAGACACCTTTCCGTTCGTCACGAAAACCCTGATCCCACCGGTTTTCTCGGCTCCCCGGGAAAGCGGGTTCCTCAGAGGTGGGGCCCGGGGAGCCGATGATCCAGTTCGGCGATCACCGGCAGGTGGTCGGTGGCGGCCACCAGGTCTGCCGGATCGGCCTCGACACCCCCGCAGGAGACCACGGAGAGGCCGGTCACCGCGAAGATCGCGTCAATCCGCTTGTGCGGCCCCCTGGCCGGGAAGGTGAAGCCGTCACCTCGCGGTGAGACCGGGTAGCAGTCGGTCAGCCGTTCGGCGAGGTGCTGCCAGCTCGGCTGCCCGGACTGCTCGTTGATGTCTCCGGCCAGCACCGGCAGCGCGCCGAACCGGTCGGCCACCTCTCCCAGGAGCCTCACCGCCTCGTCCGCGTGCCGGCGCCTGGCCGTCTCGTCGAGGTCGAGGTGGATTGAGCCGACGGCGACCCGCCGCCCCTCCGCCTCCACCACGGCGATCGCGATGGCCCGCCGCTCCAGGGGAAAGAAGGACTCCAGCAGGTGCCCCTCCCCATGCAGCAGCCGCACGCCGGGACCGGTCAGCACCGCGACGCCGCCCCTGCGCCGGCCGGCCGCCACGGACAGTCCGCCGAAGGCGGCCAGCCGTCTGCGCCTGCGGCGCCAGCAGAGGAACCGGGGCGCCTCCTGCACACAGAGCACGTCCGCGCGGAGCGCGGCGACCACCCGCTCCAGCGCCGGGATGTCGTCCCTCATGGAACGCACGTTGTAGCTGGCGATCCTGAGCACCACGGCTGCCTCACTTCGCGACGCGTGACGTGAGGGTAACCGCACACCGTCGGATATACCAGACATCCATCCCTAATCGGTATACAGGCCGCGGGCAGGCGGACGACGGTGCGTGTCCGGTCCTACCCGGGGTCTCCGGCCCACGCGTCCCGGGGGCCCCGCCCGGCAGGACGGGGCATGCCTCTGCCGGATGCCCCGGGAAAGGCCCTCCCTGGGCGGACCGGGGAAAGGCTTCCCGCAGCGGCTTTCCGAGAGGAGAACCCCGGTCAGCGCCTGCGGGCGAGATCCGCGGCGCCCACCAGGCCCGCCGAGGCACCGAGTTCGGCCAGCCGGATGTCGGCCAGCGGGCGGTGCCCCCGGCCGCTCAGGTGCGTGGCGAAGAACTCGCGGGTCTCGTCGATCCACAGATCCGCGGCGCGCGAGACACCGCCGCCGAGTACGAAGCAGCCGGGGTCGAGGACGGCGACGAGGTCGGCCAGCCCCTGACCGATCCAGCGGGCCATCGAGGAGAACGCGGCCAGCGCGGCCGGGTCGCCCTGTCTGGCGGCCTCGGTGACCTCGTGGCCCTCGATCTGTTCCGGCGTACCACCGGCGATCTTCAGGAGCGTGACGGCCCTGTCCGGCTCGGCCTCGGCGATCTTCCTGGCCTCGTTGACCAACGCGTTGCCGCTGGCGTACTGCTCCCAGCAACCGAGGTTGCCGCACCCACACCGGTGCCCCTGGGGGACCACCTGCATGTGGCCGAACTCGGCGCCCATGCCCCAGCGCCCCCGGTAGAGGGAACCGTCGAGCACGATGCCGCCGCCGATGCCGGTGCCGACGGTCACGCACACCAGGTGGCTCTCCCCTCGTCCGGCGCCGAACCTGGCCTCGCCCCACGCCATCGCGTTGGCGTCGTTCTCCACCACGACGGGCAGACCGACCAGGTCGGAGACCTTCTTCTGCAGGGGCTCCTCGCGCCAGGCGAGGTTGGGGGCGAACCGGACGATGGACCGGGTCTCGTCGACGAACCCGGCGGCACCGAGACCGACGGCCTCGATCTCGCGGTCCCTGGCGAGTTCCAGGATCACGTCACCGATCGTGTGGGCGACCTGCTCGGGGTTCTCGGCCGGGGTGGGCCGCAGCAGGTGCGCGACGATCTGGCCGTCCTCGTCGACGACTCCCGCCGCGACCTTCGTACCGCCGATGTCCACGCCGATGGTCAGCGCCATTGTCCGTTTCTTCCTCTCCCCCTGGGGCTCACCCCAGGTCGATGTGCTCCACGGGGGTGTCCTCGCGCTCGCGCTCCCGTGTCCGCTGACCGGGCGCGGGTTTGCCGAGCCCCTCGACCGCCGACTTGAAGGCGGCGAACAACTCGGTGCCGGCCTGCATGAGGTGGTCGGTGACGGCGGCTCCCGACTCACGCTGCGCGGCCATCGCGCGGCAGACGGGGCAGGCACGGCAGATGTACTCCTCGGGCTCGGAGACCGCCTCCTCCCACACGTCCCGCTCTCTTCCTCGACCGCCGCCGGAGAACGCGCTGCCGAAACCGGTCATCGTGCCCTTGATCAGATTCTTGCGCAGTTCCCTGGCCGCCTTCTGCTGCAGCGTGTCGAAGAGTTTGAACGCCTCCTCGGCGGCGCTGCCCAGGGGGTCCCTGTCTGCTTCGGCCCGCTCCTCACGCACCCGCTCGTCTCGCCCGCGCTCCTCGGTCCCGCCCGGCTCCTCGCGCTCGCCGGAACGGCCCCACGGGGTCCAGCCGGTCCGCTCCTCGTGCCGGGCCCGATCGGCGCGCTCGAACCACTCGGCGCGCGCGTCGTGCTCGGCCTGCTCCGAGATCGGGGTCCGCCCGGAAGAAGCCTCGGGCTCGCTCCCCGCCTCAGCCGTCTCGACCGGCTCGACAGACTCGACCGATCCGGTACGCCCGGACTGCGCGGCTCCCCCGGCAGGCTTCGCGCGGCGGCTCTTCTGAACCTTCTCTGCGCCTGCGGTGCCGGCGGTCTCGGCGGCGACCTCCGGCGTCACGGCGCCGACCGCCTTACCCGGCTTCCTGGGCGCACGCGGCTTCGGAGTCTTCTCGGCATCATTCGTGTTATCAGTCATCAGGCCCTCCCGCTTCGAACCGTACCCGGAGAAATCCATCTCGGAGCGCGGCTTCCCGCACCGACCTGCGAGCCAGCGCGGCGGGCAGGGCCAGGACCCGGCGGTAGGAACCGGCGTTGACGATCAGTTCGTCGCCCTTGCGCGCCAGATCCACCTCGCTCTTGTCCGCGAGCGGCAGGGCCAGGATCAGCTCGCCCTCGGCGGTGATCCGCAGCGGCGGGTCGACGGAGGGCGGGGCGAAGGGGTCGCTCCCGCGGTACATGGCCTCGGCGACACCGGCGAGGGCGTCGAGGCCGACGGGCTCGGCCTCCAGGTAGGGCACGGTGTGCACGGGCAGCGGCGCGAAGGACTCCTCGACCTCGGCCAGGTGCAGGGCCTGGGCCCGCACCCAACGCTGCCGCCACTCGTCGGCGCCCTCCGAGGGGAAGACCCGGTTGGCGATCACCGCGTCGACACGGTAGCCGTACAGGCTGAGGGAGGTGAGCGTGCGGCGGGCCTCGGCCAGCACGACGGCCTCCGGGGTGAGCACCAGCCGGACGCTCGCGCCGGGCCCGGTGAGCAGCTCGCGCACCTCCAGCAACCCCCGGTGGAGCCGCTCCCCGGCGCCCACCACGTGGTCTTCCGGCACGCTGACCTGTGCCAGGCGGCGGATCAGCGGGGAGAGGGTGCGCAGCAGCCGCCTGCCGACGGGCAGCAGCCGGTTCACGTGCCAGTCGAGGGCCTCGGGCAGGGCCAGCAGCCTGAGCGTCTCGGCGGTCGGGGCGCAGTCGATGACGATGACGTCCCACAGCCCGGTGCGCGCCTGCTCGCGCAGTTCCAGCAGCGCGATGACCTCCTCGGCGCCGGGCAGCACCGTGATCTCCTCGGCGGTCACCTCGTCGAGGCCGAGCTCGGCGAAGACGCCCCTGGCGTAGTCGCGCAGCTCGCCCCACTGGCGCTCCAGTGCCCGCTGGGTGTCGACCTGCTGCAGGGAGAGGCCGGGGGCGATCTCGGTGGGCTCCGTCGCGGCGGGCACGCCGAGGGCGTCGGCCAGCGAGTGGGCGGTGTCCGTGGAGACCACCAGGGTCTTGAGGCCGGACCTGGCGGCGAGGGTGGCGGTGGCCGCGGCGGCGGTCGTCTTGCCGACGCCGCCCTTGCCGGTGAAGAGCAGAACCCGGCTCACGTCATCCTCCCGAGGGACGGTTCCGCGACCTCATTGGGTCTCGACGCGCTTCTTCAGCCCCTTCAGGGCGGTGTCGACGATGACCTTCTCCGCCTTCCGCTTGATCATGCCGATCATCGGCACCTTGAGGTCGACGGCGAGTTCGTACGTCACCTCGGTGTCGCCGCCCACGTCGGCGAGACGGTAGCTCCCGGTGAGCCCGGAGAGCATCTTCCCCGCCTCGGCGATGCTCCAGTCGACGGACTCGTCGCCGCCCCAGGTGTAGCGGAGGGTGTACTCGTCGCTGATCACACCCGCGTCGAGGACGAACCTGACCGTGGCCGGGCGGCCGTCCTCTCCGGTGGAGAGGATCCGCGCGGACTTCACCTGGCCCGCCCACTGGGGGTAGGAGGGGAAGTCGGCGATGACCGCCATGATGGTCGACCGGTCCGCGCCGATCGTGATGCTGGAGGTGGTGCGATCAGCCATGGGCCAACCGTACTGCTTCACGATCGTCCGCGTACGCCTGGCGGGGCCGCGGGTGGCTACCACTCCAGCGCGAAGGGAACGCCCCGGTTCCTGAAGTGCCCCACGTTGAGGCACTCGGTCCTGCCGACCCGGGTACGGGCGGCGAGGGGCTGGTGCACATGACCGAAGAGGGCGTAGCGCGGCTGGGTCCGCCGGATCGCCTCCAGGGTGGCCTCGCTGCCCCGCTCGAACCGCCGGGCCACCACGTCGTAGAGCAGTTCGGGGATGGCCGGCGGAATGTGGCAGCAGAGCACGTCGACCTCGCCGACGGCCTCCACCTTGCGGGCGAACTCCTCCTCGTCGATCTCGTACGGGGTCCGGTACGGGGTGCGCAGCCCGCCCCCGACGAAGCCGAAGCGCAGGCCGCCGATCTCCACGGTCTCGCCGTCGAGCACCCGGTGGCCCTCGCGCACGTACTCGGGCCAGTAGCGCGGCAGGTCCACGTTGCCGTAGGTGAGGTAGGCGGGGGTCGGCATCGCGGCGAAGATCTCACCGTACTGCCGCCTGACGGAGCGCTCGATGTGCTCGCGCGGGCCGCCCTCCAGCGACGCCCAGAGCGCCGAGGACATCGCCCGCGCCTCCTCGAACCGCTTGGCCGTCCGCAGCGCGATGAACTCCGCCGCCCGCTCCGCCCCGAAGAGCTCGGCGAAGATGCCCTGGGAGTGGTCGTCGTAGTCGACGAACAGGATCAGGTCCCCCAGGCAGATCAGGGCGTCTGCGCCGTCTCCCGCGCGGGCCAGCGCGTTAGCTCTCCCGTGTACGTCGCTGACGACATGAACCCGCATGCCGGACATCCTAACCACCCACAAATACCGGCATAAGTAACAAACCTCACACGGCGGCGCGGCCGATGACTCCAGGAGAGAGCAGTTGGTACGGTGAATTCCCCGTTGATAACGCCTGGGTGACGAATTTACTCGTGCGTAACTTATCGCGATAGCTTCCAGGCAGCCCATCGATCCGTGCGTCTCCAGGAGTGATCCGTGCGCGAGTACAGCGTCCCCGTGCTGGTGGATGTCCCCGCCTCCGCCAACCTGACCGACACGGTGTTCCGGCGTGCCGAAGAGGAGCCGGGCGCCGTCGTCCTGCGCCGCAAGGTCGGCGACGACTGGGCCGCCGTCACCGCCCGCGAGTTCCGCGACCAGGTCGCGGAGGTGGCCAAGGGCCTGATCGCGGCCGGCGTCGAACCCGGCGACCGGGTGGCGCTGATGTCGCGCACCCGCTACGAGTGGACCGTGATCGACTACGCGATCTGGGCCGCGGGCGCGGTCAGTGTGCCGATCTACGAGTCCTCCTCGGCCGACCAGGTCTCCTGGATCATCTCCGACAGTGGCGCGAAGGCCGTCTTCGTCGAGCTGGACTCGAACGAGGAGACGGTCCGCGAGGGCATCTCGGAGCTGCCCGGTCTCAAGGACGTCTGGCGCATCGAGGGCGGCGCCCTGGACGAGCTGACCGCACTCGGCGCCGAGGTCGGCGACGACACGCTCGCCGAGCGCAGGTCCAGCCGCGGCATCGCCGACCTGGCCACCATCGTCTACACCTCGGGCACCACCGGCAGGCCCAAGGGCTGCCGGCTGACCCACGACAACCTGCTGTTCACCGCCAGGAACGTCGCGCACGGCCCGCTGGAGCGCCTCTTCACCATGGACGACAGGGCGGCCCTGCTCTTCCTGCCACTCGCGCACGTCTTCGCCCGCATCATCGAGATCGTGCTGATCGAGACGGGCACGGTCCTCGCGCACACCCCCAACATGAAGAACGTCGGCCCCGACCTGCAGGCTTTCAAGCCCACGTTCCTGCTGGGCGTGCCCCGCGTGTTCGAGAAGGTCTACAACGCCGCCGAGCAGAAGGCCACCGCCGACGGCAAGGGGAAGATCTTCCACGCCGCGGCGGAGACCGCCGTCGCCTGGAGCAGGGCGGAGTCCACCGGCGGCGCGGGGCTGGGCCTGAGGCTCAAGCACGCCCTGTTCGACAGGCTCGTCTACGGCAAGCTGCGCGCCGCGACCGGCGGCAGGCTGACGGCGGCCGTGTCCGGCGGCTCCGCCCTGGGCGAGCGGCTCGGCCACTTCTTCCGCGGCGTGGGCATCGAGGTGCTTGAGGGCTGGGGCCTCACCGAGACCTCGGCGCCCTCCTCGGTCAACCTGCCGGGGGCCAACAAGATCGGCACGGTCGGCAAGCCGTTCCCGGGCGTCACCATCGGCATCGGCGAGCACGGCGAGGTGCTCGTCAAGGGGCGCCACGTCTTCGCGGGCTACTGGAACAACGACGAGGCCACCGCCGAGGCGATCGACAAGGACGGCTGGTTCCACACCGGCGACATCGGCGAGCTGGACGGGGACGGCTACCTGCGCATCACCGGCCGCCAGAAGGAGATCCTCGTCACCGCCGCGGGCAAGAACGTCGCCCCGGCCCCGATGGAGGACCACATCCGCGCCCACCCGCTGATCAGCCAGGCGATGGTGGTCGGCGACGACCGGCCGTTCGTCGCGGCGCTCATCACGCTCGACGTCGAGGCTCTGGAGCAGTGGAAGGCCGCCAACGGCAGAACGGACGCGGACCTCGCCGCCCTCAGCTCCGACCCGGCCATCGTCGCCGAGGTGCAGAAGGCCGTGGACAACGCCAACAAGTTCGTCTCCAGGGCCGAGCAGATCAAGAAGTTCACGGTGCTCGACGTCGACATCAGCGAGGAGAGCGGACATCTCACCCCGACCCTCAAGGTCAAGCGCGCCATCGTGATGCGCGACTTCGCCAAGCAGGTCGAGTCCCTCTACAGCTAGTCAGAGGGTCTCCACGGACTCCAGAACGCGGGCGAAGCGGGAGGCGGCGAGATCCCAGCTCCACTCGCGCGCGACCCACTCGCGCCCGCGGTCACCCATGGCACGTGCCCCGGCCGGGTCCTTGAGCAGGTCGACCAGGGCCGCCGTGACCTCGTCCGGGCGGGTGCCGTCGACGACCAGGCCGGTCTGCCCGCGTAGCACGGCGTCGGGCGCGCCGCCCGAGGAGCCCGCCACCACGGGCAGCCCGCTGGCGGACGCCTCCAGATAGACGATGCCGAGCCCCTCCACGTCGATACCGCCCAGGCGGGTACGGCACGGCATGGCGAACACGTCGCCCGCTGCCAGGTAGCCGGGCAGCTCGGCCTCCGGCACGGGGCCGGTGATCCGAACCGAGCCGTCCATCGACCTGGCCAGCCGTTCCAGGGTCCTGCGGTACGGGCCACCGCCGACGATCAGGAGCATCGCGTCGGGAACGTCCCGCAGCACGCCGGGCCAGGCCCGCAGCAGCGTGTCCTGGCCCTTGCGCGGCACCAGCCTGGACAGGCAGAGCACCACCGGCCGCTCTCCCAGCCCGAGCTTCGCGCGCACCCGCTCTCTCCCGGCCTCGGGCGCGAACACCTCGGTGTCGACGCCGGGCGCGAGCCGCACCAGCTTGTCCTCGGGTATCACCCTGGCCAGCCGCTGCCGGGTGTACTCCCCCAGGTAGGTGACCACGTCGGCGTGCGCGCCGATCCTGGCGAGCACCCGGCGGCCGATCGGGAGCGCCGTCCAGCCCGCCTCGTGGCCGTGGGTGACCATGACGACGCGGCGGACACCGGCCTCGCGCATCCTGGGCGCGAGCAGTCCGAGCGGCGCCGCCGCCCCGAAGACCACGGTCTCGCACCCGAACTCGGTGACCAGTGCGGCCGCCCGGCGGGCGACGGCGGGGGTGGGCAGCATCAGCGAGGTGGGGTGCCGTACCACGGGATAGGGCTGCCGCAGGTCGAAGCCCTCGCTGCCGGGCCATTGAGGGGCGTAGACGACGATGGAGCCGGGCGGGCGGCGGGCGATGAGACCGTACACGAAGGACTGGATCCCCCCGGCGCGGGGCGGGAAGTCGTTCGTGACCACCAGCGTGCGCCTCATGGCTCAAAGAGACCGTTCAGCCGGGCCCAGGAGCGCGCCAGCGCGATGCGCTGCGGCGTGGTGGGATGCGAGGCGTAGAGCACGTACTCCACGAGGTCGGGCGACAGATCCGAGATGTTGGTGACCGCCAGCCGTTTCTGCATGGCGACGAACGTCGCCGGATCCTTGGTCAGGTCCAGCGCGTGGACGTCCGCACGAGCCTCGATATGCCGGCTCACCAGGTTCTGTGCCGGCCCTGACAGCACCGCGGCCAGGCTGAGCAACCCCATGACCAAACCCACCGCCCTCGGGTCCCCGATGGAGGAGACCCCCGCGCGGCGCCGCACGACCCCCGCCGAGGTCACCACGTAGAGCAGGCACGCCCCGAACGCCGCGCCCAGAGCCCCGACGAGCGTACCGGAGAGCACGTCGCCCGCCTTGGCGTGACCGAGCTCGTGCGCGACCACCAGCTCGACCTCGTCGGCGGGCGCCCGGAGCAGCGTGTCGTAGACGACGATCCTGCGGGTCGCGCCGAATCCGGAGACATAGGCGTTGAGCGCGGTGGTCCGCCGGGAGGCGTCGGCGACGAGCACGTCCTCCACCGGCACACCGTCCCTGGCGGCCATGGCGAGCAGGTCGTCGCGGAGTTGTCCGGCCTCCATCGGCCTGAAGTCGTTGAAGATCGGCTCGATGAGCACCGGGTAGGCGAAGGAGGCCGCCACCGTCAGTGCGAACGCGCCGGCCGCCGCCGGGATCCACCAGCGCCGGTAGCGCCGCGCCAGCGCGACCACCGCCAGAACCATGATCGCGGTCAGCGCGGTGCCGACGCCCAGGCTCTTGATCCGGTCGGCGGTCCAGGTCGGCCAGGTCTGGGTGGACAACCCGAAGTCGCGCAGATAGGTCTCCGACCACATCCCCAGCGGCCAGCGCAGCATCGCGACGGCCACCGACAGCGCCAGCACGCCGAGCAGCGCCCGCAACCACCACGGCCCCCGCAGCCGGTCCACGAGCCGCGCGCCCAGCGGGGTGCCCACCAGCACTCCCGCCACCACCAGCGTCAGGCCGAGGGAGAGGTAACCCGGTACGCTGACCAGTCTGTCGAACGCCTCGGACCTGGCGATCTGCTCGGCCGTGAAGTCGCGGGCCGGATCGGGGACGACCGCCAGGGCCCCCTCGGGCAGCGCCCGCCAGGGCGTGGCGAACGCCACGACCGCCAGCGTGACCACCCCCAGCGCGGCCAGCGCCCACCCCGCCGACCGCACCCCCGAGGGCGCGTCCGTCGTGCTCAGCGTCATCAAACACCTCCAGCGTGGAGCCCGAACCCTGGGCCCCGTCCTTTGGATCCTTCGCCTGCCGCGGCCGACCGGACGGCGCCTCGCCGCGTCGTCACCGGTCACCGCGGCACGCCGCGGCTCCCTCCCGGTCGCCTCTCGCCACGGCGAGATCCGCCAGGTGAGGCCTGGACCGGGAAAGGACACAAGGATGTCAGGCGAGTTCCTTTCCGAGATAGTCACGCCACGCCACGGTGAGTTGGGCAGGCGACAGGCCGAGCGTGCCGGTGACATCGCCACCGTAGAGCCTCACCAGGGCCTTCTCGCCGAAGCGCTCCGCGATGAACCGGCAGGCGAGCCAGGCCTCCTCGTACGCCTGCGCGAGCCGCGGAGCGCCGGGGGCGAAGTCGGCGGGACCGGGGAGACGGACGGGCAGGACTCCGGCACGCACCTCGGCGGCCAGCTCGGCGGCGGCCGTCCGTACCGGGATCCCGGCATCGCGGTAGCCCACGTAGTCGGCGAAGCCCTCCGACAGCCACATCGGCACCCGGCCGCCACGGGTCGCGCCGGTGGCCACGTGCACGAGCTCGTGCGTGATCACCACGTCCCGGCCGGTCATGGTGAGCCTCGCGTAGCCCGAGGGCAGGACGATCACCCGGTCCGCGGTCGCCATCGCGGCCAGGCCCCGGGTGCTCTCCGCTCCGGCGAGTGCCGCGGCCTCGGCGTCGGTGGCGGGAAACAGGATCACCGCTCGGACCGGCCCCCAGATCGCCGCGACCGCGCGGCGGGCCCGGTCGGCCCTGGCGGCCAGGTCCCGCAGGACGGTGGGCGCGAGGTCGTGGCCGATCACGAGGGAGTGCTCACCCCGGACGACGACGGCGGCACCGGGCCACAGATCGCGAAGGTCAACGGGGAGTTCTCCGGCATGGTGGAGAGGATCGCGAGGAGGCGGGTGGCCGGGAGGGCCCGGAAGCCGGCCGGCTCCGGCCAGGAGAGGTCCCGTCCCGGCCAACGGGCCCACACTCATCAGCGCCAGCATCCCGGCGAGCACGGTGCGGCGCCCCTTCGGGACGGACATAACGAGCCGATGCTATCGGAGTGCGGGCCGGTGCTCCGGCCTTCGGGACGTCGCGGCGCTCCCTGCCGGAGGCGTGGATCCGCCCAGGCCGCCGGCCGCGCGCTCGCGGCCTTCGCCGGAAACGGAGCGGCCCCGTCCCTCCACGTGTGAGGAACGGGGCCGGCGCCCCTTGCTCAGGCTCAGGTTCCGGGCCGGACCGCTCCGGCGAAGGAGGACCTGTAGTACCCCTCCAGCCTCACGATCCGGACCGTCTTGCCGCTGCTCGGCGAGTGGACCATTCTGCCCTTGCCGACGTACATGCCGACGTGGCCCTTTCCACTGAAGAACATCAGGTCACCGGGGCGCAGATGGCTCCACGAGACCTTCTTCCTGATCGCCCGGTACTGGCTGTGCGTGATCCGTGGGATGGACACGCCCGCCTTGCGCCAGGCGTATTTGACGAGCCCCGAGCAGTCGAACGCGCCGGGACCGGAGGCACCCCACCGGTACGGATCGCCGACCTGCTTCCTGGCCGCCGAGACGGCCTTGCGAGCCCGAACCTTCTGCAGGGCCGCCCTGCTCATCCTGGTCTTGACCTTGGTACTGGCCTTGGCCTCGTTCGCAGCCCGATCGGTCTGCTCGGAGACTCCGGCCGCGGTGTTGACCAGGATCTCAGGGGTACTGTCCGTCGTCGCCCTGGCCGCCGTCGACCCCAGGGTGACCGCTCCGGCTGAGGCGGTCAAGGTGAGGGCGATGCCACTGAGGGAAAGGTGGAAAAGGCGCGACAGACGGGTGTTACACGGGGTGGTAGACAGGATTTCTCCTTGGTGCTTCCACTGATGCCTACCGGGTTAGCTGACGGGTTCGGGCTGGGAAGATGCCCTACGGCGCAAATGCGCTGATTCACCCCTGGCCACGCTGTGTCGGGCCTTTTGGGTCCCCGGTTCCATGCCTCCTGGCTGCATAGATTCGGCGGGCCGCCACGATGAGGTCCGTCCCCGGCAGGGGAACGGCGGCCGGTTGGATTTCTATAGGGACACCGGCCCGAAGACCGACATTCACCGCGACGGCATGGCTTGTACGTCGCGAGGCCAGAAGTTACCCCGATCTCCAACTTTCGGCAAAGCATTCGCCAAGCAAGAAGATCAACAAGCCTTCGTGATCTTCCCGTTACCCCTGCTTAATGACCATTTATGCTATTGAGATATGACTCTCGTCACACCCCTAAAATCACACCCGACAAATCGCGATTTCTGTAATGTTCATCACATTTGCCATCATTCGCGGTTGAAACCATGAGGACGCCCCCCTCCGCCACGGAGCGTGCGTCAGCGCCGGACGCACGTGTAGGCGCCGTAGATCGATTCCCTGAAGTCCACCTCGACGATCTCGAACCCGGCCGCGTCGAACATCGGTTCCAGAAGCCACCGGAAGGTGCTGTACTCGGTGCGCAGATGCTCGGCGTAGTCCTCGCGGGTGTAGCCCAGCGCGGGATCGCCGGCCGCGCCCTCGAACCAGCGGCCGAGCACGGCGCCGGCCTCGGCCGGCCGGAAATCGAAGATCAGGTCACGCAGGCGCAGGACGCCCCCGGGCCGTACGATCCGCGCGATGCGGTCGAGTGCGACCGCCTTCCAGAAGTCGGGGAGCTGATGAAGGGCGTGACGGGTGTAGACCGCGTCCGCGGGTGGCCCCGCGTGCTCGTAGGAGAGAAAGCCCGCCCGCACGCACTCGAGGTTGGCCAGGCCGTCCTCGGCGGCCCGGACGGTCAGGAAGTCGTGCATCGCCGGGGAGACGTCAACCGCCACCACCCGCCGGAACCGCCGCGCCGCGGCCAGGGCGAACTGCCCCGTCCCCGCGCCGAACTCCACGACCGTCGCCGTCTCCCCCAGGCCGCGCCCGGCGAGCGCGGCGAGGTCCTCCCCCGGATCGGGCCTGCCCTGCTTGCGGTCGAACCCGGCGACGAACGCGGCGTCGAGGTGTTCGGGACCGGCATGGGCGAGTTCGTCGAGCATCCATGAAGTGATCATGTTCCGATGCTGGCAGCGCCGCCGCGGGCGACGCACCCGGTTTTCCGGCCGTCGGGACCCGCGCGCCGCGCGTCAGGGGCGGACGGCTCCGACGAGGCGACGGCCGTAGGCCGAGAGCGGGACGACCTTGACCACGTCGCCGGTCTGCGGAGCGTGCACGATCTGGCCGTTGCCCGCGTACATGCTGACGTGGCCCAGGCCCTCACTGAAGATGAGGTCGCCCGGCTGGAGGTCGTTCAGCGAGACCTTGCGGCTGGCGCCCCAGCTCCACTGCTCCCAGGTGGTACGGGGGAGGCTGACTCCCCCGCTGCGCCAGGAGGCCTGGATCAGGCCCGAGCAGTCCCAGCCGCCGGGCCCCGTGCCGCCGTACTGGTAGGGCTTGCCGACCTGCGCGAAGGCGAACTGCAGGGCGGCGCGGGCGTTGCCCGAGGCGGGGCCGGTGTACTGGATCCCGCCGCTCTCGGGGTTGCCCGCCTTGAAGACGTTGAGTTCGCGCAGGAGCTTCGTCTGAGCCCTGACCATCTTGTCGGCCTTGGCCTTCTCCTTGGCCAGCTCGTCGCGCGTCTCGTCGGCCTCGCTCAGCGCGCCCTTGGCCAGGTTCGTGTTGAGCCGCAGCGCCTTGGTGGCCTCGTCGAAGGCGCTCAGCGACTGGGCCCGGGAGGCCGACATCTGGTCGACCGAGGCCAGGCCGCTCAGCAGCGCGCCGGGGTCGGCCTGGTAGACCATGCCTTCCCAGCTGTTGACCGCGCCGAACTGGTAGGTGCTGACCGCCATCGCGACGAGCTCCTTGCGCAGCCCGGCGACCTGCTCGCTCTGCCGGGCGAGCTCGCTGTTCAGCGTCACGTACTTCTTCTTGGCCCGCTTCCACTTCTCCGAGGCCTGGTTGTACTTCTCGACGATCTGGTCGGCCTGCTCGTTGAGCTTCTCCAGCTTCTTCTTGGCCTGGGCGAGCGTCGGCTTCGGCTCCGCGGAGGCCCCGCTCACCGGCGCCATCAGCAGCGCGAGGGCGAGCCCGGCCGCCACCGGTATCCGAATGAGTCCAACCGGCATACCCGCCACGGCCACGTCAACGCCTCCAGACTGCACAGACCTGCGGCGAATAGTACAGAACAAGTAAGGTTTAGATCACCTTTTCACATGTTTCGCGCTATAGCCGCAGGTGGCAGTTCTGATACCCCGGGCGAGCACCGGGGTCGTCCTTCAGCAGTCGGCGACGCCGCAGATCTTGCCGGTCATCTTTCTGGCGTCGCGCAGCTGGGTGGCCCAGTCGCTCCGCGCGGGCTTGGAGTACTCCCCGGCCCAGAGATAGACCAGGACCGCGTTGCCCTTCCTGACCAGCACGCTCCGGTCACCGCCCACGCCCGCCTCCCCCCGGTAGTAGACCTGCCCGGAGATCTTCAGCGCCTCGTCTCCGAGCCCGGTCAGGCGCGCGGAGACGTAGCGGTAGGTGGAGCCTCCGCCGGTGTTGGAGCGGCAGGCGGTCAGGGCCGAGCGCACCTGGGCGACGGCTCCGGCGGCGGCCGCCTTCGAGCGGTACAGGATCACCTGCTCGACCTTCTGGAAGTCCGGGACGCTGGTGTAGGTCACCGTCCGCGCGGCCGTCCGGCCGGTTCTGGCCAGCGTGGCCCGGTCACACGGGTTGATCGCCAGCCGGACCTTGGCCGAGTTGCCGATCTTCCAGCTGCTCTCGGCGAGGGCGGGCTTCTTGGCCGCCTCCTTCTCATAGAGCAGGAAGCCCTTGGGAATGCCGGCCGCCGCGACCGCGGCGGGGGTGGCGACGGTCGCCCCGATGACCAGCACGGCGACGGCGAGCGTTATGATCTTCTTCATCGAGTGCCCCTGGGGAGATCGAAATACCTTCCGGTAGTTCGATGCGCGATCACCGGGAAAGGTTCACGCCCGCCCCAGACGTCTGAGCAGAAGCAGTGAGGGGACCGGCCGGGCGCCCATCCTGCGGACCGACTCGGCCACCTCCCGATCAGAGGAGACCACCGCGACCGCGCGTCCCGTGGGCTCGGCGCGGACCAGCTGGCGGATCAGGTCGTCGGCGATCTGCCCCGGCGCGCTGAACATCACGCGCACCCCCCTGGGTGCCGACACCGGGACCGGTCCGTTCAACTCGGCGCCGTCGAAAACGCAGGTCAGCTCGGTGCGGGTCTGCGCGTAGAGCGCGCCAAGGCCGGTGAGGAGGCGATTGCGCTGGTCGGCGAGGGTGAAGGTGCCGTAACCGGTCTTGGTCACGTTGTAGCCGTCGACGATCAGGTGGATCTGCGGCAGCGCGAGCAACTGGTCGAGCAGGGCGGGGTCGTCGTCGGCGAGCGCCCGCGCGGGAACCGCCTGGACCCCCTGCCTGCCCGGCGCCACCGAGGCCACCGAGTCGGCGGGACGGTGGATGCCGGAGGGCAGGGCGAGCTCCCTGCGGAGCCCCGCGGCGGCGTCCTGCAGGGCGTCGAGCAGCATGCGGACCTTGGTGTCCTCCACGCTGCGGCCCTCACGGGCCGCCCTGCGTGTCGACTCCAGCTGACGCTCGGTGTCGGCCAGCCGCTCACGCAGGCGGCGCAGCTCGCTCTCCACGCTGCTCCCCGCCGAGACCGCGGCGGTCTTCGCCTCCGCCGCCGCCTCCCAGGCGTCGGCGGCACGCGCCTCGGCCGCCCTGGCCCGCTCCCGGGCCTCGTGCAGCCTGCGGCGCAGGTCGGAGACCTCCGAGCGCGAGGCCTTGAGCTGCTCGCGCAGCCGTTCGGACTCCTCCTTGGCCGCGCTCTTCTGGCCGGCCAGCTGCTCACGCAGCCGGGAGAGCGTCTGCTCCTGCGCGGAGCCCTCGGCGGCGGCGGCCGACCGCTCCAGGTCCGCGCGGGCCGCCTCCACCATGTCCGCCCAGCCGGGCGGCCGGGTCAGGTAGGCGGCCGCGGCCACCATGACGGGCTCGGCGGCGGGCGGGACCGCGCCCTCGGCGAGACTCGCGACCAGTTCCGGCCAGCTCACGGTCAGCGTCTCCGCGACCAGCTCGCGGAACTTCTTGTCGGTCTCCAGTTGCGCGGCGATGGGCGCGCCGCCCAGCCTGGCGCGCCTGCGAGGGTCGAACTTGGCGATCCCCTTCAGCGGCGGCGGCACCGAGGCGGCGGGCATGGAGCCAAGGATCTGGGACGCCAGTTCCACGACGTGTAAGCGAACCTGCTCGGGTAACGGACGAGACAGGCCCTCTCCGGCTGAACTCATCGCGGCCCCTACTCGGATCGGTATTCACGTCAAGGGTACGGCTACCGCACCCTGACCCCGACCTGACCGTAAGGCGGACGGCGGCCGGCCCGGCCGTGAACTCTTTATAGACAAGCGCTTGCTCTTAGGTTACGACTGTGCGGATCACCTTGTGACGCACGCCACCCGGGAGAGCGCGATGGATCAGCAGCGCCGGCAAGCCGAGGATATGCGGACATCCACCCGCGACCTCGATGAGTTACACGAGCGGATGCGCTCGTGGCTCTCCGGCAGGGTGGGATCCCCCGTCACGCTCTCCCGGCTGTCGGCGCCCTCGGGCAACGGCATGTCCAGCGAGACCCTGCTCTTCGACGCCTCCTGGACGGCGGCGGAGGGCAGGCGGGAGGTCGGCTGCGTCGCCCGGATGGCCCCGGCGAGCGAGGCCGTGCCGGTCTTCCCGAGCTACGATCTCGGCAGGCAGTTCGAGGTCATGCGGATGGCCAGGGAGCGCGCGGGGGTGCTCGCGCCCCGGACCCTGTGGTACGAGCCCGACCCCGCACCGATGGGCACCCCGTTCTTCGTGATGGAGCGGCTCACCGGCGACGTGCCGCCGGACGTCCTGCCCTACACCTTCGAGGGCTGGCTGCTGGACGCCTCCCCCGCCGACCGGATGCGGCTGCAACGACAGAGCGTCGAGATCCTGGCCAGACTGCACGACGCCCCGTTCACCGTGGAGGAGTTGCGTCCGCTGGAGATCGCGGGGACGGGCGAGTCCGCGCTGCGCAGGCACGTCGACGACCAGCGGTCCTACTACGAGTGGGCACACGGTTCGATGCGCATCCCGCTGCTGGAGCGGGCGTTCGACTGGCTGTCCGAGCACTGGCCGAACGATCCGGGACCCGACGTGCTGAGCTGGGGCGACGCCCGCATCGGGAACGTGATGTACCGCGACTTCACCCCGGTGGCGGTGCTGGACTGGGAGATGGCCGCGATCGCCCCCCGCGAGCTGGACCTCGCCTGGATGATCTTCCTGCACCGGTTCTTTCAGGAGATCGCCGAGGTCATGGAGCTGCCCGGCCTACCCGACTTCATGCGACGCGAGGACGTATGCGAGACGTATCACCAAATAACGGGATACAAGCCGCGCGACATGGAGTTCTACGAGATGTACGCCGCGCTCAGGCACGGCGTCATCATGGCCCGCGTCTGGCACCGCCGCATCCACTTCGGCGAGCAGCCCATGCCGGACGACCCCGACGACCTGGTGCTGCACCGGGCCGCCCTCGAACGGATGCTGGACGGGAGCTACTGGGGCTGACGCCTTTCCGACGCGCGGACCACGGGTGTGCGGGGCGCCCGGCGCCGAAAGAACCCGGTGCGGTGAATGTCGGTCGGGACTTCTATGGTCGTGAATCGTGAACTACGCCGTGCAGGGAACACTCGACGAGCTGGGCACCCCGCTCAGCCAGATCACCTTCGTCGTGTTCGACCTGGAGACCACCGGCGTCTCGGCGGGCGAGCACGCGATCACCGAGATCGGCGCGGTCAAGGTCAGGGGCGGTGAGGTGCTCGGTGAGTTCGGCACCCTGGTCGACCCCGGTTCGCCGATCCCGCCGTTCATCTCGGTGCTGACCGGCATCACCGACGGCATGGTCGTGGCGGCACCGCGGATCGAGTCGGTGCTGCCGTCCTTCCTGGAGTTCGCCGCCGGCTCCACCCTGGTCGCGCACAACGCCGGGTTCGACCTGGGGTTCATCAGGGCGGCCTGCGCGGCGCACGGGTATCCACCACCCGCCCACCAGGTGGTCGACACCGTCGACCTGGCCCGCAAGCTGCTGACCCGCGACGAGGCGCCCAACTGCAAGCTGTCCACGCTGGCCGCGATCTTCAGCCACACCGAGCCCCGCCACCGGGCGCTCGCCGACGCGCGGGCCACGGTCGACGTGCTGCACGCCCTGCTGGAACGGGCGGGCTCCTTCGGGGTGCAGACGCTGGAGGAGCTCAAGGGCTTCGTCCGCGCGCCCACCCCCGAGCAGCGCCGCAAGCGCCACCTGGCCGACTCGGTGCCGACGGGGCCCGGCGTCTACGTCTTCGAGGACTCCGGCGGCGACCCGCTCTACGTCGGTAAGAGCACCAACCTGCGCAACCGCGTGCGCGGATACTTCACCGCGAGCGAGACCCGGCCCCGCGTCCGCGAGATGATCGGCATCGCCGCGCGGGTCAGATCCATCGCCTGCGCGACCCCGCTGGAGGCAGAGGTCAGGGAACTCAGGCTGATCGGCTCGGCCAAGCCCCGCTACAACCGCAGGTCACGCCATCCGGAGAAGATGTTCTGGCTCAAGCTGACCGACGAGCTCTTCCCCCGCCTGTCGGTGGTCCGCGAGGTCAAGGACGACGGGGCGTCCTATCTGGGCCCGTTCACCAGCACCCGCGCCGCCGAGGACGCCCGCACCGCGCTGCACGAGACGATCCCGCTGCGGCAGTGCACCGAACGGATCACTCCGCGTACCAGGCGCTCCGCCTGCGCGCTCGCCGAGATCGGCAGGTGCGGCGCACCGTGCGAGGGGCGTGAGACCCCCGACGAGTACGCGGTGCACGTCGGGGCGGCGCGCCGGGCACTGGAGTTGGACGCGGCCGGGGTCTTCTCCGCCATGGAGGCCAGGATGGAGCGCCTGGCCCTCGACCAGCGCTACGAGGAGGCCGCGGCCGACCGCGACCGGCTCGCCTCCTACGTCCGCACCTCGGCCCGCATGCAACGGCTGCGGTCGCTGACCACCATCTCCCAGATGGTCGCGGCCGCCCCCGTGGCGGACGGCCGTTGGGAGATCCACGTCATCCGGTACGGACGGCTCGCCTCGGCCGGGGTGATGCCGAGGGGCGCCCACCCCACCCCGTTCGTCGAGGCGCTGACGGCCACCGCCGAGACGGTGCCGCCCGGCCCCGGGCCGGTCCACGCCGCCAGCGCCGAGGAGACCGAGTGTGTACTGCGCTGGCTGGAGTCCCCGGGGGTGCGACTGGTGCAGGTGGAAGGCACCTGGAGCCTGCCCGTCTCGGGTGCCGCCCGGCTCAAGGCCCGCATCGACCGCGCCTACCAGCCAGCCGAGCCGCGCCGGGCGCGCGAGGGCCGTCCACTGCGCTGATAGCGTCAAAGACGGCAGGCAACACTCAACGAGGAGGAAGCTCGTGGTCACCGCGATCGTTCACATCAACGCCGAGGTGGACCGGATCCCCGAGGTCGCCCAGACGATCGCCGAGATCGACGGGGTGAGCGAGGTCTACTCCATAACCGGGGAGTACGACCTGATGGCCATGGTCCGCGTCACCGCCTACGAGGAGATCGCCGAGGTCATCCCCGGGCGGATCAACAAGGTCGCGGGAGTACTGCACACCGAGACCAACATCGCCTTCCGCGCCTACTCCCGGCACGATCTGGACGCCGCCTTCTCGATCGGCCTCGGCGAGTCCGACTGACCCGCGCCGGCGGGACGGAGGCGAGGGCGGGTCGGTTCGAGGTCGGTGACGCCCCCCACGGCCGTACGGGTGGCGTCACCGACCGCCGCGCCCGAGACGGGCAGCCGCGCCCGGACCTCGAACCCCCCTCCGGGCAGGATCCCGGCCGCCAGCGTCCCGCCGAACAGGGCGGCCCGCTCCCGCATGCCGAGCAGGCCGTGCCCCGCGGTCGCCGAGGGGTCGGCCTGGCCGTCGTCCCGTACCAGCACGTCGAGGAAGCCCGGCCGCCAGCGCAGCGTGACGCGGGCCGACCGGGCCCCGGCGTGCCGCAGGGTGTTGGCGAGCGCCTCCTGGACGATGCGGTACGCCACCAGTTCGAGAGTGAGCGCGACCTCGGCGGGCCTGCCGTCCTCGACCATGTCCACGCCCAGGCCCGCCGCACGGACCTCGGTGAACAGGTCCCGCAGGTCGGACAGCCTGGGCTGGGGCGTCCTGCCCGCCGAGGAGCCGTCGAGATCGAGTAGCGCCAGGGTGCGCTGGAGCTCGACCAGCGCCTGACGCCCGGACTCCTCCGCCACCCGCAAGGTCCGCCTGGCCCGGTCGGGGTCCTTGTCCATGATCATCCGCCCGGCGCCCACGCCGAGCGTCATCATGCTGATCCCGTGCGCGACCACGTCGTTCAGCTCACGGGCGATGCGTGCCCGCCTCTCGGCGAACTGGGCGCGGACCAGTTCCTCCTGCTGACCGACGAACCTGTCCTCTGCGGACTTGAGCCTCAGCAGCAGAAGCCTGCGATCCCGCATCAGGCTCACGACGGCCACGCACAGTCCGAGCGCCACGCACGCCAGCAGAACGGGGAACATCTGCTCGGTCAGGGGGTCAGCACGCCACATGGTCGCAACCTAGAACGGCGCACCGAGGTGCCACATCCGCTCCCGGGTGGATCTTCCATCCACCCGGGAGCGGAGACGTTCCGGCCGATAACGAAAAAGTCTCAGCCCGGTTACGGTCCAGCGACGGTTCGGGCGGCGCCGGGACGTTCCTCTCCCCACGGAGATTCGCCGACACCACCGGGAGGGTTCACGACGGGCCTGTGCCCCCACACCCGGCCCCACACCGCGGGGCGAGCACGGCTCAGGACGGCTTCGACGACCGACTGACCGCGATCCAGCGGTCGAGGGTCTCGCCGGCGGCACCGGAGTCGACGGCCCGCACGGCGCGCTCGTAGCCAGCGGCCATCGCGGCGTTCAGGTCGTCACCGGCGCCGTCGAGGGCGACCAGCGCGGCCGCGGCGTTCAGCAGCACCGCGTCACGGACCGGTCCGGTCTTGCCGCCGACCAGGTCGTGCACGGCCCTGGCGTTGAACACCACGTCCCCGCCGCGCAGCGCGTCGGGCGCCGCCCTGGAGATGTCGAGGACCGCCGGGTCGAAGACGGTCTGCTCGGCGCCGCCCTCACGCACCACCCAGACCGAGGAGGTGGTGGCGGTGGTGAGCTCGTCCAGCCCGTCGTCGCCCCGGAAGACCAGGGCGGAGACCCCGCGCTCGGCGAAGACGCCCGCGACGACGGGGAGCATGCCCGCGTCGAAGATGCCGATCGCCTGGGCGGCGGGCCTGGCCGGGTTGGTCAGCGGGCCCAGGAAGTTGAAGACGGTGGGGATGCCGATCTCCTTGCGTGGCGGGCCCGCGAAGCGTAGCGCCGGGTGGTAGACCGGCGCGAAGCAGAAGGCGATACCGGCCTCCACCGCGACCCTGGCGGTGGCCGCCGGGGACAGGTCGAGCACGATCCCCAGGTGTTCCAGGACGTCGGCGGCGCCGCACGAGGACGAGGCGGCCCGGTTGCCGTGCTTGACGACCCTGGCTCCCGCCGCGGCGGCCACGATCGCGGCCATGGTGGAGACGTTGACCGTGTGCGCCCGGTCACCACCGGTGCCGACGATGTCGACGACGGGCCCCTCGACCGACAGCGGGGTGGCCCGCTCCAGCATCGTGCGCGCCAGGCCGGTCACCTCCGCGACGGTCTCACCCTTCGCCCGCAGCGCCACCGCGAAGCCCGCGATCTGGGCGGAGGTGGCGGAGCCGGACATGATCTGGTTCATCGCCCAGGCGGTCTCGTCCGCCGTCAGGTGCTCGCCCGCGAGCAGGGCGGACAACAGCGCCGGCCAGGTGGTGCGCGCGTCCATGCAGTTCTCCAGGAGGTTTTACCGGGCGGTCAGACGGGTGGACAGGCGGCGGCGCATCAGGTCGGCGACGGTCTCCGCGAGGCCGACCGGGTCGATCGGCTGCGGCACGACGGCCTCGGCGCGCGACCACTCGGCCAGCCAGCGGTCGTCCCGGCGGGCGATCAGCAGGCAGATCGGCGGGCAGTCGTGGACCTCGTCCTTGGCCTGACGGGCCACCCCCATGCCGCCCGCGGGCCTGGCCTCGGCATCGAGCACGGCGACGTCGATCTCACCGGAGTCGAAGTGCTGGACGACCTTGGCGTGGGTGGCGCACTCCACGATCTCCACGAGGGGCACGTCGGCGGCGGGGCGACGGCCGAGTGCCTGCCGCACCTTCTCGCGGGTGCTCGCGTCGTCGCTGTAGACGAGGACCCTCATCTTGTCGTCGGTGCTCACGGTCGCGCTCACTATCCCTCGTCGATGTATGGTCACCTGGGATGCTACCGGTCAGCCGGCCTGGAGACCCAGGCCGGAGCCACAGCTGAGCAAATTGCCCTATACGTCCACTTTTCAGGGGCGTATGCACCCCCTTATCGGGGGGTCGTGCGGCGACCCGAGCAGGAGAGCCGCAATAATGCTGCCCGTGGCGACAGCATCCGCAATTTCAACGACGACGACAGCACACTCGTCCCGCAGACCCGATCTGGTCAGCGTCGGGACGATCGTCTGGCTGTCCTCCGAGCTCATGTTCTTCGCGGCGCTGTTCGCGATGTACTTCACCATCCGGTCTGTGAGCCTCAGCCAGGGACTTCCCTGGCCGGAGGCCCACCTGAACGTCCCCTTCGCCCTGGGCAACACGATCATCCTGGTCCTGTCGAGTGTGACCTGCCAGCTGGGCGTGTGGGCGGCTGAGAAGGGCCAGGTCGCCAAGCTGCGTTTCTGGTACATCGTCAGCTTCCTGATGGGCTCCGTGTTCGTGGCCGGCCAGCTGTACGAGTACAACGCGCTGGTCCACGAGGGACACACCCTGTCGCACACCGCGTACGACTCGGTGTTCTACCTGACGACGGGCTTTCACGGCCTCCACGTGACCGGTGGACTGATCGCGTTCCTGTTCATGCTGGGACGCACGTACGCCGCGAAGCGCTTCACCCGTGAGCAGGCGACCAGCGCGATCGTCGTGTCCTACTACTGGCACTTCGTCGACGTGGTCTGGATCGGCCTTTTCGTGACCATCTATGGAATTCAATAAGGAATCGGGGATCTCTGTGAATAGGATCACCGCTGGGCGGCGGCATCCCCTCGCGAGATACGCCGTCCTGCTCCTGGCCCTGGCCCTGATCGGCGGGGTCTACACCGTTGCCCTGACGGTCTCCTCCAGCCGGCAGGCCGACGCCGCCATCGCGTCCGGCAGGGCCGACGACGTGGCCGAGGGCAAGAAGCTCTTCGAGCAGAGCTGCGCCAGCTGCCACGGGCGTAACGCCGAGGGCACCGCCTCGGGTCCGACCCTGATCGGCGTCGGCGCCGCCTCGGTGGACTTCCAGGTCAGCAGCGGCCGCATGCCCCTGGCCAACCCCGGCGCGCAGGCACCTCGCAAGCCCCCGGCGCCGTGGGTCAACGAGGACACCGTCCGGCAGCTCGGCGCCTACATCCAGTCCCTGGGTGGTGGTCCGGCCGTGCCGACCGCCGAGCAGGTCGACGCCGCCAAGGGCGACAAGTCCAAGGGCGGCGAGCTGTTCCGTGCGAACTGCATCCAGTGCCACAACTTCGTCGGCTCCGGCGGCGCCCTGACCCAGGGCAAGTACGCTCCGCCGCTCCACGAGGCCACCGAGAAGCAGATCTACGAGGCCATGATCACCGGCCCCCAGGCGATGCCGGTGTTCAACGACAGCATCATCACTCCCGAGCAGAAGCGGGACATGATCGCCTACATCGTGGGCGTGCGTGAGGAGCCCAACCCGGGCGGCGCCGGTCTGGGCCGCATCGGCCCGGTCACCGAGGGCCTGGTGGCCTGGGTCGTCGGACTCAGCCTCCTCTCCCTGGCCGCCATCTGGATCACCGCGAAGAGGCGACAGGCCAAATGACTGAGAACAATCACGGCATCGAACAGCCGGAGGAACGCGTGCCAAGGCGCGTCATCGGCACCCCCCCACCCGCGGCGAGCACCTCCCTGCTCGGCGCCGAGGAGCACCCGTCGACCGAGGTCGTCCAGGTTCCCGGCGTGACCCTGCAGGACGAGGCGACCGCGAAGAAGGGCGAGAAGTACGCCGCCCTCTGCTTCCTCGTCGCCTTCCTGGCCGGTATCGGCTTCGTGGTGTCGTACGTCGTCTTCCAGGTCGGCGACATCGAGAAGACGCAGGTCTCCAACCTCGCGCTGGGCGGCACGCTCACGCTGGCCCTGCTCGGGCTGGCCGCGGGCATGGTGACCTGGGTCCGCCTGGTCATGCCCAAGTACAACCTGGTCCAGGAGCGCCACCCGATGGCCTCCGACACCGAGACCCGGTCCTACGTCGGTGAGACCTTCATGCAGGGCGCGGCCGAGAGCGGCATCACCAAGCGCCCGCTGCTGCGCCGCACCCTGCTGGCCGCCGCCGCCCCGCTCGGCCTGGCCCCGCTGGTCCTGCTGCGCGACCTCGGCCCGAGCTACAAGGACTTCCCCGCCAAGCTGCGGCACACCGTCTGGGGCGAGAAGACCAAGGACGGCAAGCACCGCAAGCTCCTCGTCGAGGGAAGCGGATCACCCATCCGGGCGGCCGACTTCAACTCCCCCGGCGGCATCCTCTCCGTGGTGCCCGAGGGATACGAGCACGACCTGAACGCACTGGCCAAGGCCACCCTGATCCTGATCAAGTTCCGCCCGGAGGAGCTCAAGCCCGGGACGAACCTGAACTGGACCCACGACGGGATCGTGGCCTACTCCAAGATCTGCACGCACGTCGGCTGCCCCGCGGCCCTGTACGAGCAGACCACGCACCACATCCTGTGCCCGTGTCACCAGTCGACCTTCGACGCCGCCGACGGTGCCAAGGTCGTCTTCGGCCCTGCGGCCCGGCCGCTGCCCCAGCTGCCGATCGCCGTGGACGAAGAGGGATACCTCGTGGCGACGGCGGACTTCCCCGTCCCCGTCGGCCCCAGCTTCTGGGAGCGCGGCGACGCCGAGGCCGAGGTCCGTGAGGCCGAGGTCCAGAAGGGAGCCCAATCGTGAGCACCCAGCCCGTTCCCAAGCCCGTCGCGGGTGCGAGCGGTTTCGTCGACGACCGCATCGGAGCGGGGAACTTCCTGCGGCGGAACCTGCGGAAGATCTTCCCCGACCACTGGTCGTTCCTGCTCGGTGAGATCGCGCTCTACTCGTTCATCATCCTGCTGCTGACCGGCACGTTCCTGACGTTCTTCTTCAAGCCCAGCATGGGCCACGTGGAGTACACCGGCTCCTACGGCCCGCTGCAGGGCGTCATGATGTCCGAGGCGTACGCGTCGTCGCTGGGGATCAGCTTCGACGTGCGCGGCGGCCTGCTGATGCGGCAGATGCACCACTGGGCCGCCCTGCTGTTCATCGGCGGCATGATGGTGCACGCGCTGCGGGTGTTCTTCACCGGTGCCTACCGCAAGCCGCGCGAGCTGAACTGGATCATCGGTGTCCTGCTGCTGACGCTGGCGCTGGCCGAGGGCCTGACCGGCTACTCCCTCCCCGACGACCTGCTGTCGGGCGCCGGTCTGCGGATCACCGAGGGTGTGGCGATCTCGCTGCCGCTGGTCGGCACCTGGATCACGTTCTTCCTCTTCGGCGGCGAGTATCCCGGCGAGGACGTCATCTCCCGGTTCTACTCGCTGCACATCCTGCTCATCCCGGGCATCCTGCTGGCGCTCATCTCGGCTCACATGATCCTGATGTGGGTCCAGAAGCACACGCAGATGCCGGGCAAGGGCCGCACGAACGAGAACGTGGTGGGCGCGCCGTTCTACCCGGCCTTCATGGTCAAGGCCGGCGCCTACTTCATGTTCACCTTCGGCGTCATCGCGCTGCTGGGCACCTTCGCCCAGATCAACCCGATCTGGCTGTTCGGTCCCTACACCCCGGCCGACATCTCGGCGGGCTCTCAGCCCGACTTCTACATGGGCTTCCTGGAGGGTTCGCTCCGGCTGATGCCCGCCTGGGAGATCAACGTCCTGGGCTTCACGCTGCCGATGAGCGTGCTGATCCCGGCGCTGGTGCCGATGGGCATCGTCATGACGGGCCTGGCGCTGTATCCGTTCATCGAGCAGTGGGTCACCGGAGACCGCCGCGAGCACCACATCGTGGACCGTCCCCGCAACAACCCGCACCGCACCTCGATCGGCATGGCCGCGATCACGTTCTACGGGGTCCTGTGGCTGCTCGGCGCCAACGACGAGATCTCCTCGGTCTTCCACGTGTCGCTGAACTGGACGACCTACGTCGGCCGGGTCCTGATCTTCGTCGGTCCGGCGATCGCCTACTACGTCACCTACCGGATCTGCCTGGGCCTGCAGCGCGCCGACGCGGCCGTCATCGGCCACGGCGTGGAGTCCGGCGTGATCAAGCGACTGCCGCACGGCGAGTACATCGAGGTCCACGTTTCGCCCAACGAGGCCATCGAGGCCCACATGCGGGGCAAGGAGCCGATCCCGGTCGTCACCGGGGGCGGCGGCGGAGATGACGACGGCATCCCGTCCAAGGCGATGCGCAGCCCGCTCGGCAAGCTCCGCACCAAGATGAGCGCGGCCTACGGCGGCGAGAAGATCCCGCTCGACGACGGTCACGGCCACGGTGAGGGTCACGAGGAGCACACGGCGGTCGGCCAGGGTGGAGACGAAAAGTCCCTGACCCACTGACCCCTCGGGGTTGACGCCACACGAGAGGCCCGGACACCGCACGGTGTCCGGGCCTCGACGCTTTCCCCCGCCGGAGGGCCGCCGAGCCCCGGGGGGAGCCCCTCAGGGGCCGCCGCGGACACCTTCGAGCGGGGCGCGGCTTCAGACGTCGTCGGTGGTGAAGTGCTTGAGGCTGCTCCACTTGAGCCATTCCCGCCAGCTCTCCTGCCAGTGACCCCAGCCGTTGGTGGGCTCCAGGACGCGGGGCGAGCCGGTGATGATGATCGGGTCCCCGATCAGGGTGTTGTCGAGGAACCACTTGGCGTTGCTCGGACTGACGTTGACGCAGCCGTGGCTGACATTGGAGTAGCCCTGGGAGCCGACCGACCACGGGGCGCTGTGGATGTACTCGCCGCTGTTGGAGATGCGGACCGTGTCGTAGACGGTCAGCTGGTAGTAGCCGGGCGAGCCGGGCCCGATGCCCGGAGAGGTCATCACCGTGACGTTCTCCCTGGACATGGCCAGGTGCACGCCGCTGGTCGTGTGGTACTTCCAGTCGCCGCCCTGGCCCGCGCTCATCGGGATCTCCCTGACCACCCTGCCGTTGCGCCGCACCGTGAGGTGGTGGGAGAGAATGCTGCCCCGGGTGATCTGCGCGCGGCCGACCTTGAAGTTGACCGTCCGGTTCGCCGCGCCGTACAGGCCGGCGCCGCCGCGCACCCCGGCCAGCCGGGCCTCGACCCTGACCTTGGTGCCCGAGGGCCAGAAGTTCTTCGGGCGGAAGTGCACGTTGCGGTCGTCGAACCAGTGCCACGCCCCCACGACCGGCCTGGAGGTACGGACGAACAGGTTGCGCTCGACGGAGACGCGGTCGGTGACGGGGTGGTCAAAGGTGATCATCACCGGCATGCCGACGCCGACGGTGAGACCGGTCATGTCCCGGTCCGGCATGAAGCTCTCGATCGCGAAGGTCTCGCGGCCCTTCACCGTGGAGAAGGACGAGGTCGTCTCGGTGACGGCGCCCGCCGGATTGACCGCCGTCACCGAGACCTCGTAGGAGGCTCCTGGAGCCGCCGTACCGCGACTGCGCCACTGTGTACCGTCGGCGCTGAGAACGCCCGGCAGAGAGCCTTTGGCGCCCTTCACGGCCCTGACGGTGACCGACTTCAGGGTGCCGCCCTGCGCCGCGACCAGGACGGGGGTGTCCGTGGGCACTCCCCTGGCTCCCTTGAGCGGTGCCACGGTGATCACGGCGGCGGCGGACTCCGCCTGCTGGGACGCCTGTGGCGTCTGCTCCTGGCGTACGGCGGTGCTTGTCGAGCAGGAGGTCGTCACCAGCACGAGGGCCAGCAGTCCCGCTCCCTGGCTCGAACCACGGATCGCGTGCCCCACATGAACTCCCCTGTCCCGGACTGAACCACTGATTCAGTTATTACCCGGAGTAAGCGGTCCACCACATAAGACATCCACCCTGAGCCCCAAATAAACGCCAAAAAGCGGGCCACGGAAGCTTTTCCGTGACCCGCTTTTCGCGGTGGGACGCGGGGTCAGTGCGAGAAGTTGCCCCGGTAGTACTCGAAAACGAAACCGATCATGCTCATGATGATCGCGAAAACACCGATCAGGAACAGCCACCAGCCGATGACCAGGCCGACCGCGGCGAGCGCGACGGCCAGGCAGACGAAGAGCGGCCACCAGCTGTGCGGGCTGAAGAAACCGAGCTCCCCGGCGCCGTCACTGATCTCGCCCTGCTTGTCGTCCTCCGGCTGCTCGCCGATGCGGCGGGCCGTGTACATCAGGTAGTAGCCGATCATGAACGCGAAGCCCACCGAGATGGCCATCGCCGTCGTGCCGACCGGCTCCTTCGACCAGTACCAGTAGACGACGTCCACCGCGGCGAAGAAGACGCCGCAGAGGATGAACAACCAGCCCTGGACCTTCATCGGACCTCCTCCAGCTCACGGGGGGCCGGGGTGTGCGGGTACTTGAGGTCGAACGCCGGGCGCTCGGACCGGATGCGGGGCAGCGAGATGAAGTTGTGCCTCGGCGGCGGGCAGGACGTCGCCCATTCGAGGGAGTTGCCGTAGCCCCAGGGGTCGTCCACGGTGACCTGCGGCGCGGTCTTGTGGGTCTTCCACACGTTGTAGAGGAACGGCAGCGTGGAGGCGCCCAGCAGGAACGCGCCCACCGAGGAGACCATGTTGAGGTCGGTGAACCCGTCGATCGGGCTGTAGTCGGCGTAGCGGCGCGGGAAGCCCTGCGCGCCCAGCCAGTGCTGGACCAGGAAGGTCGCGTGGAAGCCGACGAACAGCGTCCAGAAGTGGATCTTGCCCAGCCTGTCGTTCAGCATCTTGCCGGTGAACTTGGGCCACCAGAAGTAGAAGCCGGCGAACATCGCGAACACCACGGTGCCGAACACCACGTAGTGGAAGTGCGCCACCACGAAGTAGGAGTCGGACACCTGGAAGTCCAGCGGCGGGGAGGCCAGGATGACACCGGTCAGACCGCCGAACAGGAACGTCACCAGGAAGCCGATCGAGAACAGCATCGGCGACTCGAAGGACAGGTGGCCGCGCCACATGGTGCCGATCCAGTTGAAGAACTTCACCCCGGTGGGCACCGCGATGAGGAACGTCATGAAGGAGAAGAACGGCAGCAACACCTGACCGGTGGCGAACATGTGGTGCGCCCACACCGTGATCGACAGACCCGCGATGGCGATGGTCGCGGCCACCAGGCCGATGTAGCCGAACAGCGGCTTGCGGCTGAAGACCGGCAGGATCTCGGTCACGATGCCGAAGAACGGCAGCGCGATGATGTAGACCTCGGGATGGCCGAAGAACCAGAACAGGTGCTGCCAGAGCAACGCCCCGCCGGTGGCCGAGTCGAAGATGTGCGTGCCGAGCTTACGGTCGGATTCCAGCGCCAGCAGCGCGGCGGCCAGCACCGGGAAGGCCATCAGCACCAGGATCGAGGTGAGCAGGATGTTCCAGGTGAACATCGGCAGACGGAACATCGTCATGCCGGGCGCGCGCATGCACACGATCGTGGTGATGAAGTTCACAGAACCGAGGATCGTGCCCAGACCGCTGATGGTCAGGCCGACGATCCACAGGTCGCCGCCGATTCCCGGGGAGCTGATCGCGTTCGACAGCGGAGTGTAGGCGAACCAGCCGAAGCTGGCCGCGCCGCCCGGGGTGAGGAAGCCCGACAGGGCGATGGTGCTGCCGAAGGTGAAGAGCCAGTAGCTGACCATGTTCAGCCGCGGGAAGGCGACGTCGGGCGCGCCGATCTGCAGCGGCATGAGCTCGTTGGCGAACCCGGCGAACAGCGGGGTCGCGAACATCAGCAGCATGACGGTGCCGTGCATGGTGAACAGCTGGTTGAACTGCTCGTTCGTGGTCAGCTGGAGGCCCGGCTGGGCCAGCTCCGCCCGCATGATCAGCGCCATCACGCCGCCGATCAGGAAGAAGACGAACGAGGTGATCAGGTAGAGATGTCCGATGATCTTGTGATCGGTGGACGTCACCCACTTGACGACGACCGAGCCCTTGCGGTTCGGCGCCGGGGAGGGGGGAACTGCTGGGTTATGTGCGGTCACTGGGCACCCGCCTGGCTAGCGATGTACTGGTCGAACTCGGCCTGGGACACGAGCTTCACCGAGAAGAGCATCCGGCTGTGGTCCACACCGCAGAGCTCGGCGCAGCGACCGGCGTAAAGGCCTTCCTTCTTGTCCAGGGTCTGCACCTCGAACTTGTTGTTCACGCCCGGGATCACGTCGCGCTTGAAGTGGAACGCCGGGATCCAGAAGGAGTGGATGACGTCCGGCGAGTGGAGGTCGAACTCGATGTTCTTCCCCACCGGCAGCACCAGCTCGGGGCCCTGCTTGTAGTCGGCCGCGGGCAGGCCCACGACCTGGACGGTCTTGCCGTTGGCCTCCGTCGTGAAGCGCCAGCTCCACTGGAAGCCCTCGACCTTGACCTTCACGTCGGGCTTGCCGGACAGGGTGTTGATGTAGTTCTGGTCCCGCGCGGTGAAGAAGAAGAACACGCCGACCATGATGATCGGCACCACCGTGTAGAGGATCTCGATCGGCAGGTTGTACCGCACCTGAGGCGGCAATTCCTCCTTGGAGTTCTTCTTCTTACGGTGGAAGGCGACGGACCAGAGGATCAGACCCCACACGACCACACCGGTGGCGAGGGCGGCGATCCACGATCCGTTCCACAGATTCTGGACGGACTCGGACTGCTTGGTGACGCCCTCGGGCAGGCCGCCTCGGGACCATTCTTCGGCACTGCACGCCGTCAGGGAAACCAGCAGCAGCGCCAGAGCGGCAGCGCGTGGCACCCGGCGGCGGGCCAACGGACGCCGTGCGGAACGGCGGGTCGGACTCACGGATCGCCTACCCCACAGATGAAGCCCAGGAGTCGCTCCTGGGCGGTCGTTTGTTCATGTTCAAGATTTGTAGTTCACAGCTTCACGCTGGGGGACACATTAGCGCGGACAACCGTCGCCCCCCCGCGCAGCCCCCGCCCGCACCGCGCGTGGTGCGACGATTGGAGCGTGGCGTACTTCGACGCGGCCTCCACGGAGCCGCTGCACCCCCAGGCTCGGGAGGCCCTCATCGCGGCCCTCGACGTCGGCTGGGCCGACCCCGCGAGGCTGTACGGTTCCGCTCGCCGGGCAAGGATGTTACTGGAACAGGCGAGGACCGAGGTGGCCGAGGCCCTGGGCGCCAGAGCCGACGAGGTCTCGTTCACCTCCTCGGGCACCCAGGCGGTGCACCTGGGCGTGCTCGGCACCCTGCACGGACGCCGCAGGAGCGGCCGCCGCCTGGTCACCTCGGCCGTGGAGCACTCCAGCGTGCTGCACGCGGCCGGCATCCACGAGCGCGACGGCGGCTCGGTCGAGACGGTCGGCGTCGGGATCACCGGTGCCGTCGGGGCCGGCGCCTTTTGTGAGGCGGTGCTCGCCGAGGGCACCGCCCTGGCCTGCCTGCAGAGCGCCAACCACGAGGTCGGGACCGTCCAGCCGGTCGCCGAGGTGGCGGCGGCGTGCGCCGAGGCGGGGGTGCCGCTGCTGGTGGACGCCGCCCAGACCGCGGGCCGGATGCCGCTGCCCGGCGGCTGGTCGGTGCTGGCCGCGAGCGCGCACAAATGGGGCGGCCCCGCAGGGGTCGGTGTGCTGGTGGTCCGCAAGGGCACCCGGTGGCGCAGCCCGCTGCCCGAGGACGACCGCGAGCGCCGCCGGGTCCCCGGTTTCGAGAACGTGCCGGCGATCGTCGCGGCGGCCGCCGCGCTGCGTGCCACGGTGGCCGAGTCGGCCGTGGAGTCGGCCAGGCTCTTTGCGCTCGTGGACCGCGTCAGGACCGAGGTGCCCCGGCTGGTCCCCGAGGTCGAGGTCATCGGTGATCCGGTCGTGCGGGCGCCGCACATCGTCACCTTTTCGTGTCTTTACGTGGAAGGTGAGGCACTGCTCACCGAACTCGACAAGGCCGGATTCTCGGTATCGTCCGGCAGTTCCTGCACGGCGAGTACGCTTCGTCCATCGCATGTTCTGGAGGCCATGGGTGTGCTCACCCACGGGAACGTGCGGGTGTCGCTGCCCAGGGGCACCTCGGCGGCGGATGTCGACCGTTTCCTCACCGTCCTGCCCGGCACGGTACGCAGGATCCGCGAGGAGGCGGGGGTTAAACTGTGATCAACACTTGGGAAGTGAAGACTCCATGACGTCCAGCCAGGCCAACCCGGCGGGATCGGCCCAGAGCCCGGCACTGACCATCGACGCGCTGGGCAAGAAGTGCCCGATTCCCATCATCATGCTGGCCGAGCAGATCAACTACGTGCCGCTCAACGCGATCGTCGCGGTCCTGGCCGACGACCCCGCCGCCTTCACCGACATCCCGGCCTGGTGCCGGCTGAAGTCGCACCACCACGTGGCCAGCTACGAGCTCCCCGAGCGCGGCTGGTCCATCCACGTGCGCCGCAACTACTGACTTGTCCTGAAACTGGGTATGACTCTCCCCGAAAATCCATCAAACGGTTCGGGGGAACAGTATGAGCGGCGAGACCGCCAGGAGTCTGATGAATGCCGGGGTCCGGTGCGTGGAGGCACACGAGACACTCGACCGGGCCGCACAGATGATGCGCGACATGAACGTGGGCGCGCTTCCCATCTGCGGCAGCGACGACCGGCTGAAGGGGATCATCACCGACCGCGACATCGTGGTCAAGTGCGTGGCCCACGGCATGGACCCGTCCAAGGTCACCGCCGGTGAGCTGGCGACCGGGCTGGTCTGGGTGTCGTCGGACGCCAGCATCGACGAGACGCTCGCCAAGATGGAGCAGAACCAGATACGGCGGCTGCCGGTGATCGAGAACGGCCGCATCATCGGCATGATCAGCGAGGCCGACCTGGCCAGGCACCTGCCTGACGACAAGCTCGCCGAGTTCGTGCACCGCGTCTACGCGAGCGCCTGACACCTTCCAGGACGGCGTCCCGCCCGGCTGAGTGCCCGATGTCGGGTGATCTCAGCCGGGCATGGCCCGGCCGCCGGTCCGGCGGTGGGTCTGGCCACCGCCGGACCGGTGGCGCCCGGCGCCGGCCGGTCGGTGTTCGAGCGGCGGCTCAGGCGTGGTGGCACTTCACGAAGCCGGCCACCTCGGCCGCGGCGTCGGTGCCGTAGGCGTCGGCGAAACGCTCCAGGAAGATCTTCTGGCCGAGTTCGTACTCCTGACCACCGACGCGCTCCAGAACGTGGGTGGCGGTGAGATTGCCGACCTGGCCGCAGCGCTCCAGGGACAGGCCCCAGGCCAGCGCCGCCAGGAAACCGGACCTGAAGGCGTCTCCCACGCCTGTGGGGTCCGCCTTGCCGAGCTCGGGCGCCGGGGGGACGTGCAGCGGCGGCTCGTCCTTGCGGTCGATGACGACGCCCTTGGGGCCGAGCGTGGTGACGCGGACGCCGACCCGGCCGAGGATCTCCTCGTCGGTCCAGCCGGTCTTCTGCTCGATCATGCCCTTCTCGTAGTCGTTGCCGAACAGATAGGCGGCGCCGTCGACCAGTTCGCGGATCTCCTCGCCGGGCATGCGCGCGAGCTGCTGGGAGGGGTCGGCGGCGAACGGGATCGCGCGCTGACGCGCCTCGGCGGTGTGCCTGAGCATCGCCTCGGGGTCGTTGGGGCTGATCAGCACCAGGTCCAGGCCACCGAGCCGCTGGCTGATCGGGCCGAGCTCGATGAGACGGGCCTCGGCCATCGCACCGGTGTAGAACGACGCGATCTGGTTGTGGTCGTCGTCGGTCGTGCACAGGAAGCGGGCGGTGTGGTGCAGCTCCGAGACGTGGACGGAGTCGCAGTCGACGCCGTGGCGCTCCAGCCAGGAGCGGTAGTCGGCGAAGTCCGCGCCGACCGCGCCGACCAGGACGGGCCGAAGACCCAGGCAGCCCATGCCGAAGGCGATGTTGGCCGCGCAGCCGCCACGGCGGATCTGCAGGTCGTCCACGAGAAACGACAGGGAAATCCGGTGGAGCTGATCGGCGATGAGCTGGTCGCCGAAGCGGCCCGGGAAGGTCATCAGGTGATCTGTCGCGATTGAGCCGGTGACGGCGATGCGCACGGGGTTCTTCTCCTCGTTGTCAGCATCTCTGGGAACGTGGGCGATCGAGCCACGCAAGAATACGCGACCTTGTGGGCGCGCGAAGGCCCCGCGCGGTGACGGATGTCACCGCGCGGGGCCTTCACTGTCTCGTCCGGTCTCGTCCGGTCGAGCGATCCCCTAGTTGAACGAGTCTCCGCAGGCGCACGACCCCGTGGCGTTCGGGTTGTCGATCGTGAAGCCCTGCTTCTCGATCGTGTCGACGAAGTCGACGGTGGCACCCACGAGGTAGGGCGCGCTCATCCGGTCGGTGACCACGCTCACGCCGTCGAAGTCGGAGACGACGTCACCGTCCATCGAACGGTCGTCAAAGAAGAGCTGGTAGCGCAGGCCGGAACAGCCGCCGGGCTGCACGGCCACGCGCAGCTGGAGGCCCTCCTCGCCCTGCTGCTCCAGCAGGCTCTTGACCTTCGCGGCGGCCGCGGAACTGAGGATCAGGCCCTGCGCCGTGGTCTCGCTGCTCTCAACCGACATGTGGTGACTCCCGCGTCTGCGTCAGCCGCTCCCCGGGAACGGCTGTCTGTTTCTGACGTCCTTCTTAGACGCTACCAACACCCGCTCCCCCTTACACATTCCTGAGATGACGCTCACCTCCCCCTTCGGACAAAACTCCCTCCCCGGAATAAAGCCTCAACAGCGTGTGTCATCATTAGTCGTCACTTCGACGATAAGGGGGTGTGGCCATGACGACCACCGAGACCGGGCTTCCGCTCTTCGTCCTGGGCAGAGACGTGGACCCGCACAGCGAGCGCGGTGTCGACTGTCCTGGCGAGCTGCCGGCCGCGTCCGACCCGGCGCTGGTGGAACGCGCCAGGAAGGCGAAGGCGGCGCTCGGCGACAGGGTCTTCGTGCTGGGCCACCACTACCAGCGTGACGAGGTCATCCAGTTCGCCGACGTGACCGGCGACTCGTTCAAGCTCGCCAAGGAGGCTGCGGCCCGACCCGACGCCGAGTACATCGTCTTCTGCGGCGTGCACTTCATGGCCGAGTCCGCCGACATCCTCACCTCCGACTCCCAGAAGGTGGTGCTGCCCGACCTCGCCGCCGGGTGCTCGATGGCCGACATGGCCACCTTCGACCAGGTCGAGGAGTGCTGGGAGGCGCTGGAGGACGCCGGGATCGCCGGTGGCATCGTCCCCGTCACCTACATGAACTCCAGCGCCGACATCAAGGCCTTCTGCGGGCGCAACGGCGGCACCGTCTGCACCTCCTCCAACGCCAGGCGCGCCCTGGAGTGGGCCTTCTCCCGCGGGGAGAAGGTGCTCTTCCTTCCCGACCAGCACCTGGGCCGCAACACCGCGGTGCTGGAGATGGGCCTGTCGCCGGGCGACTGCGTCGTCTACAACCCGCACCGGCCGAACGGCGGCCTGACCGCCGAGCAGCTCGCGGGCGCCAAGATGATCCTGTGGAAGGGGCACTGCTCGGTACACGGCCGCTTCAGCGCCGAGTGCGTGGACGACGTCCGCGCGCGCATCCCCGGCGTCAACGTACTGGTCCACCCCGAGTGCAGGCACGAGGTCGTCACCAAGGCCGATCATGTCGGCTCGACCGAGTACATCATCAAGAAGATCGAGGCGGCTCCCGCCGGGTCCTCCTGGGCGGTGGGCACCGAACTGAACCTGGTCAAGCGGCTCGGCGCCATGTTCCCCGACAAGGACGTGACGTTCCTGGACCGGACCGTCTGCTACTGCTCGACGATGAACCGGATCGACCTGCCGCACCTGGTGTGGGCGCTGGAGTCGCTCGCCGCCGGCCAGGTCGTCAACCAGATCACCGTGGACGACGACACCGCCCACTGGGCCAAGGTCGCCCTGGACAGGATGCTGGCGCTGCCCTGAGGCCGCCCCGAGCACGAGGTGGACGGGCCCCGGCGGGTGGTGACCCGCCGGGGCCCGTCGCGTGCCGGGAACCTGTCGCGTACCCGGGATCGGGGGAGCACCGCGTGAGCGGGGCCTAATCCAGCTCGTAGACCACCCTGACGCTGACCGACACGTCCTGGCGGCCTGGGCTGATCGACGCCTTGTCCGCGATCGCGCCGGCGGCGAAGAACGGCCGCGGCGGGGTGACGTTCTCCTCGCTGATCTCCAGCGCGCGGCCGAGCCTGCGCCCCGCCAGCCTGGCGTACTGCGTGGCGCGGGTCCTGGCGTCCCTGAAGGCGGCCTCGCGCGCCAGCCTGAGCGGCGCGCGGTTGTCGGAGACCTCGAAGGAGACGCTGTCCAGCCGGACCGCCTCGCCGACCGCGACCGCCGCGTCGATCACGTCGTCCGCGGTGTCCAGGTCCCGCACCACCGCCTCGACCCCCTGCGCGGCCCGGTAACCGGAGATCGTGGGGTAGTCCTTGTACTGCGGGCCCAGGGACAGCTCGTTGGTCCGCAGGTCCTTGGCCGCGATACCGGCCGCCAGCAACGCCTTCGTCAGCGCGGCGGCGGCGGCGCGGGCGGCGGTGAACGCCTCTCCCGCGGTGGAACGGACCACCTCGACACCGGCGTCCAGCTTCATGACGTCGGGGGTGACCGACAGGCGCCCCTCGCCCACGATCGTTATCTGCGGCTGGTCCTCCCGCACCGTCGCCGTGGAGGGTGCGGAGTCCGCGAGCGCCGTGCCACCGAACAGACCCACGGAGACGAGCGCGGCCGAGGTCACCGCCTGAGACATCTTGATCATAAGGGCATGGCACCACGGGACGGCGGCCTCGGCGACGGACCCTCCTGGAGATCTGCCGTGTCTTGGCCGAATCCCGGGGCGGGTGTTTACCTTCCGCCGGTCAGATCCGGGCGAGCTCCCGCCACCAGCCCAGCAGCCCCGCGTCGCCCTCGACGGCGTAGTCGTCGACGCTGCGCCGCCCCCACACGACCTGGAGCAGGTCCGCCGACGTGGCGGTGCGCACGGTCACGCTCCCCGGCTGCGGGGACCGCCGGTGGTGGAAGCGGTCGGGGTCAAGGGTGATCACCCATCCGGGTCCGGTGTCGGCCTGCAGGGAGATCGTCTCGCCCCCGCCCCTCAGCTCGGCCACCCCCGGGTTCCACAGCGCGTACGGCAGGATGTCGAGGAACTCCTCGACCCCGTCGGCCGCCACGTCCTCGGGCACCAGGACCGGAACGCCCAGCGCGAGCTCGGCGTCCATCCGGTGCACCAGGGTCTCGTGGAGCATCCGCCTGGACCAGAACCGCACCCGCCGCTCCCCGCCCCAGGCCCACATCGGCGCCTGCGGATCCTGCGACAGCAGTGCCTTGGACAGCAAGGTGGCCCCCGCACCGAGCCAGGCGGGATAACCGCTCGCGTCGGCGGGCAGGCCCATGTCCATCCCGCGGCGGTCGTAGCGCCGCTCGGCCAGGTCGGCGACCATGGTGGCCGCCCACCGGTGTACGCCACCGGTGTGGGTGACGAGCCTGGCCAGGTCCCAGCCGGGACAGGTCAGCACGGGAACGGACATGTCGCGCCCCCTCAGGACATCGGCCATCCGGGCGATCTCCGCGACGGCCGCCGAGACATGCTCGACATGGGTCCATTCCCTCATTTCAGCCCTCCCGGGTGAAACGCATGAACTGCTTCTCGTACTCCTTGGCATTGGTGGTGGTGGCCAGCACCCGCTGTGACCGCCCCTCGAAGTCGAACACCACGGCCTCGTAGCCGGAACCCTTGCGTCGCCAGCCCGCGATGTGCTTGTCGTCGTACCAGCCGATGAGCCGTTCGGTCTCGAACGGGATCCGGACCTTCGCCGGGGCGTCGGAGGCGGTGGACCAGACGCAGATCTCCTTCTTGCTCTCCTTGCAGTACGTGAGCAGCAACGATCCCGACGGGGAGATGTCGTCGCCCTCGACGGTGATCGGGGTTCCCACGTCCAGCAGGGTCTGCAGCACGGTGCCCTGCAGGTCGTAGAAGCGGATGCGCTGGGTCTTGCCGGTGAGTGCCCAGGTGCCGACGGCACGGCCGTCACCCCGCCAGAAGTAGCTCCAGGTGCCCGCGTCCTTCTCCTTCACCCGGACGATCCTGGCCTTCTTCGTGACGGTGTCGATGATCGCGAAGCCGTACTCCTTGCTGGTGTCGCCCACGGCCTCGTACAGCGTCACCAGACCGCGTTTGCCGTCCGGCGACCACTGCGGCAGCGTCGGGTAGACCGGTGCCTTGGTGATCCTGATCTTGCTCGCCGCGCCGGTGCGCTGGTCGATGACCGACACGATCGAGTAGCTCTGCGCGTCGTAGATCCGGTCGGTACCCAGTGCCTGGGTGCCCGCGGCGTTGAGCGTGTAATGGAAGTACTTGTCGTTCTTGGCGAACCGATCGGCGCCGTACTTTCTGACGTAGAGGGTCTTCTCCCAGTCGAGACTGTAGGAACTCAGCTTGATCGGGTCCTGGGGGCTCTCGTGGAGAGTGATCGAACTACCGGGCAGCTTGATCCTGCTGGTCGCCTGCGGCACCGTCGGCGCCTCGGGGGTCGGGGTCGCGGAGGTGGGGGGGCTCGCCTGCTCCGTACCGCCGGTCCGCGGGTTGCCGTTCTGGGTGGTGCCCGCCTGGGGGTCACCCGGCGTCTCGGTGCCGCCGCGCACCGCCAGCACGACGCCCCCGGCCACGAGGGCGGTGGCCAGCAGGCCGCCCGCGACCGCGAGCCACACCCCGCGCCCGCTCCTGGCGGGCGCGGGGTGCGGCGGATACCCGGGTGATCCGGGGTTCTGGTACGGGCCGCCGTCGTGGGAGGGATGGGGCCCGGGACCGCCGTAGGGCTGTGGCCCCGGGGGCCCCTGATATCCCTGCTGCGGGTATCCCGGCCCCTGCTGCGGATACTGGGCGTAGCCGTGGGCCTCGGACGGCTGTGTGTAACCGTGGGACGTGGACGGCCGGGTGTGACCACGTGGTTCGGAGTGCTGGAGGTAGCCCACCGGGCCACCCTGCGGGCCCTGCACGGGGTATCCCCCTCCGGGACCGCCCTGCTGGAGATAGCCCTGCTGGGGATAGCCCTGCTGTGCGTGGTCGTCGCCTCCCGGATGCCGTCGCCCGTAAGTGGTGGCGGTGGGGGCGGGTTCGCTCCCGGCGGGATAGCCGCCGGGACCGGGGCCGGTCCGCTGCGCCGCGGCCGCCGAGCCCTCTGCGAGGATGCCGCGGGGTGCGGTGGGCAGCGCGGTGCCGGCCGCCGGGCCGCCCGCGTGGCCGAGCAGCCGCAGCAGCGCCTCGCCCGCCGTGGGCCGCTGGGTGGCGTCCTTGGACAGGCACTGCCCGACCAGGTCGCGCAGCGCCGGATCGGTGATCGCCCCCAGGTCGGGCTCCAGGTTCATGATCCGGTTGAAGATCGCAGGCAGGCTGTCCGTGCCGAACGGCGGCTGCCCGGTGGCAGCGAAGACCATCGTGCAGCCCCAGGCGAACATGTCGGCGGGTGAGCCCGCGTTCTCCCCCGCCAGCTGCTCGGGGGTCATGTAGGAGGGGGTGCCGATCGCCATCGCGGTCAGCGTGGAGGTGCGGTCGAGCGCCTTGGCGATACCGAAGTCGATCACTCGGGGGCCGTCGGGGGCCAGCAGCACGTTGGAGGGCTTGAAGTCGCGATGGACGATTCCCGCCTGGTGGATCGCGACGAGCGCGGTGACCGTGCCGATCGCCAGGCGGTGCAGGGACGCGCCGTGCCGGGGGCCCTCGGTGGCCACGACCGCGTCGAGCGTCGGGCCGTCGATGTACTCGCTGACGATGTACGGGCGATGCTGGTCGACCCCGGTGTCGATCACCGCGGCGGTACAGAAGGGAGCGACCCGCTGGGTCGTGCTGACCTCACGGACGAAACGCTCCATCGCCTCCTCGTCCTGCGTTAGGTCGGCGCGGAGCAACTTGACCGCGACACGGGCACCGGTCGGGGAGATTCCCAGGTAGACCGTCCCCTGGCCACCCTCACCGAGCCGGGCGGTGAGCCGGTACTCCCGCACATGCTCGGGATCCCCGGGCCGCAAGGACACGAGGTCCGCCATGGTCACACCCTTCTTCCGTGATGAACTTCCGGACCCATTGTGGGGGCAAAGGGTCACAGGACGTACATCAAATCGCAAGTCGGACGGACCTCAATAGCGCGTTCCAGGCGGCCTTTCAGGATCCTCGGAGCGGGTGGAACGCCTTGCCCGGGAGCCGGAGACGATCTCGGGAGGAACGGACCGGACAGGGCCGGCAGGACGGCTCAGAGGCCGGGCGCGCCCCAGAGGGGGAACCATCGGCCGAGATCCGGCTCGATCTCCAGCTCGCCGCCGATCGCACCGCGTACCTGCAGCTCCAGCGCGTTGTCCCGGCGCCCCGTCTGTCCGGGCAGCGGGGCGAACGGGTAGAAGGTGCCCTGTTTGTAGAGGTAGACCATCGCGAGCCCGCGACCGTCGGGGGCGGCGAAGGAGACCAGTGAGCAGAGCAGCGAGGGGCCGAAACCCGCGGCCTCAAGGGAGGAGTTGACCGCGTGCAGATCGGTGACCAGATCGCCGAGCAGGTCGGGCGTGCGGCGGACCAGCAGCCATGTGTAGCCGTAGGAGTCCTTCGACACCTCCACCGGAGGGCCGCCCCCGGCGTCCAGCAGCTGGGTGATGTCGCGCTCAAGCGCGGCGAACGCCCCGCCCTCGGCCGAGCGGAAGCAGACCGCCCCCAGCCCGGTCGGCACCAGATCGGTGGCCGCCTGAAGGGTCACCGCGGCCGAGGGCAGCGCGAACAGCGCGTCCAGGTCGGCCTTGGCCGGTTCACCTCGGCCCAGCAGAGCATCCCACCAGCGCATCCGGCCTCTTCCCCTTCACGGCTTCCACGGAACGGCACTCCCGCCGCCCGCCGGGAGTCCTGTCACCCGCCCTGCCCGAGCTGGGCGGAGATCCTGCCAAGCTGGTCAAGGCGCCGCTCCAGCGGCGGGTGGGTCGCCAGCAGCGCGCTCAGGCTCGCCTTGCCGGACAGGGCCGGCACGAAGAAGAAGGCGTTGAACGGCTCGGCCTCACGCAGGTCCCTGGTCGGGATGCGCGCCATCTCGCCGCTGATCTTGACGAGGGCGCTGGACAGGGCCGACGGGCGCTGGGTGAGCAGCGCTCCCGCGCGGTCGGCGGCCAGCTCCCGGTAGCGCGACAGGGCCCGGGTGAGCAGGAAACTGACCGCGTACACCAGGACCGAGACGAGCATGATGATCAGACCGATCGGCAGTCCGCCCCGGTCGTCGCGCCCGCGTCCCAGGCCGCTGTAGAGCGCGACCCTGGTCATGAGCCCGGCGACTATGCCGAGGAAGGACGCGATCGTCATGACCGCGACGTCCCGGTGCGCCACGTGGGACATCTCGTGGGCCAGTACGCCCTCCAGCTCGCCGGCGTCGAGCCGGCGCAATAACCCCGTGGTCACGCAGACCACGGAGTTCTTCTGGTTACGGCCGGTGGCGAAAGCGTTCGGAACGTCCGAATCGGCGATCGCCACCCGCGGCTTGGGCATGTCGGCCAGAGCGCACAACCGGTCGATCATGCCGTGCAGCTCCGGCGCCTCCTGCGGGGACACGACACGTCCGTGCATCGCGAACAGCGCGATGCGGTCGGACATGAAGTACTGCACGAAGAGCATGACGCCGGCGATCAGCAGTACCGCGACCGCACGAACGCCCAACGCGATCAGTACGGCCACGAAGACGACATAGAGCAATCCGAGCAGGAACATGGTGATCACCATGCGCCTGGTCAGGCCCCGGTCCGGGGCGAACCGGGTTTGTACCATATGCCCAGGCTATCCGGGAATCAGGCCCTCGTTGCCGAGCATCTCCCGAACTTCTTCCATGGAAGCGTCAGCCGGGGGCAAAATCAGCTCCGAGGACTCCAGGCTGTCGTCGGGCAGCGCCTTGCCGACATGGCGAACCTTGTCCAGCAGGGCGTGCAACCGGGCGCGGAAGACCTCCTCCTCGCCCGCCTCGATGGCGGCCTCCAGCTCGGCGTCCAGGGTGTTGAGCACGTCGAGATCGGCGGGGGCGATGTCGATCTGCCCCTCCCCCATGATGCGGACGATCACAGGCCCTCCCCCGGCTGACGCAGCTGCTGCGTCTGGTTGGACTGCGGGTGTTGCTGGGGCTGCTGCGGCTGCTGCTGGGCGGGACCGGGCGTGATCGCGCCCTGGGGCCCGGTGCCCTGGCCGAGCTCGGCCTTCATCCGGGCAATCTCCAGCTCCACGTCGTGGCCGCCGCCCATGCGGTCCAGCTCGGCCTGGATGTCGTCGCCGCGCTGCCCGCTGAAGTCGTCGAGCGCGCCGCTGGCCAGCAGCTCGTCGATGGCACCCGCGCGGGCCTGCATGGAGGCCGTCTTGTCCTCGGCACGCTGGATCGCCAGACCGACGTCGCCCATCTCCTCGGAGATACCGGAGAAGGCCTCGTTGATCCGCGTCTGCGCCTCGGCCGCGGTGTAGGTCGCCTTGATCGTCTCCTTCCTGGTACGGAAGGAGTCGACCTTGGCCTGCAGCCGGTGAGAGGCCGTGGTGAGCTTCTCCTCCTCGGCCTGCAGGTTGTCGTGCTGCACGCGGAGGTCCGCGATCTGGGTCTGCAGGCTGCCGCGGCGGGTCAGCGCCTCACGGGCCAAGTCCTCGCGACCGACCCCGAGCGCCTTGCGGCCCTGCTCCTCAAGCTTGCGCGCCTGCGCCTCGATCTGGTTGATCTGAAGCTCCACGCGCTTGCGCGAGGTGGCGACATCCGCCACGCCCCGGCGTACCTTCTGCAACAACTCCAGCTGGCGCTGATATGAGTAGTCCAGGGTTTCGCGAGGATCTTCCATCTTGTCCAACGCGTTGTTCGCCTTGGACCTGAAGATCAGCGAAAGTCTCTTCATCACGCTCATGCGCGTCGGCCGTCCCCTTCTTCAAGTGCGCTTCGGGTCACCCCAAGTGATTCCAGCCCCCCGAAAAGCACCGGAGCCACCATAGGGTTCACCCTACGCATAACGCGCGGGGGCGTCACTAAGTTGCACTCCCGGTAGGCTGACGTTGTGTTCCGACGTACCCAGACCACCGCGGACGACTCCCCCGCCTCCGCTACCGATCCTAAGCCTGCGGGCAAGGGGCGTCCCACACCCAAGCGACGGGACGCCGAAGGCCGTCGCCGGCAGCCGGTGAACGCCCCCAACAACCGCAAAGAGGCCTACAAGCAACTTCGCGAGCGCCAGGCCAACGACCGCGTCAAGGCGCGCGAGGGGATGCTCCGCGGCGATGAGCGCTACCTTCCCGCCCGTGACAAGGGCCCCGTCAAGAAGTTCGCGCGTGACTGGGTCGACTCCCGCCGCGTCGTCAGCCAGTACTTCCTGCCGTTCTCCCTGCTGATCCTGCTGCTCACCTGGATCCCCTTCCCGACCGACGTCCGCGGCTACGTCTACGTCGCGGTGATCACGATCGGCTGGCCGATCATGATGGTCGGCGTGCTGCTCACCTCGATCTGGGTGTCCTGGAAGGTGAAGAAGCTCACCGCCGAGAAGTTCCCCGGCGAGAGCCTCAAGGGTGTCGGCTTCTACGCCGCCATGCGCGCGCTGCAGATCCGCAAGCTGCGCTTCCCCCCGCCCACCCTCCTGCCCGGCGGCAGGCCGGTCCCGCCGAAGAAGTAGTTCTCGGCACATCGGCTTTCGAACCCCGCCCCTTCTTCGAAGAAGGGGCGGGGTTCTTCATGTCCCGTGCAACGGATCCGAAGGGCTTTCCCAGCAGTCTCCCGCGCGTGCTCGCGGGTGAGAGGTGCGTCGATCCGCCCCCGGGGGCCTTTCCCGCGGCGATCATGACCGCACGACGTCCCAGTCCAGCTCGCCGCCGGTCACCTTGGGTCTCCAGTAGCCCACCGACCCGCCGGTCTCCAGGGCATCGGCCGTCGCCTTCAGCAGACCGTAGTACGAGCGGATCCGGATGCCGCCGGGCGTGAAGCTCATCTGGCCCTCGTGATCGGTCTGCCCGACGTCGCGCGCCACGGAGTCGATCACCAGGTGGTCGCCGCTTCCGTTGGCGCCGAACGGGATCATCCGCCCGTCCCACCACTCCGCCCGCGCGTCGACGCCGGCCTCTGCGCCGACGTCCTCCCCGTCTATCCCGCAGAGCCGCCGCCAGGTGTCACGGATCCCGCGAACCCCCTGGTTCCAGTTACCGATGAAGCCGAACGGCCAGGTGTCGCCCACGACGCGGGCCCCGTCGTGCCGTAGCAGGGAGGCACGCAGGTCGTCGGGGAAGCGCAGGCCCATCTGCGCCTCGGCGACGGCGATCGTACGGGCCCTGGCGGGCCTGCCCAGCGTGCCAAGGCTCTCCGGGGCGTTGGCCGCCAGCCACCTCTCGATGCGGCGCCACTGGCGGTTCACCGCCCTGGTCATCCGGGGGGCGATCGCCCGCACCCGCGGGACCCTCGCCTGCGGCCGGCAGTCCACGTCGGGAACCGCCTCGGACGTCTCCTGCGGGGCCGGAGTCTCGTAGGGTTGGCCGGATTCCCCCGGTTCCCCGGCGGGGTCCGGACCCTCCTGGACGGCCCTGAAGAGTTCCTGCGCTTCGGGCACTTCACGGCATGAGTCCTCCGGGCACCGATCTTTCCGGCACACGACGGCGTACAGGCCCGCTGTCGGCTCCCCCTCGGCCGGATAGCGCACCCCCGGCTCCAGCGGAACATCCGGTTTCGGCCCGCACCGCCCGTCCGCGCCGGGCAGGTTCCGGAGATCGGTCGCCTCGACGGTCTCCGTCCTGTTCGAGAAGACCGCGTTCTCCAGGACCTGGGTACCGAAGGCGAGCAGGCAGAGTCCGATCCCCACGGCACCCCAGCGGGCCAGGCGGCTCTTGACCGCCCTGTCCAGCGGCTCGCCCGGCGCCCTGGGCGCGAACGTTCGCAGGGCGGCGGACCGGAAGGCGGAAGGGGGACCGGTGGCGTACCGCCTGAGATCCTCCTCGGTGGGGACGCCGAGGAGCGGCGCGGGAGGCCAGCGCGGCGCGTTCCCGGTTCCGGAGGCCGCCTCCTCCGGTGAGCCGATCGCCTCGTCGACCGGGGAGTCGTCCCGGGAGACGCCCCCCGATCTCCGCCGTCGGCGGACGACCACCACGACGACCGCCGCCAGCGCCCCGGCGGCGAGCGCCAGCCATATCCTCCGCAAAGTGATCAACCGCAACACGCCCGGCAGGGTATCCCGAATCGGGCACCTACTAATGTCGGAGCATGGAATTCCGCCACCTTGGCCGGAGTGGTCTCATGGTCAGTGAGATCAGCTACGGCAACTGGATCACCCACGGTTCCCAGGTAGAGGAGGACGCCGCCAAGCAGTGCGTGCGGGCGGCGCTCGATGAGGGGATCACCACCTTCGACACCGCCGATGTGTACGCGGGCACCAAGGCGGAGGAGGTTCTCGGCCGCGCCCTCGCGGGCGTCCGCCGCGAGTCTCTGGAGATCTTCACCAAGGTCTACTGGCCGACCGGTCAGGGGCCCAACGACCGCGGCCTGTCGCGCAAACACATCACCGAGTCCCTGCACGGCTCGCTACGCCGGCTGCAGACCGACTACGTCGATCTTTACCAGGCACATCGCTTCGACTACGAGACGCCGCTTGAGGAGACCCTCAAGACCTTCGACGACCTGGTACGCCAGGGCAAGGTCCTCTACGTCGGCGTCAGCGAGTGGACCGCCGAGCAGATCGGCCGGGCCCTGAAGATCGCCGACGAGATGGGCTTCGACCGCCTGGTCTCCAACCAGCCCCAGTACTCCATGCTGTGGCGGGTCATCGAGACAGAGGTCGTGCCGCTGAGCGAGAAGGAGGGCGTCGGCCAGATCGTCTTCTCTCCCATCGCCCAAGGCGTGCTCACCGGCAAGTACCTGCCGGGGCAGCCGCCCCCCGCCGGTTCCCGGGCCACCGACCCCGCCGGGGGCGACTTCATCTCCCGGATGCTCAACGACGACGTGCTCACCCACGTCCAGCGACTGGGGCCGATCGCCGCCGATCTCGGGCTGAGCATGGCCCAGCTCGCGGTGGCCTGGGTGCTGCAGAACCCGAACGTGTCCTCGGCCATCGTCGGCGCCAGCAGGCCCGAGCAGGTCCGCGACAACGTCAGGGCCTCCGGGGTGAGGCTGGACGCCGAGGTGCTCAAGAAGATCGACGACGCCCTCGGCCCGGTCGTCGAGCGCGACCCCGCCAAGACCGTCAGCCCCAGGCGGCGTCCCTAGAGCCTGTCCCGGCCGAGATCCCTTGCCCCTTCTCACCAAGGGGCGAGGGACCGGTGCACCACTCGCCGTTCCTCGTGATCGCCGGTTCGCCTCCGCCCCTCTGCCGGGCGGCCCGCCCGGTGACCCTGCCGATCAGCGGATTCTTCCCTCACTCCGGGCGCAGGGACATTCCTTCGTACTCGATCTTCTCGTCCTCCAGCAGGGTGACCTTCTCAACCCCCGCCTCCAGCAGCTCACGCCAGTTCTCACCGAGCCACGACTCGGCATCGGCCTGGCTCGGGAACGTGTCGGACGGCGCGACACCCTCGACTACCTCGCCGCCATTCGCGTTTTCATAACGCCAGCGCCACGTCATGCCATAGCTCCTTCTCGCGGATCCTGCCAGTGCCGTTCGGCGGCTCAGCGAACCCTATCTCTCCGGGGTGCCCCCGAACGTGGAGGCAGGATCATGGTCTCGTGCCCCGCCGCCCGGCTGTTCCCTGCCCCCCGTACGCTGCGGAGGTCATCCGCTTCCACCAGAAGGTGGAGGCTCGCAACTCCTCGAACCCGATGGGAGGCCGGGTGTGAAGGTCCTGATCTCCGGTACCGCGGCTGCGGCGGGCTGGCCGGCCTCGGGCTGCGGGTGCGTCTCCTGCGCCCGGGTCGCCCCCGGCCGCCGCCCCACGTCCGTGCTGCTCGGCGACTCCGTGCGGCTGCCGCCCACCGGCCCGTTCCCGCCCGGCTACCACGCCTTGCCCGGTCCGGACGGCCTCACCGTCACCACCCCCGGCGGCCGGCGCGTCCTTTACACCCCCGCCTCTCCCCCGTACGAGGAGCGAGAGCCCGCCGGCCCGGGAGCGGCGCTGGACCTGGTGCTGCTGGACGTGCTCGACCGGCCGGCACTGCTGGGGAACCTGCGCCGGCGGGGCCTGGTCGGCGGGCGAACGCACGTGCTGGCCGTCGACCTCGACCACCGGGTACCGACGGAGGCGGAGCTGGCCCGGCGGGCAGACCTGTGGGGGGTGCGCGTCGTACCGGATGGCACGGTCCTCGACATCGACGGGCCCCCGCCACTTCCGGCTCCCCCGCCCCGAAGGACCCTGCTGCTCGGCGGGACCCGGTCGGGCAAGTCCGCGGAGGCCGAACTTCGGCTGGCGGCCGAACCCGAGGTCCGCTACGTCGCGACCGGGCCGTCCGGCGACGGCGATCCCGAGTGGCTGCGCCGGGTCCGGGCACACCGTGACCGCAGGCCCGCCCACTGGGAGACCACCGAGACCGCGGATCTGGCCGGATTACTGCGGTCCACCGGGACCCCGCTGCTGATCGACGGGCTCGGCACCTGGGTCGCCTCCGTCTTCGACGCGTGCGACGCCTGGTCGGGCGGGGACGGCCTGGACGCGGTCGCGGCCCGGTGCGACGATCTGGTGGCGGCCTGGCGGCAGACCCGGGCCCGGGTCGTGGCGGTCTCCGACGAGGTCGGCCTCGGCGTGGTGCCCGCCACCGCCAGCGGCCGGATGTTCCGTGACGTCCTCGGCCGCCTGAACCAGCGCCTCGCCGCGGAATCCGAGGACGTCACCCTCGTCGTCGCCGGCCGTCTCCTCCCCCTTCCCTCCTGAGCCTCCGTTCGACGAGGGAGTCCGGGTCGAGGAGCCACTCCCTCCTCCTCGCCCTCCCCGTCCGGGAGTGCTCCGGGGATCGGAAAGGAGGAGGGCTATGATCTGCGGTCATGCCCGCGCCCCCGCCTCCCGACAGGTCGTCGACGTTCACCGACGGGGTGCGTCTCGCGATCGGCACGCTGAGTGTCCTCCCGGTCCGGCCCGGAGTGGTCGACCGCCGGGCGGGGGGTGTCGCGATGGCGATGGCCCCGCTGGTGGGGACGGCGCTCGGGGTCGTCGCCGGGCTGGTGCTGGCGGTGGCGCTCTGGCTGGGGATGACGCCGCTTCCGGCATCGGTGCTGGCCGTGGCGGTCCTCGCACTGCTCACCCGGGGGCTGCATCTGGACGGGCTTGCCGATCTCGCGGACGGACTGGGCAGCGGGAAGCCCGCCGAACGGGCACTGGAGATCATGAAACAGTCCGACATCGGGCCGTTCGGGGTGGTGACCCTGGTCTGCACCCTGCTCCTCCAGGTGGCTGCCCTGTCGGAACTCGCCTACACGGGGATGGGGCCGATCGTCCTGGTCACCGCCTGCGCGGCCGGGCGGCTGGCCCTCACCTGGGCCTGCCGAGCGGGTATCCCCCCGGCTCGCCCCGGCGGGCTCGGTGCGATGGTCGTGGGCACCGTACGACGGAGCGTCGCGGTGGGCATGACCGTGCTGGTGCTCGCGGGGTCGGCCGCGCCGCTCTTCCTGTCTGAGACCGGCGCCCTCGACGTCCGGTCGCCCTCTTCTCCGCTCCTCGGCGCTTATCAGGACAACCACGGGCTCATCCCGGAGATCAACTCACTCTCCGGCCCCGGGGGAACCGCACTGGCCGGCCTCAGCGACCTTGTTCCCGGGCTGGGGAGCCTCTCCGCCTCCTGGGGGCTTCCGGCGGCCGTACTCCTCGGGTTGCTGGCGGCCTGGGTGGTGCGGCGCAGAGCGGTGCGCCGGCTCGGTGGCATCACCGGGGACGTGCTGGGAGCCCTGGTCGAGATCACCACCGTCACGGCGCTGCTGGTGAGCACGGTACTCGTGAGCTGACCTTCCAGCCTCGTCCGGCCGTGCCTGATCCGGCGGACCCGATGGGCCTGACCAGAGCAGCCGGATTCGGTGAATCGGGCGGACCGGACAGAGGAGGCTCACCGGTGAGGGCACCGGGAGCATTTCTCTCCTCAGATCTCAGCCGGTGGCCTGGGGATGTGGCTCGATCGGCCAGCGTTTGATCACCAGCGCGAAGACCGCGGCCAGCAGCGCCGAGCCGACCAGCCCGGTGATCCCCGCGACTGCCAGATTGGGCGGGTCTGCCGCGTTACCGACAAGCAGGGTCAGGCCGGCGGAGGCGTTCAGGGAGCCGTGCCCGACGACCGCGGGCCAGACACTCCCGGAGTAGAGGCGGAACCAGCCGAGCAGTGCTCCGAAGACCACGCAGAAGACGATGAACATCGGCGCCGCCCACGCACCCAGCTCGGGGTAGTTGTATCCGCGCAGGGTGAGCGGGAAATGCCAGAGTCCCCAGATCAGCCCGGAGACCAGGAGCGCCCGCCAGGTGCCGAGCGTCATCAGACGGGGCAGCAGCCAGCCCCGCCACCCCCACTCCTCTCCGAATGCCGCGATCGAGTTGATCAGTGGAGCGACCAGGAAGACGACCCCGACCTGCACGGCCGCCAGGACTCCTAGCTCCACCGGAAGCGATCGGCCCGGGGAGGCCGCCGCCAGGTTCTCGCGGAACAGGCTGAGCCCCCACAGGTCGACGGAGAGCAGGCCGAGGGCGGCGCTGAGTGCGATCGCGACGACTACCAGCAGGGGGGTGCCGAACCAGGCCAGCGCGACGAGCGCGAGCGTGCGCCCGCGACGCTCCCCCATCCACAGGCCGGTCCGCCCGGCCCACTCACGCCAGGTGGTGCCGGGTTCCCCGAGCCGTCTGCCCCGAAGCCGGACGGCGAGGACACCCAGCGTCGGGGTGAACATCATCGCCACCCCGATCGCCGTGAACACGGGCGCACCGATCTGCACGCCCATCAGCCAGAGGGGAAGGGCGAACAGCCAGGACAGACCAAACGCGACGAGCAGAAACAACCACAGATCAGTGGATCGGCGGAGCATGAGATCACCTTCGGATGCTCGAACTTCAGGGGGCGGGAAAGCCCTCTGGGGTGGAGATCAGCGGGCACCGGAGGCGGTGGACGCCCTGGCCACAAGGGTGTTCAGCAAGGCGGCGCCATTCTCGGCGTCGTCGATCGAGACGGCGAAGCGACCACCGGAGACGTAGCCGATCACAAGGCACTCCCCGCCGCGGAGCATGACCGTCGCGCCACCCGGCAGGCCACGGACGCCCCAGCCGCCGACATTGGCCGGAAACAGCTCCTCCGACCAGGCCCGCTCCACCCTCGTGATCGGGATGTGCTTGCGGGGCAGGTGGAGCGGCCCGTAGAAGAGGACGACGCCCTCCTCGGTGACCTGCACCCGTACCGAACTGAAGATCACGCCCACCAGGCCCACCAAGCCCATGATCGTCGCGGGAATCCAGAGCATGCCGCCGCCGCCGAGCAGGGCGAGCACCGCGAGCCCCGTCCCTACGGCCAGGAAAGATCCGCCGAGCGCGACAAGCGGGCCGTTGCGTACAGAGGAGACCCATACCGCGCGCTGGCCTGGGCCGAGCGGAACCCGGCGCGGAGGAGTCGCTTTCGGCTCCGGGAAATCGTTGGGACCCGGACGGGCCGCCAGGGCGCCGAGCCAGCCGCCCAGCAGCAGCGCCACGACCACGAGCAGCGCGCTCCACCCCAGGTGACCTGCCTGCCTCCAGTCGGGGGTGTCGAGGTTGGCCGACAGTGTGACCGCCTGCAACCCCAGGAAGAACGGGCCGCCACCGCCCAGCACGGCACCGAGCGCCATGCGGTTCGCCCTGTTCCTGAGCATCCCGGCGTTGACGAGCGCGAACACACAGGGGACGCCCGAGATCAGCACCCACAGGCCGGCCTGGAACAGCACCGAGGCGGTGAACGGCATCGAGCCGTCGGGGACGCCGGACGGGCCACCCCAGTGCGTGGCGATCGGATCGGGCAGCCGGTCTCGCAGCGTCAGCGGCGCGGTGACCAGGACGGCGGCCACCAGCACGGACCAGCCGGCCGCCACGGAAAGAAATCGAGCTCGCAGGCCCACTTTGGTCGCTCCTTCGAAGAATCGGGCTCCAGACCCGGTTATGACAGTTCTCTGATGAGCTCGATGACGTCGTCGTGGCGGTAGCCGTACTGGACCGCCTCGGCGAGCAGGGAGCGCAGCTTCCCCTCGATGACGCTGCGCGGGTTGGGGCGGCTGAGCACGCTCACGCCGCGGCCGCGGCGGAACTCCAGCACCCCCTCGTCACGCAGGTCACGCAGGGCGCGCAGCACCGTGTTGGCGTTGATGCCCAGCGCGGCGGCCAGATCGCGCGCCGGCGGGAGCCGGTCTCCCTGGGCGTAGGACCCCTCGGCGACGGCACGCCTGATCGCCTCGGCGACCTGCTCGTGCAGTGGCCGGGGATCGTTCATATCCAAGGTGAGCAACATAGTGCTAGTGACATTAGCACCATCCCTTTCGATGATGCCACTCCCGGTAGCACCATCGAACGACGCGATTCGTAGGACGAACCCTCGTTTATGAGTACTGCGCAAGCCCGACTAGCATCGGCTTGTGTGACCACTGTGCGGCTGACCCCAACTGACAACGCTGTCTCGTTCGATACCGACGCACTGGTCGTCGGCGTCCATACCGGACCGGACGGCCTGATCCCCGCTCCCGGGGCCGACGGCCTCGATCAGGCTCTCGGTGGCAGGCTCGCCACCACGCTCGGCAGTGTGGGCGCCAAGGGGAAGACGGGCGAGATCTCCAAGATCCCCACTTTCGGCGCGCTGACCGCGCCCCTGCTGGTCGTCGTCGGCCTGGGCGACGTCCCCGAGAACGGCTACGACGCCGAGGCCCTGCGCCGTGCCGCGGGCACCGCGGTCCGCGCCCTGGCCGGCACCGGCCGGGTGGCGCTGGCCCTGCCCACCGCGAGCGCCGAGCACGCCGGCGCCGTCGCCCTGGGCGGCCTGCTCGGCGCGTACTCCTTCACCAAATACCGGACCGTCGACGAGCCGAGCGCCCCGGTGGCCGAGCTGGCCGTGCTGACCGACGCCGAGGGCGCCGAGGCCGCGGTCGGGCGCGCCACCACGCTGGCCGAGTCGGTCTCGCTCGTCCGTGACCTGGTCAACACCCCGCCTTCGGACCTGTGGCCCGCGCGCTTCGCCGAGATCGCCGACCAGATGGGCGGCGAGGCCGGCCTGTCGGTCGAGATCCTGGACGAGAAGGCGCTCAAGGAGGGCGGCTACGGCGGCATCGTCGCCGTCGGCCAGGGATCGGCGAACCCGCCCCGCCTGGTACGCCTCGCCTACAGCCACCCCGAGGCCGAGAAGAAGCTCGCCTACGTCGGCAAGGGCATCACCTTCGACTCGGGCGGCCTGTCGCTCAAGCCGTCGGCCGCGATGGACTGGATGAAGTCGGACATGGGCGGCGCGGGCGCCGTCCTCGGCGCGATGCTCGCGATCGCGAGGCTGGGCCTGAAGGTCAACGCGGTCGGCTACCTCTGCCTGGCCGAGAACATGCCGAGCGGCACCGCGCAGCGTCCCTCCGACGTGTTCACCAGCTTCGCGGGCAAGACGGTCGAGGTGCTCGACACCGACGCCGAGGGCCGCCTCGTCCTGATCGACGGCATCGCCCGCGCCGGTCAGGACGACCCCGATGTGATCGTCGACGTCGCCACGCTCACCGGTGCGCAGATCGTCGCGCTGGGCTGGCGGACTGCGGGCGTCATGGCCAACGACGACGACCTCCGGGCCGAGATCGTCGCGACGGCGGGCGCGCAGGGCGAGGCCGCGTGGCCCATGCCCCTGCCCGACGAGCTCCGCAAGGGGCTCGACTCGCCCGTGGCCGACATCGCCAACCTGCACCCCGAGCGTTTCGGCGGGATGCTCACGGCGGCGATCTTCCTGCGGGAATTCGTACCGGACGGTGTCCGTTGGGCACACATTGACATGGCCGGTCCCGCCTTCAACAAGGGGGAGCCGCACGGCTACACGCCGAAGGGCGGTACCGGGGCGGTCACCCGGACGCTCGTCGGCCTGGCCGAGCGCTACGCGACCGGGTCCGTCCAGGCGTCGGCGTAGCCGCGCATGCGGGTCACAAGCAACACAGACAGATGAAAAGATGCGGTTGTCGGTGCCGGGCCAAGGGCGGGCACCGACTGGGCGCCGAGCCGAGTCAGGCGGCGACGTGGATGCGATCGAGGATCCGCGCGGCCGGCCAGGGCTCGGAAGGGGCGCGACCGTGAACACGGTATTCCAATCCGACAAGGAGCTTTCCTGTGGCTGATGGCAGCGGCCCCTACGACATCGTCGTCCTGGGTGGCGGTAGCGGCGGGTATGCCTGCGCTCTGCGGGCGGCCGAGCTGGGCAAGACGGTCGCGCTGATCGAGAGAGACAAGATCGGCGGCACCTGCCTGCACCGGGGGTGCATTCCCACCAAGGCGCTTCTGCACTCCGCGGAGGTCGCCGACGAGACGCGGGAAAGCGCGACCTACGGCGTCAAGGCCCGTTTCGAGGGCATCGACGTGCCCGCGGTCCACGCGTTCAAGGACAAGATCGTCACTCGCGCCTGGAAGGGCGTGCAGGGCCTTCTCAAGAGCAAGGGCATCACGATCGTCGAGGGTGAGGGCCGTCTCGCGGGCCCGAACCGGGTGGCGGTGGGCTCCGAGGTCTACGAGGGCCGCAACGTCGTGCTGGCGACCGGCTCCGCGCCCAGGTCCCTGCCCGGCCTGGAGATCGACGGCGAGCGTGTCATCACCAGCGAGCACGCGCTCAAGCTCGACCGGGTGCCCACCTCCGTGGTCGTCCTGGGCGGCGGCGTCATCGGCGTGGAGTTCGCCAGCGTCTGGCGCTCCTTCGGCGCCGAGGTGACGATCGTCGAGGGCCTGCCGCATCTGCTGCCGCTGGAGGAGGAGTCGAGCTCCAAGCTGCTCGAGCGCTCCTTCCGCCGCCGCGGCATCAAGCAGGAGCTGGGCGTCTTCTTCGAGGGCGTCAAGACCACCGACACCGGCGTGGTCGTCAGCCTGGCCAACGGCAAGACCCTGGACGCCGAGCTGCTGCTCGTCGCGGTCGGCCGCGGCGCGGTCTCCTCGGGCATGGGCTTCGAGGAGGCGGGTGTCGCCATCGAGCGCGGCACCGTCACCGTGAACGAGTTCTGCCAGACCAGCGTGCCCGGCGTGTACGCGGTCGGCGACCTCATCCCGACCCTGCAGCTCGCCCACGCGGGCTTCGCCGAGGGCATCCTGGTGGCCGAGCACATCGCGGGGCTGAACCCCGTGCCGATCGACTACGACGGCGTGCCGCGGATCACCTACTCCGATCCCGAGGTCGCCTCGGTGGGCATCACCTCCGCCCAGGCCAGGGAGCGCGGCCACGAGGTCGTCGAGTTCACCTACGACCTCGCGGGCAACCCCAAGAGCCAGATCCTGCAGACGCAGGGCGCCGTCAAGATCATCTCCGCGAAGGACGGCCCGGTGCTCGGCGTGCACATGGTCGGCCGTCGCATCGGCGAGCTCGTGACCGAGGGACAGCTGATCTACAACTGGGAGGCCCTGCCCTCCGAGGTCGCCCAGCTCATCCACGCCCACCCGACCCAGTCCGAGGCCCTCGGCGAGGCGATGCTGGCGCTGGCCGGCAAGCCGCTCCACGTCCACAACTAACGTAAGCCCTCACTCGGAACGCGAGAGAAGACACCAATGCCGAAGTCCGTACAGATGCCCCAGCTCGGTGAGAGCGTCACGGAGGGCACCGTCACCCGTTGGCTGAAGAAGGAGGGCGAGCGCGTCGAGGCCGACGAGCCGCTTCTCGAAGTCTCCACCGACAAGGTCGACACCGAGATCCCGTCTCCGGCCGCGGGCATCCTCACGAAGATCGTGGTGGCCGAGGACGAGACGGTCGAGGTCGGCGCCGAGCTCGCCGTCATCGACGAGAACGGCACCGAGGGTGCCGCCCCGGCACAGGAGGCGGCCCCCGAACCGGAGCCCGAGCCCGAGCCGGCCCCCCAGCAGCAGGCACAGCCGGTCTCCTCGATCCCGCAGCCCGCCCCGCAGGCCCCCGCCCCGGCGCAGGCCCCCGCTCCCGCCCCGGCACCCGCGCAGGCCCCGGCACCCGCGCAGGCCCAGGCACCGGCCCCCCAGACCGTCCAGACCTCCCCGGCCGCGCCGCCGTCCCCGATCGCGACGGCACCGGCCGCCGAGCCCGCCGCCCAGCCCTCCGGTGAGAGCCCGTACGTCACCCCGCTGGTGCGCAAGCTCGCCGGCGAGCACGGCGTCGACCTCGACTCGCTGAGCGGCACCGGCGTCGGCGGTCGCATCCGCAAGCAGGACGTGCTGGAAGCGGCCCGCGACCAGCGCGAGCGGGCCTCGGCGGCCCAGGCCCCGGCCCCGCAGGCCGCCGCCCAGGCTCCGGCGGCCGCGCCCGCGCAGGCCCCCGAGGCGGTCGCGGTGGACACCACGCTGCGCGGACGCACCGAGAAGATGTCGCGGCTGCGCCAGACCATCGCCAAGCGCATGGTCGAGTCGCTGCAGGTCTCGGCCCAGCTCACCACCGTGGTCGAGGTCGACGTCACCAAGATCGCGCAGCTGCGCGACCGCGCGAAGGCCGAGTTCCAGCGGCGTGAGGGCGTCAAGCTCTCGTTCATGCCGTTCTTCGCCCTCGCCACGATCGAGGCGCTCAAGCAGCACCCGAAGCTGAACGCCACGATCAACAGCGAGACCAATGAGGTCACCTACTTCGACGCCGAGCACCTGGCCTTCGCGACGGACACCGAGCGCGGCCTGATCGTTCCGGTGATCAAGGACGCGGGCGACCTCAACATCGCCGGGCTGGCCCGTAAGATCGCCGATCTGGCCGAGCGCACCCGCACCAACAAGGTGAGCCCGGACGAGCTCGGCGGCGGCACGTTCACGCTGACCAACACCGGCAGCCGGGGCGCGCTGTTCGACACGCCGATCCTCAACCAGCCGCAGGTCGGCATGCTGGGCACCGGCGCGGTCGTCAAGCGCCCGGTCGTCCTGGACACCGCCGAGGGCGAGGTCATCGCCGTCCGCTCGATGGTCTACCTCGCGCTCAGCTACGACCACCGCCTGGTCGACGGCGCCGACGCCGCCCGCTTCCTGACGACGATCAAGCGTCGTCTGGAGGAGGGCCGCTTCGAGAACCAGCTGGGCCTCAACGCCTAGATCCTGTTCTCTCCCACCGGGCCGGCCCGCGACTTCGCGGGCCGGCCCGGCTCGTTCTCTCCCGCGTGTCGCGCCTCGCCTTTCCGGTACGCCAAAGGCGCCGGCAGTACGGGATCGGGGATCTCGCGGGAACGGCGCGAATCCGATCGGCCTCCGGTTTCCGAAGACCTCGGAGGAGGTCGATTACATTGGCTGATATGACGATCATCGTGACCGGCTCCTCGGGCCTGCTGGGATCGGCTCTGGTCAAGAGCCTGCGGAACGACGGCGCCCGGGTGGTCCGGCTGGTGCGGCGGGCGCCACGAGACGACGACGAGTCCTGCTGGGACCCGGCGAAAGGGGTTGTCGACCCGGCGGTGCTGGAGGGTGCGGAGGCGGTGGTCCACCTCGCCGGCGCGGGTATCGGCGACCGGCGCTGGAGCGACGAGCACAAACGCGAGGTGGTCCGTAGCCGGGTCGAGGGGACCAGGACTCTGGTGGGCGCACTGACCGCTCTGGCGGCGAGACCGGCGGCGCTGCTGTCCGGCTCGGCGATCGGCTTCTACGGCGACACCGGAGATCTGGCGGTGGACGAGAGCGCGCCCGCGGGCACCGGGTTCCTCGCGCAGGAGGTCGTGGTGCCCTGGGAGGCGGAGACGGCACCCGCCGAGGAGGCCGGCATCCGGGTGGTGAGACTCCGCACCGGCCTGGTGCTGAGCGGACAGGGAGGCATGCTGTCCCGGCTGCTCCCCGTCTTCAAGCTGGGGCTGGGTGCCCCACTGGGTTCCGGGCGGCAGTACTGGTCATGGATCTCCATCGACGACTGGGTTCTCGCCGTACGACACATACTGAAAAATCCCGAAATCTCGGGGCCGGTGAACCTGACGGCACCCGAGCCGGTCACCAACGCGGAGTTCACCAAGGCGCTCGGAGCGGCCCTGCACCGGCCCACCATGCCGATCGCCGTACCCGGATTCGCGCTGCGCACGGTCATCGGGGGGTTCGCGGAGGAGGGGGTGCTGACCGGGCAGCGGGTGCTGCCCCGGCGCCTCCTGGAGTCTGGTTACACGTTCCGGCATACGCACCTCAACGAGGCGCTGGCCGCCGTACTCTAGGGTCCCTGTTTCCGCCAAAGCCGTCGAAGAGGTCACGTATGCGCAGTTCCGGGCAGTCTCACATCCTTGCCATCGGGGGTGGCTCGTTCCGCCCGTCCGAGCGCCACGGGTTCATAGAGGCGAGCGCGCTGCTGCGGTACGCCCTCGATCTGACCGGCCAGGACCGGCCGAAACTGGGCCTGCTCGCCACCGCCACCGGCGACGACGCCGACTGGCTGCTGAAGATGTACGGCGCCTTCCGCGAGTGGGACGTCGAGGTCAGCCACCTGACGGTGTTCCCGATGCCCAACGTCGAGGATCCGCGCGAGTGGGTGCTCGGCCAGGACGTCATCTACGTCAGCGGCGGCAGTGTGGCCAACCTGGCGGCCCTGTGGCGGCTGCACGGCCTGGACGAGATCTTCGAGGAGGCGTGGCGGGCCGGCGTGGTGCTGAGCGGCCAGAGCGCCGGGGCGCTCTGCTGGCACGTGGGCGGCAACACCGACTCCTTCGGCCCGACGCTGCGGGTGTGGTCCGACGGCCTGGGCCTGCTGCCCCACTCGTGCGGCGTCCACTACGACTCCGACCCGCAGCGCCGCGCGCTGCTGCACGAGGCGGTGGCCTCGGGCGAACTGCCCGGGGGCTACGCGGCGGACGAGGGGGTGGCGCTGCACTATGTGGGCACCGAGTTCATCCAGGCCGTCAGCGTGCACCCGGACGCCTACGCCTACAAGGTCGAGCACGACGGGGCGGGTGGGGCCAAGGAGTTCCGCATCGAGCCTCGGCTTCTCACGTCGTGACCACGAACGGGTCAACTACTCTTGAGACGTGAGTGACCTGGCAATCGTCCGTCTTGGCGTTGACTTCCCCTATGAACAGGCCTGGGATCTTCAGCGGCGCATCCACGCACGCCGCGTGGCCGAGGAGATTCCCGACACCTGCCTGATGCTTGAGCACGCGCCGGTCTACACGGCGGGAAAACGAACCGCGCCGCACGAGAGGCCCTCCGACGGCACTCCCGTCGTCGAGGTCGACCGGGGCGGCCGGATCACCTGGCACGGCCCCGGCCAGCTGGTCGGCTACCCGATCATCAGGCTCGGCGGCCCGCTCGACGTGAACGCCTACGTGAGGCTCCTGGAGGAGACCCTGGTGGCCGTCTGCGCCGACTTCGGGGTGCAGGCGGGCCGGGTCCAGGGGCGCGGCGGCGTCTGGGTGGCCGGAGACCCCTCGCACGGCCTGCCGGACAGGAAGGTCGGGGCCATCGGCATCCGGGTCTCCGGCGGCGTCACGATGCACGGGTTCGCGCTCAACTGCTCCAACGACCCGAGCTGGTACAACCGGATCGTCCCGTGCGGCATCAGCGACGCCGGGATCTCCTCGCTGTCCGCCGAGACCGGCCGGCGGATCGTGGTCGACGAGGTCCTGCCGTACGCCGAGAAGCACCTGGCGGAGGCGCTCGGCGCGCGGGCCTTCGAGCTGCCCGAGGAGGACCTGTTCCGGCGCTGACCCCCGAAACCTCGCGGCTCGCGGTGGGACATAAGCTGGACGGGTGAGCGAGCGTGACCACATCCACCCCACCTCGACGTGCAACACCTCGGTCCTCCGACCGACGAAGGAGCTCGCATGACCGTCGCACCCGAAGGGCGGAAGCTCCTCCGCCTGGAGGTCCGCAACGCCGAGACCCCCATCGAGAAGAAGCCCGAATGGATCAAGACCAGATTCAGGACGGGCCCGAACCACACCGAGCTGCGGGCGCTGGTCAAACGCGAGGGGCTGCACACGGTCTGCCAGGAGGCCGGATGCCCCAACATCTCCGAGTGCTGGGAGGACCGCGAGGCCACCTTCCTCATCGGCGGTGACCAGTGCACCCGGCGCTGTGACTTCTGCCAGATCGACACCGGCAAGCCCAAGGCGTACGACACCGACGAGCCGCGCCGGGTGGCCGACTCGGTCCGGCAGATGGGCCTCAACTACGCGACCGTTACCGGTGTCGCCCGCGACGACCTGCCCGACGGCGGCGCGTGGCTGTACGCGGAGACCGCGCGGCAGATCCACGCGCTGCTACCCGGCTGCGGCGTCGAGCTGCTGGTGCCCGACTTCAACGGCGACCAGGCCCAGCTGGAGGAGGTCTTCTCCGCCAGGCCCGAGGTGTTCGCGCACAACGTCGAGACCGTGCCGCGGATCTTCAAGCGCATCCGGCCCGCCTTCCGCTACGAGCGCTCCCTGGAAGTGATCACCAAGGCCCGTCAGGCCGGCCTGGTGACCAAGTCCAACCTGATCCTCGGCATGGGCGAGGAGCGCGAGGAGGTCGTCCAGGCCATGCGCGACCTGCACGAGGCCGGGTGCGACCTGCTCACCGTGACCCAGTACCTGCGACCCACCCCGCGCCACCACCCCGTCGACCGCTGGGTGAAGCCGGAGGAGTTCGTGGAGCTGGGCAAGGAGGCGGAGGCCATCGGTTTCGCCGGGGTCCTGTCGGGGCCGCTGGTTCGCTCCTCCTACCGGGCGGGCCGTCTGTACAAGCAGGCGGTCGAGGCCCGCCAGCACGCCTGAGCGGTCCGGTCTCACGGACCGTGGAACCGGAGGAACCCCACTCCCGAGCGGGGTTCCTCCGGTTGGGGCGTCTGAGGTGCCCGCCTTCTCCAACGGTGTCGCCGCCTGAGCACAACCGTGACCAGATAATTCAGGTAAAAGTCGGCAGAGGCTTTTCTCTCCGCGATACCGGCCTTTCCGGTGCTCCGCGGCCTTCGGCCCGGTGCCGGACCCGGCACCGGGCAGGTCACGTTTTCACTTCTTGAGCCATGGATTTGTATCCTTCAGAACATGGCCAAGAAGCCCGAAGACTCAGAGCGCCCGGGGCGCATCAAGCAACTCCGTATGATCGCGAAGATCATCAAGGAGGCCAACCCCAAGGGGATGCCGATCGTCTACGCCTCGGCGCTGGGCACGCTCGCGCTGTTCGTGGTGATCGGCCTGGTCACGGGCTGGTTCTGGTACCTGCTCTTCATCGGAATCCTGCTGGCCCTGACCGTCGGACTGGTGGTGTTCGGCCAGCTCGCCCAGAGGGCGCAGTACTCCATGCTGCACGGGCAGGTCGGCGCCGCAGCCGCGATCCTGCAGGGCATGCGCGGTAACTGGGAGGTCACCCCGGCCGTCGCGGTCACCCGAGACCAGGACATCGTGCACCGCGTGGTCGGCTACCCGGGCATCATCCTGGTCTCGGAGGGGCCGGGCAGCCGGGTGCAGAAGATGCTGGTCGCCGAGAAGAAGCGCGTCCAGCGAGTCGCGCTGGACGTGCCCGTCTACGACATCCAGTCCGGTGACGGCGAGGGGCAGATCCCGCTGGCCAAGCTGCAGCGGCACCTGATGAAGCTGCCCCGCAACCTCAAGAAGCCCGCCCTGTACGAGATCAACAACCGGCTGAAGGCCCTGCCTCAGACGCTGCCGATGCCCAAGGGCCCGCTGCCGCGCGGCGCGAAGATGCCCCGCCCGAAGATGCGCTGATGGGCTCCGCCGGGGTGGGGCGCCATCAGGTGGACGCCGCGGCCACCTCCCGGGCCAACCGCGGCTGGTGGGACGGCGCCGCCGACGAGTACCAGGCCGAGCACGGGGAGTTCCTGCGCGACTCCGGGTTCGTCTGGTGTCCCGAGGGGCTGGACGAGGCCGATGCCCGCCTGCTGGGCGATGTCGCGGGCCAGAACGTGCTGGAGATCGGCTGCGGTGCCGGGCAGTGCGGGCGCTGGCTGACCGGCCAGGGCGCCAGGGTGGCCGCCTTCGACCTGTCCTTCCGCCAGCTTCAGCATTCGCGCCGGATCGATCTGGACGCGGGCGCCGCGCTCCCCGTGGTCCAGGCCGACGCCGAGGTCCTGCCCTTCGCCGACGGGGCGTTCGACCTGGCCTGCTCGGCCTACGGCGCGCTGCCGTTCGTGGCTGACGCCGGAGCCGTCCTCGCCGAGGTCCACCGGGTGCTGCGCCCCGGGGGCCGCCTGGTCTTCTCGGTGAGCCACCCCATCCGCTGGGCCTTCCCCGACGATCCCGGCCCCGCCGGGCTGACCTCCGACCGCTCCTACTTCGACCGCTCGGCGTACGTGGAGATCGGCGAGGACGGGCGTCCGTCCTATGTCGAGCACCACCGCACGATGGCCGACTGGATCGGGCTCATCACCGCCTCCGGACTGGTGTTGCGGCACCTGACCGAGCCCGAGTGGCCGCCGGGCCACGACCGCGAGTGGGGCGGCTGGAGCCCACTGCGCGGCCGCCACCTGCCCGGCACCGCGATCTTCACCTGCGTCCGGTAGACGCGGCCGTTGTCACAGGGCCGGGGCGGCACCGATGGCACCCCGGCCCTTTCCCCACCTGCGGGAGATCGTCACGGGTCGGTCGGGAACGCGGGCCTAGCGGCCGGCACCGGCGGTCATGACGATCCGGCCGATCTCATCGAAGGTGCTGAAGTCTCCGCCGGAGACCAGGTTCTTGGTCACGGCGATCGCGATCCCGGTGGCCGTGTCGGCGTAGGCGGCCGAGCCACCGCTGCCCGCCATCCCGAACAGGGTGGGGGCGTCGAGCAGTTCGGTGGCGCCGATGGCGTACCCGAGGGACCTGGTGACCGGGGTGCCGGTGACCTCGTCCATGCCGGTGACCGCCACCTCGGTGATCTCTCGCAGCCGTTCCGGCGAGACGAGCCTGACCCCGTCCACCTCGCCCAGCAGGGCGGCGTACATGCGGGCCACGGCGCGGGCGGACATGGTGCCGCCCGCCGGGATGTCGGAGGTCAGCACGTCGGCACGGTTGCCGAAACCGGCGTCCGGCATCGCCGCCATCGGCGCCGCCGTGTAGCCGTCCACCACCCTGAAGAACGGCATGTCGGCGAACGTCTCCGCGGGCATCTCGAAATCGCTCGGCGCGTCCTCCAGCCTGGCCAGCCTGCCCAGTTCGGATTCCGGGACGCCGAAGAACAGCTCGCCGGCCACCCCGAGCGGTCCGGCGACCTCCTCCCGCAGGACCTGCGAGATCGGCCTGCCGGTGCTCCGGCGGACGATCTCCCCGATGAGGTAACCGAACGACTGGGGGTGGTAGCCGGTCCTGGTGCCCGGCTCCCACCAGGGCCTGGCATCGGCGATCGCCGCGCACATCCCGTCCCAGTCGCACAGGTCCTCGGGCGTGGTCCCGGCGGGTACGCCGGGCACCCCCGTCGAGTGGATCAGGGCGTGCCGCACCGTCGCGCGTTCCTTGCCGTGGGCGCCGAACTCCGGCCACAGCTCGACGATCGGCGTGTCGTAGCCGAGAACGCCCCGCTCCACGAGCACGTGCACCACGGTCGAGGTGACGCCCTTGCCGGTCGAGGTGCTGTAGAACGGTGTGTCCGGCGTGACGGGACGCCCGGTGGCCGGGTCGGCGACGCCCCCGACGACGTCGACCACCGGTTCGCCGTGCCGGTACACGGCGACCTGCAGGCCCCGCTCGGCCCCGGACTCCACGAGCCTGTCGACCGCCTCCCGGACCTGCTTCTGCATATCGTTCATGATCATCCCTTTCGCACCGCGGTGTGTGACCGTTACGACGGCCGCGGGCCGCGAAAGGAATCGCTCCGGGGACCCGGCGGCGTCCGTCACAGCGCCGCAGGGAGGCCGAACTCCGGGAAGATCTCGGCGCCGAAGGTGGTGATCTGGGTCACCACCCCGCCCTCGACCCGCAGGACACCGAGCCACGACCCCTGGTACCCGGACTCGCCCGGGCGCCTGAGGTAGGCCGCCGCCGCGGGTTGCCGGTTGGCGCGGGTGGGCAGGACGCGCCAGTCACCCCATGCCTCGGGGCCGATCATCGCCGGACGCCACGCCTCGACGATCGCCTCGCCACCCAGGATCCAGATCGGGGCCGGCGGCATCGTCTGCCAGGCGTCCGCGCGCAGCACCTCGGCCAGGACCTCGGGATCCGCCTGCTCGACGGCGTCCATGTAGCGTCGCAACGCCGCGCGTTCCTCCTCGGTCGGATCCGAGGAGGGCGCCCACTCCAGACGCTGCGCGGGCAGGTGCTCCCGCATCGTCGACCGGGCCCGTTGCAGGGCGCTCTTCACCGCCACGACGCTCACCTCCAGCAGCGCGGCGGCCTCCTGCGCCGACCAGCCGAGCACGTCGCGCAGGATCAGCACCACCCGCTGCCGGGGAGGCAGGTGCTGAATGGCCACCAGGAAGGCCAGCTCGATCGTCTCCTTGGCGACCACCTCGGCGTCCGGCTCGGCGCCGGCGGGCGCGGGCGGCTCCAGGAGCCGGTCCGGGTACGGACGCAACCAGAAGACCTCGGTCGGTGCCGGTGAGGGTACGCCGGAGGTGGCCAGTACCGGCGCTTCACGCGGGCGTGGGCGGCGCGGGTGGCGGTCGAGGAAGTCCAGACAGGCGTTGGTCGCGATCCGGTACAGCCAGGCCCTGAAGGTCGAGCGCCCCTGGAAGCTCTCCCGCCTGCGCCAGGCGCGCAGGAACGTCTCCTGCACCAGGTCCTCCGACTCCTCGAAGGAGCCGAGCATCCGGTAACAGTGCACCCGCAGCTCCCGCCGGTACCTCTCGACGAGCGCGCCGAACGCCGGCTCGTCACCCGCCAGCGCGGCGGCCAGGACCGCTCTCTCCTCTTCCTCGACCACAACGACATCCCTCCCACACTGCGGCCCGCCCGGCGCGGCCGCCCGCCGTTGTGACGGCCGCCGGAGGGAAAAGGAATCAGCTGCGGGCGTGAGGACGCCTCAGAGACGTACGACCACGGTGTTCGCCGTACGGTCGTGCAGGCCCCGCTGGTCGCGGTCCCAGATGAGGGCGGGCAGGGCCAGGCAGAGCAGGACGGTCCGTACCAGCACGGAGACGAACCCGGGGCGGCCGCCGCCGAGCGCGGCGACCCTGATGCCGAACAGGCGCATCCCGAAGGTCATCCCCATGGTGCCCACCAGCAGGAGGTATTCGGCGGCCAGGACCAGGATCGGGACCCAGGCCGAATGAGTGGGGTCGATCCGCAGGAGCCCCTGGGTGATGGCCCAGGTGCAGATCAGCCAGTCGACCACGATGGCACCGAGCCTGCGGCCGAATCCGGCCACCGAGCCGCTGCCCTCCGCGGGCAACCCGAGCCGCTCCCCCGGATAACCGAGGTCGACTCCGGCCGACCTGACGCCGCCGAGCCAGGTCTGGGTCCAACGCGGCTGCTTGCTGCTCATGGTCCCAACGGTATCCGCCCCGGGTACCGCCCTCGTACTCGCCCGGATCGGCTGGCGAGACAGGGCGAAAGCCATAGATCATATATGTCGGCATCTCAATCAGCGCATTCCCCCCGTGCCTGACAACGACGACATCGACCAGCGGTTCACGGCGCTCACGGCCCAGATCAGCGTGCGGGAACGCAGGCGGATGAGCAAAGTCGCCGAACAGGAGTGGGCACGGCAGCCCCGCATCAAGCGTCGCCGCAGGCGGCGGTGGACCGCGGTCGCGGTGGCCGTCCTGGTGGCGGCGGCCGGGGGATTTGTCGTCTACCGGCCCGACAGCGTCGAACGGGTCCGCGCCGCCATCCTCGCGGACTTCGGCATCGACCCGTCCGCCGATCCGGCGGCCGCCGGGCAAAGCGCCGAGCCGGCCCCGGTGAAGCCGGTGAAGCTCTCCCCCTTCGACGGCTCACCGGCCCAGAAGTACGCCGACGGGGTAAAGGGACTGGTCATGCCGGAGCCTCGGGCGCTCGGCGGGCTGAGCCGCAAGGAGGTGTCCGCGGCCCTGCGGCACGCGAGAAAACTCCTGACGGCCTCGAACCTGGACCGGAAGGTGCTGCTGGGCGGGAGGCCGAACGCACTGATCCGGTTGCTGAACCCCGACCAGCGCGCGCCGTTCGTCAAGGGCCTCAAGCATCCCGACAGGAAGAGCGGGTACGAAAGCCGGAGGTGGGTGACCAGCCTGGCTCCGAAGAACGCCGAACTGGTCAGCGAGACCTTCAAGGTCCACGGCAGAACCCGGCTGACGACCTTCAAGGAGAACGGGCTCAGCAGCGTCCGGATCAAGGTCAACTACCTGTTCGTGTACGCGATCCAGCGGCCGTGCAGACCGGACACCCTGACCAGGCTCGTCGCGCACAACATCGGCAGGCTGGACGTGTGGCGGGACGGCGGCCGACTGCGTTTCTGGGTCAGCGGCTGGAACGGCGGAGGAGTCGCTCCGGCGCGGTGCGACATCGACGACGCCTTCGTACACCCGTTCTATCCGGACTCGCCTCCCGACCGGAAGCCGACGGCCGGCGCCCCGGCCGTGGATCCCTACTCGATCGAGGAGGAGACGACGAAGGACTGCAGTCCGCTGAAGTCCAGCACGTGAAAATCCGGCAAAACCGGGCAAAGGACGGTTCGGTATACCCGCCCAGGCGGGGTCCGAGAACTAGCGTGAAGGCGACTTTCGCTTAACACGAGTGAAACAAACGAGACACGGGGCGGTAACGGCGCAGGCATACCTTCGGCCTGATAGCCCGTGCCCCATGGGAGGTTCGCGTGTTCAACTCCGCCGACGACGTCCTGAAGTTCATCAAGGACGAAGGGGTGCAGTTCGTCGATGTCAGGTTCACCGACCTGCCGGGGACGACGCACCACTTCACGTTCCCTTCGGAGAACTTCGGAGCCGGCGTCTTCACCGACGGTCTCATGTTCGACGGCTCGTCGATCCGCGGTTTCCAGGCCATCCACGAGTCGGACATGCTGCTGCTGCCCGACCCGTCCACGGCCGTGCTCGACCCGTTCCGGCAGCACAAGACGCTCAACATCAACTTCTTCGTGCACGACCCGCTGACGGGCGAGGCCTACAGCCGCGACCCGCGCAACGTCGCCCGCAAGGCGGAGGAGTACCTCAAGGGCACCGGCATCGCCGACACGGTCTACTTCGGCCCCGAGGCCGAGTTCTACATCTTCGACGACGTGCGCTTCGAGACCAACGCGCACACGAGCTACTACCACATCGACTCGATCGAGGGTGCCTGGAACAGCGGCAAGGCCCAGGAGGGCGGCAACCTCGGCTACAAGCCGCGGTTCAAGGGCGGCTACTTCCCGGTCCCGCCGATGGACCACTTCACCGACCTGCGTTCGGAGATGGTGCGCCGCCTCATCGACGCGGGCATCGATGTCGAGATGCAGCACCACGAGGTGGGCACGGCCGGCCAGGCGGAGATCGACTTCCGGTTCAACACACTGCTCAAGGCCGCCGACACCCTGATGCTGTACAAGTACATCGTCAAGAGCACGGCCCTGGAGCACGGCCACACGGTCACCTTCATGCCCAAGCCGATCTTCGGTGACAACGGCTCCGGCATGCACTGCCACCAGTCGCTCTGGAAGGACGGCGCGCCGCTCTTCTACGACGAGGTCGGCTACGCGGGCCTGTCCGACACCGCCCGCTACTACATCGGCGGCCTGCTCAAGCACGCCCCGTCACTGCTGGCCTTCACCAACCCGACGGTGAACTCCTACCACCGCCTGGTGCCCGGCTACGAGGCCCCGGTCAACCTGGTCTACTCCCAGCGCAACCGCTCGGCGTGCATCCGCATCCCGATCACGGGCTCCAACCCGAAGGCCAAGCGCATCGAGTTCCGCGTCCCGGACCCGTCGTGCAACCCGTACTTCGCCTTCGCCGCCCAGCTGATGGCCGGCATCGACGGCATCCGCAACAAGATCGAGCCGGTCGAGCCGGTCGACAAGGACCTCTACGAGCTTCCCCCGGAGGAGGCCCGCAACATCCCGCAGGTCCCCGGCTCGCTGTCGGACGTGCTCGCGGCCCTGGAGGCCGACCACGAGTACCTGCTGGAGGGCGGCGTGTTCACGCCGGACCTGATCGAGACCTGGATCGCCTACAAGCGCGAGAACGAGATCGACCCGATCCGCCTGCGCCCGCACCCGCACGAGTTCGAGCTCTACTACGACGTGTGACGGTACGGTTTCCCGGCCTCGGCGACCTTACTGGAAATGGGCGCTGAGCTGGGAAAGGCTGTCGTTGCTTGTAGTCGCCGAGCGACATCGGCCGGAACAGACCCGGAGCAGAACGGCCCGGCACCGTAAATCGGTACCGGGCCGTTCTGCGCTGTTGGGGAGTGTTGATCTCGCTCGGCGGGGCGCCGATGCCCTACTGCAGCGTGGGCCACATCGCAGACCGACGCCTGCCGCTTATCTCGCCCTGAACTGCGCCCCCTTCTCCGGACCATCGCGAATGCTTCCACCAGTCCAGGGCCGTGCCTATGCTGCTAAAGGTGACTTCGACAGAGCATGAGATCACCTTCCGGACTCTCGATGGCCAACAGCTCGCCGGAACGCTCGTCACACCAGATGGACCGCCAGAACACGCCGTCGTCCTGGTTCACGGCGGCGGGGTGACGCGTCACGAAAGCGGCTTCTTCACCCGGATGGCCCACGGGCTGAGCGACCACGGATTGGCATCGCTCCGCTTCGACCTGCGCTGCAGCAGCTCCGCGAGACGACCAAAGTTCTCAGACTTAGCCTGCTCGGCACGAGCTTCGGCGGCGGCATCTGCGGATACTACGCCGCCCACCGGCCCAACGAAGTGTTCCGGCTGGTACTGCTCAACCCTCAGCTCGACTACAAGAAGCGCACCATCGACAGTCGCCCCTACTGGCACGACGACTATCTAGATGAAGACGTCGCCCACCAGCTCACCGAGCAGGGATCCATCACCTTCACCCCCACCTTGCGCCACGGCCGACCACTCCTCAACGAAGTCTTCTGGCTGCAGCCGCACACCATCCTCGGTTCCATCAAGGCACCGACCTTGATCGTGCACGGCACCAAGGACACCCTCGTGCCGATCGAGTCCTCCCGCGCGGCCGTGCCCCAGTTCACCGCCCCGTGCGACCTGGTCGAGGTCGAAGGCTCCCAGCACACCTTCGCCGTCCACGATGACCCGCAATATCACAACCCCCAAAGCCAGGCATGGCAGGCCGCGGTGATCCAAACGGTCGTCGAATGGCTGCGGGACGGACGCCTACGCGATAGGACGATCAGCTAAGAAGTCCTGCAGGGCACGCACCTGCGGCCGACGCCGCCAGCGGCCCATCGACTCCACCACTTCGCCCAAGACCGTGATCGTCCGCCGCGAACGAGTGGCCCGCGCAACGCGCGCCGCTGCGAGCCCCAGGGTGGCCGCCTGATCGGGTTCGCCGATCAGGGCCAGCCCGGCCGCGTGACGGGCCTGGAAGTAGCCGACGTCGCGATATCACAGGCTGCCGCCAGCGATGATCGACCCAAGGATCTCGGTCGCCCTGGCGGGGTTGCCCGCCTCGGTGAAGCACGCGCTGCTGCGTAGCGACAGCACGTGCTCCGTGAAGGAACTGCCGAGTGTCCCCGGCTCCTCCTCCGACACGCCGGGCAGCAGTCCGCGCGCTTCGTCGAGCTTCATCTCGACCTTGCGCACCGGCTCCCCCATCATGGCCAGCCCCAACGCCTGCTGCTGCAGGACTTCTGCCCGCACCCCAATCTGGAGCCGCGTGCTGCTGTGCTGCGCCGCTTCCGCCAGCGTCAGCACCTTCAAGGCGTCCTGCCGGTCATAGGCGAGTTGGGATTTGCGTAGCAACACATAGCCTTGCATGGGGCCGTCGTCGGCTTCCTGCGCCCACTCGACCGCCCGGTCGTACCAGTACATTGCCGTGGGCAAATCTCTTAAATCGCGATACAGCCAGCCAATGAATTCCGCGGGGGTGTGTCCAGTTAACGGCTCTGTCCCGTAATCGGTGGTAGCGCTGGGTAATGGTCACGGGAGGAGGATGCGGTGGCGAAGGAGGTCGAATCCGGCACGGCCGTGCATCTGTCTCATGATCCTTTTCGTGCGGGTGTTGACGCCCTCGGTCCGGCCGTTGTGGTGGGGCAGGGTGAGAGCGGCATCGACGGCTGCGCGGTCGAGCTCCAGTCCGTTGGCGAAGCCGTGCAGGTGAGGTAGGTCGGCGGCGCGTGCGGCGGTGATCCACGCGGTGAGCTGGGTGTCGTTTCCGACGGCGGGGGTGAGCAGCTCAGCGAAGGCGTGGATAAGGCGGGCGAGTGCGGCCAACTCGGGGCATGCGGCGGTGAGGTCCCGCAGCGGGTCGGTGTCGGTGTCGCGTAGCCGGTCGGGGTCTGTGAGCAAGAGCCGGGTGAGATGGCGGGCAGTGATGACGGGCCGGTCGCCTTCGGCTCGGCCCTGGGTGAGGTAGCGGTAGAGGAGGTTGAGGCTGCCGGTGTGGCCGAGTTCCTTGATCTCATGGAACAGCCGCATCACCGGGACGGCCGGATCCTCGGCGCGGCGGGCGCGCAGGTGGTCGCGGTGGGGGTCGACGAGGGTCTGTCGGTAGCGCGGAGCACGGCGGACTTCCTCGGGCTCGCTCCTGCGGGCGTAGCGTTTGACGGTGTTCAGGGACACGTCGAGTCGGCGGGCGCATTCCAGCAGGCCAACACCCTTGCCGAGGAGGTCGTGAACCTGATGCCGGCGCTCGCGGGTGGTCCGCTCGCGGACGCCCCCGGGACGGGGCGGGTTGACCGCCGCCCAGCGGGAGGTATGGGAGCGGACCTCGGCCAGGGTCTTGTCGCACACGTTCCGCCACAGGTGCCACCTGTCGCTGACCTGCACCGCGTCGGGCAGTGCCCGGCGGACGGCCTCACCATGGGTGAGGGAACCGTCCCGGCAGACGATCTCCACGCCGGGATGAGCACGTAGCCACACCTCCAGCACCTCGGCGCCGCGACCTGGCAGCACGTCGATCCGCGTCCCGGTCTCGGCGTCAATGAGGATCGTGGCGTACCGGTGGCGGCATCTCAACGCGAAGTCATCGACGCCCAGCACCCGTGGCACTCCGACCGCAGGCAGCGGCAGCCGCCTGAGCAGCCGCAACGCGGTCGACCGCGCTACCTGCGCGCCCAAGGCCCGGGACAACCGGGCACTCGCCCTGCCCGCGAGCTCTCTCACCACCGCGCCCAACTGGTCGGCGAGTCGGTTCGTCCGGCGCTGGTAGCGCTCCAGCAGCCCGGGCACCTGCTCCCGGAACGTCCGCCGCGAGCAACTCCACACCGGGCAGGCCATCCGCCGCACCCGCACCGACACCACCACCCGCCGGCCGTCCACGGGAAGGTCGGTGACTATCCGGCCGCAGAACCCATGCACCCGGCCGGTCGGCGTCGCGCACACCGGACACAGCACGGGATCGTCTCGAGTCCGCGCCACCACCCGAATCAGATTGCCCTCGTCCACCACCCCCTCGATGACCAGGGCAGACAACCCCGAAAACACCACACCCGCAAGAGCGTCGATCTCCAGCACACCCCAGCCTGGCACCGGTGACGCACGGCTACCACCGATTACGGGACAGAGCCGTTAACTGGACACACCCCCTGATGTCAGCTGTTGGCGCTCAGCGAAGATGTCAGTGATCAGTGCTAAAGACCTGGGCCCTGACATTTAGTGTGAGGATCTTGGGGTGTCCTCACCCTCAACCAACTTGACATTTTCCTGGGGAAGCTGGCGCAGCTCCCGACTCGAGCAGGTGTCGAAGTCTGCTCGGTTGCGCGCTAAATGCCTGTGTCTAAACCCGTTCGCCCAGGTCAACAGTACCGACCCGGAAGAGGCGTAGTTGTTCACTGTTTGTAAGAGCATCATGGTGACGCTGACTCGAATGGCTCTCCGCGCGCCTGAAACACGCGGAGCGGCGTTCACAACGGACACGAGTTACAAGCCCACTGGGGCAATCCGGGCATCGGTAACGCCGATCCAGCGCCGCCATGCGCCGACCCCGGCCCGCCGGCCAGCCGATCGCCAGCGGCGGCCTACCTATCCTTGGCGGCTTGATACTGCTCCGGTCCAGGTCCTGATCGGAGGCCAGTCGCTCGTCACGCTTCGCAAAAGCGCGGCTCTGCCCTGCCGGTTCTGGGCGCAATCTGTCGCCGCCAGCCTCCGCTCGCCTGCCAGCAGACTCAGCTGGGTGTAGCGCTTCTGCAGTGACTGTCTCAGCTGGGGGTTCGTGGTCTGGACTGGTTGATCAGGTTGCTAGTTTCTCCGATGGGTGAAGGCGTGGGAGGCGGTGGGGTCGTTGCTGGAGGAACTGGCGCAGCGGCAGGGCGAGCCCCTGCAGCGGATTGAGGAGGTTCACGAGCAGCTCGCGCGGATGCGGACATGGCTGGAACCGGAGGCCGAGGTGCTGCACGGCCTGCTTTAGGGAAGGTTGCGGAAGACTCCTGAAGCTTTGCCGATCACCCCGGTGGCCAGGAGCGGGCCGCCGGGGACGGCCGACAGCGAGGTCAGCTCGCCGCCGGACGGAACCTTGGTCCAGTGGCCGGAGGGATCGCGGTGGGCGAGGGCGGAGTCGTAACCGTTGACGTCGGTGGAGCTGAGAAACCAGTGGCCGCCCCTGCCGTCGGGGACGGGTGGGAGATCACGGACCATGCGACCGGCCTTCGCTGAGGTGTCCTCGCTGCGCCAGCCGGAACCGGTCTGGTAGAGCAGGAACGACGACGCCCCGATCTCCCCGGTGATCCAGATGCCGGACGGATCGGCGGTGATGGCGGTCAGCCGAGGGCCGGTCGGGTCGGGCGGGGAATCGTCGGACGGGGGCGGGGCCTTCGGTAGCGCCGCGGTCAGGTTGACTCGAGTCCAGACTTTGCCGTCGAAGTGGTGCACCCAGGGGGCGTCGCCGTCGAGGGCCCAGATGTCAGAGGCGGAGCGGGCGTTGACCCGGAAGGCGCGGAAGGAGACACTCTGTTCGGACCAGGTGGCGCCGTTGTGGTGCCAGGCCCTGTGGTCGCCGAAGACCCACACGTCGTTGTCAGCGGTGACGGCGAGGCTCTCGGCCGTAGCGAGCAGCTTCTGGACGATCGTCCAAGCGCGTCCGTCCCAGCGCAGGACGGAGGTGTTGCCCTCGTCGCTGGCCAGGGCCCACACGTTGGAGGGGGCGGACGCGGCGACCGGGCCGATGCTGCCGAGTTTGACTGGGAAGTCGCTTTTCGTCCAGCGGTCGCCGTCCCAATGGAAGGCTGTGGGGCGGTGCGGGCCGTCGACCATCGGGAGCCAGGCGCCGATGCCGAGGATGTCCCAGCCGAAGGCCCAGGCGTCGTGCTCGCCGGTGGCGATGACCTGTCCGTAGGTGACCGACGACTGGTCGGCCACCAGTTTCCAGCGGTCGTTGCCGTCGTCCCAGGGGGCGGTCCACCAGAGCCAGAGGGCGGCGGCCGCAGCCGCGGCGGCGGTGGCCAGCTTCAGTAGCATAATCGAAGTGTATGAAGGCCACCAGAACGGCACATGAGTATTCGTACTCAGCCGGACGGGCGTAGGACCCAGGGGCATCCGCGTTCGTGGTAAGCGGTATTGGAAGAGAAGGACGCGTTCGTCTCGGCTAACCAAGATCACCCAGGCGGCGTTGGTCGTTCCAGACGATGATCAACATGACAAGATCGGTGACCAACTGCCACCCCATGACAACTAGGATAGGCAATTGCCATCTTGAGTGCGCAACAACATGGCACGAGAAATCCATGATTATATGTCGTGTCGGCGCGAAAATGACACTTTGAGAGATCTACTGGCGGACGAACAGCGCAGTGCCAGCGTAAGAGGCTGTTCGGGGTTGTGCAGCCGGGAGAGCGCCACTCAGCGCTCCGGCTGTCCCTGATCCGGATATCCGGGCAGGACTCGGACAGTCACCGGCCGTGCGAGTTCAGCGACAGGGCTAGTAGGACTTGGTTAGGTGGGGACGGGCTGGGCGTGTCTGGGTAATGTGCGGCGGCAGGTGGGGCAGATCCCGGCCCAGCAGGCCAGCAGCAACTGGAGCTCGGCGATGACCCGGTAGGTACTCCAGCCGCAGCCGGCGCTTTTGGGTTGAGCCGTTCCAGGGTGCAGAACGCGTGGGCGACCGAGACCAAGGTGACGTGGTGGTGCCGGCCGCTCCAGGTGCGGCCCTCGAAATGGTCCAGGCCCAGACCGGTCTTCAGTTCGCGGTAGTCGTGCTCGATGCGCCGGCGGATCTTGGCCATACGCACCAGATGCCGTAGCGGCACGTCCGCCGCGAGAGTGGACAGCCAGTACTTGGCCGGTTCCGGCTCGCCGACCGGCCACTCGGCCAGCAGCCGGCACACCGGCAGGTCCTCACCGACGTAGGCACGGCGGATCTGTATCCCGCCGGCCGGACCCTCAGTGCGTGGAAGCGGGAACGTAGCGGCCCTTTGGACCCGACTCGCCAGGTCACCGTGTGCAGCGCACGCCGCCCGGCAGCCGGCACCATCTGCCGGGCGCTGATCCGCCGCTGCCGATATCGGGGCGCCGCCCGGCGCCCGGTGCCCCGATACGGTGTCCTGGTGCGGCAGGACTCGGCCGCCAAAAGCGCGGTAGCGGAGCGAACCCCCACCACGTAGGCGATGTCCCGCTCGGTCAGAGCCAGCCGGAAGGCCCCGTCTTGGCCGTACCCTTCATCGGCGACCACCAGCGGCGCATCCAGCCCCCAACACGCCAGTTCGTCCAGCATGTCCACGGCCGGCCGCCACTTGGGCACCTGAGTGATGTCATCAGGAATCCGGGCCCGGTGCCGACGCGCCGCCACCGCATCGGCGTCCGCCACCCGCGGCGAGGCCGGATCCCAGCCCTCGGGCACGAACAGCCGCCAGTTCACCGGACACGACGCCGCGTTGGTGACCAGGTGCACGCTCAGGGCGACCTGGCAGTTGGCCCTCTTGCCCAGCGCCCCGCAGTACTGCGCGGCCACGCCCGGCGACTCCTCGCCGTCTTTGGGAAAGGACACATCGTCGATCACCCAGGCGGCCGGGTGGATCGCCACGTCCATCCGCCAGGCCAGCTCGGCCAGCACCAGTTGATGCGACCACGGGGCATCGGTGAGGAACTGCTGCAGCCCCTGGCGATCCACGTCCAGCCGGGCCGCCATCGGTTCCATCGATTTACGGGCCCCGTCGGTCAGCAGGCCACGCACATACTGAGTATGAAAGCCGGAGGTTATGTCGGAGATTATGAGTCCGGTTTCGGCGATGAAGCCGTTCAGCAGGTCAGGCCGGTACTGCAGGGGTTTAAGCCGGTTCTTGATCAGACTGGTGAGCTCGTCGATGCCGTGGACGGTGAAGTTGAACAGCTTGGTGCGCAGGTTGGACCACACGCCCTCGGCCGGGTTGAGCTTCGGGGCATAGGCCGGTAGCCGGTAGGCCACGTGCAGCACCGGGGTGTGCCCCTTGCGGGCCCAGGTCCTGCCTTTGGGCGGTTTCGGGTTCTGTCCGGACTCATCGGCGAAGACGAGCCAGGAGCCCCAGGCCGCCCGGGTACTTTTAAAGCGGGCAGCACCCGTCGTTTCCAACCGGCGAGCTCCTCGTCGTCGCACCGGGCCGCCCGATGCGCTGGCACCTGAAACGACCATCCCAGCCGCTCCATCAGATAGGCCACCCCACGCGGCGTGTAGCGGATGTGAAACCTCTCAGCGATCAGGGCGGCGATGCGCGCGCTCGTCCAGCGCTGATCGTCCCACCCGTGCGCGATCGCGGCCTCGTCCAAGAACGCCTCCAGCCGCATCAGTTGCGCCTCGGTGAGCTTGCAACCGGTCCCGGCGGCCCCCTTGGAGGCCAGAGCGGCCTTGTCGCCCT
>NZ_JOEQ01000007.1 GCF_000721075.1 Streptosporangium amethystogenes
CTGGCTTTTAACACACTGTTGAGTTCTCAAGAAACGGACGCGTACACCGTCGTCCCGATCAGTACTTGACCGGAGCGCCCGGGGCGTTCCATTCCGTGTTACGATCTTACCGTTTTTGCTTGATTCGTGTCAAACCGCCGGTTTTCCGACTCTCGACTCGAATCCCGCAAACCCGCTAGTATTTCGATCACCCTGTTTCCAGGGCAACCCCTCTAACTTACTCCAACATCCGGTTGTTGTCCAGTCGTGCGGACACACCCGATTCGTCGGGATGGAGAGAGGGTTTTGCCGGGCACTCCGCCCACCCGGGAGATTCTGGATCCGGGGGCTCGTTGCCCTGCGAGAAGAACACTACCAGGACTCTCACGTCACAGAGACAACTTGCCAACCATCCCCGGGGCTCGCGCGTCCCAAACAGTCATAGAAAGTCGAAGTGCGCAACCAGACGTCAAGCCATTCGCAATCGACTCTGGATACGAAGTAGGCGCGAGGGTCAGGATCCTGACTCCGCCGTGGAGGTGAGCACCATGACCCGCTCGGAGTTCGACGACATCCGCGCGCACATCGACGCGGAGGCCAACCACCCAGGTGACTTGTTGAGGGTTGCCAGGTCTCTGCTGAACGACCTTGAAGACGCACGCATGCGAGAGGCGACCCTCCGCGCCTACTACCTGCGTCTCCTTACCGCGGCTCGGGCAACGGTCGCCGCCGAGGCGGCCGGCTACCCGGAACCGCTGACCTTCCTCACCGACGAGCTCGCCAAGCGCGGCCAGCTCCCGACATCCGAGGACGAGGTGAACCGGATCCTGGCAGACGCCCACACAGCGGCCATGCTGCTGGCCTACCTTGAAGAGAATCCTCTCGGAACCACCCCGATGAACACCGGAGGGGCTCGCGTGCGCAGGTGTGCCGGCACAAGCCGTAGCATCCCCCGATGAGGCGTTCCACGTCATTGACCTGGTCTTGAACCAAGATCTGTAAGACTCCAGGCATGTTGCAGCGAGGGCTGAATTGGGCTGCGGCGACCCTCGTGGGCGCCTTCGGCTTCGTCTGGACCGGTGTGGTGATGTTCGCGGCCGTCGAAACCTCAGCGTGGACGTGGATCGGGCAGGCCTCCTTCGGGGCCTTCCTCACCTGCTGGGCTCTTTACAAGGCGAGCCTGCTGGTGCGGCGCGCCAAGCCCGGTTTCGTTCCGCGGCATCGCCGGGTGCGGGCCGGACGGGCTACGGCTCCGTGATGGCACCTCAGGTCGTCCCCGGCCTCCCTCTTCAGCGAACCGGGAGGCAACGGGCAGATCAGTCGCGGAAACGCAAAAGGCCCTGATCTCCAGGAGATCAGGGCCTTTCTTGGTAGCGGGGACAGGATTTGAACCTGCGACCTCTGGGTTATGAGCCCAGCGAGCTACCGAACTGCTCCACCCCGCGTCGGTGTGTGTTTGAACATTAGCCGGAATTCCCCTCCGGGTGCAAATCGGCGCGGGGACGCGGGTTGACATGTCCCGCGCCACCCGCTCGCGGATGACTCGGCCACGGTGTGATCACGCAGCTCAGGAGGGTCATGGCCGGAGGCATCGCCCCTCATGCCACCTCGTGCACGGACGGGGCCTCAGAGGTCACCTCGTGCGCGGAGAGGGGCCTCAGAGCTTGAGCGGTGAACGCCTTACCCCGGCTGTGGATCCCGCGCGCGGGTTGCGTGGCCGGCCTTCCCGCCCCGATTCGGGAGACGCGGGGAAACACAGAAGGTCCCGGTCGCCGTTTCCGGCGACCGGGACCTTCGTTGGTAGCGGGGACAGGATTTGAACCTGCGACCTCTGGGTTATGAGCCCAGCGAGCTACCGAACTGCTCCACCCCGCGTCGGTGTATGTAAGAACCATACCCCGCTTTGGAGATGGACGCGAATCGAATAGCGCCGGGCCCCTGTATCGCCCCTAGGAACTCGACGGGGGCGACGGCGTCGCCGATGGAGCCGGTGTGCCGGACGGTGTCGCCGAGGGTGACGGGCTGGGGGTGACGCCCGTTGTCGCGGCGGTGTCCTTCAGCTTGCCCAGCGCCTTCTCAAGCTCCTGCTGGGCGGCACCGTACTCGGGCCAGTTCGGTGGGTCCGCCCGAAGCGCCGCCTGCGCCTTGTCGTACGCCTTCTGCACCTCGTCGATCGACTTGGCCAGCTCGGTGACGGGTTTGGCCTCCTCCGGCTTCGCCTCACCGGACGTGTTCTCGCCCTGTGGCGCACTCTGGGTGCCGTCGCCGAAGACCTGCTCCAACGCGCCCTTGAGCGTGTCGGCCGAACCGACCTTGCTGCCGTAGGCCACCAGGACCCGGCGGAGGATCGGGTACGGCTCCTGGCCGGAGGCGGCCGCGATCTCCACGTAGACCGGCTCGACGTAGACCAGGCCGTCGGCGAACGGCAGAGTCAGCAGGTTGCCGTAGCGGACCTTCGCCTGGCCGAGCCCGAGCAGGTTGAGCTCGCCGGAGAACTTGTTCTGGAAGTTGTTCTGCACCTGGCCGGGTCCGGGAATCGTGGTGTTGGACGGCATGCGCAGGATGCGCAGCTTCCCGTAGTCCGGTCCGGGGTTGGCGTCCACGGCCATGAACGCCGCCAGGTTGGGCCCCTGGCGCGGCACGAACGTGGTCGTCAGCGAGAACGAGGGCGCCGAGGTCTTCGGCATCTTGACCGACAGGTAGTACGGCGGCTGCTTGGTGTCGCGGTCGCCGGACGGGTCGTTCGGGACGTTCCAGAAGTCCTGGCCACTGTAGAAGGCGTTCGGGTCGGAGATGTGGTACTGGGAGAGCACGTCACGCTGGACCTTGAACAGCGCCTCCGGGTAGCGCAGGTGCTGCTTGAGGTCGGGCGACATCTCCGTCTGCGGCTTGATGATGCCGGGGAAGGCCTTGCGCCAGGTCTGCAGGATGGGGTCCTTCTCGTCCCACGCGTACAGGCTGACGGTGCCGTCGTAGGCGTCGACCACGGCCTTCACCGAGTTGCGCATGTAGTTGATCTGGTCACGCGGCTGCGGCACCACCAGGCGCGGGTCGGTGATGGTGTCCCGCGTCATCGCCTCCAGGCTCTTGCTCTGGGAGTACGGGTAGGCGTTGGAAGTGGTGTAGGCGTCGGAGATCCAGACCACCCTGCCGTTGACGATGGCGGGGTAGGGGTTGTCGTCCAGGCTCAGGAACGGCGCCACCTTGGCGATGCGCTCCTGCGGGTTGCGCGCGTAGAGGATCTTGGAGTTCGCGTTGATGTCTCCGGAGAGCAGCAGGTTGATCTCGCCGTACTTGGCGGCGTAGAGCATCCTGTTGATGAACGAACCGACCGGGACCCCGCCCTTGCCGTCATAGGTGGTGTTCTTCTGGCCGGTGCCGCCGCTCTCGGGGTAGTCGAGCTCCTGCTGCTTCTCCCCGCCACCGCCGACCACGACGTACTGGGTCGAAGCGGGCGCCTCACCGAAGTAGATCCGCGATTCCTTGAGCTTCGTCCGCTCCGCCAGGGAGCCGGTGACCGGCATGTCCTTGGCGTCGAAGTTGGGCAGCCCCTCGGAGTCGACCTCGTTGCCGGGCGCGGCCACGAAACCGTTGCCGTGGGTGTAGACGAGGTGCCGGTTGATCCAGTTGTTCTGCTCCGCCGGTGGCCCGGTGAGCTCTCGCACGGCGACGACGGTGTCACGGACCGTGCCGTCCGCGTCGGGGTAGCGGTCGACGTCGAGCGGCTCGTGGAAGTCGTAGTAACCGCGGATCCGCTGCTTCTGCTGGTAGGTCTTGGCGACCAGGCTCGGGTCGAGCAGACGCACACCGGAGATGGAACTGTCCGCGGTGACGCTGACCTTGCTCGGGTCACCCTGAGCCGTGTAGTCGATCACCTCGGCGTTGTCTACGCCGTAGGCTTTTCGTGTCGCGTCGATGTTGCGCTTGATGTACTCCTGCTCCTTGCCCTGCTGGTTCGGCTTGACCTGGAACTGCTCGACCAGGGCCGGGTAGACCCCGCCGATCAGGATGGCCGAGAGCACCAGCAGGCCGAAGCCGACGCCGGGCAGCATGCCGCCGGATCGCACGACCCCGGCGAAGAACAGGACGGCGCAGATCAGCGCGATGATCGCCAGGATGTTCTTGGCGGGAAGCACCGCGTTGACGTCGGTGTACGAGGCACCGTGTCTGAAGCCCCGGTCGGAGAACACCAGCCCGTACCGGTCGTACCAGTAGGCGACCGCCTTCAGCAGCACGAAGACCCCGAGCAGCACCGACAGGTGCGCCCGGGCGCCACGCGAGGCGTGCACGCCGGGTGACTGGAGCCGGAACCCGCCGTACAGGTAGTGCACGATCGCCGACAGCAGGGCGGACAGCACCACCGCGACGAACAGGAAGTTCAGCACCATCCGGATGAAGGGATAGGTGAACATGAAGAAGGAGATGTCGTAGCCGAACTGCGGGTCGGTCTCACCGAACGGCGTCGCGTTGATGAACTCCAGCCAGGTTTTCCACTGGCCGGAGAAGGATGATCCCGCGAACAGGCCGAGCACCGCCACACCGATCAGGAAGATCAGCTTGCGGTGCGGGTCGAGGGCCATCCGATACCGGTCGGCACCGCTGGCGCCGCCGAACATCCCGGGGCCGAACATCGGCCGCATGCGGTACGCCATCAGCATGTTGCCGCCGACGATGCCGACCATCAGCAGCGCACCGACGACGAACAGGAGGATCTGTGTAATGATCACGCCGGAAAAGACGGCCGTGTAGTCGACCGCTTCGTACCAGAGGTAGTCGGTAAAAATACCGGCAAAGAGGAAGAATAACGCGACTATCACGACCAGAGTGATCGCGACGGGAAGTAGCAGTCGTGGCCGGCGGGGCAAGCGCATTGCCCTACCGGCTCCGGGGGTCCGGAAGCTCAAGGCCAACCCCTTGTCGTAAGAGCACGGTCCGTGTCTGGAAACCTACACCGGCGAGAGTTGGGGCGCGCTTAGCCTTTCGGGCACGGTCCGGCCACAACGTCCGCTGGTATCGGGTCCACCGGTAGCAACGCACAGGGGTCCTGATGAGTGCCCCATGACGAACTCCAGGCCCGAAAATTCAACTTTCTTTGCAAATCGGGCATCACGCTCACCTCGCCATCGAACCCACGGGCCACTTATCCAGCGGGGATCGCGTGCACCGTGGCGTCCTGGCGCACGACCGGTCTCCGGCCCGGTTCCGGCGTCAGCCGGTCGGGCAGCTCTGCACGGACCCCGAGCCGGTGCGGATCGAGTCGATCGCCTGAACGGCCTCGCGCAGCGTCTCGACCTTGACCAGCCTGAGCCCGTCCGGGATCGCCCTGACCGCCTCGGCGCAGTTGTCGGCCGGGGTCAGGAAGACCGTCGCACCGGCCCTCCTGGCACCGACCATCTTCTGCTGGATGCCGCCGATCGGGCCCACCTCACCCTCTGCGGTGATCGTCCCGGTTCCCGCGATGGACTTGCCGCCGGTCAACGCCCCCGGGGTGAGCTTGTCGACGATGCCCAGGGAGAACATCATCCCCGCGCTCGGCCCGCCGACGTCGCCGACATTGATCTTGACCTCGAAGGGGAACTTGTAGCCGACCCGCATGGTGATGCCCACGATGGGTGCTCCGTCCTTACCGGCGACGGTAGGGACGGCGATGGTCAGGCTCTGGGTGCCACGGTTGACGACGAAACTGACCTCTTCGCCCGGCTTGTGCTTGCGAACGGAGGAGGAGACGGTCTCCCGATCGGCCACGGGCGTGCCGTCCACCGAGACGATCTCGTCACCGGCCTTGAACTTCCCGTCGGCCGGCAGGCCCTTCTCCGTGGAACCCACGGTCACGATCGAGTTGTAGGGAATCCTCAGCTCGGTCAGCGCCGCCGCGGTCGCGTCGTCCTGGGAGTTCGTCATCTCCTGGGTGTTCTGCTCCTCGACCTCCTTGGCGGTGGTCGCCGGAGGGAAGATCGTCTCCTCGGGCACGACCGCGATGGTGGGATCGATCCATCCCCTGAGCGCGCTGAACAGATCGATCCTGGTGCCGGGACCGCCCTGGTAGGCGACGGTGACGAGGCTGAGCTTGCCGTCGGTCGGATACGTCTGGTGTCCCTCGATGCTGATCACCGGTTTGCCGTCGACGTCGCCGATGGTGTTCTCGGTCGGCCCGGGGCTCAGCACGACGTACGGTACCGGCAGCACGGCGCCGACCAGCGCGAGCATGAGCGTGAGAAAGCCCGCCACCATCAAAGTCAGGGCTCGTCGGGACATGGACAAAGCCTATGCCGTACGACAGGTCATGAAACCGCACCCGGACGCCGCCGCGCCGAGGGGCACATAACCGTCAGTCGAGATCAATCGCAGGCTCCCACCCACTCGGAGGAACCGTCGGTGAAAAACTGGTTCTTCCAGATGGGTACCTGGCTCTTGAGATCGTCGATCAGCCTTCTGGACGCCTCGAACGCCTCACCACGGTGCGGTGCGGCGACCGCCACGACGACCGCGATATCGCCGAGCCTCAGGTCGCCGACCCGGTGGACGGCTGCCAGGGCGGTCACCGGGAAGTCCGCGGCGACCTTCTCGGCCACCCGGCGCAACTCGCTCGTGGCACTCGGGTGTGCCGAGTAGGACAGGCCCGTGACCGGCCGGCCGTGATCCTCTTCTCGTACCGTGCCGACGAAGACCGTCGTACCGCCCGCGGCGTGATTGCCGACGGCGGCGAGCACCTCGTCGACGGAGAGCGTGCTGTCGCGAATACCGAGCAACCGGATGACATCCACGCACAGAGTCTATGGCGACGCCGCGCGTCGCGGTGAGGCCGCTCTTACCCGGCTCCTTCCCTCGTCGACCGAGGCCGCTCGTTCCTCACGAGCTGCCGGCGACGCTGACGCGTCGCGGTTCGGCCGCTCTTACCCGGCTCCTTCCCTCGTCGACCGGGGCCGCTCGTTCCTCGCGTGCCTGCCGCCACGCAGCTCCAGGAGCTGCTCGAACGCGGCCTCGTTGGTCCACATCGGTTTCCAGCCGATCTCGCGCAGCGTCGCGCAGTCGACCACCCAGGGGTAGACGACGTAGTGCAGGTCGGTGGCCGGGGCCGGGGTGACACCGAGGCGGTGCAGGCGCTGGGCGGTTCCGAAGGTCAGCCCAGCGGGCAGTTCCAGCCGGCGCAGCCCGGAGATCTCCTCCACCTGCTCCTGCTCCAGCCAGCCCTCGCCTCCGACGGCCACCACCCCGGAGACCGTGCCGAGCGCCGCCATCTCCAGGACCGAGACCAGGTCGTCCACGTGGCAGAACTGCCAGCGAGGGTTGCATCCCTTGACGGTCAGCAGCCGGGGCGCCTCGAAGTGCCGGGTCACCACGCTGTCGATACCGGGGCCGACCACGGCCGCGGGTCTGACCACGGTCACATCGAGACCGGGGTGGCTGCGCAGAGAGCGCCGGGCCAGTGCCTCGATCTCCAGATGGTCGCCGACCATGCCCGTATCCGGCTCGGCGGCGACCTCGGAGCCCTCAGGCAGCGGGACGGGGTTGTCGGGTACGGCTCCGTACACCATGGCGCTGGTGACCAGCACGACCCGCCGCACCCTCGCCGCGGCACTGGCGGTGAGCACCGTCTGGGCCGCGCGCAGGTTGTAGGCGCGTCGCTCCGCGGGGTCGGCGTCGAGCGCGTAGTCACCGGCCAGGTGCACGAGCACGTCAATATCGGATATGCGGTTCGCCAAGAGCGGATCTCGAACATCGATCACCCGCCATGTGACATCGGGCACATCGCCGCGCTGCTCGTCGATGGCCACGACCCTGCGGAAATCCGCAGACGAGGCGACCTTCGCGAGGAAAGCACGGCCTAGGCCCGAGGCGGCGCCGGTGACGGCGACGACAGGGGGCCGGGAGCGTTTCGAGGTAGGCACCAGGTCCTCACTTTGCACTGACCCGCCATGCGACGGATAACGTGGCGGATGTGGACTCCTCCATCCTGCACGAGGTAGAGCGGTGACTGACTTGCCAGGTCGGGAAAACGACCCCAACGACAATCCGTTCGCCATGTTCGGCGACCCGGAGCAGATCGCAGCGGCAATGCGCCAGTTCGCCGACATGCTCTCTGCTCCGCCGACCTCAGGTCCCGTCAACTGGGACATGGCGAAGAACATCGCACGGCACGTTGTGGTCGCCGAGGGCGATCCCAGTGTCATGGAGGGTGAGCGACGCCAGGTCGTCGACGCCCTGAATCTGGCCGACCTTTGGCTCAACGAGGCCACCTCCCTACCGAGCGGGGTGAGCAACCCTCAGGCGTGGAGCCGTTCGGAGTGGATCGAGAAGACCGTCCCCGTCTGGCAGAAGCTCTGTGACCCGATCGCCGCCCGCATGGTCGAGACCATGAGCGGCACGCTCGGCGCCTCCGGTCTGCCCCCGGAGGCTCAGGCCATGGCCGGGCCGCTGATGGGGATGATGAAGCAGATGGGCGGCATGATGGTCGGCCAGCAGATAGGCCAGGCCATCGGCTCGCTCGCCCTGGAGGTGATCGGCGCCACCGACATCGGCCTGCCGCTGTCGGACAACGCCGCCCTGCTGCCCGGCGGCATCTCGGCGTTCAGCCAGGGGCTGGAGACTCCCGCCGAGGAGATCCGCCTCTATCTCGCCCTGCGCGAGGCGGCCCACCACCGGCTGTTCCAGCACGTGCCGTGGCTGCGCACGCACCTGCTCGGGGCCGTGGAGGAGTACGCCAGGGGCATCACGGTGGACGCCTCCGCCCTGGAGGAGCAGCTCCGCGGGCTTGATCTCAACAATCCCGAGCAGCTCCAGCAGGCGCTGAGCGGCGGGAACCTGCTCAAGCCCGAGGAGACCGAGCGGCAGAAGGCCGCCCTGTCCCGGCTGGAGACCATGCTCGCTCTCGTCGAGGGCTGGGTCGGCACCGTCGTGGACGGCGCCGCGGACGGCAAGCTCCCCTCGGCGACGGCACTGGCGGAGACCGTACGGCGCCGCAGGGCGACCGGCGGTCCCGCGGAGCAGACCTTCGCCACGCTCGTCGGCCTCGAACTCCGGCCCCGCCGCCTGCGCGAGGCCGCCGCCCTGTGGCAGTCGCTGGAATCCGACCGGGGCGTCGACGGCCGCGACGCGGTCTGGAACCACCCCGACCTCATGCCCACCGCCGACGACCTGGACAACCCCGAGGGGTTCGTACGGGGCGAGCCCGAGCTCGACCTGTCGTCCCTGGAGGGATCTCTGAGCGAGCCTCCCGCCACTCCCGGCGAGGACGATGACAAGGGCGACGGCAAGGGCGACGCCGGTGGGAGCGGCGCGTGAGCCTGCGCGCCGACGCGCGGGACGTGCTCACGGGATGGACCGCGCCCACGACGGAGGAGGAGATCCTCCGCAAGGAGTTCCTGGATCACGTACACGCCCATGACGACGCGATGTGGCGCGAGTGCGTCATCGGTCATCTGACGGCCACGACCGCGGTGCTCTCCCACGACGGCGAGCGGGTTCTGCTGACGCTGCACCCCAAGGCCGGGATGTGGCTGCCCATGGGGGGCCACTGCGAGCGGGGCGACGTCTCCCTTGAGGCGGTCGCGATGCGTGAGGCCACCGAGGAGTCCGGTATCCCGGGCCTGCGGCTGCTGCCCGGCCCGCTGGCACTCGACCGGCACCGGGTCTGGTGTCATCCGCCGCACAGCAGCCATCTGGACGTGGAGTACGGCGCGGTCGCTCCCGCGGACGTCGAGGCCGTGATCAGCGCCGAGTCGCTCGATCTGCGCTGGTTCCCCGTGGACGAGATCCCCGAACTCTCCGACGAGGCGACCCGCCGCCTGGCCCGCCGCGCCCGCGAGGCCCTGCGCTCGGGTTGACCGGGAGCCCGGGCCGGTACCGGCTCGGGCTGTTACGGGCCCGCTGCCACCGCGACTCCGGATGGCTGGACGTTCGCCCTGGGCGGCACGGCGGCCACCGGGGGGTTCCCGGTCTCGGCGGCTTCCCGGAACACCTGGTTTTCGATGAATCAGTTGATTTCCGGCCGTCTTCCACAGGCATTGGACCGTTTTATGCTTGGCTCACCTCTGCCTGGATATCTTCGTTCCCAATCAGGCTGTACAGAGCGGATCGGGGCACTGTGAGCGTAGACATCGTGGCTGACCGGAGCGCCAGAGGCGCGGTCGTGACGCCGCCGCGGCGCTGGAGGATCCCCAAATCCCTCGCCTGGGCCGCGGTGACGCCGTTCGCCGCCTGGGCGGTGGCCCGGGTGGCCGGACTCGAACGCGACTCACTGACCACCCAGCTCATGACCGGTACCCCGTACGTGGCGGCCGCCTCGCTCGTACCGGTGCTGCTGTCCGCGCTGACCCGCAACCGGGCCGCGACGGCCGTCGCGCTGGTCACCACCGCGGCGCTCGGCCTCAGCGTGCTCCCCAGGGCCTTTCGCTCCGGGGATGTGGTGACGGGAACGCCCCTGCGGGTGCTGACGCTCAACACGCTGTTCGGGCACGCCGAGCCCGACGCCGTGATGGACCTGGTCCGGCGGCTGGACCCGGACGTGCTGAGCACCCAGGAGCTGACCCCGGGAATGGTCGAGAAGCTGGAGGCGGCCGGTCTTGGCGGGATCATGCCGTACCAGGTGCTGGAGCCGGAGTGGAGCGCCGGCGGCAGCGGCCTGTACTCCCGGTATCCGCTCACCCCCAGGGAGAACCTGTTCGAGGCGATCGGGCACAACATGCCCGCCGCGCTGATGACCGTCCCCGGCGCCAAGCCCGTCGAGATCATCGACGTGCACCCCTTCCCGCCGCTGGGCAGGCAGGTGTACGACTGGACGGCGGCGCTGGATGCCCTGCCCTCCGCCGCGCCCGACACGATCCGCATCCTCGCGGGCGATTTCAACGCCAGCCTCGACCACTCGGCCATGCGTCGTTTTCTCGGCCGCGGCTATCAGGACGCGGCCGACAGCGCCGGAGAGGGGCTGACCCCCACCTGGCCGGTCAACAAACGCGTCCCGCCGCTGATCACGATCGACCATGTCGTGGTGGACCGGCGGGTGGGCGTGAACACGGTCAGCGTGCACAGCGTTCCCGGCACCGATCACCGGGCCGTCTTCGCCGACCTGCGCCTGCCCGCGCCCTGACGGCTCGGGCACCCGGGCAGCTCAGGCCGAGAGCAGCGCCCGGGTGTTGTCCCAGCCTTCGAGGCCCGGGTCGAGGAGGTGGAGGTCTCCGGGAGCGCGCAGGCGATGCCAACCGGGCCCTCTGGCGACCATACGGCTGCCGGGCGCCGAGGCGCGGAGCGCCTTGACCGGGTCAAGGTCGTCGAAGCCCACCGAGGCCCAGCCAGGGTAGGGCAGGTGGGCGGCCAGCGCCACCGTGCCACCGCCCGCGGCAGGGCAGACGGCGATCCGTGCCCGGCCGAGTTCGCGGAAGAGTTTGCCGATGAGCAGCGGAGGCAGGTCAGGGGCGTCGGCACTCAGCAGGACCGCCTGCTCGCCGTGGGGCAGCGCGGCGAAGGCCGCCTCGACCAGGGCGCTCCCCGAGAGGTCAGGGATCTCAACGACAGGGGTGCCCGGCCAGACGATCTCCTCCATGCCCGGGACGCTCGTCACCACGACCGGTGAGACGAAGTCGAGCCCGGCGACGAGTTCGTAGGTGTCCTCGGCGACGGCGGTCAGGAAGTCGGCGGGGTCGATTCCCGGCGGGGCCGCGTCCGCCGCGGAGGGCGTGACGAGAACGGCCACCACTCGATCCTCTGTCAACATTCCTCCGCGGAGCCGTGGGCCGCGGTGGAGAATCCCTCCAGGAAGCCCCGTGCCCGCTCGGCCTTGGGATATCGTTCCACGAGCGCCCAGAAGCGCGACCCGTGACTCGGCACCAGCAGGTGGACGAGCTCGTGCATGATCACATAATCCACCACCCACGAGGGCATTCCCCTCAGGCGCGTGGAGATCCTGATGGTTCCGTGATCCGGTGTGCACGAGCCCCAACGGTGCTTCTGGTTCTCCACCCAGCGCACGCTCGACGGTTTCGCCTCCCCGCCCAGGTAGCGGGCCGACAGTTCGACGGCTCGATCGAGGAGGTCGTCGTCCGAGGGACGTCTGCGCTGCTCCTTGGCCGCGAGTCGATCGAGCATACGGCGCACCCACTGTTCCTCGTCGGTGCTACTCAGACCGGCGGGGAGGAGCACGATCGTTTTCTCGCCGTCGCGGTACGCAGAAACCGTCCGCCGGCGGCGAGAACTTCGGCGGACCTCGACTGTCTCGGGGGGCACATATGAACGGTAGCCGAGAATGGCGAATTCACACCAGGGGGTAGAACACGTTCCCGCTGGTCAATCCCCGTTCACCGATTGTTCGGTGGGAGCGATCAAGTGCGATCACAACTTATCTAATTAACCTGGATATCAACCGTCTCACGTGTTGCCGAATCGCGGGACCCGCCGTTCTCGCTGAGCCGCCAACCCTTCGAGCATGTCGTCGGAGGCCATGGTGACCGGCTGGGCAAGGGACTCCCAACGCAGCGCGGCGGCGAGATCGGCGTGCCCGCCGCCCGCGAGGGCGACCTTGGTGAGCCGGGTGGCGATCGGCGCGTTGGCGGCGATCCGCGATGCGATGCCCAGCACCTCGGCCATCAGCGACTCACCGGGAAACGCCCTGTTCACCAGCCCTGCGGAGGCCGCCTCCAGCCCCGTCATCGTCCGCCCTGTGAGCAACATCTCCCTGGCCACCCCCACCCCGGCGACCCTGGGCAGCAAATAGGTGGCCGCCATTCCGGGGTGCAGGCCGAGCGAGGTGAAGGGGGCGAGCAGCTTGGCCTCCTCGGCGGCGTAGACCAGGTCACAGGCGAGGGCGAGGCACAACCCCGCCCCGACGGCGGCGCCGTTGACCGCCGCGATGGTCGGCACCTCCAGATCCGCGATCGTCAACCAGGTCCGGTAGAAGCCGAGCATCCGGTCGCGTAGCGCGGGGATGTCCTCGGTACTCCGCTCCGCGAGCCAGGACAGGTCCCCCCCGGCGCAGAACGCCTTCCCCTCTCCGGTGACGACCACGCACCGCAGGTCGCGGTCCGCCGCGAGGCCGGCGATGGCCTGCCGCCACCGGGCGGTCATCGCGTCGGTCATCGCATTGCGCAGGTCAGGGAGGTTCAGGGTGAGCACCGCGACGCCGTTCTCACGCCGATCGATCAAGATCTCGTTCATGTCGGGGAGCGTAGCCCACGACATCTTCCGCCCGACCGCCGAGGGCGGACTGCCGGGAGACCTCGCCCTCCGAAAGTTGTCCACAGGGCAGGAGTTATCCACAGGCGGCGGGAAAGGCGTCCGGGAGTCCGCGGGGGCGTGGCACGCTGCATGCCCGGCCAGCCTGCTCACCGGCTTTCCCGCAGGCTGCCCCCCTTCGAGGAAAGGCCTCCCGATGCGACCACGACTGAAGCCCGCGCTGCGCCGCGTCGCCCGTGACCGACGCACCCTGCAGTTCGGCCTGCATCCCCGGCACGCGGTGGTGCTGAGTGATCTGGAGCCGGAGGTCCGCCGCTGGGTGGAGAGTCTCGACGGCGTAAGGGATCTCGCGGGCGTGCTGGCCGGCGCCACCGAGGCGGGTCTCGGCGAGGAGCGCGGCCGGACCCTGCTCGATCTACTGGTCAGCCGTGGTGTGGTGGACGACGCGGCGGCGGGTCCCGGCCCGCTGCGCGCGCTCGTGCTGGCCGAGCGCGACCGGCTCCAGCCCGATCTGGACGCGCTCTCCCTTTCCCCCGGCACGGTCGACGGAGGGCTCGCCGTGCTGGAACGCAGGCAGCGGGCCCGGGTGCGGGTCTACGGCGCGGGCCGGGTGGGTGCGCAGGTCGTCGCCCTGCTCGCCGCCTCAGGGATCGGCCACATCTGCGTCGTCGATCCCGGTACCACCCGGCGGCGAGATGTCGTCCCCGGTGGGCTCGGTTGGACGGAGGTCGGGATGAGCAGGCAGGACGGTGCGGTCGCGGTGGCCAGGAGACTGGCGCCCGGCCTCACGGCGTCGACCGGCGACGGCGCCGCCCGACCGGCCGACGGGGCCAGGCCGCCCGACCTGGCGGTGCTCGCTCCGGTGGTGCCCCTGGACGGCCTCCTGGTCAGGGAACTCGTCGAGTGGGGAATCCCACATTTGCTGGCAACCGCCTTCGAGGCCTTCGGTTCGGTCGGTCCGCTGGTGCTACCTGGACGGAGCACGTGTCTGCACTGCCTAGATTTGACGCGACGCGATCGCGACCCTGGCTGGCCCATTGTCAGTGCGCGTCTGGGCGGCTTCCCCGCAGGGGAGATCGCGTGCGGGACGGCACTGTCCGCGCTGGTGGCGGCATCGACTGCCGGTCATGCGCTTGCTTGGATAGACGGCCGTGAACCCGTTGTGACAAACAGCACAATGGAAGTATTGCCAGATTGGACGTGGAAAAGGCGATCCTGGAGTGTTCATCCTCAATGTCGTTGCTTCCGAAACGAGTTGGGTTCGCTAACAATGGTCGCGTCGGCTACCTGCCGCTGACGGACAAGCACAGCGAAGGGAGGGAGCGGCGTCTCGCTGTAACGGGGGACACGCCGCTAACCGAGGTGAGTGACCTTCCGCGTCGCGCCGTTGCGCGCTCTGCAAAGCTGGCGGCCCTTCCCATCGGGTTCGCCGGTCGTACCGCTCTCGGTCTCGGGAAACGGATCGGTGGCAAGTCGGCCGAGATCGTCGCCCAGGAAATCCAGGAACGCACCGCCGAGCAGATCTTCAAGGTCCTCGGAGAGCTCAAGGGCGGGGCGATGAAGCTCGGCCAGGCGCTGTCCATCTTCGAGGCGGCACTGCCCACCGAGATCGCCGGCCCCTACCGCGCGACCCTGACCAAGCTCCAGGACGCGGCTCCGCCGCTTCCCACCGCGACCGTGCACAAGGTTCTCATCGAGCAGTTGGGGGACGACTGGCGGGAGAACTTCCAGTCATTCGACGACAAGCCCACCGCGGCCGCTTCGATCGGACAGGTGCACAAAGCGGTCTGGCACGACGGCCGAACGGTCGCGGTCAAGATCCAGTATCCGGGAGCGGGAAAGGCCCTGCTCTCCGACTTCACCCAGCTGGCCAGGCTCGGCAAGCTCTTCGGGGTGCTGCTGCCCGGTCTCGACATCAAGGCGGTCCTGAACGAGCTGCGCGAGCGGGTGATCGAGGAGCTCGACTACCTGCGCGAGGCCGAGGCGCAGCACGCCTTCGCCCAGGAGTTCAAGGACGACCCCGACTTCCTGATCCCGGATGTCATCGCCGCCAACGAGCAGGTGCTCGTCTCCGAATGGGTCGACGGCACCCCGCTGTCACGGGTCATCACCGGCGGCACCCAGGAGGAGCGCGATCGGGCCGGGCTCCAGCTCGTCCGGTTCCTGTTCTCCTCACCGGCCCGGCTGGGCATGCTCCACGCCGACCCCCATCCGGGCAACTTCCGGATCCTCGACGACGGCAGGATGTGCGTGCTCGACTTCGGCGCGGTCAACCGGCTGCCCGACGGATACCCGCCGCTCTTCGGGAAGCTGACCCGCATCTTCAACAACGGTGACATGGAGACCGTGGTCCAGGGCCTGCGTGACGAGGGGTTCATCCGCCCGCACATCGAGATCGACACCGAAGCCCTGCGGGCGTTCCTCTCCCCCTACGTCGAGCCGACCTCCGTGGAGGAGTTCTCCTTCAGCAGGGAGTGGCTCCAGCAGCAGGCCGCCATGGCCACCGACCTGCGACCGGGCAACGTGGTACGCCAGCTCAACCTGCCCGTGTCGTACGTCCTCATCCATCGGGTGCACACGGCGGGAATCGGCGTGCTCTGCCAACTCGGCGCCACCGCCCGTTTCCGCCAGGAGGTCATCCGCTGGGTCCCCGGATTCGCCGACGAGGACACCGGAGAGCCCACCCTCGCCAGCGCCTGACCGGAGACGGCCCGGCGAGACGCCCGGGGGGCGGTTCGGCGGAGCCCATGAGAGGCGACCCGCCGAACCGCATGGGTAACGACCTTGCGAGACCCGTGAAGGGCGACCTCGGTGAAACGCATAAGTGCGACCCGCCGAGACACGTGAGGGGTGGCCCGCCGAAGCGGGTCACCCCTCATTCATCCGCTATGCGTCGCCGTCGATCCGCACGGATCAGACGAGGCGCAGGAGCGCGGTGCGCAGACGCGCCGAAGCGCGTTCCGCCCCACGCCGGGCTCGTTGGAGACGTTGAAGTCCAGCGGCCCTGCGATGCTCCTCCGCCTCACGGTGGAGGGTCCGTATTCGGTCACGGACCAATTCTTCTTGCATAGACGGCAGGTCGAGCCCCGTGGTGTTGAAGTAGCTCATCGAAGTGGTCCTTTCGGGAACGTGTGATTCCTGGTTGATCGAGTTCTCGGTGGTCTGGGCGATGACCGGATTGTTCAGGCAGCGACCGGGTTCTTGCGCGGACGTCCGCGCGGGCGCTTCCGGGGAACAATCGCCCCCCGCAAAACGAGCTCGCCGCCCCAGACTCCCCATGGCTCCTCGCGCTCCAGCGCGCGGGCCAGGCATGCCTGGCGGATCGGACAGCCTCCGCAGAGCGCCTTGGCGAACTCCACGTCCTCCGGAGACTCGGCGAACCACAGGTCGGGGTCGGTACGACAGGGGATTGTGGCTTCGTCGATCAGGTCCATGACCGTCTGGGCCCCCATCTGTTTCACCTCTCAGCTAGGTGTTGATCTTCGGCTACCTCTTGGGTGGGGGTCAGGAATGACGCGGACAAACAAGAAGGCCGCGGATCCTGGTGCGGATCCGCGGCCTGAAGGCTCTTTCCTCGGTCAGATTATGACCGGAGGATGCCTCCAGGGTTGCGGACCGCGCAGTCCACCGTTTCCGATGTGCTTGGTCGTTGCTGCGTGGCTGCCGCCCACGAAGGTCGGGACAGCCGGGGCCTCTGTCATCGCGAAGGCGATCGACGCGGACCGGCGGTTGGCCTCGACCCAGAAGCGGGCAGGGTCGTCCTGCAGAACCGGGACTGCCGCGCCACAGGCGAGGAAGACCTGGCTGTCATAGGACAGTTGAGTGTTACGGCGCACGGAAGCGAACCCCATCCGGGACGACATCAGAATGTTCTTCACAGCGGGCTCACCTCCATTAGTGGATCGTCGGACAGGAACGTCCGACTTGCTTGACCATGACCCTAAACCCGGGCCACCGGAGCGGGCAACATATTTTCTACCTGCGGCTTTGCGACTATCTCACGCGGATCATCGCTTCCTGCACTACCGACACGGCCAGTTCCCCGGACCGGGTGAACATCTCGCCCTTGGCGAGCCCGCGAGCCGCCCCCGACCACGGCGACTCCTGAGCATAGAGCACCCACTCGTCCACCCGGATGGGGCGGTGGAACCACATCGCGTGGTCCAGCGAGGCACCGGAGACATTGGAGGCGCCCCAGGCCAGGCCATGGGCCAACAGCACGGTGTCGACCAGGGTGAAGTCGGAGGCGTAGGCGGCGAGTACCACGTGCAGCAGCGGGTCGTCGGGCAGCTCCGCCTCGTAACGGAACCACACGTTGGTGTTCGAACCTCGAAGCTCCGGGTCGCGATGGGCCTCCCAGGTGAGCGGAGTCACATAGCGGGCGTCCACCGGGCGGGGCCTGGACGCCCACTCACGCATCAGTGAGTTCGTCCCCACGATCTGGAGCATCCGGTCCCGGTAGGACGGCAGTTCCTCAGGGCCGACCACCTGGGGCATCGTGGCCGCCTGGTGCTCGACGCCGGTCTCCTGCACGTGAAAGGAGGCCGACATGGTGAATATCGCCTTGCCGTGCTGGATGGCCACCACCCGCCGGGTGGTGAAGGAGCGGCCGTCACGAACCCGCTCCACGTTGTAGACGATCGGGATGGCCGGGTCTCCCGGGCGGATGAAATAGGCGTGCAACGAGTGGACATCGCGGCCGTCGGGCACCGTTCGCCCCGCGGCGACCAGGGCCTGCGCGGCCACCTGACCGCCGAAGACACGCTGGATACGCTCCTCGGGACTGCGTCCCCTGAAGATGTCGAGCTCGATCTGCTCCAGGTCAAGCAGGTCCAGGAGCTCCTTTAACGCCTCGTTCACGCGCCCTCCGTATGGTTCGCGGCGGCACGGCACAGTTCAAGCACCGCTTCACCGTAACGCTCCAGTTTGACGCGTCCGATTCCCGTGATCGCCAACAGGTCCTGTTCTGAGACCGGCGCCCGCTCGGCGATGGCCTGGAGGGTGACGTCGGTGAAGACCGCCCACTGCGGGAGCTTCTCCTTCTTCGCGACTCCCGTACGCCATGCCTTCAGCGCTTCGAGCAGTGCCTCGTCGTAGTCCGCGGGACAGGCGGCACACCTACCGAGCTTCTGCTCGGCGGCGGCCATCAGGGTCTTCCCACAGATCCGGCAGCTGATCGGCGCGGCGACCGGGCGGCGATCAGCCGCCGCGGGGGTGCGGCTCCGCTGCGTGGCGCGACCAGCCAGCCCGTCCAGGAATCGGGAGGGTTTGCGGGAGCGCCGGCCTCCCGGCGAGCGCGCCAGCGCCCATGACACTCCCAGGTGGGCGCGGGCGCGGGTGACGCCGACATACAGGAGGCGACGTTCCTCCTCGATCTGCTCGGATGTCTCCGCGTAGATGATCGGCAGCATGCCCTCGGTGACGCCGACGAGGAAGACCGCGTCCCACTCCAGGCCCTTGGCCGCGTGCAGCGAGGCGAGGGTGACCCCCTCGACCGGCGGCGCGTGCTGCTCACTGGCCCGGCGCTCCAACTCCGCGACGAAGGCCGGCAGGTCCGCGCCGGCGGCGGCGAGGTCCTCGGCGAGGTCGGCCAGGGCTTTCAGCGACTCCCACTTCTCGCGGGCCTTGCCTCCGCCGGGTGGCTCGGGGGTGAGCCCGATGCCGGACAGGATGTGGTGCACGGTCAAGGTGAGCGTGTCGCCGGGTTCGGCGGAGCGTGCGGCGCCGCGCAGCAGCACGACCGCATGGCGGACCTCGGGACGCTCGAAGAACCGGTCGGCGCCGCGCAGCACGTACGGCAGGCCGGCCTTGCTGAACGCCTGCTCGTACGTCTCGGACTGGGCGTTGACCCGGAACAGCACGGCGATCTCACGGGTCGGCACACCGCCGGTGACGAGTTTCCGTACCGCCCGCGCCACTCCCTCCGCCTCGGCGGTCTCATCGTCGTACTCGGCGAAAACCGGTTCGGGACCGTCCGGACGCTGGGCGATCAGGGCGAGCTTGTGCGGGGTCCTCGCCCTGTCGAGCACCCGGTTGGCCAGGGAGACGACCTGGGGGGTGGAGCGGTAGTCACGGACCAGCTTGATCACGGTGGCGTTGGGGTACTCGACCGAGAAACCCGTCAGGTAGCGGGGCGTGGCCCCGGTGAAGGAGTAGATCGTCTGGTTGGGGTCGCCGACCACGCACAGGTCGTCGCGTCCGCCGAGCCAGGTGTCGAGCAGCAGCTTCTGCAGCGGGTTGACGTCCTGGTACTCGTCGACCACGAAGTAGCGGTACTGCTTGCGGATCTCGCCTGCCACCTCGCGGTGCTCGGTCATCACGGCCGCGGTGAGCTCCAGGATGGTCTCGAAGTCGACCAGGTGCCGGTCGCGGCGGAGAGTCTCATACGTCTCGTAGAGCCGGGAGACCTCCTCGGCCGGTACGGGCGAGGTCCGGCCGGCCTTCTTCGCGGCCTCCGCGTAGTCTTCTGGGCCGATCTGGGTGACCTTGGCCCACTCGATCTCGGAGGCGATGTCGCGCAGCTCCGAACGGTCCTGGTTCCTACGCAGGGAGCGGCAGGCGTCGATCAGCAGCGGCAGCTTCGACTCGATCACCTTGGGCGGGTCGCCGCCGATGACCCGCGGCCAGAAGTAGGTGAGCTGGCGCAGCGCGGCGGCGTGGAAGGTGCGCGCCTGCACGCCCGGCGCGCCGAGCTGGCGCAGCCGCTGCCTGAGCTCGCCGGCCGCGCGTGTGGTGAACGTCACCGCCAGCACCCCCTGGGCGTCGACCACCCCGTTGCGGACGGCGTGCGCGATGCGATGGGTGATGGCACGGGTCTTGCCCGTCCCCGCGCCGGCCAGGACGCAGACCGGTCCCCGGACGGCTTCGGCCACCTCACGCTGCTCTGGGTCCAGTGCCGCCAGAATGTCGTCGGGCCTCACAGAGCCTCCTTACAAGCAGTCGAACGGACCGGGCCGCAACATCCTCCCAGGCTCTGGCCAAACCTCGCTCATTCTGGCAACATGCCGCCCTCGACCTGTATCGATCACCGAGATGCATAAAGTAGGTCTTTTGCCCCACAATGAGGTGCGACTGGTTCCGGGGAAGGAAGAGGCCCGTGCGAAGTTGGGTAACCGTGGGTGCGCTCGCTCTGGCGGCGGCGATGGTCGGACCCGCGGTGGTGGACACGACCGCGGCTGCATACGCGATCTCAGCGCCGACCCAGGTCGGTGGTGGGAAGGCGGGCAAGGCCACCCCGACGCCGGCTCCGTCCCCGTCTCCGAGCACGGAGGCCGCCCCGCTGGCCCAGGGCACCCTTGTCGAAACCGTGGCCTACGGCCAGCACGTGCGCCAGCGCATGGACGTCTGGTACCAGCCCGACGAGCTGAAGCGACCGGGCGTCTTCCTGGTCCACGGCGGCTGGTGGTCCTCGGGTGACAAGAAGTACATGGCCGAGGTGAGCCGTAGCTACGCCGAGCAGGGCTACGTGGTCTTCAACATCAACTACCGTCTCTCCGGCGACGCCTCCTGGCCGGCCCAGCGCACCGACACCTTCGGTGCCATCACCACCGCACGACGGCACGCGGCGCGCTGGTCCTTCGACCCGAACAACTACGTGGTCGTCGGCTTCTCCGCCGGAGGCCATCTGGCCACCGCCGTCGGCACCTACAAGAGCCGACTGCCCGGCCTGCGCGGCGTGGTCGGCATCTCTCCGGTGATCTCCCCGCTCACCGCGTACACCGAGGGCATCGACAGCCTCGACCCGAACAAACGCAAACTGCGTGATTCAGCCATCAAGCTCGCCGGGGGCTGCGAGCCCACCGGTAAGTGCGCCAGGGTGTGGGCCAGCATGGAGGTGCCGTGGCACGCGAGCCGAGGCGACGCGCCCATGCTGATCGTGCACTCGTCGGACGAGTTCGTGTCGTCGGAGCACAGCAAGCAGCTCAAGGAGCACCTGCAGCAGGTCGGCGTGCCGGTGACGGTGCTGACCGAGCAGGGCATCGAGCACAGCGCACCTCTTTACCGGCTGCCCGGCGTGGCGGAGCGGGTCCAGCAGTGGGTCGCGGAGAAGCTTCTCTCATTGGGAAGATGAAGGGCTCTCGCTTTGTTGCCAATGGCGCCGGACATCTCATGAGGGGATTTTTCACGACATGGCGCTGACTGTGTACACCACCACCTGGTGCGGACCCTGCAAGCGGTTGAAGAGCCAGCTCAGCCGCGAGGGCATCTCCTACAACGAGGTCGACATCGAGAGCAATCCAGACGCCGCCACGTTCGTCATGAGCGTCAACAACGGCAACCAGGTCGTGCCCACCGTCGTGCTCGACTCCCCCACCGGCCAGATCGTCAGGACCAACCCCTCGGTGATCGAGGTCAAGCGCATCCTGGCGGGCGCGGTCGTGTAACCGTCCCCCCGCACCACTCGGGCCCCGGTTCCACCGAAAACCGGGGCTCCCGCATGCCTGGGCCCTGCGTAACGGGCACGTTCACCAGTCGCCGGTCAGCGGCGCGCCGTACCAGGTCTCGATGAGCCTGCGGGCGATCGACACCTCCGACGGCAGGCGCACCTCTCCGCTCTCCATCGCCGCCAGCAGTTCGGCGCGGCTGAACCAGTGGGCCTCGGCGATCTCCTCGGAGTCGAGGACGAACTCCGTCGACGTGGCCCGCGCGAAGAAGCCGAGCATCAGGCTGCGCGGGAACGGCCAGGGCTGGCTGCCCATGTAGCGCGCGTCGGTGATCCGCACGCCGACCTCCTCGGACACCTCGCGCGCCACGGCCTGCTCCAGTGACTCGCCCGGCTCGACGAAACCGGCCAGCACCGACAGCCGCCCTTCGGGCCACTGCGGTCCTCTGGCCAGCAGACACCTGTCGTCGTCATCGTGGATCAGCATGATCACCGCGGGGTCGACCCGGGGGAAGTGCTGGCTGTCGTCCTTGGGACAGACGCGCACATGCCCGCCGGCCCGGACCTCGGTGCGGCTCCCGCATCGGGGACAGTACTCGTGGGTGGAGTGCCATGCCTCCAGGGCGACCGCGTACACCAGCAGGCCGGCGTCCAGATCCCCCAGCAACGATCCCACCTGGCGCAACCCGGCGGTGACGGTCTGCCCCTCGCCCGGTTCCGATGGGTCGAGCGGGGAGACGATCCGGTTGAAGGCGCCGGTATCGGTGGCCGCCGCCGCCACGGCGAAGTAGGCGATGCCCTCCGCGTCGAGGCCGAGCAGGTAACGCTCCCCCTCGGGAGCGTCGGCGGTGGACAGCAGGACCAGCTCCGCCTCTCCACCGTTGCGCCGGATCAGCGTCTGCCCGTCGTCGACGACCACGACCCTGGTCGCGGCGTCCGCCCAGGCCCGCTCCAGCCACTCGGTGTCACCGCGGAGCACCGCCGACCTGTCGATGGCGCTGCGCGCAAGCAGCAGCGGCCCCAGAAGTCCTTCTTGTGCAGCGATCTCCACGCCGTTCCGCCTCCCCAAACGAGGCACATATTACGCCGCCGGAACGCGGAACCGCACAGAGCCGACGGCGTCACCCCTGGCCGGAGGCTATCCAGAAAAGATCCCGTCTTTTGACGACACGGACATATACGGTCAATAGACCGATCATCCCGGCGCGATGATCTCCATCCCGCTAGGATGCACCGAGTTAGGTTAGCCTTACCTGATATCGGGGGTCCCTGCATTGCGGCTGTACCTCACCGCGCTGAAACCGACAGACTCGGTCACCGACGGCTTCCTCCCGGCGGCACGCGTACTCGGGTGCGAGGTCACGATCCTCACCGACCGGCCGGAACAGTACCGCGACCATGGAGCGGAGGTGCTCCGTTGCGACGTGCGCGACGCGCGGGCGGTGATCGACACCGTCGCGCACCACCGCGCCCCGGACGCGATCTTCTCGAACTCCGACCACATCCAGGCGGAGACCGCACTCGCCGCCGCGTACTTCGGACTCCCCGGCAAGGACTGGCGGGCCTGCGTCGACACCAAGAACAAGGCGCTCACCCGGCGGCGGCTGGCCGCGGCCGGGGTCGAGACCGTCCGTACCGCGCGGCTGGCACCGGCCGACCCGCCGGTCGCGGACGTGCCCTTCCCCGCGGTCGTGAAACCGCGCGAGGGCGTGGCCAGCGAGGACGTCGTGCTGGTCCACGACGCGGGCGAGCTCGCGGCGGCCGTCCTGTCCATCAGGGGCAGGCGGCCGGCGGAGACGCTGGTCGTGGAGGAGTATCTCGACGGCCCCCTGCACACGATGGAGACGCTCGGCGACGGCGAGCGGATCAGGGTGCTCGGCGGTTTCCGCACCACTCTCGGACCGCTGCCGCACTTCGTGGAGGAACGGCTCGACTGGGAGCCGCCTCCCGGCCGCGACCACGTGCTGCGGGCGTTGGAGGCACTCCGGGTGGGGTTCGGGGCCTGCCACACCGAGTACGTGATGACCCCGGCCGGACCACGGATCGTCGAGGTCAACTACCGGGCGATCGGCGACCACTGCGACTTCCTGCTGGCGAGCCTGCTCCAGGTGCCCCTGTTCGAGCTCGTCCTCGGGACGCATCTCGGGATGGCGGCGGCGGACCTCGCTCCGGTGCGGGGGCACGGGACCGCGCTGAGCCTGGTCGCCGATCGCTCGGGGACCGTGGTGGAGGCTCCCGGGACCGTCGTCCCCGCCTCCGGCGACCCGGTCCGGATCTGGCACCGGCCACTGCGCGCCGTGGGCGACCGGATCGACCGGAGCAACACCAACCGCGACTACCTGGGCATCGTCCGCGCGACCGGGCCCGACCGGGCGGGCGTGGACGCCGCCGTCGCGGCCTTCAGGGCGGAGAACCCGTGGGTGATCGCGTGAGCCGGGGGCCCGCGAACCGACGCGTGGCCGGCCAGAGAGCCGTGGATGACTCCGGGACCGGCGGAGGTTCGGTGCGCGGGCGGGAGTCGTACCTCGCCGTCCGGGTGCTGAACGCGCTGCTGCGCGAGGACTACGGCGGCCTGGCCCGGCGGGTGACCCACGGCAAGGACGGCGTCGCGCTGGTCCTGCCGGGGGGCAGGCGGGTACGGCTGGTCCCCGGCTCGCTGTTCCAGGACTTCGTCGCGGCCCCGCGGGAGGCGCTCCGGCTGCGAGAGGTCCTGCACACACTGCGGGAGGTCGCCGGCCCCGCCGACGCGGCCGGGGTCGAGTCGTTCACCAGGGAGTGCCACGAGGCGTTGCGCGCCCTCGACCTGCACGACCTGCACCGCGAAGAGGTGCTCACCAGACTGGCCACCGCGCATCCCGGCACCACGGGCACGACGGGAACCGACGGCGGACGCGACAGCATGTGGTACGAGACGCTGGCCGCGTTCGTCGATCACCCCGTCTACCCGACGGCCCGGTGCCGGATCGGCCTGTCCGACGAGGAGCTGACCGGGTACGCGCCGGAGTTCGCGCCCGCCTTTGAGCTGCGCTGGGCCGCGGTTCCCCGGGAGCGGCTCACCGGGGCCGAACCGCCGGGGGCCCCCGGGTTCCAAGCCGTCGGGCTGGCGGGGAGTCTCGCCGAGACGCACGCGCTGTTCCCCGTGCACCCGCTGACGGTCCCCCGCGTCGAGGAGATCCCCTGGGCGACCGTGGCCCCTCGGCCGTATCTGCAGGTCAGGCCCACGCTGTCGATGCGCACCGTCGAGATCGCCCCGGGCACGCACCTGAAGCTACCGCTGACCACCAGCACCCTCGGGCTGCGCAACCGAAGGTCGATCAAGCCCGACACACTGGCCGACGGGGCACGGGCCGAACTGCTGCTGCGGGCCATGCCCGATCCCGAGGTGCTGCTGGCCGACGAGCAGACGTACGGGCACGCCGGGCACGAGTATCTGGGCTGGCTGCTGCGCCGCCAGCCCGCCGGGGAGGTCGTCCCCGTCGCGGCGCTGGCGGCGCCGCTGCCCGGAGGCGGTCTGGTCGTGGAGGGTCTCGCCGGACGGTGGTTCGGCGGGGATGTCGCCGCTCTGCTCGCCCGGTACCTGCGGGTGCTGTTCCGCTTCCACGTTCGGCTCTTCGTCAGGTACGGCACCGCGCTAGAGGCCCACCAGCAGAACCTCTCACTGATCTTCGGCACCGACACCACGGGCGAAGGTGTCGTGCGGCTGCTCGTCAAGGACAACGACGGGTTGCTGACCTCACCCGGCCTGCTGGGAGGCGCCGGCCTCCCGGTCCCGGACTTCACGGACGCGCGGATGCTGACCGACGACCCGCACGCGCTCGCCGACATGTTCGTGACCATCACCCTGCACCTGTCGGCCGCCGCCGTGGCGTTCGGCGCGCTGTCGTCGCCGCGGGCCTTCGAGCTGGTCCGCGACGCGCTCGCCGGAGCACTCGACGAGTACGGGGAGCACCCGATGGCCCGGCTGCTGCGGGCCAGGACCCTGGACGCCGCCAGACTCGTCGGCAAGTCGATGGTCACCGCCGGGACCCTGGTGGACAAGGCACGCACCGGTGCGCGGGATGTGAACAAGTTCTACGGCACGAGCGGGCCGAACTACCTCCGCCAGCAGCCCCAGGCCACACCGGCCGCGACCACCAGAAGGACACCATGACCAGCCTCGCCCTCGACTCCCCCGCAGCCGTCGCCGAGGAGGCTTCACTGGCGGCGCTGCTGCGCTGCTGCGTGCGGGAGATCTCGGGACCTCGCGGGCAGGTCAGGCACGACGAACCGTACGTGCTGCTGCGGGTCGCGGACACCCTGCTGCGGGCCCGAGCGCACGGCGGGCTCGCGCTGCGCTTCGAGGGACGGGCCGAGTGGCTGGAGAACGACTCCTGGCAGCCGCTCTCGGCCAATCGGCTCGTCCGGCTGGTGGAGACCGAGCTCGGTGAGGGCAACGACGAGTTCGCCGCCCAGGTGGCCGCGAGCAGGGACGCCATGGCGGCGCTGCTCGCGGCCCGGCGGGACGTACCTCCCCCCGCCGACCCGTGGCTGGCCTCGGAGCAGGCACTGGTCTTCGGGCACCCGTTCCACCCCAGCCCGAAGGCGCGCGGCGGCACGGACTGGCTGCGCTACGCGCCCGAGGCGCACGTGAGCTTCCCGCTGCGACTGCTCGGGGTCAGGGACGACGTGCTGGCGGAGGCGGGCGAGGTCGGCTCGCTCGACGCGCTCGGGACGGCGCCGCCCGGTTACTCGCTGCTGCCCGCGCACCCGTGGCAGCTGGAGCTGCTCTCGGCCGAACTGGCCGCGCCACTGGCCGACGGCCGACTGCTCGATCTGGGGAACGGCGCCCGGCTGGCGGTGCCCACCTCGTCGGTCCGTACCGTCTACGAGCCGCTGATCGACCGATGCCTGAAGTTCAGCCTGGACGTGCGGATCACCAACTGTCTGCGAAAGAACTCCTGGTACGAGCTGGCGGGCGCGGTCGAGCTGAGCCGCCGCCTGGGACCGGTGTTCGGTGAGCTGTCCGCGGCCTTCCCCGGCACCCGCTGGCTGCCCGAACCCGGCTACCGCTCCGCCGGGCTGGGCACCCGGCTGCTTGAGGGGCTCGGCGTCATCGTCCGGATCAGCCCGTGGTCGGTCTGCAGACCCGGGGTGACCCCCCTGCTGAGCGGCACGCTGGCCGCCGGGCGGCAGGTGCCGGCCACCGATCCGGTGCGCTGGTGGCGGGCGTACGTGGAGCGGGTGGCGCTGCCGGTGCTCGACGCCTATCTCGGCCACGGTGTGGTGCTCGAACCTCACCTGCAGAACGTGCTGATCGGGGTGGACGCGGAGGGAATGCCGGTGGAGGCGGTCTTCCGCGACATGGAGGGCACGAAGCTCGTCGCCGGACGACACGACCTGTCCGGCCTGCCGGTCCGGGTCGCCGAGGCCCTCAGCTACGACGCGGAGGCCGGCTGGAGTCGGGTGGTCTACTGCCTGATGGTCAACCATCTCCCCGAGATCGCCGCCGCCCTTTCCGGGACCGGGCCCGCACGGGAGCTGTGGGCGGTGGCCGCTCAGGTCCTTGCGGGGTACGCGGAGTCGCGGGGGTGGCCCCGGCCGCTGTCGGACCTGCTGGCGGGGGCGCCGCTGCCGGCCAAGGCCAACCTGTCGGTCAGGTGGGCGCGGTCGGCGGACCGCGCCGCGGGGTACGTGCCGGTCGCCAACCCGCTGGCCGTGGTCTGAACGAGTGCCACCCCGGAGGGCCTGTTTCGGCTCCCGGCGTGACAGCGGGGACGGCGGTGCCGGTGCACCGCCGTCCCCGTCCGCCACCTCAGGGCGTGCCTATCGGGGATAGACCTCCAGCTCGTAGAGGGAGTAGCCGTACGTCGTCCCGCGCGTGACGCCCTGCATGCGGACATAGCGGGCGGTGGTCGGGGTGAACGTCACGTTGTCCACACCGCCGTTTCCGACGGTGGTGGAGTAGACGGTGGTCCAGGCGGAGCCGTCGGTCGAGGTCTGGATCGAGTACGCGGACCCGTAGGCCGCCTCCCAGCGCAGGATGGCCCTGCCCACGGTCGTCGCGGAACCGAGGTCGACCTGGAGGTACTGGTTGTCGCTGGACGAGCTCGACCAGCGGGTCGCCGGGTTGCCGTCGACGGCCCTGCTCGCCGGGTAGAGGAGCTGGTTGCTCGACGACTTGGCCGTCCTCCCCTCCGCCAGATTGGTGATCGCGTCGCCCCGATGTGCGGGGAAGGACAGGACCTGCTGGTAGGTCGGCCGGTTCTGCCAGGAGATCAGCGAGTGCGTGATCCCGCCGAGCGGCGACTGCTCGACGGCGTCGGCGCACCACTGGTCGCCCGCCGCGCACACGTCGTCTCCCGGGTAGGTCGTCGCCGCGGGTTCGGCGAGCGCCTCCGACAGGCTGTTCAGCAGGACGGTGCGGCAGCCCGCCACCGTGCCGTTGCCGCAGTACTTGGCGGGCAGCGGCCCGGAGACCTGGTCACCGAGCACGTTCCTGACGTCCTTGCTCACATATCCCCACCAGCCGTACTGGAACGCCGAGCCCTTGTGCGCCTGGGCCTCGTTCGCGGAGGTGGGCAGGCTGGACTGGTCGCCCTGCTGGTGGCCGGAGGGCGACTCGTTGATCTGGATGGCGTTGACCACCGACTGGTACAGGCCGTCTCCCAGCCCGGGCTTGAACTGCGCGCGGACCAGCTTGGGCCACCACGAGTCGAACGCGCGGATCGCGTCGGCGTGGGCGTAGGCCTTGCTGCCCTGCGAGGTCTCCAGGCGCTTGGAACCCGACGACGTCCAGGCCGAGAGCTTGGAGACCGCGGCGGCGAGGGCCGGGTCGGTCACCGCCGCACTGTTGATCACCCGGAGCAGGTCGGGCAGTACCCGCTTGCCGCGCAGGTCGGTCACCGCGGCCTCAGCCATGATCTTCGTGGTGCCGGCCTGGTCGAGCTTGCCGCTTCCCGCCAGGGCCGCCTTGACCGGGGCGTCCAGCAGGTCGGCCCGGTGAATCGGCCCGAAGCTGAAGTTGCCGTCCGCGGCGCCGTAGTCCTTGGCCTGCTTGTTGTTCCAGCTGACGAAGTAGTCCTGGTTGACCGCCTGCGGGTGGGTGGCGGGAGCGGTGTAGGTCGCGCTGTTGGTGGCCGGATCGTAGCCCGCCCACTCGTGGGCCGCGTCGGCGGTCATCGGCAGGTTCGGGTCGGAGACCGCGGACCTGACCGGGGTGTTGCCCGACATGAAGTACGCCGAGTCGGTGGAGTTGACGTAGAACCAGTTGAACGCGAAGCCGATGGTGGCGGCCGAGTTCTTGAAAGCCGTCGCGTCACCCATCGCGGCCGGGTCGTTGAACATCTGGAAGCCGACCGCCGAGTCGACCTCGTGCTGGTACGTCGACCGCAGCGCGGTGAAGGCGGTGGGCTGCCCGCCGACCGTGCCGCGCCAGCTCACCAGCCCGTACTTGGTGCGCTGGATCACCAGGTCGTACGAGCCGGCGGGGGTGGAGTCGGCGACCGTGGGCTTCCAGGAGTTGGTCTTGCGCAGCGTCTCCATCGCGGTGCAGACGCCCCGGTAGAGGTAGTGGTTCGACGCGACGGTGGCCGCGCCGCCGCCGGGCTCGCAGAGCTGCAGGGCGTAGGTGTCGGTGATGTCCTGGCCGCTGGAGGTCGCGCTCCAGGCGTAGTCGGTGCCCCGGCCGAGCAGCACGTAGAGGTTGAGCCCGGCGAAGGCCGCGCCGCGTGCCCGGATGCCGGGTCCGGAGAGCTCCTGGAGCATGAGCAGCTGGGGGGCGAAGTAGCCGGTCTGCGGGCCGAACACCGCGACCGGGTGCCCGGTCTTCGACTTGGCCGCCGAGACCACCACGGCGTTGGACATGCCGGGCTTGGAGTTGTCGACGAGCAGCCCGTCCAGCATGCCCTTGGCGGTCAGGGCCGAGGCCGGGGTGGTGGCCGAGCCGCTCCTGTTCTCGACGATGTTCACCGGCGCCGTCGACGGGTCGGGGAGGACGACCCCGGTGGCTCCGGCGGGCGCGGCCCCGGACGGGAAGCTCTGGCCGTTGTGCAGGGTGAGCGTCGTCTCCGGGTCGTTCTGCGCGCGGAACGCCGCCCAGACCTGGTCGCCGACCGCCGTGCCGTACTTGGCGCGGGAGGCGACCCGGACCAGCGCGGACTGCATCTCCGCGCCGCCGCCACCGCCGAACAGGCCGCCGATGACACCGGAGATCGCCACCAGGTCGGTCATGGTGAACTTCACCGGGCCGCCCGCGTTGGTGACCGCGTCCATGTGCCCGGTCAGCACGTACTCACCGGGGCAGTCCCGGTTGGCCATACAGGTGTCGATGTAGGCGTTGATGCCGGCTATGTAATGCTCGACGTCGGTGTAGAGCTGCGCGCCCCGGGGGCTCGCGTTCCGCAGCCTGGTGATCTGCGCCTGCAGGTCCGCCTCGGTGTACGGGGCGTTGCGCCAGGCGCTCTGCTCCAGTTCCCGGTTGCCCGGCGCGCCTCCGGCGAACGAGGTCAGCTCGCCCCGGCCGACGTGCCGCATCAGGTCCATCACCCAGAGGCGGTTCTGCGCGCCCGCGTACCCGGCGCCGAACATGGTGCCCTCGCGGGTGGTCCCGGTGATGTGCGGGGTGCCGGTCGTCTTGTCCCGGACGATCGTCACGTCCGAGCGGGGGCTGATGGTGCTCTCCGCCTGTCCCTCGGGGACGCCGAACGAGGCGTCGTTGAAGAAATCGGCGATCTGGTCGTTGGTCAGGCCGGTGTAGCTGGACAGCAGGTTGGCGTACTTGCCGAGTTGGTCGTCGCTGTGCTTGGGCTTCGTGCCCAGCGACTGGTGGGCCAGGATCCCGGCCAGGGTCGCGTTGCCGTTCTGGCCCGGGGGCAGGATGTCCGCGCACTCACCAAGGCAGTAGTCGTCGGGAGGGTAGGCCGCCGCAGCCGTGACCGCGGCCGTCGGTACGGATGCGGATGCGGATGCGAGGGGGGATGTCAGCGCGAGGGCCATCAGCAGCGCGGAGGCCGCCGTGATCGTCCGCCTGAGACGTGCATGCATAGGAGAATCCCTAAAACATGAGGCATACTCGGATGTTGAGAGGAACATACGTTCCCGACCAACACCGAATCAATGGCCGCTGTGATAATCGTCCGTCTCGATCCGTGACTTGGGGTCAGTGCGGCGGGTCGACTCAGAAACCTCGTCCCGCGGGGAGAGCCGATCCGCACAACAGGCCCGTCTCCGCGTTTCCACACCTCACGTGTGTTCTTCCGGACACCACCGGCCACCGCGCTCGCCGGACCGAAAGGCGCCCACCGGGCGACCAGGAGCGCCGTACGTGACGAGCCCGTCACGAGGCTGGCGGCTGGTCCAACGGCACCACCGCCTACGGGTCGCGCGTGGGGGACTGCGGGCCGGGCGAGGTGTTCAGCGCGGCCGACCACTACAACGAGGCGCTCGGCGTGTCGGTCCTGCTGTTCTCGGATCTGTAGGGAGTTGAGATCAGAGGGATTCACATGCGCGGTGGTCTGCCCGTCCTGGTAGGCCATCGCCATGGCGCGTGGAGACCTCACCGACGAGGAATGGTCCTTGGGGGCTCGATCCCGGACCTGCGGCAGCGGTTCAACGCCGTGAGGTAGCGGGATCCACCCACGGAGTACGGGCCGTGGTCCACCGTCTACGACAGATTCCGGTCATGGGCCACGACGGGCGTCTTCGAACAAGCGCAACACGGCCGAACGCAGCCCGGCGGGAGCGCGCCGACGATCGGCACATGTCCGAGCGGAGTCACAAGGCGTGGTTCATCTGTCGACATCCCTCGTCATCCCGCCGCCACGTTAACCTACATGTGCAAGAAAACTTACAAGTGTTGTTTATCGGATAGGCTGGCGGGCGTGGTCACCGCCAGAGAGAACAACACCCCGTCGGGTGACCGGCGCGTGCGCCGGACTCGATCAGCCTTGGCACGTGCGCTGATGGAGCTGGTCGAGGAGCGCGACCTGTCCCGGATCAGCGTCTCGGACGTCGCCGAGGGCGCCGAAGTGAGCCGCTCCGCCTTCTATGACCATTACCGGGACGTTCACGAACTGGCCGAGGACGCCTGCACCGCGATGATCGACGACCTGGTCGAGTCCCTGCCCGGCCCCGCTCTGGACTCGCCGGACCTGGCCCAGGAGGCGACCGAGTCGCTGGCGGCGTTCTTCGGCAGTCTGTCCGAGCACACGGGGCTGTATCGCGCACTGCTGGGGCCGGAGGGCAGCGCACGCGTCGCCGGCCACATCCGCCGCCGCATCGCCGCGATCATCCATGATCGCCTGGTGCACGCCGACGCCGGCAGGTGGCCGGAGCGCGTCCCACACGACGTGACGGCCACGTTCACCGCGGGCGCGCTCATCGGAGTAGCCGTGGACTGGCTCGAAGGCGGGTGTTCCCGTACCCCGGCCGAGATGGCCGAGGTGACCTGGCCGCTGCTGAACGCGCACTACCGCATCAACGAGAGCGGCAACAGATGAGGACTCAGGCCGTCGGCCCAGGCCGCTTCACCCGGTTCCGCCCCATTCGATGAAGAAACAGAGGAGACCATTCATGTCCACTGCCGATGTGTCGAGCAAGTCCCTGGCCGAGCTCGTTTCCCTGCAAGGGCGACGTGCGGTCGTGACCGGTGGCGGTCGCGGTCTGGGCAAGGCGATCGCGCTCCGCCTGGCCGAGGCGGGAGCCGATCTGCTGATCGGCGACATCGACGAAGATCTCGCAGTAACCGCTGCCAAGCAGCTCGCGGAGAGCCACGGGGTGCGCGCGATCGGCGCCGCCATGGATGTCACGGACGCGGCGACCGTGGCCGCGGCGGCCGACCGCGCGGTCGCCGAACTCGGCGGCTTGGACATCTGGGTGAACAATGCCGGGATCTTCCCGAGCGTCCCCCTGCTGGAGATGAGCGAGGAAACGTGGGACAAGGTGTTCAACGTGAACGCGCGCGGCGTCTTCGTCGGCGCGCGTGAGGCGGCACGGCGGATGTCGGCGGCGGGCACGGGCGGCGTCATTGTGAACATCGTCTCGACCGCCGGCTTCCGCGGGAGCGCGCCGGGTCTGGCCGCCTACGTCGGCTCGAAGCACGCGGCCCGCGGTCTCACCCGCGAACTGGCCCTCGAACTCGCTCCGTTGGGCGTCCGCGTGCTCGGAGTGGCACCGAGCTTCGTCCCCACGGAGGGCAACATGATGATGGCCGCGGCCATGATGGGCGACGACGTCCCGCCGACCGACCTCATGTTGAACAGCCCGATCGGCCGGATCGGTGTTCCTGACGACATCGCGCGCGTCGTCCTGTTCTGTGCGTCGGACCTGTCCACCTTCATGACGGGCAGCACCTTGCTCGCCGACGGTGGCGACACCGCCTGAGTAGACGTCGGCCGGCCGTGGCCGAGCACGAGACGAAGGAACATGCAATGGAATCGATCTACGATGTCCTCATCATCGGATACGGCGCGGCCGGAGCCTGCGCCGCCATCGAGGCGGCCGACGCCGGCGCGAGGGTCCTCGCGCTCGACCGCGGGTACGGTGGCGGCGCGAGCGCGCTGTCCGGCGGTGTCGTCTACGCCGGCGGGGGCACCCCCCACCAGAAGGCGGTCGGCCTGGTCGACACCCCGGACAACATGTTCGAGTATCTGCGCCAGGAACTGGACGACGTCGTCTCGGAGAAAACCCTGCGCCGGTTCTGCGAGACCAGCCCCGCGATGATCGAGTGGCTGGAGAAGCAGGGGGCCGAGTTCAGGGGAACGCTCTGCCCGTACAAGACCTCATACCCGTCCGATCCGTACTACCTCTACTACTCGGGCAATGAGAAGGCCTGGCCCTACGCGCTCCACGCCACGCCCGCTGCGCGGGGACATCGCCAGGTCGCCAAGGGATTGGGCTCCGGCGCCGTGCTCTTCGACAGACTCCGCCGCGCGGCGATGGCCAAAGGGGTGGAGTTCCGGCCGCTGAGCCGGGTCCACGAACTGATCGTCGAGAACGGCGTGGTCGCCGGAGTGCGCTACCGGACGATGGATCCCGCCACGGAGGCGGGCCACCGGCACCTCAAGCTGTCCAAGGCCGGCGGAAAACTCGGCAATTGGCTGCCCCCCATCGGTACCCGGCTCAACGCCAGGGCCGAAGCGCTGTGGCAGCAGAACAGCGACCACGTGGAGGTGCGTGCGAAGACCGTCATCCTCGCCGCCGGTGGATTCATCTACAACCCGGCGATGCACGCCGAGCATGCGGTGGGCACGTACGCCGACCTCTTGCCGCTGGGCACCGTCGGTGACGACGGCTCCGGCATCAAGCTGGGCCTCTCCGCCGGAGGCGCGACGGCCAATCTCGACCGGATGAGCGCGTGGCGGTTCATAGCGCCGCCGAGTGCCGCCGTCGAAGGTGTCTCGATCGGTCCCAGCGGCCGTCGCATCGTCAACGAGGACCTGTACGGCGCGACCTTCGGCGACCACATGATCCGCGAGCACAGCGGGCGCGGTTTCCTGGTGCTCGACTCGCGGCAGTGGAAGAAGGCCCGCGGCCAGATCAAGTCGCAGACCCAGACGTTCCAGCGTCTCCAGGCCGCCTATCTGTTCTCCGTGGGGCATAAGAAGGCCGCGACGCTCCAGGAACTGGCGAAGAAGATCGGCGTACCCGCGGCCACGATGGCCGAGACCGTCCGTGCCTACAACACGGGAATCCGCACCGACAGTGGCGACCCTGGCCACAAGGCCGCCGACATGTGCTCCCCGGTCGAAGCCGGACCGTTCTACGCCATCGATATTTCGATCAAGAACGTGCCGGCGTACCCTACCCCCGGACTCACCCTCGGCGGGCTGCGGGTGGACGAGGAGACCGGTCAGGTCCTGAAGGCAGATGCCGTGCCCGTTCCCGGTCTCTACGCCGCCGGCCGTAGCGCCGTGGGGCTCTGTTCGAACAACTACCTCAGCGGGCTGTCACTCGCGGACTGCGTTTTCTCCGGGCGCCGGGCCGGCCTGCATGCGGCCCGTTTTCTGCCAGTGTGACGTCCCTTCACGCGCTCTCGATGACCGGACGAACGACTCAGCCAACCCAAGCCAGACTGGGGCAGGAACGACCTGATCAAAAGCCTCGGCAAGGTGGTCAGATGCGTCGCTGCGTCGAGGTGGCCGACCTGCCCAGCGGCGGCCAGGCCGTACGAGACAGCAAGGCCCCCAACGGGCCGATGCTGAACTTCACCCGCACCGAGTGGCAGGCGTTCATCGACAGCGTGAAGGATCACAGGTTCGGGCGATAGAGACAGCCTTTCCGGTCAGGGCAGACCCGCGCCGTCTTGGCCGAGCGCGTCGATCGCTGCCGTGATCAAGCTTCGAGCCTGCCCGCCGTACACGGCCAGTTCAGCGAGTTCGGCGAACACCCGCGCGTACATCTCGATCTCCCTTGGCTGGGTAACGGTCAGCCACACCGAGACGAGTTCCACGTTCACCTTTGACTGGTCGCATGGCGCTGCGGTCGGTGGACGCCGGAGTGATATCGGCGTCGGACAGCGCGGTACGCCCGTTATCGATGCGATGCTGCCCCGTGAGGTTGTTCCTCACGGGGCAGCGGTGCTGGACTGGCGTAGCGAGCGTGTCACCGGTCTTGCCGTCCCACTGACAGTGACCTACACCTTTTGCAATCACTCTGCCGAGGTGAGGGCGGTATTCCCGGCGCGCGGCGGACGCTCAAGAACCGGAACACATGCCAAGCCCTCGCGCGTTTGGCAGCTACTCTTCAAAGCCGTTCCTTGGCGCTCTGTTCTTCTCAGGAACAGATTGACGGATCAGCTGCCCGGAGGCGGGAACGCCTCGGGGGTCTTCTCGGGGTCACCGATGTCGTTCCACCCGGAGTGGTCGGTGAGCACGCGCTCGCCAACCGGTCCGTTCGCCAACTGGAAGGAGAACGACCAGAGCGTCCGTGGCTTTTCCGGGCCCGATGTCTGATCGGAGTTCTCCGTGAATTCCATGACCGCCGTCTGCCCTCGCTCGATGTGATTGGGGAAGATACGGATGACTCCTCCCTGCTCGAGGTCGAACGCCTGCGCCGAGGGAGAGTTGTCCTTCTTCCGCTGTACCGCGGCCTTCACCTTCGGGTCCGTGCTTATGAGCTCCTCCCAGGGAATCTTTGGATCCGCGCTGGTGAAGTCTCTCGAGCACATCTTGCCGGGAGGGGTGTAACGGACCTTGGCCTCCACCCCAAGGACGGCCAGATCTCGCTCCAACAGTTCAGGATCACGAAACTCGTTGATCTTGACCGTGGCTGGCTGGGCACGGCCTTATCCCGGTAAAGGTGCCCGTAGACCGTACTGCGCGAAACACCGAAGAGATCGGCTATCTGCTGGACGGTTTTCTCTCGGGCGTCGTACAACTACTGGGCGAGTACGGCCTGGTCGACGGTGATCCCGCCACGGAGCTTGCCGCGACCGGGGCGCTCACTCACCCCGATGGCCCGAGGCCGCCGAAGCCATACCGCGCGAACCGTTTCTCGGTGACGCGGTCTATCGTCCGGTCGACGGAAAGCGGGAAACGGTGTGGCAACCTGTTCACCGTACGGACTCCGGCAAGGACGAATGGTCGCGCCTGGCATACGCCAACGAGACATGGGCCACCCAGGTGGACGAAGTCCTGGCGGAGAACGCGTCCGGCCCGATGATCCCACCTTATCCGCCACGCTCCCGAGCCTGGTGGTGCGCATGCTGGAGGCGGCGCAGATCACCGAGGGGGACACCGTGCTGGAGATCGGCACCGGAACCGGTTACCCCATCACCCTGCTCTCGTTGTGCGGGATCGCCGTCACAAGATCGCATCGATCAGCGGCGCATCATCCCAGCCCAAATAGCCAATGGCGGCTGTCGTACCAGAAGATCAGGGCTCACAAGATGGGACAGGCATATCTACTCTCTTCGTAAGTCAAGGCTTGTTATCAAAAAATCCATTTGGCACGATCAGCTTCGGTGGCGCAAAAACAACTGCTACCGCCCATGTCATCGAAAGGATTCGTAAATGCGCGTAGGGCTCAAGGCTGCCTTAACGGCAGCCCTCGCCGGCCTCACCACCATCATGACTACCACTCCCGCAGCTGCGGACATATGGCCCTTCGACGGCATTCCGCCGGACAAGAGCACGCACAGCTACTGTTACACCACGTCTGTAACCGCAGAAGTCAAATCTTACATTCCCGGTGCAATGAGCTACCTCGATACCGCCACAAACATTCCGGGAGTACCTTTTCACTCACCCTGCGAGACCACCAACTCCTCATCGGATGGAACGCCCGCCACCGATGTCGCATGGTTCGCGGTCTGGGTCGAAAATGCCTATGGTGAGGCGGAGTGCAAGGTCCGAACGGCTTCAAATCCGAATGTCTGTGACCAGCGTCACACTCGAATCAACTCCAGCATGATCAAAACCAGTAGCAACGCCCATCAGCAGTTCATCAAAACTGTCTGCCATGAACTGGGACACACAGCGGGCGTCGACCACTACTCGCCGCTGGCTAGCCCTTCCGAGCCGCCGGGCGCCTTCGGCCAGCCGCAGGACTGTATGGCGAGTGGAGATGTCACGAGAATCGGCAACCCGACAGGGTCATGGATCCACACCTACAACGCTCATCACATCGCCGACCTGAACCCCCACTGGGCCTGACCGTTCGAAGGAAGGAGGACATCATGAGAAAGCCCCTGATCTTCACTCTTGCTCTCGCTACGGTCGCGGCCATGTCGGCATGCAGCGCCACCAACAGCACGGAGGTCAGATCCCCCCAGGCGCTTTCCTACGCGGAAGGCAAGGGAGTACTCGACATCTCTGTACTCCGGACCGCGGAACGCGACTTCCCCCCATACGAGACGCCAGAGCAGCTCGCCTCGGATCGGCCCATTGTCGCAGCCGGCGTAATTGACGGCTGGCAGCAAGGCCCCATTCTTGACAGTGGTACAGGCACGCTCGACTATCGCATCGTCTTGCGGATGCGAGTGACGGAACCACTCAAGGGCGTCAAGGGGCGGGCATCGATCCCCGGCGGAATCATCTTCATCGAGCTCTCCCAGGGCGCGGTTCTCAGCGATCCCACGGCTCCCGCCGATCAGTGGAAACCCTACAAGTCCGTCGCGGACTTCGAGAAAGCGCTACCCGCCGGCACCAAAATACTCGCCTTCCCGCGCGAACGACCGAGACAAGAACTATCTGGCGTCAACCCGGGCACACCGCTGCCGGCGGACGCGAAGCTGATGCTTGTGCCCCCGCAGGGACTGATATTGGAGGACCCAGGGCTTGCCCAACAGCGCTCGGACGACTCCACGGCACTTGTCGGTGGCCTCGAAAAACTTAATGTTGGTGGCGCCGCCTGGCTCAAATACAAGGATATCGATAGCTTGGTCTCTCATCTGAGAGCGCAAGGGTTCAACGAATAACAGCAAAGGGGATGTGGCCGGACTGCTCCACCAGCCCACTTCCCATCCGGCCACACTCCCTGACAATAATTGCTCGCACCCATCTAAGGCACCGGCGACGGCCGGCTGGAACGAGTCAAGCTGAGAAGATGCGGTTATCTGTTCTCGGTGAACGCCTGGGAGAACGTGTCCGGCGTCGAGAAGACGGTCGCCCGGGAGAAGGGCCAGAAGATCGCCATGGCGCGGCCGATCACGTCGGCCTCCGCGATCGTCCCCTCGCCTTCCTGCTCCTCGTGGCTGCGGGAGTCCTGAGAGGCCGAGCGGTGGTCGCCCATGACCCACAGGCGGCCCTCGGGAACGACCTTCTCGAACTCCTCCCCCGAGGGGAAGTCGTCGGGGTGGAGGTAGTCCTTCTCGTCGAGCGGGGCCCCGTTCACGGTGATCCTCTTCTTGGCGTCGCAGCACTTGACGGTGTCGCGGCCGATCGCGATGACCCGCTTGATGGTGTCCTCACCGTTCCAGCCCTTGAAGACCACCAGGTCACCACGTTCGCTCGCACCGTGCAACTTGTTGACGACCACGCCGTCGCCCTCACGCAGGGTGTTCTCCATGGACTCCGACGGGATCCAGAACAGCCGGAAGACGAAAACCTGCAGCAGCACCGCCACCACGACGCCGCAGACCAGTAGGAACAGGCTCTCGCGCACGCCCCCCTTGCGGGAGGACTTGTTCTGCTTGTTCTCGGACCCGGCGGTCATGGGATGCCTCCATCAGCTTCCGGGCCGGCGGCATCCGCCGCCAAAGCCCACATCAGTGATCCCATCCTGCTGCTAACGTGCGGCAGACTCTCTAAGATCAAATCCAGGTGAATACCGAAGAGTCGGGAGAAAGTGTGGAAGATCAGGCTACGCCGGTCGGGATTGACCCGAACGTGCCCAACGTCGCCCGGATGTACGACTACTACCTGGACGGCAAGGACAATTACGCCGCCGACCGGGCCGCAGCCGAGCAGATTCTGAAGCTCTTCCCCGAGACCCGCGACTCCGCGAAGGAGAACCGGGCGTTCCTCTCACGTGCCGTACGCCACCTGGTCGAGTCGGGCATCCGGCAGATCGTGGACCTGGGCTCCGGACTGCCCACCCGGGGCAACACACACGAGATCGCGCACGCGGTCGCGCCCGACACCCACGTGGTCTATGTGGACTACGACCCCGTCGTGTGCGTGCACAGCCGGGCACTCCTGGCGAACGGCGACAACGTCACCATCGTGCAGGCCGACGCGCGTGCCCCGGAGACGCTGCTGGCCGAACTGCGCGAGCACATCGACTTCAGCCGGCCCGTGGCGTTCCTGCTGCTGGCCCTTCTGCACTTCATCCCGGACGAGAACCCCGACGGCGCGGGTGCCTACCAGATCATCCAGCGGCTGTCCGAGGCGAGCGCACCGGGCAGCCACCTCGTTCTCAGTCACGCGATCGACGCCAAGCCCGACACCACGCCGGAGGCCCTGGAGATCTACAACCGGTCCACCGAGGCACTGAGCCTGCGCACGCACGCGGAGATCTCCCGCTTCTTCGACGGCTACGAGTTGCTCGAACCCGGCCTGGTGTTCCCCAAGGACTGGCGCCCTGTCGACCCGCCCCTGTTCGGCGAGCGGAACACCTCGATCGGCTACGTCGGAGTGGGCCGCAAACTCTCCTGACCCGTGTGACGTGCCGAGCGAGAGCAAGAGCCTCCCGTCCGGCTGCCTCGCCGGTCGCGAAAGATCATTCCTGCGTTCGGACGGCATGGTCGCGGATTCGTCTGTGCGCCTCGGCGTCCTCGGGAGAGGTGGCGAGGGCGGCGATGTCCTCGTCCGTCTGCAGCACGGGCGGGATGAGTCTCGCCAGTTCCCGGCGGTCGCCTTCGGCGACCTTCACGGCGTTCTCCAGCATCTCGGCCTCCGCCCGCACGATCGGCAGGTTCTCGCTCATCGGCGACGACGCCTCGGGGTCCAAGGTCTCCTCGACGAAGGCGATGTAGGAACGGTAGCCCTCGGCCGCACGGCGCAGGTCCGCGACGATCCTGGCGCGCTCGTCGGCACGGGCCTCTGCCGGGTTCTCCATGGGTTTCTCCTGTTCCAGTGGCCAACCGTTCAGGAACGGCGGCGGAACCGAGAGTAGAGTGGCCGCCCTCTCCGCGCATCCCTATTCTCATCACATAAAGGATCTTGGCCGCCGGAGCGCCCTCACGCCGAGGGGAGCAGCGGGTTGCCTCGTCGCTCCCCTTGAACCGTGCGTGCCACTCGTCGCGCGGGGCCCGAAAGGCTCACGCGCTCCCGGGAGCTCATCCGTTCAACAATGAATCCCAGATCTCTGCCGAATAATTCTTTTACGACAATTATGGGTTTGAAATAACGAGTCCGTTTTGTGTGCTTTTGTCAGCGAATGTCGGGTATCACTCTCCCGCTGAGAATGTCGCGGTTCCGTGGTCCGGCCTCGGCCGGCATGACGGAACCGCTTGATCGGCAAAGGAGATGAGCACCATGTCCAACCGAATCCTTCAGACGATCGCGATCGGCGCGACAAGTGTCGCGCTGATCGGCGGCCTGGCGGGCATGGCGGGTGCGACCCCGACCGCCCCGGAGGCGGTGGCAGCCGCCCCCTCGCACAACGCTACGGCGACCCCATCCCCAACCAGGCCATGCCAGAAAGACAAGGACTGCAAGAGTGGGTACAAGGCCGGGCACAAAGCCGGCAAGAACTCCTGCAAGAGCAGCACGAGCGGCACTCAAACCCCCAGCGGTTCCGCGGAGTACAGGCGCGGATTCGAGTTGGGGTACCAGCACGCCCGCGCTCGATACTGCTAGGGGCAACAAACACCAAGAAAAGGGGCGTGGAGGCGTTTGCTTCCGCGCCCCTTTTCTCCTGGCGGAGCGGCCCGCTCAGCCGGCGGAGGTGAGCAGCGGCAGTTTCCGTACGCCGGTCATGTTGGGGCTGGGGATGAACTGCGGTGGCTCGTCCGGGTCGGTGCGCAGGTGGGGGAAGCGGTCGAGCAGGATGTCGAGCGCGACCCTGCCCTCCAGGCGGGCCAGCGGCGCGCCGAGGCAGAAGTGGATGCCCCGGCCGAGGCCGAGGTGGGGGTTGGGGTCACGGGTCGCGTCGAAGACGTCGGGGTCGGCGAACTGCCGTGGATCGCGGTTGGCCGCCGCGATCCACACCATGAGCAACTGGTCGGCGGGCACGTGCTGTCCGCCGAACTCGACGTCGACGTTGGTGACCCGGCCGACGGCCGCGAACGGGCTGAAGAAACGCAGGGACTCCTCGATCACGGCGGGAACCGTCGACCGGTCCGCGCGGGCGCGGGCGAACTGCTCGGGCTGGGCGTCCAGACAGAGCACGGTGTTGCCGAGCAGCATGGTGGTGGTGATGTGCCCGGCTATCAGCAGGACGTTGGCGAAGTTCACCACCTCGGCCTGGCTGAGGCGCTCGCCATCGATCTCGGCCTCGACGAGTTTGGTGAGCAGGTCCGCGCGTGGCCTGCGGCGGCGTTCCGCTGCGTGCTCGCCGAGGTAGTCGGTCAGGTGCTTGACCTGTTCCAAGGCGGCGGCGAGGTTGCGCGCCTGCTCCTCACCTCGGTCGACGAGTGAGAACTGCTGGGAGTTCTCCAGCATCCGGTCGACCCACTGCTTGAACAGATGACGGTCAGAGCTGGGCACCCCGAGCAGTTCCGCGATGACGACGATCGGCAGCGGATAGGCGAGGTCGGCCACCAGCTCCATCCGGCCCGTGTCGGCCACCGCGTCGAGCAGTTCACCGGTCAGCTCGGCGATGCGCGGTTCGAGGTCGGCGACGACCTTCGGGGTGAAGGCGTGGCTGACGAGCCTGCGAAGCTTGCCGTGCATGGGCGGGTCCAGCTGCGTCAGGCTGCGCTCGGAGGGCCTGGCGACCTCGGGCACCACCCGGCCGGTATCGGAGGAGAACGTCTTCGGATCGCCGAGAATCCGCAGTGCCTCGGGGTAGCCGTAGACGTTCCACATCCCGGTGCCGGCGTCGAAGCTCACCGGCTGGTCCGGCCGCCTTCCGCGTAGCCAGAAGTGCCCCTCGTGCAGGCCCCATGTGTCGGCGATGGTGGTCATGGCGTGCCTTTCTGATCGGGACGGGTCCGGGATCAGCCGGGCTCGTGCGTTCTCTCGTACGCGTAGATCCAGGTGCGGTAGGGCGAAATCAGGTCCTCGAAGACGGCGATGATCTCCGAGACCGCCTTGGCCAGTTCCCCGGAGGTCGGCGGCTCGGCCGATTCGAAGGCGTACCTGACCACATGGGCGAGCGAGTCGACCTTGGCCCGCATGTCCGGCACGGTGGCCATCGGATCCAGGTTCTCGTAGGCGTGGAACCCGGTCATCGTCGCGCTCAGCGTGTACGCCAGGTTCGGCACGTCGTCGCGGAACAGGCCGTGCCGGGTCATCAGGTCGTAGAACCGTTCGGAGGCGAGCAGTTCCTGGCTGTGCAGGAAGGCGTCGGCCGGTCTGCTCTGCGTATGCCGCAGGTATCCCTCGGACAGCGCCCGCAGCACCGGCCGGCGATCGACGATGAGGAACGACGCGGGGATGAAGCGGTGCGGCAGCAGCATCGCCGGATCCCGGCGCAGCTCGTCGAGGAGCTCCTCGACATAAGAGATGGCCTCACGCAGCAGCACGGCCTCGAAAAGCTGCTGCTTGGTGCGCCAGTGCAGGTAGACGGTGCCCTTGCCGATGCCGGCCTGCCGGGCGATGTCGTCGATCGTCACCTTGCGGTAGCCGAGACGCACGAGCAGCTCGGCCGCCGCGTCGAGGATCCGGTCGGCGCGACCGGCGGTCTGCCCTGCTCGTTCCGTCATCCTGGAACCCTTCACTCTGACTTCGTGACCAATTATTAAAACCGGTCAATAAGTCAAAGGGTAGGTCTCCCCTCCGGCGCGGACAACCCCTTCTTGGATCCGGGTCGCCCACATCTTCGGGCCGTTCAGGGGAGTTTGGGGACCGACTCGACGAGGGTGACGAGGCCGGCCTCGTCGAGGAGGTCGACCGGGCGGACCGTCTCGCCCCGCAGGACGTAGTGAAAGGCCGCGCCCACCTTCTCCAGGGGGACGGCGGCCAGGTGGGACCAGGCCAGCCGGTAGGCGGCGAGCTGGACGGAGGCGGCGGCCTCGGCCTTCTCGCCCCTGGGACGCCGGCCGGTCTTCCAGTCGACGACCTCGTAGCGCCCTTCGGAGATCTGGAAGACGGCGTCCATCCGGCCGCGGACCACCCGGTCGGCGATCACCGTTTCGAAGGGGACCTCGACATCCAGCGGTTCCCTGTCCGCCCACTCGCTCTCCTCGAAGCGGTCGCGCAGCTCGTCGAGGTGGGCGTCGGTCTCCTCGAAGTCGTCGGACGCGCCGGGCAGCTCGAACTCGTCCATCAACCGCTGCTGGCCCCAGCGCCCCTCCAGCCAGCGGTGGAAGGAGGTGCCCCGGCGGGCCAGCGGCGCGGGCTTCTTGGGCACCGGGCGGCGGATCTGCCTGGCCAGCGCCTCGGGATCGGAGGCCAGCGTGACGAGGGAGGAAACGGTCAGGTGGGTGGGCAGCTCCACCCTGCCGCCACCGCGCCGCCGGTTCATCTCCCGCTCCCTGAGCAGGAGCTCGATGTCACGCTCCCAGGCCTTCGCCCGTTCCCTGTCCCACCCCCGCAGCTCGGCCGCCGGCATCGGCCGCCGTTCCCCTGGCTCGCCCCCGGCTCCGGCCTCGACCTCGGAATCGGCCCGGTCGCCCTGCCAGGTGTCCGCCGCTCCGGGAAAAACCCCGGGAGACTCCTGTGGATCGCCTGGGAAGGGCGCATCGCCGTTCTCCGCCCCCTCGGGAACGGGCCCGCGGTCGTCCGGACCGGGAGCCTCCCCGTCCGACAGGTCATCGGGGAAGAACGCGTCCTCGTCCCACGGATCTTCAGGGAAGGGCACCTCCTCGTCCTGAGGAGCCTCGGGGAGGGGAATGTCCTGGTAGTCCCGGGGAGCGTCAAGGGAGGAGCCGGGAGCGGGACCCTCGGCGAGGGCCGCGAGGGCGGCCTCCACCATGGTGGCGCCGTCGAGAACGGCGGCGTAGCGGACATCGTCCGGCTCGATCGGCCACCGGGCCTCGGCCGGCTCGGCGAGGAGCGGGTTGGTGGCGCCCTCCTCCATCTCCGGGGCCCACAAGGCCACCCTGCCGCAGGTCTCACGGATCTCCAGCAGGAAGTCCGACGGCTCCAGCGGCCTGGACGCGGTGCCCCAGCGGTAGCCGGAGGCGATCAGCAGGTAGTGGGCGCGGGTGACGGCGACGTACGCCAGGCGGCGCTCCTCAAGCAGGTCGCGGTCGCGGCAGCGCTCGTCGAAGTCGGCCAGCTCCTCCTTGGCCAGCCCGGCCAGTCCGGGCAGGTCGGAGGCGTCCCCGCGGAGCTGGTAGGGCAGCTTGCGGGGATTCTCCGTCCACCTCGGGCTGGTCGTGGAGCGGGCCGGGAACACGGTGCCGACGGTGAGCGTCCCGGCCTTCGACAGTGCCTGGGAGAGGCCGGGCACCACCACGACCGGCCATTCCAGCCCCTTGGAGGCATGGACCGTCATCAGCTTCACACTGTTGCTCTCGCCCACCCGCCCGGCGTCCAGGCCGTTCTCCTCCTCGTCCGCCGCCTTCAGGAACGCCAGGAACGCGCCCAGCGTGGGATCCTCGGAGTCTCCGGCGAACCGGGCGGCGGCGTCCAGGAAGGCGTCGAGGTCGGCGCGGGCGGCGAACGGGCCGACGGCCGTCCCCCTGGCCGCCACCTCGATGTCCAGGCCGAGCCTGCGCTCGATCTCCAGGATCAGGTCGGGCAGCGGCTGGCCGGTGTGGGCGCGCAGCAGACGCAGCTCCTGGGCCATGGCCACCAGCCGTACCCTCGCCAGCGGGGAGAACAGGTCCTGCCAGGCGGGACGGTCGGGCAGCTCGTCGAGGGCGTCGACCAGACTGCCGCGCTCCTCGGCCATGTCGGCCACGACCTGGTCCAGCGGGTCGGCCACCGGCGACGCGCCCTCGCGGGTCTCCCGGTTCAGCTCGCGGGCCCGCTCGCCCAGTTCCTTGAGGTCGGCGGGGCCGATCCGCCAGCGGGGGCCGGAGAGCAGCCGCACCAGGGCGTCCCCCGCGCTCGGGTCGTAGATCACGCGCAGGGTGGAGACGATGTCGGCGATCTCCGGCACGAGGAGCAGGCCGCCCAGGCCGACGACCTCGACCGGGATGCCACGCTCCTCCAGGGCCTTGCGGAGCGCGGGGAACTGCGAGCGTTTGCGCGCCAGGATCGCCACGTCGTGCGGCTGGAGCGACTGCGGCCCGCCCCACATGCTCTGCTTGGCCTTCTTCCGCTCGCCGTCGCCCCACGGCATGCCGTCGGGCGCGCTCTCGACGCCCAGCACCCTGGCGATCTCCAGGGCGGCCCAGCGCGCCTCGTCGTCCGCGGTCTGGTGGAAGGCGCACATCACCCGGCCGCGCTCGACCCGGTTCTTACCGGGCACCAGGACCGGCACCTCCCTGGCCTCCATCCGGAGCGGCAGCTGGAGCCGGGCGGCGACGTCCAGCACGGCGTCGCCGTTGCGGAAGCTGACCGACAGGCGGTTGACGGGCGCGAGCTCCCCCGAGGCGGTCCTGAAGTCACGGGGGAATCGCGTGAGGTTGCCCGCCGAGGCGCCCCGCCAGCCGTAGATGGACTGGCAGGGGTCGCCCACCGCCGTCACCGGGTGGCCGCCGCCGAACAGGGCGCGGAGCAGGACGAGCTGGGCGTGGCTGGTGTCCTGGTACTCGTCCAGCAGGACCACGGCGAACCGCCCGCGCTCGATCTCGCCGACGTCGGCGTGCCGGTCGGCGATCCTGGCGGCCAGCGCCATCTGGTCGCCGTGGTCGACCACCTCCCGGCTGCGCTTGAGGCGGTTGTACGCCTCGATCAGCGGCAGCAGTTGCTCCCTGGCCCGCTGGGTGAGAAGCGGTCTGCGCTGGTCCTTGGTCGGGGTGCCGGGCAACTCGGCGAACCGCCGGGCGAGCCCGGCGCCGACGTCGCGCACGTCCTGCGGGGTGCGCAGGTGCTCGGCCAGCTCACCGGCCAGTTCGAGCACCGCCCGGGTGACGGTCGCCGGGCTCCACTCGACCTGCTCCATCGGTCCGTCGTAGGCGCTGACCACCCGGCTGGCGAGCTGCCAGGAGACGGCGGGGGAGACCAGGCGCATGGTCGGCTCCAGCGCCTCGCGCAGGGCGTGCTCGGTGACCAGGCGGGCCGCGTAGGCGTGGTACGTCGAGATGGTCGGCTCGCCCTCCATCAGCTCCGCCGGCACCTGCCCGACCTCGACGAGCCCGTTGAGCCGCTCGCGCACCCGCGCGGCCAGCTCCGCGGCGGCCTTCCTGGTGAAGGTCAGGCCGAGCACCTGCTCGGGGCGGAGCAGCCCGTTGGCGACCAGCCAGACGACGCGCCCGGCCATGGTCTCGCTCTTGCCCGACCCTGCCCCGGCCATCACGACCATCGGTTCGAGCCCGGCCTCGATCACGGCCGCCTGTTCCGGGGTCGGCGGCAGGATGCCCAGCTTGGCGGCAAGCTGAACCGGGCTCAGCACGCGGCGCCCCCGGCACGCGCGACACGGCCCGGTACGGGGCACGGGACGTGGCTCAGCACACCTGGTCCCCGTTCTTGCTGACCGGGCAGCTCGACCGTACGGCGCAGGTGCGGCAGCCGTCGTTGACCTTGGCCTGGAAGAACGGCCCCGACATGCCGACGGCGACGGTGTCCACCATGTCCTTGGCCCAGCCGGGCTCGGGGTCCTCCGACAGCGGCGGTTGCGTCTGCTCCTTGGCCGCCTTCTTGCCCGCCGCGTCGCCCACCTGGACCAGGGCCGCACCGCCCGGCTCGGTCAGGCCGTGCCGTTGGAAGGCGCCCAGCAGCGCGGCGAGCTGGTAGACGCCGAGCTGGGGGTGGCGTTCGAGCTCGGTGTCCTTGGCACCGGTCTTGCCGGTCTTGATGTCGATGATCACGGCTCGGCCCTCACCGTCGCGCTCGACCCGGTCGACCCGGCCCTTGATCTGCACCCCCTCGGAGACCATCGCGGTGAACGCCTCCTCCAGGCCGACCAGCGTCCGGGGGTTGTTCTCGTGCCAGGCGACGAATTTGGAGATCATCTCCTCGGCGACCGCGCGCTGCTTGCGGTTGTACCAGACACCGCCGAAGTCGAGCTCGTTCCAGACCTCGTCCAGGCGCTTGCCGAGGGTCTCCTCGGTGGGCATGCCGGTCGCGGCGAGGACCGCCAGCGCGTGCACGACGGTGCCCAGACCTCGGGCCGCGTCGGTACCGCCCGCGCCCACCGAGGTCTCCAGCAGCCAGCGCAGGCCGCACTTGCTGAAGCTCTCCACCGCCGAGGGCGAGACCCGTACGACGTCGTCGGGCCAGCTCAGCGGGCGGTCGTCGGAGATGGGGGTGAGGGCGTACCAGTCGTTGGGGTGGGCTCCGGGCACTCCCGCGGCGGCGAGCCTGGCCAGGTGCTCGGCCGCCGCCCTGCGCAGCGGTTCCGGTCTGGTCGAGTCGGTGACCGCCGACCGCAGGTCGGCCACCAGCGCGGACATGCTCAGCCAGCGGGACCGCTCGTCGACGCCCGCCTCCTCGGTCGAGCCGGGCACCAGCTCGGTGAGGAAGCGGGAAGGCCGCTCCTCGGTGTCGTCGCCGCCCACGGCGGTGACGATGAGCCTGCTTCTGGCCCTGGTGGCGGCCACGTAGAACAGGCGACGCTCCTCGGCCAGCAGCTGGGAGGCGAGTGCGGCGGAGACGGCCGTCGGGTTCTCGTGCTCGGAGCCCTCGGCCCTGGCGACCATGTCGTCGGTGCGGAGGATGGACCCGCGCAGCCGCAGATCCGGCCAGGCGCCCTCCTGGACCCCGGCGACGACCACCACGTCCCACTCCAGGCCCTTGGAACGGTGCGCGGTGAGGATGCGGACCTTGTCGCCGTCGGGAGCCCGATCGGCGAGGGAGTCCCCGGGGATCTCCTGGGCGACCAGGTCCTCGACGAACACGTCCACCCCGGCGTGCGGGAGCCGGTCGACGAACCTGGCCGTGTGGTCGAAGAGCGCCACGACGGCGTCGAGGTCACGGTCGGCCATGGTGCCCCTGACACCGCCCCTGAGGCTGACGTCGGTCCATTTCCTGGCCAGCCCGGTGGCCTGCCAGACGGCCCACAGCACGTCCTCCGCGGTGCCGCCCTGCCGTACGGCCTCGGTGGCGGCGGAGATGAGACCGGCGACCCGTTCGGCGGGCAGCGCGACGTGCTCATCCACCCGCACCAGTTCCCGCGCGTCCTTCAACGCGGCGACCAGCAGTTCTCCCGAGGAGCGGGGGCCGGGGGCCTCGCGCTCCAGGTCGAGGTCCATATCGAGGTCCACATCGAGAGCCGCGTCGCGCTCCGCCTGCTCGGCCGCCTCGTGCTCGGTGGGGTGGGCCAGCGCCTCGTGCTCGGCGATCCGCAGGGCGCGACGGAGGCGGCGTACACCGATCATGTCGGTGCCGCCGAGCGCGCCGGTCAGCAGTTCCTCCGCCACCCCCTCGTCGAGGGTCTCCGGGTGCAGCGCCACCTGGATGAGCCTGATCAGCGGCCGCACACCCGGCTCCTGGAAGAGCGGCACCTCGCCGCCACCGACCACGACCGGTACCCCGGCGGTGACCAGGGCTCGGCGCAGCAGCGGCACCTGGCGGGTCGCGGAGCGGACCAGCACCGCCATCCGCGACCAGGGGACCCCGTCGAGCAGGTGCGCCCTGCGGAGCGTGTCGGCCACGATCGCCGCCTCCTGAGGTGCCCCGTCGGCCACCAGCACCCGTACGTCACCGGGGTCGGCGTCCGGCAGGGCGCGCAGGTCGCGGTGGGCGGCCCCGCCGGGGGTGGCGGGCAGCCGGGTGGTGACGCGGCGGGTGGCCCGCAGCAGGTTCCGGCCGCTGCGACGGCAGACACGAAGCGCCACGACGGGGGCCTTCGCGCCGTCGGCGTCGCGGAACCGGTCGGTGAAGTTCATGATCCCTCGGACGTCGGCACCGCGGAAACCGTAGATCGACTGGTCGGGGTCACCGACCGCGACCAGGTCACGCCCCTCCCCCGCCAGCTGCTGGAGCAGGAACTCCTGGGCGGGGTCGGTGTCCTGGTACTCGTCGACGAAGACGGCGTCGTACGCCGATCGCTCGCGGTCGCGCACCTCGGGGTCGGAGAGCAGCGCCCCCGCCGCCCGGATCAGCTCCGCGTAGTCGAGAACCGGTTCGAGGTCGAGGTCGAACCTGGCCTGGTAGCGGTCCGCGAACCGGCCGGCGGCCACCCAGTCGGGGCGGCCGTGGCGGCGGCCCAGCTCGACCAGCTCCGGCCCGTCGAGGCCGCGTTCGGCGGCGCGGGCCAGGAAGTCACGGAGCTCGGAGGCGAAGCCGCGCGTCTTGAGCGCCTCGTGCATGTCATGCGGCCAGTGCGCGGCGCCGTCCTCCAACTCACCGTGGAGCAGGCGGCGGATCTCCAGGAGCTGCTCGGGGCCGGTCAGCAGGCGCGGCGGCACCCCTCCGGCGATCACCGCCTCGCGGCGGAGCAGCGCGTAGGCGTAGCTGTGGAAGGTGAGGGAGAGCGGGGTGCGGGTGGTACGGCGCATCCGGGCCGTGATGCGCTCGCGCAACTCCTCGGCGGCCTTGCGGCTGAAGGTGAGGACGAGCACCCGCTCGGGGTCGACGCCCCGGCGCTCGATCCGGTCCACGACGGTCTCCACGATCGTGGTGGTCTTGCCGGTGCCCGGTCCGGCGAGCACGAGCAGCGGGCCGCTCTGGTGGGCCACCACCGCCCGCTGGTGCTCGTCCAGCACAGGGGCAACAGCTCTCCCCGCACCCTCACGACGTACCAGCCGCCAGTCCTGACCACTCACAACTCGCCATTCCACCAGATCCCGGACGATGATCGTGCCGAGTCGGCGGGTACGGCATGGCGGATTGTCGGCCCCGCCGGGTGGGCCAGGGACGGCCGATGACCGGGGCCGAGGCGCTGACCTGCGCCGGAACGTCCCGGGGCGGGTTCAGGGGCCGGGCGGCCGATCCCGGGGGCCGCCCGGAAGCCGCCCCCGGGAACCGCTCAGGAGGAGAAGACGTGGTCGACGAGCCTGGCCGTCGCCTTGCCGTCGTCGCGAGGCGCGTAGGTGCGCTGGAAGAGGTCGTACCGCTCGGCGTGGGCGGCGGTCACCTCGTCGATCGACCGCAGTGCCTTGATGACCTCGGCCCCGGTGGAGAGCAGCGGGCCGGGTGCCTCCGCGGCCAGGTCGAGGTACATGCCCCGCTTGGACGAGTAGCGCTGCAGGTCGTGCGTGAAGAAGAGCATCGGCCTGCCGGTCGCCGCGAAGTCGAACATGACCGACGAGTAGTCCGTGATCAGCACGTCGGCGATCAGCAGTAGATCCGTAATATCGGGATATGTCGTAACGTCGCGTCCGAGGCCGACGGGCACGTTGGGCGCCGCCTGCATCGAGTGCGCCCTGATCAGGAACTCGTGGCCGGGGCCGAGCACCCGGTGCGCCTCGGCCAGGTCCAGGCGGATCGAGGCGTTCTTGCGATCGTAGTCACGGTAGGTCGGCGCGTAGAGCACCACCTTCGCCCCCTCGGCGATGCCGAGCCTGGCGCGCATCCGCGCCGCCATCTCGTCGCGGTGGGGGGCCACCAGCACGTCGTTGCGCGGGTAGCCGCTCTCCAGGACCTCGCCCTGGTAGCCGAACGCCTTGCGCAGCACCCGGGTCGCCCAGGGGCTCTGGGAGACCAGCAGGTCCCAGCCGCGCACCTCGACCGCCTGTCGGTGCCAGGCCGGCGGCCTGGGGTCACGGGACATGTGCGGCAGGTCGTTGCCCAGGCGCTTGACCGGGGTGCCGTGCCAGGTCTGCACGACCGTCTGGTCCTCTCGCGCCCGGAACCAGGGCGGCAGGAAGCCGTTGGTCACCACGTACCGCGAGCGGGCCAGCACCGCGTAGTGCTCGCGGCTGCCCGCGCGCACCACGGTCGGCCCCTCGCCCTCTCCGAAGCCGAGCTCCGCGGGGCCCGGAGGCGTGAACGCGCCGTCCTTGACCACCCAGATCTGCTCTCCGGCGTCGCCGCGCCGCACGCGCTCCTCGTAGATCGCGCGGACGTTGCCCTCGTACTGCCGCCCGTCGTAGGCGACGTAGACGATCGCGTCGTTCAGCTCTCGGGTCCGCTCCGCGGGGTAGAAGCCGCGGCGCAGCGCGTACAGGCCGCCGGCGCCCTTCTCGTCGTCGGGACGGTGCTCGGCGACGGAGAGCACCGGAATGTCGAAGCGGGTGGAGATCAGGCGGTACTCACGGCCGTCACGGATCTTCGTGCCCTCGTCCAGATCGTCGAGGATGGCGTGGTCGACGCGGAACGGGACGATCTGGCCGGCCGGGTTGCGGACCGCCATGCTCCAGGTGCCGCTGCCCAGCGGCACCGTGTCCCCGAAACGGGGCATCGCGGCGGCCGCGATCCGCACCGTGAAACGGGGGCCCTCCCGCTCCAGGGGGATGGCGTGGATCAGCCCGCTGCGGTGCTTGAGGGTCAGCTCGGCCACACCGGAGCCCGGGTAGGAGCCCTCCAGGGCGAGCGCGCCCTGCTCGTCCCAGGTCGCGGCGGTGATGACCGGGCGGATCCGGTGCGCGGAGACGCTCACCCGGTCACGCCGGTCACGCAGCACGGTGATCTCACGATCCCCGACGACCGTACGGCTCTCCTCCGCCTTGCCGATCATGACGGAGGCCGCGGGATCGCCCTTGGGCTCGATCCAGAGACGGCCGCCGTCACGTTCCTGCAGCAGGGAGGCCACGGCGAGCGGTACGACGACCGCGGTGCCGCCGTCGACCGGGGTGAAGTCCGCGGCGATCCGGTGGCCGTCCAGCCGGGCGTGCCCCCTGCTCGCCTCCTTGCCCGGCAGGAAGACCTGGACCTCCAGCCGCTCGCCGTCCAGCTTCACGCCGGTCAGTTCGGCCCTGGTCGGCTGTAGCACCACCTGGAGTGCCCGGTCGGAGGTCCAGACGGGGCGGATCCACCAACCTCCGCCGAGGTCAAGCCCCGAAGGACGCTCGGTACGGCCGGTGGAGGGGCCGCGCAGCAGGCCGACGGCGCGGGCGCCCCGGCTCCAGATCACGATCTCGGCGCGCCAGGTGGTGGTGTCCTGCACGGTGGTGCGGCGGCGCAGCAGCCGCTTGCCACCGCGCACGACGGCCCGCACCGCGGAACGCCAGCGCAGCGGCCACGGGCTCAGCTCGGCGGTGAACCCGGACCAGTCGTAGTTGCAGCCTGCCTCTTCCGCGCCGTAGGTCGCCTCGGGGTGGAAGATCCTCCGGGTGCGCAGCCGCACCGGCGGCAGCCAGCGCGGGCCGCGCAGCACCACCGTGGCCCTGTTGAAGCGGCGGCTGCGCACCGACAGCCCGGCCAGATAGGCATGGCCGCTGACGTGCAGCCGCCCGCCGGACCAGGAGACGTCCTCGATCTGGGTCATCGGGATGAGATCCGCGGCCCGCAGCCGGAACAGCGACTCGGGCAACTCGTCCTGGAGCGGCAGATCCGCGTACCAGCGGAGTTTCTTGCGGACGCGCCTGGACGGTTCCGCGGCGGCGGTCACGAGCTTCTGCAACGCGTCGCCGTCGGCGAGGTCGTCGATCTCACGGTGCTCGATCAGGTGAAAGGCGATCCTGCGGGCGACCGGCAGGTCCCGCTTGGCCCTCGCGTCCACACCGGTCACGTACGGCTTCAGGACCGTGACGAACTCGCGGCGCCGCGCGGCGCCGCGCTTGGCGGCGATGTCCAGCCGGGAACCCAGCGGCCCGGCCAGCGCGTCGGCGTCGAAACGACGGCGCTCATCCGGTTTCAGCCCGTCGGCCAGCACCGCTGCCATGATCGAGTCGAGTGGTTCTCCCCGGTCACAGAGGTCCTGGACAACCCGAAGACGGTCAACGACGGGGTCGCCGCTGGCTCGTGCGGGGGTGGCACCGATGGCCATGGGGAAAGCACCGCCTTTCGGACAGAGCGCTGTCCTAGGCCATGTTAGTGCGCCACGGCAGGGCCGGTTACGCGGTGAATTAAGGGTTCCCGGGATTTACAGGCTTTTGTGATCTAAGGCTTTCCGCCCCATCTGGCCTCCCGCATATCGGCTCGGGCGCCCCGCAGCGGGGTCCGCTCCTCGCGCCAGTTCACCAGGCATCGCTGCTCGTGGCCGGGTGGCGGGGTGCCGTCGGCGTGCACGACGCGCCACCATGGCACGCCCCCGCCCCAGGTGGACATCACCCTGCCGACCTGGCGCGGGCCGCCCTCGCCGAGATACTCGGCGATGTCGCCGTAGGACATCACCATGCCGGGCGGAATGCGCTCGACCAGATCCAGCACCCGCTCGGCGTACGGAGTGGGATGGCCTACTGGCTCCATACCGTCGGCCCGGCCGTGAGGATCTCGTCGAGCTTGCCGAACTCGTAGGCCACCGAGCCGTTCAACTGCTCGACCAGACCGCCACGGATCGCGTAGGACTCGCCGTCCTCGCCGACCAGCCGTGCTCCCAGCAGGGCGGACACGCGTGCCAGCTGGGCCACCTGCCAGTCCGATCCGGGGGCGCCGGACAGGCGGCCGTTCCATATCGCTATGGCATGAACCGCACCATTGTGGCGGGCCAGGACCTCCCCCGACTCCTGCGACCCTCTGAACTCGAACCCCGCCTGCCCCAGCACAGTCGCGAGTTCCGCGAAGGCGAGAGGCGCAGGGCGCTCCACGCGCAACTCGTACCCCATAACGCGGGAGAATAGCGAACCTTCCGGGTTTCCCGGAGTGTAAATCCCGACATTCGGGCTATCGCATCCGAACAGTGTCCTAAACGCGTTCTAATTGACTTCAAACTGCGCTTATCCCCGCGGTCTCCCACGCTTGGCCGTTTCCGCGTCCACCACTACCGGTCCATTCCTGTCCGACTGCCGGCCGAGCATCACCACGGCCGCCGCGAACGCCACCAGGCCGCCGACAAGGCTCGTTCCGTAAAGCCAGAGCCTCAGCGGATCGGGGCCCGGTCTGCTGTACTCCTCGTGCGGGACCCCGGCGCCGAAGTACTTGTCATCCGGGACCGAGATCTCCTTCGCACCCGTCACGAGCCGATCCGCCCTGGCGAGCGCCGCGGCGGCGTCGACGACGCCGAACCCGATGTGGTCGTCGTAACCGGCGGCCGGACTCTCCGAAGCCGTGGAGACCAGGGCCTGCGCCACCATCTGCGGCGCGATATTCGGGTATTTCGCTTTTATTAGTGCGGCGACCCCTGCCACCAGCGCGGTCGCCGAACTGGTCCCCTCGGAGGATCCGTAGTTTCCACCGGGGACGACCACCGGCACCCCGACACCGGGCGCCGAAACCAGGACCGACAGATTGTCGCTGCTGAACCTCGCCGGCTTGCCCAGCCTGTCCACCGCCCCCACACCGATGACCCCGGAATATCCGGCGGGGAAGTTCCAGAAGGAGGTGGAGTTGTCCTTGGTGTACTGGGAGTCTCCGTCGTTGCCCACCGCGGCGACGAGCACCACACCCCTGGACAGCGCGTAGGAGACCGCCTCCCGCTCGCTCCGGTGCGGCCCGTAGGCGCCCAGCGACATGCTGATGACCTGGGCCCCGTTGTCCGCGGCGTAACGGATCGCCCGGGCCAGCGGACTGTCGCTGCGCGAGCGCAGATCCTCCTCCGGCAGCGCGGAACCGTCCTTGGGACGCTCCTCGACGATCAGCGGCAGCGAGAGGATCCTGGCCTCGGGGGCGATCCCGAGAAGACCTCCCTCGCCGTTGCCCGCCCCCGCGATGAGCGAGGCCATGGCCGTACCGTGCCGTCCGGCGTCCGGGGAGTTCCTGTCGAACTTGACAGATCCCATGTCGGGTCCGGAGGTCACCCGCCCGCGCAACTCGGCCACCTGGTCGTCCACCCCGCTGTCGACCAGGGCCACGGTGACGCCCGAGCCCCTGGTGACCTTCCACGCCTCCTGCGCACGCAGCATCTCCAGCACCCAGCGCTGGTCCTCGCGCACGTCGGCGCCCTCCGGCGGCGCGGCCAGCACCGGAGCGGCGGGCATCTCGGCGGGCACGGTCGCGAAGGCCGGCACCGCCGGGACCGCCACCGAGATCGCGACCAGCACTCCTGTCGCCCACAGCCGCCGCCTCAGCACACGTTCCCCTGGGTGCACTGGGGCACGGCGCTCGGCTCGTCGCCGAGGGCCCTGGCGATGCGCCCCGCGACCGCCTGGGCCGCGGGCCACAGCTCGCTGTGCAGGATCTCCTCGGGGGCGATCGCCTGGCGGGTGCGGCCGTCGGTGTAACCGGCGGCGGAGAAGACGATGTAGGGGCCGACACCGACCCAGGCGTTGCGCTGGCGCTGGGCCGCCCCGAACAGCTCGGTCGCCGTGCCGGGGAAGGCCACCGGCCGCACCCCCACCCTGTCGTCCACGGCCAGCTGCGCGGAGGCGGCGAGCCGCCGCTCCTCGTCGGCGAGCACGGCGATGCCCACGGTGAAGACGAACGTGGACGTCTGGTCGACGTAGGTGGCCCGCAGCAGCGTGCGGCAGCCGTGCCGGGTGAGCACCGACCCCACCTGCGCGTCGGTGCCGGCCGCGCAGGCCACCTCGGGCGCGAGGCCGACCCTGCGGGCGTACTGCTGGACCCTGCCGAGGCCGATGTACTGCAGCTCGACGGGGAAGACCAGGTCCGCGGTCCAGGTGTACCAGCGCCTGGCGATGTCGTCGGAGATGTAGCGGGCCTGCTCGGCGGCGGTCAGCGGGCGCGAGCTCGTCTCGCGCAGCAACCCGACCGCGCCGGTCAGCACGTTGGTGGCGGCGATGGCGAGGATCGTGCCCACCAGGATCAGGAAGATCGTGCGGAACCGGACGCCCTGTTCCAGGGCCGCCAGTTCGGCACGCTGAATCGCCGCGCGGTCACGGCCCGCCGCGGGCCAGGAGCGCACGCGGTGCCGCCTGACCGTGGCGCCCTGCGCGGGCGCCCGCCTGGTCGGGCCACCCCCGGCGGCACTCACCCGGGAGCCGGACGGTGGCCAGCCGCCACGGGCGCGGGGTGCCGGGGCTCCCAGACGCCGCTCCGGCTCCTGGGACCGCCCTGGCTGCGACATACTCCGATGCTACGTCGCCTGCCCTCTCCGCCCCATCAGCGGCGTACATTTTCGCGGCGGCGACCTTGGCCCGGCTCCGGCCGCGATCCGGGGCCGGGCCCGGTGCTCACGGCCAGGGCGCGGCGACCCCGTCGGGCGTGGGTTCCTGGTAGGTCGTCGACGAGCGCGCACGGCCGACGAACACGGCGATCGTGACCAGGCAGGCGATCGCGCCGAGCCCGGCGGCCACGGCCACCCCGCCGTACAGGTTGATCCTGTCCCGGTCACGATGGACGACCCGCACCGGCTCGACCGCCAGACCCAGCGGGCGGGCGGGGTCATGCCCGCCGGCCCCCTCCGCGGTGAGGGTGTGCCGGGAGATCCGGGCGGCCGCGGCGAGTGCCCGGGTGGCGTTGACGACGCCGAAGCCCATGCCGGTGTCGTAGCCGCCGGTGGGCCGCCGGGTGGCTCCCGCGGTGATCGCCTGAACAACCAGCACGGGCGACATTTCCGGATATTTCGCCTTAATGAGGGCGGCGACGCCCGATACCAGAGCGGTCGCCTGCGAGGTGCCGCGGCCGACCCAGTACTCGTCGCCGGGACCCGCCCCGAGGATGTCCACCCCCGGCGCGGCCACCAGGACCGAGGGGTTCCGGTTGGAGAACGAGGCGCGGCGCAACCTCTGGTCCGTCGCGGCGACCGAGACCACTCCCGGGAAGGCCGCCGGATAGGAGTAGGGGGCGTTGCCGCCGGCATCGGGCTCCTCGGCACCGTCGTTGCCCGCCGCCGCGACGAGCACGACCCCCTTGGAGATCGCATAGCGGATCGCCGCCCGCTCCTCCCTGGTCGCCAACTCCTTGGAGATCGACATGTTGATCACGTCGGCGCCGTGGTCCACCGCGTACCGGATGCCCCTGGCCACCACGTTCTCGTAACGCTCGGCGGTGTTGAACTCCCGGAAGCCGGGCTCCTCGTCCTCCAGGATGACCCGCACCGACAGCACCTTCGCGCGGGGCGCGACACCGATCACCCCGTCTGCCCCACCTGGCCCGTGACCGTGCCCGGCGATCAGCGACGCCATGTACGTGCCGTGCAGCCGGAGGGGCCGCACACCCCGCGGGTTGGCCCCGGCGGTGAAGTCACTACCCTCGATCACCGACCCGGCCAGGTCACGGTGGTCGCTGTCCACCCCCGAGTCGAGCACGGCCACGACCACGTCCTCCCCCTCGGACACCCGCCACGCGGCGGGCAGGTCGAGGGTCCGCAGCACCTCCCGCTGGCTGTCCCTGACGTCGTCGGCCCGCGCGGCCGGGGCCGGTCCCACCGCCCCCGTCAACACCGTCAACACCGTCAGTGTCAGCAGCGTCGTCGCCACGAGCGCCCCGCGGGCGGCGGAAGGACGCCTCGGCACGGTCAGCATCGCCACTCCGCCGAGGCGCAGTCGGGGCGGGCGGGCCTGGTCAGGTCGGCGAGGATCCGGTCGGCGATGTCGCCGGTGAACGCGAACAGGGTGGGCCGCTGCTCGCCGACCGCGCTGGCGGGCCGGCCGTCGGTCTGGCCGACCGTGGCCATCACCATGTAGGGACCCGCCTGCCGGACGAGACCGGCCTGGCGCCCCGCGGAGACGAACCGGTCGGTGACGGTGCCGGGGAAGGCCAGCGCCCTCAGGCCCGGCGAGGGCCGGTCGCCCCTGGGCAGCGCCGCCTTGGCCCTGGTGGCGCCGATCTCGTCGGCGAAGGCCGCGACCCCGATGGTGACGACGACCCCCTGTAGCGCGTCGATGTAGGTGGCGCGCAGGATGCCCAGGCAGCCGGCCTCCCGGAGCGCCTTGCGCAGCTTGGCGTCGACCGCGTCGTCACAGCGGGTCTCCGGCGAGATGCCCACCCTGCGGGCCTTCTCCTCGCCCCCCTGCTCCGCGGCGTAACGGACCGTCTTGGGGAAGACCCGCCCGGCGGGCCACGCCTGCCAGCGCCGTGCCACCTCGTCGAGTGCCGCCCGATCGAGTTCCGCCTGGGTCGGCCCCCGGGTGAGTTCCGCTCCGGCGGCGCTGGTCGCCACCCCGGCCACGATCGCGCAGAACAGCGTCAGCGCCGATGCCACGACCAGCGTCGGCCATGAATGCCGTCGCTGACGTGGGACTTCGTTCACGCTCTCGACCTTAATGCGGCGAGGCGGGTGTCATCCGCCGTTCCGTCCATATCCGTCGGAGCGGAAAGCACATGTGGCGGCGGGGCGAGGGCCTCCCGAACGGCGAGGGAACGGCGAGCGCCCCGTGGAGCGCGTGCTCCACGGGGCGCGGGCGGTAAGAGCCCCACCGGGCCGGTCAGTAGGTCGGCAGGCTCGGGTCGACGGTCTTGATCCAGCTGAGCACGCCGCCGCCCACGTGGACGGCGTCGGAGAAGCCGGCGCTCTTGATGACCGCCAGGACCTCGGCGGAGCGGGCACCGGACTTGCAGTGCAGGATGATCCTCTTGTCCTGCGGAAGCCCCTCCAGCGCGGATCCGTTGAGGAACTCGCCCTTGGGGATGAGCACCGCGCCGGGGATGGACACGATCTCGTACTCGTTCGGCTCGCGGACGTCGATCAGGTAGATGTTCTCGTCCGCGTCCTGCATGGACTTGAGATCGGCCGCGGTGATCGTGGAGCCGGAGGCGGCCTCCTGGGCCTCCTCCGAGACCGCGCCACAGAACGCCTCGTAGTCCTCCAGGAGCTGGGTGACCGTCGGGTTCTTGCCGCAGAGCACGCACTCGGGGTCCTTACGGACCTTGACCGAGCGGTAGTTCATCTCCAGGGCGTCGTAGATCATCAGGCGGCCGACCAGCGGCTCGCCGATGCCCGTGAGGAGCTTGATGGCCTCGTTGACCTGGATCGAGCCGATCGACGCGCACAGCACGCCGAGCACGCCGCCCTCGGCGCACGAGGGGACCATTCCGGGCGGCGGCGGCTCGGGGTAGAGGCAGCGATAGCAGGGGCCGTGCTCGGCCCAGAAGACGCTGGCCTGACCGTCGAAGCGGTAGATGGAGCCCCAGACATACGGCTTGCCGAGGAGAACCGCCGCGTCGTTGACCATGTAACGGGTGGCGAAGTTGTCCGTGCCGTCCACGATCAGGTCGTAGCCGGCGAAGATCTCCATCACGTTGTCCGTGGTGAGCACCTCGTTGTGGACGATCACGTTGACCAGGGAGTTGATCTCCCTGACGCTGTCCGCGGCACTCTCGGCCTTGGGGCGGCCCACGTCGGACTGGCCGTGGATGACCTGCCGCTGCAGGTTGGACTCGTCGACCACGTCGAAGTCGATGACGCCGAGCGTGCCCACTCCGGCGGCGGCGAGGTAGAGCAGCCCCGGGGAACCCAGGCCACCCGCGCCCACACAGAGCACCTTCGCGTTCTTCAGGCGCTTCTGCCCGGCCATGCCCACGTCCGGAATGATCAGGTGGCGCGAGTAGCGGCGCACCTCATCGACGGTCAACTCGGCTGCCGGCTCTACCAGTGGTGGCAACGACACAGTTCTGCTCCCGTTTCAGGGGGTCTTGACGATACGGCTAGCACAGCACGCTCCACTCACAACCTAACCTGGTGCCCTGGTCATTCCCCAACCGGAGTGAGGACCGTCTCACCTATCAGGATCCTGGCCTCGCGGGCCACCCGGTCGGGGAACTCCATCTGGGCCACGTGCCCGGCGTCGGGCAGCAGCACCAGCTTCACCTGCGGGAACGTCCGGCCCGCGCGGGCCGCCATCCGGGGGTTGACGAGCCGGTCGTGGCGACCGTGCACGACCAGCGTGGGCGCGGTCACCTGAGCCGCCTGCCGCCACAGGTTCGTCTCCCCGCGCCGGAAGTACTCGGCGACGATGCCGCGCGCCGAGTTGATCAGTGCCGCCCCCGCGTACGGGAGACCGTCCCGGCGGCGCACCTCCTCGATCGCCTCCTTGAGCCGCTCCGGGTGAATCCTCCCCACGTCGGCGTAGCACATGGCGAGCGTGGCACCGAGCCTGCGCTCGGCGGGCAGCAGGCTCAGCCGGCTCGCCGCCCACTCGCCGAGCCTGGGCACGGCGGACAGCGCCACCCGCGCGGGACCGTACCTGGGCAGCAGGTCGGGCAGGGCCGGTGAGATCAGGGTGAGCGAGCGGACCAGGTCGGGACGGGTGGCGGCGAGCCGCACGGAGACGGCCCCGCCCAGGGAGTTGCCGAACAGGTGGACGGGGGTCCGCGAGACCCGCTCTATCAGGGCGGTGACGGTCCGTACGTGGGCGTCGACGGAGTAGTCGCCACCGGACGGCTCGGGCGAGTATCCGGCGCCCGGCAGGTCGACGGCGTGACCGGTCACCACGTCGAAGAGCTCGCCCATCAGGTCTGTCCAGTTGGTCGCGGAGCCCGCGAGGCCGTGTACGTAGACGGCGGTCTCCGCGGGGCCTGGCGGGGTCGACCGCACGTGGATCCGCTGGTCGCCGAGGTCGATCATCTCGCCCTGCCAGTTGGGGATCGGTTTGTGCACCACGCGTCTCCTCCTGTCGTCCGGCCGCTCTTCCACGATAGTTCGCCTCTCGACGCGCCAGACGACAGCCCCCCGGTACCACAAAAGGCACATAAGCCTATTTTATCCAGATGTCTTTTTATTACATGCTTTATCACCATTAGTTAGACATCTCTTCCACCCCTTCCCCCCTCGAAGAACAAATGCGACATTAAAGACATTTAACCTGAAAGCGGCTAGTAACTATCCAAGATCGACCACAAATAGATAAGGAGAGAGCAAAAGGATTTGATCTCCGTTTATCAGCAGACATGCGAGGAAATCATGACAACCAGAGATGGCTCATCACTGGCTATCTCCGGTAATTCCCGGCCAATTCGGTAAGTGCCGAAAATCGGGGCAACCGATCCTTTCAAGGGGGAAACGCAATGCCCAAGTTCAAGGGTGTCCCAACGACCGCCTCGTGCCCGTTCTCGCCCAGCGCGACGAAAGGGAGTAGCAGGCCTCCCGATCACCGGACCCGAGTCGCACACCCCGATCGGGGCGCGGCACAGCCGGAACATGAGGCCCCTCACGGTCGAATCCGTGATTTCGAGCGGCTTCGAAACCGTAGCGGAGCGACAGGATCCCGGTATTCGCCATGATCATCTCCTCTCACCGAGAAACCATGATCAGAAAGCGAAAACGGGAACTTGAGGAGAAATCCTCAAGATCCTGACTCCAACGCAGTGCGAGTTCTCATTTCTCAGGAATCACAGCGGGGCCCCGCGGTTTTCGAACCGCGGGGCCCTCGCCCATGCGCCCGGCCTCCGGCTCGCCACCTTCCCCGCCCCCACCCCCCTTTCACCGTCACCCCTCCCCGCCTCGGCCCACCTCGACGCCGGCGTACGAGAGCGGCCCCGCGGTGCCCGCCCACGTGACAGCGAGACGCCCCGGAGACAACCTCGGGACCGTCCAGGAAGCAGGCAGGGGCTCCCTACGGCGCACTCCCTCCCGCTCCTCGACGGCACCCTTCCCACGCCAAAGCACAAATGCGACATTAAGTGCATATCCTTTCAAGGGGGAAACGCAATGCCCAAGTTCAAGGGTGTCCTCGCAGGGCTCGCGATCAGCACAGCACTGGCCGGCGGAATCGTCGGCATGGGCGCGGCGACCACCGTCACCAGCGCCAGCGCGATGACCACCACGGTCACCGCTGCCGCCTACCCGACCTGTGGCGGCGGCTGGGGCCGCGGCTGCGGCTGCTGCGGCGGCTGCCGCTCGAGCTTCCGTCACACCCGCCACCGCTTCAGGCTGATCATCAACAACCACAACAACAACGACAACCACCTGGACAACGACAACCACAACGACCGCCTCGTGCCCGTTCTCGCCGAGGAGCGCCGGAGGGACTAGCGGACCTCCCGGTCACCGGACCCGAGTCGCACGCCCCGATCGGGGCGCGGCACGGCCAGAGGCCGAGACCACACGGTCGGATCCGCTATTTCGAGCGGCTTCGGAACCGTAACGGAGCGCCAGAGGTCCCGCGTTCGCCACGATCACCGCTTCCCACCGGGAAACAGTGGCCGAACAGCGAAACGGGAGCTTGACGAGAAATCCTCAAGCCTCTGACTCCAACACAGTGCGAGTTCTCATTACTCAGGAATCACAGCGGGGCCCCGCGGTTTTCGAACCGCGGGGCCCTCGCCCATGCGCCCGGTCTCCGGCATATCACCTCGCCCGTCGTTCTCACCGCCCGCTTTCCACGCCTCGACGCCCGCACGCCAGAGCGGCTCCCGCGGCGTCCGTCAACGCCCACCGGATCCGGGCGCGGCGGGACACCCCGGAAACGACCTCGGACCGGACCACCCAGGAGGCCGCCGATGCCCCTGCCGCACCCCGTCCCCCACCACACCCGGCACCCTTCCATCGTCAAAGCACAAATACGACATTAAGTGCATTTCACTTTAAATCAATCAATAAGAGTTCAACATCGACGATAAATATCTAAGGAGATAGCAAAAGCCTTCGATCTCCGTTTATCAGCAGACATGCAAGGAAACTATGACAACCAGGGATGGCTCATCACTTGCTATCTCCGGTAATTCCCGGCCAATTCGGTAAGTGCCGAAAATCGGGGCAACCGATCCTTTCAAGGGGGAAACGCAATGCCCAAGTTCAAGGGTGTCCACAACAACCGTAACCACCTGGACAACGACAACCGCAACGAGCGCTTCGAGCCCCTTCGCGTCGAAGAGCGCCGCCGTGAGCGCGACGACAACAACGGCGGCAACAACGGCGGTAACAACGGCGGTAACAACGGCCTTGGCACCCCCCCGGTCTCCTAGTCAGCTGACCAGGGACACGCACCTCGATTGGGGTGCGGAACGGCCGGAGGCCGAAACCACGCGGCCGGATCCGCGGTTTCGAGCGGCTTCGGAATCGTGACCGAGAGACAGGACCCCGTATTCGCCATGATCACGGCTTCTCACCGAGAAGCAGCGACCGGGCCTCGAATACTGGAACTTGAGGAGAAATCCCCGAGCCTCTGACTCTCGACGACAGTGCGAGTTCTCATTTCTCACGAATTGCAGGCGGGGCCCGCGGTTTTCGAACCGCGAGCCCCGCTGTGATGTTCGGCCCCACCGCCCTCCCCTCTCCCTCGGACATCAGCCGAGCGGCCCCCAGCCCGCCCCGGCCACCTGGCACCAATGTGACCGCATCCAGCCATATATCGAACACATGTTCCAAAATATCGCTGGAAAATGTAAAGCGCCGCCAATGCCGCAGGCACCGCCATGGGCAATCCGATGCCGCGTCTTTCTCGGCGCGCGGCATCCGAGGTCGTACGCTGGGCGTTGTCCGACGTTTGCAGGAGCCGGGTCAGGACAGGAAACGTGCCGAAGCCCGGATGACGACAGGGGATGTCAGACATGAACCCGCACGGCGACAGAGAGCACGGGAGAACGGTCGACGATCCGTCCGAGGAGATCTCGATCGAGACACCCGAGGCCGACGCCGCCGAGCAGCGCCGGTCGGCACGTGAGGGCGGCTCCGACTCGTCTCCCGACCTCTCCGCGGAGGCGGAGGTCGACCCCGCGGACGCCGCCGAGCAGAATCGGACCGCGCGTGAGGAAGACGAGGAGTGGCCGGATACGGTTCCCATGGAAGCCGATCCCGCCGACACCTTCGAACAGCGCCGCACGGTCGAGCTCGATGAGGACGATTATCGCTGACCCGTGTTACCCGCGCGTAGGATGGCCCCAGACGCCAGGAGTTTCACCGGAGGAGACCACGTGACCGCTACCCCGGACGCCAAGCCCCGGGGCACCCGGCTGCCCCGGACAGCCCGCCGCCGCCAGCTGCTCAGTGCGGCGCAGGAGGTCTTCGTGGAGAACGGCTACCACGCGGCCGCGATGGATGAGATCGCCGAGCGGGCCGGGGTCAGCAAGCCCGTCCTCTACCAGCACTTCCCCGGCAAGCAGGATCTCTATCTGGCCCTGCTCGACCTGCATGTGGACGACCTGATCACCCGCTGCCGCGACGCCCTCGCCTCCACCACGGACAACAAGCAGCGTGTCCAGGCCGCGATCGGCGCGTTCTTCGACTTCGTCTCCAGCCAGGGTGAGGCCTTCCGGCTGGTGTTCGAGTCGGACCTGCGCAACGCCGCCCCGGTCCGCCAGCGCATGGAGCGCAACCTCCGGGAGAGCGCCGAGATGATCAGCCAGGTCATCCAGGAGGACACCGGCTGCTCCAGCGACGAGGCGCGCCTGCTGGGCGTCGGGCTGGTCGGGATGGCCGAGGTCAGCGCGCGTTACTGGATCAGCAGCAACGGCTCCATCCCCAAGGACGCGGCCACCCAGCTCATCGCGCGTCTGTCGTGGCGCGGCATCTCCGGTTTCCCCCGCACCGTCGCCGACCACTGAGAACGCCCCGTGGCCACGGGACCTCTGTTCGCTTGGCGCGATCAACCGGCGCGTCGGACCTTCGATGGGGTGACCATGGGACGAGCAACCCTCATCGAAAGGGAGCAGGATGGAAATCAAGATCGGCGTACGTTCCGTGCACCGTGAACTCGTAGTGGAGACCGACCTCACGGCCGACCAGGTCGAGAGCGAGATCAGCGCCGCCCTCGCGTCCAGCGCCGGTGTCTTCACCATTACCGACGTCGGTGGCCGGAAGGTCATCGTCCCGATCGCGTCACTCGGCTTCATCGAGATCGGTGGGGAGGCGATGCGTCCCGTCGGCTTCGGCGGCACGCTCTGACGGACCCCGAGGCTCGCGCCAGATCGTCGTCCCCCGCCGACACGGCGCGGTCCGCGGATCTGGCGTGAGCACCGGCGCCGGGTGACCCACCCCCTACCGAGGGCGCCAGACGGCCCGGCACCCGTCCCTTCGGGCTCAGAAACGCCCGTCCCCCCATGTGCCCGAGCACTCGTCCCGCTCGCCGAACCCGCAGCAGCGCGGACGTCTGACCCGGCGGAGATGCTCCTGGCCCCGGCCGACGGCCGGACACCCCGCGCCTCCTCTGCGTAACACGGGACGCGAGGTCCAGCGGTTCGGCCCACATCTCGTCAAGGAACTGCCATAGCGGCGCGAGGCCCTCATGTCTCGCACGCTACCGCTGTTCGGCGCCCCACGCGTCTTGATCCGCGGGACCGGTTTCCCTGCTCCGCCTCCGCGAACAGGTCCAGGACCGGCCCAGCAGCCGCTCCAGCGGCCGGTCCGGAGGTGGAGGACACGCCCCGAACGGCCGTCCGGCCCCCGTACCGGGAGCCTGGAGCCGGAAGACCGGCCGCGCAGCCGGTGACACGCCCCGGGCGGGGCGGCCCCGCTCCCCGCGCCGGAGAGCCGGAGCCTGCGGCTCACAGCCCCAGAGCGGCCATCCGGTCGCCGTGCTTCTCGGTCAGCCGGGCGAACATCCGGCCGATGTCCTCCCCCGCCGCCTCCACCAGCAGTGCCGCGAGCTCCGGTCTGGCCGCGGCCACGTGCTGTCCCTGGCTCAGCGCCTCCCCGACCAGCCGCCTGGCCCACAGCGCCAGCCGCCCCGCCTGCCTGGGGTCCTCCTGAAGCGCCGCGCCCACCCTCTCGACGGCGAACTGCGACCGCCCCTCGTCGGCGAGAACCTCCTCGACGAGGTTCCGCGTCCGGTCGTCCACGCCGATGGCCGCCTCACGGTAGAAGTCGAGCGCGATCCCGGTGCCCACATACGCCTTCACCAGAGCCTCCAGCCAGTCTCCGGGGGCGGTCTGGGCATGCCAGTCGTCCAGTGGCCCCACGAAGGGCGCCATCGCCTCCTCGGGATCCACCCCGAGGTCGGCCAGCCGGTCGCGGAGCAGCTCGAAGTGCGCGTACTCAGCCGCCGCGAGGCCTCCGAGGGCCGCCCGATCGGTCAGTGAGGGGGCATACCGCGTGGCGTCCTCGGCGAGTCTGAGGAACGCCGTCAGCTCGGCGTAGGCCAGAACACCGAGCAGGTCGGGGACACCGGGAGGGGAATCACTCATGGAGGCAGCCTACGATCTGATCGACCTCGCGATTCACCGGGAATACGAAGAAATCGGTTCTCCGTTGTGGTATCGAGTACACTGCTCTGTGAAAGTGCGACCGCACCGTGTTAATCCGGGATATCCACTCCCGGACGCCCCCAAAAGTCGGCGTGACGCCGCAGCGGTCGCTGATGACATGAGAAGGCTGGACCTTCCGCGAGGACCCGGCACGGGGAACACGTTTTCTGCCCGTGGTCCCGGCAGTCCTGCCTTCAACGGAGATTTAGGCAGGCCAAGCTGACGACGTTCCGAGACCTCGGAGTCACCCCAGAGATCGCCGATGCCCTTGAGACCGAGGGCATCATCGCGCCGTTCCCGATCCAGGAAATGGCACTCCCCCTGGCCCTCAACGGCCAGGACATCATCGGCCAGGCGCGTACCGGCACCGGCAAGACCTACGCCTTCGGCGTGGCGATGCTGCAGCGTGTCGGCAAGCCGAGGAAGAACCGCAAGAAGCCCCGCGGGCTGGTCGTGGTACCGACCCGTGAGCTCGCCGTCCAGGTCACCGAGGACCTCGTGACGGCGGCCGGCAAGCTCGGCTCGCGGATCCTCACCGTGTACGGCGGGCGCGCCTACGAACCCCAGATCGAGGCGCTCAAGCAGGGGGTCGACGTCATCGTCGGCACCCCGGGCCGCCTGCTCGACCTGGTCAAGCAGAAACACCTCGACCTCAGCCAGATCGGGACTCTCGTCCTCGACGAGGCCGACCGGATGCTCGACCTGGGCTTCCTGCCCGACATCGAGCGCATCATCAAGCTCATCCCGGCGGAGCGGCAGACGATGCTGTTCTCCGCGACCCTGCCGGGCGAGATCGTCGCCCTGTCCAGGCGTTACCTCACCCGCCCCACCCATGTGCGGGCCGAGAACAACGACGCCGAGGCCGAGGCGACCCCGCAGACGACCCAGTTCGTCTGGCGCACGCACCGGATGGACAAGATCGAGATCGTCGGCCGCCTGCTGCAGTGCGATGGCCGCGGGCTCACAATGATCTTCTGTGAGACCAAGCGCGCCTGCGACATGGTCGTCGAGCAGCTCAAGGAGCGCGGCTTCGCCGCCGCGGCCGTCCACGGCGACCTCGGTCAGGGCCAGCGCGAGCAGGCCCTGCGGGCCTTCCGCAACGGCAAGATCGACGTACTGGTCGCGACGGACGTCGCGGCACGCGGCATCGATGTCGACGACGTCACCCACGTCGTCAACTACGACTGCCCGCAGGACGAGAAGGCGTACGTACACCGGATCGGCCGTACCGGCCGGGCCGGCAAGACGGGTGTCGCGGTGACCTTCGTCGAGTGGGAGGACCTCACTCGCTGGAAGGTCATCAACAACGCGCTCTCGCTCTCCTTCCCCGAGCCGGTCGAGACCTACTCGACCTCCCCGCACGTCTTCAGCGATCTGGGCATTCCCGAGGGCACCAAGGGCGTGCTGCCGCGCGCCAACCGCTCCCGGGCGGGCCTGGCCGCAGAGGAGGTCGAGGATCTCGGCGAGACCGGGCGAATCCGCTCCCGCTCTCCCCGCAAGGGGCGTGAGGACGATCGTGAGGAGCGTCGTGAGCGTCCGGCACGCACGTCCCGCGAGCGCCGTCGCACTCGCGGCGGCCGTACCGGCGAGGAGATCTCCACGCCGGTCACGGCCGAGGAGGTCCAGCCCGCTGAGTCCCCTGTCGTCGAGATCGCTGAGGTGGAGACGGACGTGGCACCCCGCAAGGACAGCCGTGACGACCAGTACGCCGCCGAGGCCGCGCCCCGCCGGGGCCGTGCCCGCAGGGCCGGGCTGAACCCCGAGGTGAGCCTCGTCGGGAAGTCCGAGGCTCCGGCTCACCCCGATTCCACGACGGACGAGCCGGTCCGCAGGCAGCGCCGTGCCAGGCGCGAGCAAGTGGCCGAGCTCCCCTCGTGGAGCGAGGAGCCGGTGGCGGAGTTCACGACGGACGTGGAGGACGACATGGCCGAACACTGGGACGACGAACCCGCGGCGGAGGTCTCCGGGCCCCGGCCGCAGCCCGAGAAGATCATTCCGCCGAGCCCGTTCGCGGTGATCTTCAAGTCTCCGGACCTGGCGTCGGACGACGACGAGATCGCCCCCTCGGCGGCCTCCGAGCGCGTGCAGAGCCGCCGCCGTCCGCAGATACGCGGACAGCAACGAGGGCCTCGTCGCCCGAACCAGTAGTAACAACACCAAAAGGGGCGCGACCGTACCGGGTGGCGCCCCTTTTCGCGCTCCCGGACGCACGGAGCGATGTCATCAAGAGAGGTATCGTGGGGCCACGTGAGTACGCCGCGTTTTCTGACCATGCCTCCTGGCGTCCGCTCTCGCCAGATCGAGACGACGGTGGGCGCCTTCGCCGCCCTGGAGGCCCTGCCCGTCAGCGGCATTCCCGAGCGCTGGCCGGCCCTGCTGGTCCCCGGCCTGACGGGGAGCAAGGAAGACTTCATCGCGGTGCTGCAGACGCTCGCCCAGTCCGGCCGCCAGGTCATCGCGATCGACATGCGAGGCCAGTTCGAGTCGAACGGCCCTGACGACAGGAGCGCCTACAGTTGCGCCGCGCTCGGCAACGACATCGACGTCCTGGCCCAGGTGATCGGCCACGGAGGCCCGATCCACCTGGTCGGCCACTCCTTCGGCGGCCTGGTCACCCGGGAGGCGGTCATCGACGGCCGTACCCGGTTCGGGTCCTACACGCTCATGAGCTCCGGACCCGCCGCGATCGTCGGGCCCCGCGAGCGCGCGGGCCGCATCATGATCTCGGAACTGCCCGACCTCGGTCTGGAGCACCTGTGGCACAACCGGATGGAGCCCGAGGCCCTGTCCGCCGGGGTCTCCGACGAGATCATCGCCTTCCTGCGCAAGCGACTGTTCGCCAACTCGCCCACCGGCATGTACACGATGACCGAGGAGGTGCTCTCCGCGCCTGACCGGTGCGACGAGCTCACCCAGGTCGATGTCGCCACCCTGGTCCTGTACGGCGAGCACGACGACGGCTGGCCGCCGCATATGCAGTCCGAGATGGCCCGCCGGCTGGACGCCGACTGCGTGGTGGTCCCTGGCGCGGCCCACTCCCCCGCGGTGGAGGCCCCGGAGACCACGGCCGCCGCGCTCATCCGTTTCTGGAACGCCGCGGAGAGGCGGCCGAGAAGCTGACCTGGGATTTCCCGCTGACGGGGCCCTGTTGGACGGGCCGTCGAATGTCATGTAATGATTTACTTACTATGGCGAGCATCGAAGACATCGTCGTCCAGCCTCCGCACACCGCGACCTGGCTGGTGCACATCGACCGCTCCATGTGGGTCGGCGGGGTCCGCGGCCTCATGCTCCAGGCCCTGCATCCCCTCGCGATGCGTGGCGTCTGGCAGAACTCCAACTTCCAGCAGGATCCGTTCGGGAGGCTCCGCCGCACGGCGGACTTCGTGGGCAGGGTCACCTTCGGCAGCCCCGCGGAGGCCGACGAGATCGGCCGCCATGTCCGGGGAATCCACCGGCGGCTCCGCATCAACGACCCCGACACCGGCCGTACCCACCGGGTGGACGACCCGGAGCTGCTGCTCTGGGTGCACTGCGCGGAGGTCTCCTCCTACCTGGCCGTGGCACGCCGGGCGGGCCTGGGGCTCAGCGACCGCCAGGCCGACCGCTACCTGGCCGAACAGCGCCGCAGCGCCACCTACGTCGGCCTGCACGCCGAGGACGTGCCCGGCTCCCTGGCGGAGCTGGACGACTACCTCGCCTCGGTCCGCCCGGCGCTGAGGGTCACCCCCGAGGCCGCCTCCACCGTGCGCTTCCTGCTCTGGCCGCGACTGCCCGCCGAGCTGCGTGCCCTCACCCCCGGCAAACCCGCCTACTTCCCCTTCGGCGCGCTCTGCCACTACTCGCTGCCCGACTGGGCCAGACGGATGTACGGCGTGCTGCCCGAGGTGCCGCCCAGCACGGTGGCCGCGGCGCTGAGGGCGTTCCGGCTGACCATGAACTCGCTTCCCGAAAACGTCCACGACCGGGCGTTCACCCCCGGCACCCGCGAGATGCTCAGGGCCTCCCGCGAGCGGCTCGGGGCCGCGGGTTACGACCTGAGCAAGGGGCTCAAGGGGCTGACCGACCCGCGTCGCTGGCCGGACCGGCTGCCCCGCACCGCCTGACGCGACGTCTGACACGACGCGCCGAACGGTCAGTCCGCGAGGGCGTCCCACGGTTCGCGGTCGCCGCCCGCGGCCTGGCCCTCGGGGCAGTGGCGGCGAAAGTCGCACCACGAGCACAGCGGGCCCGTACGGGGCGGGAAGGAGGCGTCGACCTCGGGCGGCACCGGGGGCGGGGTCCGGCCGATGCCCCTGGTCCGTGACGCGGCCGAGCCGGTTTTGCCGGGGCGGGCGGCCGACCATGCCCGGTAACGCTCGTCGGCCTCGGAGGCCTCGACGGCGATCTCCTCGGCTCGGCCGAGGTGCCGGGCCAGCGACTCGTCGGTGTGCTCCCACTCCACGACGGAGGCGGTCGGCAGATGATGGAGCTCGACCCGGTGGCATGGGCGGTGCATCATCGCCGAGGAGGCGATGGCGTAGACCGCCAGCGCGAGTGAGGAACGGGCGTCGTCGGTGGTCAGCGGGCGCCGGCCGGTCTTGTAGTCGACCACGACCAGTTCCTCACCGCGCCGGTCGAGCCGGTCCACCCGGCCGGAGAGGGCGACGACGGAGGTGCGCGTGGCGACGGTGCGCTCGACGCCGACCGGCTCCGCGGCGGGGTCGAGACCCGCCACGTATTCCCGGACCATCTCCCTGGCCCGGTCACGCCAGGCGGCCGACTGCTCCGCGTCGCGGAACCCCTCGCCGATCCATCCCCTGGTGAGCAGGGCGGCGGCGACCTCGGGCGTACGCCGTTCGTACGGCTCGCGCCACCAGGCGGCCAGGGCGTTGTGCACGCTGACGCCCACGCTGTTGTGCGCCCACGGCGGCCCCTTCTGCGGCGCGGGCCGATCCAGGTAGGTGAACCGGTAGCGCCGGGGGCAGTCCAGCCAGCTGTTCAGCCGCGACGGCGTGCAGGCGTACAGCCGCCGCGGCATGCCATCCAGGGGAAGCTGGTCCATGGAGGGCTATTCGTCCCGGAGGTTCAGCCGGATCCCCGCCGCGCGCGTGCCGTCGGTCAGCGGCCCTTCCTCCTGCTCCTGCGCCCCTCGGGTCAGCGAGCCGGAGAGCCAGGCGTCGAACTGAGGCTCCAGGTCACCGATCGTGGTCTCCTCGCCGTGCGCGGGCAGCACCCGGGTGGCGTGGGGCAGGGTGAACAGCCGTCCTCCGATGGCGGTCAGCTGGTCGGCCAGAGCGGGATACTCACCGCCGACCCTGCCGGGGCCGTCGGCCTGGAGGGTCTTGCCGGTGAAGACCGCCTCCAGGGCCTCGCAGTAAAGCGAGACGCCACCGTGGGAGACGCCCGGGGTGGACATGACCTCCAACTGGACACCGCCGACCTCGAACAGGCCCTCGTCCTCCATGTCGATGTCCGGCCAGGTGTCCGGCCAGGTCAGTCGCCACAGCGGCCTGTCCTTGGGGTGGAGGGCGATCACCGCCTCGTCTCTGGCCGCGACCTCGATGGCCGCGCCCACGTGGTCGGGCAGGCCGTGGGTGCAGATGATCGCCAGCACCTCTCGCTTGCCGACCTTCTCCAGGATCGCCTCCGCGTCACGCGCGGGGTCGATGACGATGACATCCTCGTCGTCACCCAGGATCCACGTGTTGTTCTCGACCTTGTGCTCGACGCCGTCGACATCGACGACGCCCTCGGTCACCACTCGCTCGATACGCGCTGTCACGCTTCCGAACTTTACTGCCTTCGTCCACCCTCCGGTCCGGACGGAACGGTCAAGGGTTCGAATACCGAGCGGGCGGTCAGGGGGCCGGGGCCTCCAGTCGCGGGGAGAACGCCCCGAAGGGCAGGTCGAGGGTCTGGTCGTGGTCGCGCAGATCGCGCAGGGACAACTCGGCCAGGGTCATCAGGTAACCGGCCTCGGCGGGCCACACGACCGCCCAGAGCCAGTTCCCCAGCGCCTCACCCACGTAGACCGCCCGGTCACAGGCGGCGGTGACGCACCACAGGGCGGCCGGATGGCCCTTGACATCGATCTTGGCGTGCGGCGGACCCTGGTCGAAGCCGGTGCCCGGATCGGTGCTCTCCAGCCCGGCGAACGCCGCGCCGAGCCCGACCCCGGGCTCCTCGGCGATGAGCAGCAGATCGGCGGGCCCATAGGTCAGCGAAGGTCCTGAGACCGCGACCACCGTGGCCCGTACGCCGCTGCGCTCGTCGCCCACGTAGGCGAACCCGGTGACCAGCCATCCCGTGGGCAGCGGCCACGGGACCCAGACCGGGACGCGGGAGATGCGGGTGACGGCCTCCACCGCGGCGGTGGAGGGAGGTATGGGTGGCTGGAACGGCAGCACATCACCGTGGGGACCGCATCTCCAGGAGCTTGACCAAGCACTCGGCGGACGTAGCGGGCCGAAACAGCGTGGGCATGTAGGGGCGGCTTTCACGCCTACCCACGCTGCTTCTTCGACGGCCCATCCGTCAAGAGGCCCGGTCGTTATCACACCGTAATATTGTTCACGTGCGTGTAAATTGTGTGGGGGCGATCATCCACGACGGCTCGGGGCGGATGCTTCTGGTCCGCCGCGGCCGGCCACCCGGGATGGGGCTGTGGTCCGTCCCCGGCGGCCGGGTCGAGCCGGGCGAGTCCGACCCGGAGGCGGTCATCAGAGAGGTTCTGGAGGAGACCGGCCTGACCGTCGTCCCCGGGCGCCTGGCGGGAACCGTCGACCGCCCCGGCCCCGGCGGTGCCGTCTACGAGATCCGCGACTACCTGGCCGAGGTCTCCGGCGGCACGCTCTCCGCCGGGGACGACGCCGCGGACGTCCGCTGGGTCACCCACGCGGAGCTACAGCGGCTCCCGCTCACCCCCGGCCTGCTGGACGCGCTGGCCGAGTGGTCGGTCATCGCGCGGCAGTGAGCGGCGCGAGGTCCACCTCACCGTGTCGAGGTGAGCGTGGAGCGCCACAGGGTGAGGTGGTCAGCGCTGTAGGTGGTGGAGCGGCCCAGAGCCACGACCTGGCCGCCCAGGACCGCCACCGCGCCGAGCCACTGGGCTCCGTCGCCGTCCAGCCTGCCCTGGCTGGGGGTGTGGAGCTGCCAGTTCAGCCCGTTCTCCGAGGTCCAGGCCGCACTGTCGCCCTCGCCTGGGACCCCGTGCCAGCCCACGGCCACCACGCCCTCCGGCGTCGCGGCGAGATCCTGCACGGCGGACGCGGTGTCCCCGGGGAGCCAGGAGAACTCCCAGGTCGTCCCGTTGTCCGCGGAAACCGCGCCGAAGGCCCGTCGGCCGTCCTCCGTCCTGGCCGTGCCGGCCGCGACGATGTCCCCGCCGTACAGCACCACGTGCCGCAGCCCCGCCGACGTCGCCCCCGGAGGCAGGACCGGCTTGCGCGCGCTCCAGTTGACCCCGTCGGCCGAAACCCAGACCACGCCGGTCTCGCGCTCGGCCGTACCGGCGCCGCCGACCGCCACGTATCCGGACGAGGTCGTCGAGACGTCGTACAGCCGCACGCCCGTACCGCCCGCGGGAAGCTTGGCCGCCCTGGAGTAGCGCTTGAGGTCGGCGGAGAACCACAGGACGGGCACGGTGGCGGCGGGGCCGCGGTCCTCACCCGCCATGACGTAACCGGAAGGGCCCGCCGCCACCGCGTGCGGGGCGAGGAAGTCGTGGTCGCCCGCCGGGGCGAGGGGACCCAGCACCGCGACCCTGCGCCAGTTCTCGCCGTCGGAGGAGGTGAGCAGCAGCGGTTCGGTGGAGGAGGCGTCGGTCATCGTGCTGCCCGCGGCCAGCCAGCCCCGTCTGCCGTGCGCGACGTCGGCGAGCGCCTGCCGCCTCGGGCCGCCGAGGAGCTGCGCCGGGCCGCCCGCCTTCCAGCTCTGGCCGCCGGGGCTGCTCCAGATCCCGGCGTCGCCTGAGACGGCACCCACCGCGACGAATCTGCCGTCGCCCGCGGCCACCCTGGCCGTCTCACGGGCGGCTCGGGCCAGGCCCTCGATCCCGCCCAGGGAGACCGGCCTCGGTTCTCCGCCCTTGGGCGCGGTGATGAGAACCACCCTGTTGTCCACATCGGCGGCGCGCTCGTCGCCGCCGACGACGAGCGCGCCGGTGTCGGACAGGGCGAGCGCCCGCAGCGAGCCCGGTACCTCGCCGAGGTCCGTGGTCTTGCTCCAGTCCCGGCCGTCGGAGCTGGTGTGGACCGTGTAGCGCTCGAAGCCGGACTCGACGACCGCGGCCACCCCCGCCGAGGAGGAGGCCAGCCGCCTGACGCCGGAACCGTCGGGCCCCAGGCCGGTGATGGCCCCGCAGGCCTTCCAGTCGGCGCCCTCGGGCGAGCAGTAGACGCGGACCTCGCCCTTGTCGCTGCGCTGCTGGGTGGGTACGAGGACGAACCCCCCGCCTGCCACGGCCAGCGCGCCCGGCTCGGGGATGACGTCGTTGAGCGCGGTGCCGGTCCGCTGCCAGCTCCCGCCTCCGTCGGCCGAGCGCAGGATGACCGAGGTGGACTGCCCCTGGGCCGGGTCCGCCAGCGCGACCACGGCGTTCCCCCTGGCGACGACCGCCTTGATGCCCCGCACCTTGTCCGGCATGCCGATCTCCCTGGTCGCCACCCGTTTCCAGGCGCGCCCGTCGGGAGAGACCCAGGCGACGGCCCCGGTGGTGCCGTCGTCCAGCACGGCCGCGCCGACCGCGACGAAGCCCGAGTCGGTCCTGGCCAGATCCATGATCTTGTCTCCGCGCACGAAGGCGTCCAGCTCGGCGGGGTCGACGGCGGTCCAGCTGTAGCCGTCGGAGCTGGTCCACAGGCCGTGCCCCGAGCCGAGGGGGTCGTTGCCCGCCGCCAGCCAGCGGCCGGCACCGCCCGTCACCCGGCCCACCGTGGTCGGCCCCGTCTCGTACCCCACCGGGCCGACCATCCTGCCCAGCTGCCAGGTCGTGCCGTCGTCGGGAGAGACCAGGAACAGCGGCCTGGGTACCGGGCTGGTGGTGTCGCTGCCGACCGCGACCATGACGGAGCCCACCGAGGCCACCGCGTTGAGGACCTGGTTGGAGCCGTTGCCGCCGACACCGGCCCGCGGCACGAAGTTCTCGTCACCCGACCCCACCTCGTCGCCGACCAGCCGGAGACCGGTGGCGAACGGGCTGCTCACCCAGCCCCACAGGGCCAGGCCACCGCCGACCGCGACGGTGAGGACCATGACCATCAGGAACGGGATCACCAGGCCCCTGCCACGCCTGCGCCTGGTCGGGCTGGACCGGCGTACCGCGGAGGGCGCGGCGGCCGAGCGGTGATGCCGCCCGCCGTTGGGGCCCCGCCTGCCGGGCGGGCCCTCCGCGACGAGCAGGTCGGGCCTGGCGGGCCTGCCGCCGGGCGGGCGCCCCACCCGGCGTACGGGCTCGAAATCGTCCTCGACGGGCGTGCCGGGTCCCTCAGACTCGGGCCCCGGCTCCGGTTCGGAGGTCGGCCCGGGTTCCGGAGTGGGTGCCGGTTCCGGCGTCGCCGGAATGCTCGATCCCATCCTGATCCGGTCTTCGGGCGCGGACGGCGGGGGCTGCGGAGGCGCTGTCCGCCCATCCCTGCCCCGCTCGCGGGCCGGCCCCGAGGCGACCAGGAGATCGGGCCGGTCCGCCCTTCTTCTGCCCCTGCGCTCGGGCGTCGGCCCCGAGGCGACCAGGAGGTCGGGGCGGTCCACCAGGTGTGGGCGCCCTCGCTCCGGTGTGGCGTGGCGGCCCTGACCCGTACCCCGTTCCTCCATGGGCTCCTCGGCGAGGTGATCGGTGGCGGGCTGGTCGGTGGCAGGTTCCGGCGGGGACGACTGCCCGGCGGGCTGAGGGGTGGGGGCGTAGGGCTGGGCGTACGGACGGCGCCGCTCGCCGCCGAGTCCTTCCGGGCGGGCCCGGGGCGGCTCACCGTCGTCCGGGGTCGGCGCCGCGAACGGCGGGAGCATCCACGGTGAGGCCATGGAGAGCCCGCGCGCGTCGTCGCCGGGGGGGCCTGGCGGAGAGTGCTGGATCGTCGGTGGGGACGCGTGTGGCTCCTGGGGCCTGCCCGCACGCATGGCATCGTCGTGAACGCCGTCGTCATCCGCCGGCCACTCTTGCGAGCGCGGGTCGTGGGGGCCCGAGGCCACGCTCAGCACCTCCTCGCAGGAAGCCCGTTTCAGCCCGGAGTCACCGCCCCGGACCGTTCCAGTCGTCTCCGTAACGGTAGGCCGCAACCCCTATGGATGCGGCAAATCGCACGCGACCCTACTCCTACCCCGTTCTCCGGAAACGATCACCTCCCGCGGCCGACCGACCGGACCTCGGCCGTACACAGTCAAGAGCAACACGTCTCGGCCGCGATGACGAGACCTCTCTAGTCAGATTTATCGACCATGCGCCCGAATTATCATGATTTGTCCATAAAAATTCTGAAACACATCAGCCCGTTGAGACCCGTGGAACCCCCGGCTCACCCCCGTCCGCCACCGCGGCCCACCACATGTCACCGGCCACATGTCACATGTCGGCAGGTGACCTCCGATGTCAGGCCGTGGGCGGGGTGAAGGCCGTGGTTCGCGCGAGAGCGGCGGCCCTACCCTTCGCCACCACCACCAGCGCCATCTTTCTGGACGCCTCGTCGATCATCTCGTCGCCGAGCATGACCGCGCCGCGCCTCTCGACCGTCGTGTAGTACTCGTACGCGTCGAGGATCAACTCCGCGTGGTCGTAGTCCTCCTGCGACGGCGAGAACACCTCGTTCGCGGCCTCGATCTGGGTCGGGTGGAGCACCCACTTCCCGTCGAGCCCCAGCGCCGCGGCCCGGCCCGCCACCCGGCGGAAGCCGTCCAGATCCTTGATCGCCAGGTAGGGGCCGTCGATGGCCTGCAGGCCGTGCGTCCGGGCGGCCATCAGGATGCGCATCAGGATGTAGTGGTAGGCGTCGCCCTCGGTGTAGCCGGGCGGCTGCTCACCGACCACCAGGGTCCGCATGTTGATCGAGGCCATGAAGTCGGCCGGGCCGAAGACGAGCGTCTCCAGGCGCCGGGACGCACCGCCGATGGCGTCCACGTTCACCAGGCCCTTGGCGCTCTCGATCTGAGCCTCGATGCCGATCCTGCCGACGGTGAGGCCGTTCGCCTTCTCGATCTGGGTGAGCAGCGTGTCGAGCCACATCACCTGGGCCGCGTCCTCCACCTTGGGCAGCATCAGGCAGTCGACGAACTCCCCCGCGCCCTCCACGACCTCGATGACGTCGCGGTAGGTCCACTGGGTGCCGAGGTCGTTGACCCTGACGACTCTCGTCCTGCCCGACCAGTCGCCCTCGCGCAACGCCGCCACGATGTTCTTGCGCGCCCCCTCCTTGGCGAGGGGCGCGACGGAGTCCTCCAGATCGAGGAAGACCTCGTCGGCCGGTAGTCCCTGGGCCTTCTCCAGGAATCGGGGGTTGCTGCCGGGCACCGCGAGACATGAACGCCGAGAACGCATGGGCACACGCTAGCGCCCGCGGGAAAGCAGACCGGCGGCCGGGCGGCGCTATGGCATCCGCACAAAGACCTTCCACCGTTCTTGGCGGCGATCTCGTGGGGCTTTTGCCGGAGACCTCAGAAGAATGTGCGTCAAGAACCTGCAAAGGAGACACGCACCATGGCAAACGCCTCCGCTGTGACCAGGCCCGCCGTACTGTCCGACCTCATCCCGGGCTCCCGTACCCGCGACGTCGCGCTCGTGGTCGGCGGCGCCGCCCTGACGGGCCTGGCCGCGCAGCTCAGCTTCCCGCTGCCCGGCTCGCCCGTCCCGGTCACCGGCCAGACCTTCGCGGTCGTGCTGGTCGGCGCGGCCCTCGGCATGAACCGCGCGGCGCTGAGCATGGCGCTCTACATGCTGGCCGGTCTCGCGGGCATGCCGTGGTTCGCCGGCGGCACCTCCGGCTTCGGCGGCGCTTCCTTCGGGTACGTCGTCGGCTTCATCGCCGCCGCGGCCGTGGTCGGCAAGCTCGCCGAGCGCGGCGGCGACCGCACCGTCCCGCGCACCGTCGGCACGATGATCCTCGGCAACCTGGTCATCTACGCCTTCGGCCTGCCGGTCCTCATCGCCGTCGCCCGGCTGGACCTGGCCGCCGGCATCGCGGTGGGCGTGCTGCCCTTCCTGCTCGGCGACGCCCTCAAGATCGCCGTCGCGGCCGGGCTGCTCCCGGCCGCCTGGAAGCTCTCCCGGCGCTGACCGTACGGCGCGTACGGCCTATACCGCCCCATTGGGAGGAACAGGCCGTACATTCGTCTTATGGGTGTGATCGAGGAGGGCGCCAAGAAGTCGAGCGTCCTGTGGTTGTCGCTGGACCGGCCCCGGCTGGCCTGGCACACCTGGTACGACGGCGCGATCTACTTGGTCACCGGCGGGGGCGAGCAGCCGCTGCCGGGGCTGGCCGAGGCCGGTGAGGTCCGGGTGACGCTGCGCAGCAAGGACAACGGCGGGCGCCTGGTGGCCTTCGACGCCAACGTGGAGGTGATGGACCAGACGGAGGCCGCCGACGCGGTGGCCGCGCTCGCCAAGGAGCGGCTCAACGCCCCCGACGGCGCGGGGCTGGTGGCGCGCTGGGCCGCCGGTTCCCAGGTGATCCGGCTCATCCCACGGGAGCCGGCTTCCTGACCTCCGGCACCGGCACGGGCGGCACGACAGTGGCCCGCTGGGCCAGGTAGGCGCCGATCAGGACGATCACGCCACCCGCGATCTGGAAGGGTCCGAGCGCCTCGCCCAGCAGAATCCAGGCGACCACCGCCCCGGCGATGACCTCAAGCGAGGCGACGGTGGAGCCGATGGCGGCCGACAGGCGGCGTACCGCCAGCACGCCGAGGATGTAGGCGATGACCGTGGCGATCACGATCAGGCAGACCAGCGCCGCGGCCACCGGCAGCGAATAGCCGCCCACGGGTGTGGCCGTCCCGCCGAGCGCCTCCCAGGGGATGTTCCAGGGCTGGGAGATCGGGACGAGCGCCACCGCGGCGCCGAGCAGCCCCCAGGCGACCAGCCCGAGCGGATCGATCTCGTCGCCGAAGCTGTCGTTGAGCAGGAAGTATCCGGTGCAGCACGCCGCCGCGGCGAAGGCGAGGAGCAGTCCCACCGGGTCGAGGGCGAGACCCGACCAGACCTCCACCACGATGCCGAGGCCGAGCACGGCGACGGCGGCCCCGGCGAAGGCCGCCCGCGGCAGCCGTACCCGCCGGACGAACCGTACCCAGAGCACCACCAGCACCGGCGAGGTGTACTCGATCAGCAGGGTGACGCCGACCGGCAGCCGGGTGATCGCCGCGAAGAAGAGCGCCTGCACGCCGGCGACCGCGATCACCGCGTACACCGCGAAGAACGGCAGCCGCGAGCGCGGGATGCGCAGGGCCGAGGGCCGGGCCACCGCGAGGACGCCGACGAGCAGCAGCCCGGCGCCCGCCATGCGCACCCAGACCGCCTCCAGCGGGGCCAGCCCGGCCGCGCCCACGTATTTGGCCATGGGGCCCGAGAAGGCGAAACAGAGGGACGACGCGAGTGCGATCAGCAGTCCTGCACGTCTCATGAAACACCATTCCCGTAATTACCGTTATGCACGTTTGATGCTGTCATGTTGGGATACTGGCCAGCAAATCGAGTCCGGCATGTGAGCCGGGGAGCGTGGCAGCGGCCGGTAGGCCCGAGACGCGGCCTACGCTTCAAATGTGAGGATCTTCATCGCGCGTCTCGCCGGTACCCCGGTCTTCGACCCTGCCGGGGACCAGATCGGCCGGGTCCGTGATGTGGTGGTGGCCATCGCCGGCAGCACGCCGCCGCACGTGCACGGGCTGGTCGTCGAGGTGCAGCCCCGGCGCCGGGTCTTCCTGCCGATCACCCGGATCCGGTCCGCCCAGGCGGGTTCCGTGGTCTTCAGCGGCCGGCTCAACATGCGCAGGTTCGAGCAGCGGGCGACCGAGACCCTGGCCGTCGCCGAGCTGCTCGACCTCGGTGTGGAGGTCGACGGCGAGCGGATGACGGTCCTGGACCTGGCCATGGAGCAGACCAGGCGTGCCGAGTGGCTGGTCACCAAGGTGGCGGTGGTACCGAGCACATCCGGCATGGGACTGCGGCGGCGCGGCGCGACCAGAATCGTCGACTGGGCCGAGGTCCACGGCTTCGGCGCCGTCCAGAAGGACCAGGGCGCCGCCAACCTGCTGGTCGCCTTCGAGTCGATGCGCGCCGCCGACCTGGCGGGGGCACTGCACGAGTTGCCGGACAAGCGGCGGGTCGAGGTGGCGGCGGCCCTTGACGACGTACGGCTCGCCGACGTGCTGGAGGAGCTCCCCGAACGGGACCAGATCAGCATCATGAGCAGGCTCTCCCCCGAGCGGGCCGCGGACGTCCTGGAGGAGATGGATCCCGACGACGCGGCCGACCTGTTGCAGGACCTCCCCGCCGAGCAGGCCGAGGCGCTGATGGCGCTGATGGAGCCCGAGGAGGCCGCGCCGATCAGACGGTTGCTGATCTACCCGGAGAACACCGCGGGCGGGATGATGACGAGCGAGCCGGTGGTCCTGCCGCCGAACGCGACGGTCGCCGAGGCGCTGGCCAACATCCGCCAGCGTGAGCTCACTCCCGCGGTGGCCGCGCAGGTCTACGTGGCCAGGCCACCCATCGAGACGCCCACCGGCCGCTTCCTCGGCCTGGCCCACTTCCAGCGGCTGCTGCGCGAGCCGCCGTCGACACTGCTCGGCAGCATCCTGGACACCTCCCTCGACCCGATCAGGCCGGAGTTCACCCTGAACCAGGTGACCTTCTACCTGGCCAACTACAACCTGGTGGCGGTTCCCGTGGTGAACGAGGCCGGGCGCCTGGTCGGGGCCGTCACGGTGGACGACGTGCTCGACCACCTGCTGCCCGAGGACTGGCGCGAGCAGGAGGACCGGCATGGCTGACCGCCTCGACCAGCCAAGACAGCCCGGCCTGCGGCTCCGTCCGCACTACGACCCCGAGGCGTTCGGGCGGCTCTCCGAGCAGATCGCCCGCTTCCTCGGCACCGCGAGGTTCCTGGTCTACATGACGGTCTTCGTCACCGTCTGGGGCCTGTGGAACGCCTTCGGCCCCCCGTCCCTGCGGTTCGACCCCTACCCGTTCATCTTCCTGACACTGATCCTGTCCCTGCAGGCCTCGTACGCGGCGCCGCTGATCCTGCTCGCCCAGAACCGGCAGGCCGACCGTGACCGGGTCCAGAACGAGCACGACCGCAGGGCCGCGGAACGGAACCAGGCCGATCTGGAGTACCTCACCCGGGAGATCGCCGCCCTGCGCATGGCGGTCGGCGAGGTGGCCACCCGCGACTACATCCGCTCCGAACTGCAGCGCCTCCAGGAGGATCTCCAGGAGCCGCGAACGCCCACGGAGGCGTGAAAGGCGGGTCGCGCGCCGGGTGTCCCGGCGCGCGACCCGCGCGAACCTCCGCGGTCTAGAAGAACTGGTTCTCCGGCACCGGCAGGTCCAGTCGCGCCGGCCCCTGCCACCTGGACGTGTCCTTCGGCACGTCGGCGCCACCGAGGGTGCTGATCGCCAGCGGGATCACGACCTTGCTCCCCGCCAGGTCGACGGTGACGTTCGCGCCGGTGGCCCGCTCGGCGCTGTAGGTCGAGTCGGTGCCGGCGATCACGAGGGCCAGCCTGTGCCCCTTCTTGAAGACGTACTCCTGCGGCAGCGTCTCCCAGCTGACCTTGCCGTACGTGCCCGGGGGCAGTGGCGAGGGCTCGCTGAGCGAGTCGCGGTTCTGCACGTCGATCCAGCCACGGGCGACGATCTCCAGTGGCCGGGTGGCCCGGTTGGTGACGACCTGCCGGTAACAGGCGTCATCGGAGTCCGTACTCTCGCCGTGGCAACTCTCCTCGGCGACCGTGGTGATGCCCTGGCCCCGCCGCCAGTCGATCCGGGTGTCCTCACCGAAGTCGACGAGGAGCGCGGTCAGGTTCGAGGTGGGCCTGTCGAGCGCGACACGCAGGTCCACCACGGGCGTGCCGGACAGCCGCAGATCCAGCGGCAACTCGCCGGTGGTGAAGGCCACCCGCCCCGGCTTGACGGTGCCGACGTCGGCCACCATCGCGTCCTCGGACTGGCGGATGTCGGTGAACGTAGCGGTCTGCCCCTTCCTGGCCGGTGCCAGACCGAACGAACCGTCGGCCGCGGGGCGGAAGGGAACCTTCAGGGAGAGCGGAGCGGGCCAGTCACGCTGGGTGATCCAACGGTCGAGGCTGGTCTGCACGTCGGCGCGAGGCTCCCGCATGACGCCGTTCTGCACGCCGAGCAGCCAGTAGTCGAACCAGCGGTGCAGCGTGTCGACCCAGAGGTCACGACGGCCCTCGAAGTCGAAGGGGTCGACGTGCTGGTACTGCCCGACCCAGATCTTGCGCGGCACGTTCCGGCCGGCCAGCGCCTGCCACCACTTGGAGAAGTTGTCGGGCCTGACGTTGAGGTCGTTGACCGTGTGCACGGCGAAGACGCTGGCGTGCACCTTGGAGACGTCGGCCATCGAGCCCGCGATGTAGTCGCGCTCGGCCCAGAAGCCGTTGTAGTCGCCGGTGTCGTCGCCGTCCTCGGCGTCCAGCCGCGCCCACACCGCGGCGCACTTGGCCTCGGGGTCGGTGTCGACGTAGTTCCCCAGCCACGACATGTAGTCGTAGTTGTAGATCACCCCGTTGGAGCGCTGGTATTTGTACCAGGAGCTGATCGCCGAGATCGGCACGATGGTCTCCAGCCCCCGCACGCCGGTCGCCGCCACGGCGTTGGCCAGCGTGCCGTCGTACGACTTGCCGATCATCGCGGCCTTGCCGGTGGTCCAGTCCGCGACCGCGGGCGTGCCGTCGGGGTGGTAGGCGGTGGCGCGGCCGTTCAGCCAGTCGATCACGGCCTTGCCGCCCAGCACGTCGGCCTTCCCGCCGACGTCGGGACAGCCGTCGGACCTGGTGGTGCCGATCATGTCGACGTTGAGGACGGCGTAACCGCGCGGTACGAAGTAGTTGTCGTAGAAGAGCGGGAATCTCACTACGTTCCCGGCGGCGTCATAGACCTTTCGCTCGGCCTCGTTACCCCGGCCGGAGTTGTCGTAGTACGGACTCTCATCGATGATCACCGGCACCTTGAGCCCGGGGCCCGACTCCTTCGGCCTGATGATGTCGACACGGACCCGATCCGGCCTCCCGTCGGAGTCGCTGTCGACACTCGACTCGACGTAGACGTGCTCGCGGACGGCGTCGGCGTAGGAGAAGACCGGTTGGGTCCGTCCCTGCTCGACGGTGAGGGATGGCTGGGTGGCCGCGTGGGCTGGGGTGACGCCCGTCGCGAGAACCGCGAGGACGACAAGGGCTGCCCGTAACTTCGGCAAGCGGAGCCTCCAGAACAACTAGGGAAACATCCGCAATATGAATCTTTGTCCGTATAGTCCGCAAGATCCTTTATGTGTTCGACATCACCCTGGGGCTGGTATGTGACATAGCGCTCTCCAGCCCCGTCCGGCCACCGGTCAGGACGGCCCGGCGCAGGCGCGGGCAGGCGGGAGCAGGGGGTGCGGCCGGGTGCGACGGCTACCCGCCGCGGGGCCTCAGCAGGGTTCGGTGCCGGAGGCGGGCAGGAGCTTGTTCAGCATGACCGCGCACTGGCGCAGCTCGTCGGCGTCGAGCATGTCCAGGAACTGGGCGCGGACGCCGCGCAGATAGGTGGGGCCGGCCTCGGCCAGCCGCGCGGCGCCCGCGTCGGTGAGCACCGCGAACAGGCCGCGCGCGTCACTGGTGCACGCCTCGCGCTCGACCAGGCCGTCCCGCTGGAGGCGGTCGATGAGCCGGGTCAGGCCGCTGCGCGAGAGCAGCACCCGGTCTGCCAGGTCGTTCATCCTCAGCCGCCGCTCGGGCGCCTCGAAGAGCTGCAGGAGGACCTCGTAGGAGGCCAGGGGCAGATCGTGCTCGACCAGCAGGTCGGCTTCCAGCACTTGGGCGATGCGGACCTGTGCTCGCTGAAGCATGCGCCAGAGCGTCAGCTCCTCCGAGCTGAAGCTCTCCATGGACTCGCCCGCCGTGAGGGTCACCCAGTAACCTTAGAACGTTGCACGCGCATCTACACAGCGAATTGTCCGAATCCGGCGACCAGAGCCGGAGCCGGAATTCCTGTCGACGTCCCGGGGTTCATACCATTGGACTCACGACGCCGACCGTTCCCTGACGGGATCGGGCCTCTCGCCAAGCCATACGAGCGCCGCGACGGGCAACTCCTGCCCTTGAGACGCCTCATCGATAACAGACAAGGAGGGACGGCATCCTCCGTCGCCCCTGGGCGACGCCGCGCTGCCGACACTTCGATGGCACCTACCACGGAACTGGTGATGGCCGCTCTCGCGACCGTCAACGACCCTGAGATCCGTCGGCCGATCACCGAGCTGGAAATGGTCAAGAGCGTCGACATCTCCCCCGATGGGGCGGTACGTGTCGCGATCTTCCTCACGGTGTCCGGCTGTCCCATGAAGGACACCATCACCCGAGACGTCACCGCCGCGGTCTCCAAGGTCGACGGAGTCACCGGCGTCTCCGTCGAGATGGACGTCATGAGCCCCGAGCAGCGCAAGACGCTGCAGACCAAGCTGCGCGGCAACAGGGGCCCCGAGAAGGAGATCCCCTTCGCCCAGCCCGGCTCGCTGACCCGTGTCTTCGCCGTCGCCTCCGGCAAGGGCGGTGTCGGCAAGTCGTCGGTCACCGTCAACCTGGCCGCCGCGATGGCCGCGAGCGGTCTCAAGGTCGGCGTCGTCGACGCCGACATCTACGGCCACAGCATCCCTCGCATGCTGGGCACCTCCGAGCGCCCCACCAAGGTCGAGGACATGATCATGCCGCCGGTGGCGCATGACATCAAGGTCATCTCGGTCGGCATGTTCAAGCCTGAGGGCAACACCCCCGTCGTGTGGCGCGGTCCCATGCTCGACCGGGCCCTGCACCAGTTCCTCGCCGACGTCTACTGGGGCGACCTGGACGTGCTGCTGATGGACCTGCCCCCGGGCACCGGTGACATCGCGATCTCCGTGGCGCAGCGGATGCCCTCCGCGGAGCTCCTGGTGGTGACCACCCCGCAGCAGGCCGCCGCCGAGGTCGCCGAGCGGGCGGGATCGATCGCCGTCCAGACCCACCAGCAGATCGCCGGCGTCATCGAGAACATGTCCTGGCTGCCCTGCCCGCACTGCGACGAGCGGGTCTCGGTCTTCGGCGAGGGCGGTGGCCAGACCGTGGCCGACGCGCTCACCCGCACCCTCGGCGCCCGCGTGCCGCTCCTCGGCCAGGTGCCGATCGACATGCGCCTACGCGAGGGCAGCGACGAGGGCAAGCCGCTCGTGCTGACCGACCCGGACGCCCCGGCCGCGGCCGAGCTGATCCGCATCGCCGGTTCCCTCAGCAAGAAGTCGACCAGCCTCAAGGGTCTCCAGCTCGGCATCTCGCCCACCCGGCGCGGCTGACGGCACCCGCTCCGACACGACGACGGCGGCGCCCCCACCTGTGGGGGCGCCGCCGTCGGCCGTCCGGGAGGAACTCAGGTCGCCTCGGAGTCGTACGGAGGGATCTCGCCGTAGCCCAGCTCGCCGCCCGCCGGATAGGAGTGGGCGGGTTCGGCGGTGGCGGTGGCCGAGGTGGAGTTCCAGTCGTCCTCAAGATCGGCGGTGAGGTGCTTACGGACGAAGTTCTTCGGGTTCAGGTCGGACGGGTCGAAGTCGGCGAACTCCGGCCCCAGCCCGGTCCGCAGGTCGTCTCTCGCGTTGTTGGCCATCCTGCGCAGGTTGCGCAGCGTCTTGCCCGCCTGGGCAGCGGCCTGGGGCAGTTTCTCCGGGCCGAACACGAGGAGGGCGATGACCACCAGCGCCACGATCTCAGGCCAGCCGAGTCCGAACACGGTGATCTCCTACCGAGAGGATGCCATGGGCACCTCTCCGGCTACACACCGGAGAGGTTCCAGACTAATACCGCCGAGCCTGAGCATGCGCCCCTGCCAGGCGGCTCAGGACGGCTCGGGTGAGGGCTGGTCCGGCGCGGTGCCGACGGTCACGGTCGCGGTGTTCTCCTGACCGCCGCGCTGGTACTTGACCGAGAGTTTCTCACCGGGAGCCCTGTTGCGGACCAGCGCGATCAGCTCGTTGCCGTCCTGCAGCACGATGCCGTCGACCTCCAGGATGACGTCACCCGGCTTGAGGCCCGCCTGGGCGGCGGGGCCGTTCGGCTCGACCGGCTGGCTACCCTGCTTGGCCTCGGTCGCGATACGCACCCCGACGCCCTGGTAGGTCGGGTCGATGGCGACACCGATCCGCGACTTCTTGGCCTTGCCGGTGGTGATCAGCTCCTGGGCGACGCGGCGGGCGTGGTTCACCGGGATGGCGAAACCGAGGCCGATGCTGCCGCTCTGGCCGCCGACCGACCTGCCGAGAGTGGCGATCGCCGAGTTGACGCCGATCACCTCGCCGTTGCCGTTGACCAGCGGTCCCCCGGAGTTGCCCGGGTTGATGGCCGCGTCGGTCTGGACCGCGCTGAGCCAGGTGGTCTCGGAGGCGTTCTCCTCACCCGCCTGAACGGGACGGTTCAGCGAGCTGACGATGCCGGAGGTGACGGTGCCGGTCAGGCCCAGCGGGGAGCCGATGGCGATGACCGGGTCGCCCACGACCACGTTGTCGGAGTTGCCAAGGGTGATCTCCGGAGCGCCGAAGGTCTCCGCGGGCTTGACCACGGCCAGGTCGGACTCGGGGTCGCGGCCGACGACGACGGCGGAGGTGGACTTGCGGTTGTTGAACTGGATCTGGATCTGACCGCTCGGATCGGCGCTGGCGACCACGTGGTTGTTGGTCACCACGTAACCACCCTTGATCAGGAAGCCGGAACCGGTGTTGGAACTCGTCCCGCCCTCGACCGCCAGCGAGACCACGCTGGGCAGCACCTTCGAGGCCACGCCCGCCACCGAATCCGGGGGCCGGGCGTTGGAACCGGTCGGCGCGTTCCCCAGGCTGTAGGAGGGGTCACGTCCCGAGCCGGTCGGCTTGGTGAGGAGATAGGTGCCGACGCTGCCGAGCAGCGAGGCGAGCAACGCGATCACCACGGCGAGGACGACCAGCGTGGCCGTGCGCGGCCCGCGGACCGCCGCGGGCGCCGGGCCGCCGAAGCTCCGCGGCAGCCCGGGGCTGCCGGGAGGCGGCGCCCAGCCCGGACCCATGCCGAACGCCTGAGTGGGTGGCGGGGGCGGAGCCTGGTGGGCGGCGAAGACCGCCGTGTCGTACCTGGGCCGGCCGGAGGGGTCGCCCCAGCTCTCCGCGTAGCCCTGTCCCTGGGCGCCCTCGCCCGTCGGCGCCTCCCCGTCGTCGTGACGGAGCAGCTCGGGTTGCCCCCACCGGGCACGGCCTGGCGGGGCGCCCAACTGGCTCCAGCCGTCGTCGTTCCGCTGCTCGGCCTGGGGTGGCGCACCCTCTCCGGCGGGCAGGAACTCGGGACGCGAGAACTCGGGGCCGGAGGAGTCCGCCTGGCCGGACTCCGGAGCGCCGTGACCACCGTCGGTGAAGTCCGACGGCGTACGCCCCGCAGCATCGTGCGCCCCGTGGCCGGTACGGGCCTCGTCGGTCATCGAATACTCACTACTCCTTGCCTCGCAGATGCCCACTCACCGGGTCAACCCGGCCATCTTCCCCCGAACGGCATACGAGATGTGTAAAACACACGTCATCCGAAGGGATTGACCCACGAGAGCAGGCGACTCGCACCTCGGCCGAGCCTCGTCCAGAGATCCGGAACATGCTCGTGCGGTAGGGCCGCGACAGCCGTGTCGACCATGTCGGCCGGCGCGTCCGCGAAGACTGTATAGACATGCCCCCCACTCGCCCAGATCATCTCCTGCCCAACCGGGCCTCGAATCCAGATCGTATGCCCGCTGCGCCATTCCGCATGCCAACCCTGGAGATGATCCTCGTCAAGCACTCCGGGTTGCACAAAAACCGACACAACCGACAACCCATCTGAATACCCCAAATATAAGTATCCAGCGGGGGCGCTTCGCGCGGCGAACAACTCCAGGCGGCCCGGCAGGGCGCGGGGGATGCGCCAGCCCGCGGCCAGCAGGCGGGGCATCTCCACAAGGTCGAGGCCCCCGGTGGCCGACGGCGGCACCGTGGGCACCACCCCCTTGATCACCGGGTCGAGGGCCAGATCGACGAAGGCTCCGACGTTGACGACCCGACCCCTCGCGTCCATGAGTTCGCGGCGCAGCACCGGCCCGGCGGCCTTGTCGATCCAGTAGCGGGCGGCGACCGTGCCGTCCCCGCGCAGCACGTTCACGAGGCGGGCGGGGCGCCCGCAGGCGTGCCCCTCCCCAGCGGCCACGACCCGGTAGTTCCGGGCCAGCACCTCAAGCATCGTTTCCGACGGGCTGGACATGCCCCCGGCGGGGGTGCCTGGATCGGCGCTCTGTACGGAGCCCGAGGGCTCGGTACGCACCGTCATCCCCTTTCCGGGGACGTTGTGCACCTCCAGCACCGCGGAGGTGGAGCCGGAGGCACCCCAGACCATGACGTACTGGGTGCCTGAGTATTCACGGGCCCGGCCCGCGACCGCCGCCTCACGGAGCAGGTGCAGACCGGTGTCCTCGTTCTCCGCCTCGTCCGGCGGTATGGCGTGCGAGGTCCTGACCGCGTGTGCCGTACCGCCCGTCACCAGCCCCAGCAACATGACAGCCACCAGGATGATCGTGGCGGGCAGCCGGATCACGGAGTGGGTGAGAAGGTGGGCGTCGCCGATCCGCCGTAGGGTGCCGTGTTCCTGTGCTGGTTGGCGAACATGTCGACCGGCGGTACGACACGCGGGTTGGAGTCGGCCCCGCCTACCACGAACAGTGTGCCGATCGCCACGGCCGCCGAGGCGACACCCACCGCGACGTAACCCGCTCTCCGGGGGCGGCGCGGTCCTTGGACCCGGCTCCTGGGACGGTTGTCGGGGGGAGCGACGCTGTACATGCTCGGAATGGGTGCTCCGCCAAAGGTGCGCGAGGCCGGAAAGGGGCGCTCACGCGGGGGCAACGGGCCGCCGGGCTCCGCCATCCGCAGCAGGGACATCGTCAGGTCGGTCGGCATCGCGGGCCCGTCGAGGGACCGCAACCGGCTCTTCAGCGCTCGCACGGCGTCGACCTCGGCCCGGCAGTCGGCACAGAAGGCCAGATGCGACAGGGCCCGGTCGCGCTCGTGGTGGTTCAGTTCACCGTCTACCAGCGCGGAAACACGCTCTCCTAGATGACTCATGCGCACTCCTTGCCAAGTGGCTCGTCGTGACATTCGTCATGACTGTGATTTCTCATGCGAATTCCTCCCCGTGGGTAACGCTCGGGGGGAGTAGATCGTTCCTCGGCGCGCGATGCTCAAGCGCCTCGCGCAACTGCGCCCGCCCGCGGTGGATCCGGCTCCGAACCGTGCCGAGCTTCACACCCAGCGTCGCCGCGATCTCCTCGTAGGACAGCCCCTCGATGTCACACAGAACGACGGCCGCGCGGAACTCGGGCGCGAGCGCGTCGAGTGCCGCCTGGATGTCGGGCTCCAGATGGGTGTCGTCGTACACCTGTGCGGGAGAAGGCTCGCGCCCGCGCAGCCGCTCGGCGGCGTCGTCGGCGAGCCCCTCGAACCTGATGCGCTGCTTGCGCCGCGCCATGTCGAGAAACAGGTTGGTGGTGATGCGGTGGAGCCAGCCCTCGAAGGTGCCTGGCGTGTAGTTCGACAACGACCTGAAGACCCGGACGAAGACCTCCTGTGTGAGATCTTCCGCATCGTGCACGTTGCCGGTCAGCCGATAGGCCAGCCGGTACACTCGCGCCGAGTGCGCCCGGACCACCTCCTCCCAGGTAGGAGGCGTCCAATCAGACACTGGAGCTTCTGCCTGGTGGTCAGGCTCGTCCACCAGCACTCCTCTCTCCGGGACCACCGCTATCGCCATAGTGCCTGGTTTCGTCCCTTCGTGCGCACTGACTACCTTCAGGACCGGCAAAGGCCGCTTAAACCGTGCAACGCACCGGGGACGACATGAGTTCCCGATCGGGCCTGCCTCCCTTAGGCTGCGACCCAGCGCCTATATGACTGTGTACGGAGAAAGCGGGAGGAGAGGCCGATGGCAGAGACGCCGACAAGTCCGTTGGAGGCCACTCTGGCCTATGCCGATGAGTTCCACAGGGAGGACGACATCCTGCTGGCCGCGCGCATGCGCGGCACCGAGGTGGGAGCGCCCCCGATCCTGCCCGGCGGCGGCGCCGCTCTCTGCTTCCTCGCCACCGCCATCAACGCCCGTGCCGTCGTGGAGATCGGCACCGGCTGCGGGGTGTCAGGTCTGTGGCTGCTCCGCGGCATGCGCCAGGACGGCACGCTCACCAGCGTGGACGTGGAACCGGAGCACCAGCGACTGGCCAGGCAGAGCTTCGCCCAGGCCGGATTCTCCGGGGGGCGGACCCGCCTGATCACCGGCCGCGCCCTCGACGTGCTCCCCCGGCTGTCCGACGGCGGCTACGACCTGGTCTTCTGCGACGGCGCCATGCACGAGTACGCCGACTACCTGGCCGAGTCCGTCCGACTGCTCCGGGTCGGCGGCATCGTCGTCTTCGACAACGCCCTCTGGGGCAACCGGGTGGCCGACCCCGCGCAGCGGGACCCCGACACGGTCTCCATCAGGGAACTCGGCAAGCTCGTCCGCTCCGACGAACGGCTCCGCCCGCTGATGATGCCTCTCGGAGACGGCATCCTGGCGGCCGTCAAGCTCTCCGACTGACGGCGGCCACCCGACCGGGGGCGGGACGACGACACCGTCCCGCCCGCCGTGTGATCACCGCTCCTGGAGTCCCGCCAGCCATTCGAGCAGCAGGCGCACGCCGTATCCGGTGGCTCCCTTGCTGAAGAGCCCCTCGTCCGCGCCGCTACGGCCGACGCCGGCGATGTCCAGGTGTGCCCAGGGCCGCCCGCCGGTGAACTCGCGCAGGAACAGCGCCGCGGTGACGGAACCCGCGCCGTAGGTCGATCCGGCCTCGATGTTGGTCAGGTCGGCCACCGACGAGTCGAGCGCGGGAAGGTAGTCCTCGATCAGCGGCATCCGCCAGAGCCGCTCCCCACTGGCCTCCCCCGCCTCGACCAGCGCGCCGGCCAGCGCGTCCTCGGAGGCGAAGACCGCGCCGAGACTCTTGCTCAGGGCCACGCTGATCGCCCCGGTCAGCGTGGCGATGTCGACCATGACGTCCGGGTCGAGCTCCGCGTCGGCGTAGGCCAGCGCGTCGGCCAGCACCAGGCGGCCCTCGGCGTCGGTGTTGAGCACCTCCACGGTCCGGCCGCCGTACTGTGTGATCACGTCCGAGGGGCGCTGGGCCGAACCGGAGAAGGAGTTCTCGGCGGCCGCGATCAGGCCGGTGACCCGGATCGGCACGCCGAGCGAGGCCAGCGCGCCCAGGACTGCGATGACCACCGCTCCGCCGGCCATGTCGGTCTTCATGAACACCATGCCGGCGGTCGGCTTGAGCGACAGTCCGCCGGTGTCGTACGTGATGCCCTTGCCGACCAGGACCACGTGGCGCGTCGCACCCTCGGGCCGGTAGGAGAGCTGGATCAGCCGGGGCGGGTTCACCGACCCCTTCCCGACGGCGAGGAGGCCGCCGAACCCGCCGGAGCGCAGTTCCCGCTCGTCCCACACCCGCACGGCGACGCCCTGCTCGGCGGCGCGCTCGGCGAGCCAGGCCGGTGACTTCACCGAGGACGGGGTGTTGGCCAGGTCCCTGGCGAGCGCGACGGCCCCGGCGATCACCTCCGCGTCGGAGATCTCCGCCTCGACCCCGTCTCCGACGAATTCGAGCGTCGTCACCGGGGACTTCGCCTCGCCGACCCTGAAGGTGTACGTGGCCAGCAGCGCGCCCTCCACGAAGGCCGCCACCGGCCCGCCGGGCAGCACGATCCTGATGGCGTCCTTGCCCTTACCACGCCGCGCCACCGCCGCGCCGGCCTTGCGCAGGGCCGTCGCCGACCCGTCTCCGACTCCGTAGAGGAGCACCCGGCTCACGGCGTCGCCGTTCGCGACGGGAACCTCGACGATCTCACCCGCCTCGCCCTTGGCCTGGTAGTGGGCGAGCAACGCCGCCACGGGCACCGGCAGCTCGATCTCGGGTGCGAGATCCTCGGCGAAGGGAACGGCGAGCAACTCGGCGGCGCCGAAGGACTCGGCCTCGGCGTCCTCCCCGGCGAACGGCCCCTGGGCATAGGGCACGCGGGGCAGGAGCAGACAGGGGGAGATGGGCATGGATGACTCCAGTCGTCAGGCCCGGCAGGAGAGAGACGCCGGGGGAACACCGCGGCCCTGGCGCGAGCCGCCGCAAGGCGGTCCGACGGCCAGGGCCGTGTTCATCGTCGGTCGCGCGGGCCATCGCAGGTGTCATGCTCCCCGAGCAAGCTCAAATAGGGCCCGGCTCCGCCACTTTGTCTTAGATCGGTATCAACCGACGATTTTCTTGAGTTCCTCACCAAGAGCGCTTGCCTCGTCCGCGGAGAGCTCAACGACGAGACGGCCGCCACCCTCCAGAGGAACCCGCATGACGATCCCCCTGCCTTCCTTGACGACCTCCAGCGGACCATCACCGGTCCTCGGCTTCATAGCCGCCATGCGTGTATCCCTTCCTGCTTCGGGCTCCGGATCTCCGACTGACCCGAGGGTGGCCGACGCATTCACGTCTTCTGTGATGTCCTATTATCCCGCCTCCGCACGGAGAATGGGAACGATCAATCTCAGCGTCGGCTCATCCGGCGATCAAGACCGTTGTCCGAGACCCCCCGGACGGCCAAACTTGTCCTCGTGAACGCCCGCGCCGCGCTCTTCGATCTGTATGGGGACCACCTCAGATCCCGGGGCGGCCACGCGTCCGTGGCCGCCCTCGTCCGCCTGCTCGCCCCGCTGGACATCGCCGCTCCGGCCGTGCGCACCGCCATCTCGCGGATGGTACGGCAAGGCTGGCTGGCGCCCGCCCGGTTGCCCGGAGGCCCCGGCTACGAGGTCATCCCCAAGTGCGTGCGCCGCCTCGACGAGGCCGCGCTGAGAATTTACCGAGTTGGGACGATCACCTGGAACGGCCGATGGCACATCCTGGTGCTGGAGCCCGTGCGCGAGCGGTCCAGAAGGGAACGCCTCCGGGCCGAGCTCTCCTTCATCGGGTACGCGCCCCTGTCCGAGACCACCTGGCTCGGGCCCCGGCCCTCCCCCGAACTGGAGACGATCCTCAGCCGCGAGGGCGTGGGCGCCGAACGGTTCGACGCGGTGCTCGACGGCGATCCTGCGGCACTGGCCGCCAGGACATGGGACCTGGACCGCATCGGTGCCGCCTACCGGAGATGGCTGGCTCAGGCGATGGACCTGATCGGCGAGTTGCCCGGCAACGCGAGCGACGCCCGGGTGTTCGCCGTCCGCAGCAGGCTGCTGCACGGCTGGCGCAACTTCCTGTTCCACGACCCCGGGCTCCCAACCGAGCTCCTGCCGGGAGGCTGGCCGGGAGAGCAGGCCAGAATCTACTTCGAACACGAGGCCGGACGGTTGCTCCCAGCCGCCGCCGCCTTCGTCGACCGCCACCTCGGCGAGCCGTAACAGGCGGAGCCGAGAAGCCTGAAGGAGCCCTTGTTGAACGACGTTCTCTACTCCGTCGACGACGCCGTCGCCACCATCGTCATCAATCGGCCGGAGGCGATGAACTCGCTGACCTCCCGGGCGAAGACCGCCCTGCTTGAGGCGGTGACCGCGGCGTCGCAGGAGCGTGCCGTGCGGGCGGTGCTGCTGACCGGGACGGGGCGGGCGTTCTGTGCCGGCCAGGACCTGAGCGAGCACGCCGCGAACCTGGAGGCCGGCCGGGGCCTGGACGACACGGTACGTACGCGGTATAACCCGATCGTCCGCATGATCACCGAGATGGACAAGCCGGTCGTCGCGGCGGTGAACGGCGTCGCCGCAGGCGCGGGCGCCGCGCTGGCCTTCGCCTGCGACCTGCGAATCGCCTCGGAGAAGGCCAGGTTCGCGATGGCCTTCTCCGGCATCGCCCTGGCCCCGGACTCGGGCGCCTCCTGGACCCTGCAGCGCCTGGTCGGCGCGGGCCGCGCGGCGGAGCTGCTACTGCTCGGCGAGCCGATCGGCTCGGCCCGCGCGCTCGAACTCGGGATCGTCTCCCAGGTCATTCCCGCCGACGAGCTGGGCACCGCGGCCCGCGCGCTGGCCGTACGGCTGGCACAGGGGCCCACGAGCGCCTACACGGCCACCAAGCGCGCCCTGCGGTTCGCCTCGACCAGTTCGCTGGCCGAGGCCCTGGAGCTGGAAGCCGACCTCCAGGACGCCTGCGCCAGGACCGACGACCACCTGAACGCGACCCGTGCCTTCCTCGCCAAGGAGCGGCCGGTCTTCCAAGGCCGCTGACGGCCCGCCGGGAGGCCGGCTGACCGCCGCCCGCACGCCTCCCCCCTCGCGGGGCGAGAGGGGAGGCCGTCAGGCCCGGCGTGTCCAGCAGTCGGCCAGGTGGTCGTTGACGAGGCCGATGGCCTGCATCAGCGCGTAGGCGGTGGTCGGGCCGACGAAACGGAAGCCGTGTGACTTGAGCTCCTTGGCCAGCGCCTTGGAACCGGAGGTCTGGGCGGGCAGGTCCGCCGGGGTCTTCGGGATCGGCGAGCCGGGGTCCGCGTGACTCCAGACGAGGTCGGACAGGCCGATGCCGAGCGCGGCCCTCGCGTTGGCGATCGTCGCCTCGATCTTGGCCCGGTTCCTGACGATGCCCGCGTCGCCGAGCAGGCGTTCGACGTCCTGCTCGCCGAAGGCGGCCACGGCCGGAATGGAGAACCCCTCGAAGGCGGCACGGAAGTTCTCCCGCTTGCGCAGGATGGTGATCCAGGACAGGCCGGACTGGAACGCCTCCAGCGTGATCCGCTCGAACACCCGGTCGTCTCCGGTGACCGGGTGGCCCCACTCCTCGTCGTGGTAGGCGATGTAGTCGGGGGCCGCGCTCACCCACCCACAGCGCACGAGCTCCACGGGCACGACGGGTCGCGAGGTCTCGGTCAACGGGATTCCTCTTTCTTGTCCGTCCCCGGCAACTCACCGGGGTGAACGCCGACGGCATCGGAGGACGGCTCCGACGAGGCCCCAGAAGCGGTCGGGGAAGCGGGCGGGGAGTCCGGCACCCGGGACGGCTCGGGCGGCGAGGAGACCCGCTCCGCCACAGAACTCTCATCCGCCTCGGGAAGCCCATCGGCCCCTTCCGGCCCCTGCTCAGCCCGCGGAACGGCCGGTGACCCGCCGGAATCCCCCTCGTCCGGCACGGGGTCCGGCACGGGATCGGCCGCGTCGAAGAGCCGGTGCGGCGCCTCGCGCTCGGTGAGCGAAACGGCGGACGACCCGCCGGAACGCTCCTTGCCCGCCACGGGCCTGCCGTGGCCGGAGAGCTCGTACGGCGCCTCAAGTTCGCGCAGGGTGGCGGACAGGCCGCCTTTGAGCTCGTGGCGGGCCTGGAGCCTGCCGGCGAGCAGCTCGGCCACCCGCTGCTCCAGCACGGCGATCCTGGTGTCACGCTCGCTCAGGGCTCCGGCGACCCGGTTCAGCGCCTCGTCCACGCTCTGGGTGTGATAGCCGACGAGGCTCACCGGGAGCTGGAGCGCCATGAAGTCGACGGCACCGAGCTGGCCGCCCTTGGGCAGGTCCAGCGGAGGCACGTCGGGAGCGAACTCGCTCAGCTCACCCCCCCGCCCCATGGCGACCACCGTGACACTGGCGATGACGGCTACGGCAGCGAGGGCTAATACGACCAGCACATATGAATCGTGCCACAACTCCGCTGACCTAGGATCGGGTCGTGACTCCTCCGTTCCCTGAAGAGAGCAGCCTCCCGCCCGCCTCCGCCGAGGCGGGCGACGACCGGACCCCGGCCTCTCCGAGCGAGCGGACCGGAGCGGTCCCACCGGTCCCACCGGCGGCCCCTCTCGTGCTCGGACCCGGCGATCCGGGCGAACCCGGCTGGGTCGAGGCCCACTCGATCAGGGAGGTCGAGGAGCTCGTCCGCGCCGGGCACACCGTGGTCGTCACCCCCGCCAGGCTGGCCGCCGCCGGGAGGACCGGGGAGGTCGCCGTCACCGCCGAAGACGGGCGGGACGCCGAGGCCGCGGAGCTCACCGCGGCCTCGATCTGCGCCTGGGCGGGTGCCCGCGTGTTCCGTACGGATCGCCGGGAACAGGTGCGGCTCGCGGTCGAGATGACCGACTCGCTCGCCGGGCGGCGTCCACCCGCGCTAACCCGCCGTGGCCTCGCCTAGTTCCTCGGCACTCGGTTCCAGGTGCCTGGTCGACTTCTCCAGCAACCGGAACGCCTCGTCGACCGTGGCGGTCCAGGAGATGGCGTCGAAGACGTTCGGCCGGGTGAAGCCCGCCTCCTGCATGCCCTCGACCAGGTCCCGCAGCGGCCGGTAGATGCCCCACGGGTCGAGGACCACCAGGGGCTTGTCGTGCAGGCCCAGCGTGCGGGACGTCCAGATCTCGAACAGCTCCTCCAGCGTTCCGATGCCGCCCGGCAGCACCAGGAAGGCGTCGGAGCGGGCGTCCATGACCCCCTTGCGCTCGCGCATGTCGCCGGTGATCACCAGCTCGTCGGCGTGCTCGTCCGCGAGCTCGATGTCCACCAGTGACTGGGGGATCACGCCCACGGTGCGGGCGCCGCCCGCACGGGCCGCCCGGGCGATCGCGCCCATGCAGGAGACCCTGGCCCCTCCACTCACCAGGCCGTGCCCGCGCCTGGCGAGCTCCGCACCGACCTCCTCGGCCAGCTCCTGGTACTTCTTGTCGATTCTCTGACTAGACGCGAGGAATACGCATATGAACACGCCCCGACCCTATTCGAGGGTCACGGGCTTCTCCGCTCGTCCCTGACCCGCCCGCCCCTGGTGCGGTCGGCCTCCACGATGATCCGGACCGCCTCGTCCACATCGTCGGTGACGTGGATGAGATCCGCGTCCCGGGCGGAGATCTTGCCGGTCCGCACGAGGGTGTTCCTGATCCAGCCGATCAGGTCGCCCCAGAACTCGGTGCCCATCAGCACCACGGGGAAGGAGGTGACCTTCCCCGTCTGGACCAGGGTGAGTGCCTCGAACAGCTCGTCCAGGGTGCCGAACCCGCCGGGCAGCGTGATGAAGCCGCAGGAGTACTTCACGAACATGGTCTTGCGCACGAAGAAGTAGCGGAACTCGATGCCGAGGTCGACGTACTCGTTCATGCTCTGTTCGAAGGGCAGCTCGATGCCCAGGCCGACCGAGACGCCGCCGGACTCCGCCGCCCCCCTGTTGGCGGCCTCCATGCAGCCGGGCCCGCCGCCGGTGATCACGGCGTAGCCCGCCTCGGAGAGCCGCTTCCCCAGCTCGATCCCCATCTCGTACTCGGGGGTGCCCGCAGGGGTACGCGCGGATCCGAACACGGTCACCGCCTGGGGCAGCTCGGCGAGCTGGCCGAAGCCCTCCACGAACTCGGCCTGGATCCGCATCACCCGCCAGGGGTCCATGTGCAGCCAGTCGGCCGGCCCTCTCCTGTCAAGAAGCCGCTGGTCGTAGGTGGAGTCGGAGACGAGGTCACCGCGGACCACCGCGGCTCCCTGGCGGCGTTCAGGACGTGTTTTCTTCATGCGGGACACCGTAGTGCCGTCCCAGAAAAATCTTGAAAAATCTCCATGAAAACATGGAACCGAATTTTGACGAGGGCGCGTCTAACTGCACGAGGGTGCTGCTCGGGACTGAAAGTGGCTTTCCCCGCCAAATGGCCGGCGAGGAAAGCCACTTTCATTTGCGCCCCACCTCGCTCCGGCCCCTCGCGGGGTAACCGCCCACGTCAGAGCGGAACGGATCGCACCCGCCGGATGCCGTGCCCCGCCGTGAACGACACGTCCGGCCGGGTGAACCCGGCCTTTCACGACAGCCAGCCGAGCATTCCGCGCTCGCAGTCGGCGATCTTCTTCAGTGAGACGAACTCCCCCTGCTGGTGCGCCATATTCGGGTCTCCGGGGCCGTAGTTGACGGCGGGCACACCGAGATCGGCGAAGAGCGAGACGTCGGTCCAGCCGAGCTTGGCCCTCGGTGTTCCGCCCACGGCGTCGACGAAGGCCGCCGCCACCGGATGGGTCAGGCCGGGCCGTGCGGCGGCCGCGCCGTCGGTGAAGCGGACCTCGTACCCCTCGAACACCTCGCTCACATGGGCCCGCGCCTCCTCCAGCGACAGGTCGGGAGCGAAGCGGTAGTTCACCGTCACCACGCACTCGTCCGGGATCACGTTGCCCGCGACGCCACCGCCGATGCCCACCGCGTTCAGGCCCTCGTGGTACTCCAGCCCGTCGACGACGGGCAGCCTCGCCTCGTAGGCGTTCAGGATCGCGAGCACCGGCTGGGCGGCGTGGATCGCGTTGACCCCGAACCAGGATCTGGCACTGTGCGCCCGCTTGCCCCGGGTGACGATCTGGGCCCTGAGGGTGCCCTGGCAGCCGCCCTCGATCGTGCCGTCGGTGGGTTCCATGAGCACCGCGAAGTCCCCCGCGAGCCAGTCGGGGTGCCTGCGGCTGAGCCTGAGCAGGCCGTTGCGTTCGGCCTCGATCTCCTCGCAGTCGTAGAAGACGTAGGTCACGTCCCTGCTGGGTTCCGGGAGGGTCGCCGCCAGCTTCAGGGCGACCGCGACGCCGGACTTCATGTCCGAGGTGCCGCAGCCGTAGAGCAGGTCGCCCTCGACCCGGCTGGGCAGGTTGCCGGCGACGGGGACCGTGTCCAGGTGCCCGGCGATCACCACCCGCTCACCGAGGCCCAGCCGGGTACGGGCCACGATCGACTCGCCGTCGCGCTCGACCGTCAGGTGCGGGAGGAGCCGGAGGGCCTCCTCCACGGCGTCGGCCAGTGCCTTCTCATCGCCGCTGACCGACTCGACGTCCACGATCCGGGCGGTGAGCTCCCCGACATCCTGAGTGAGATCCAGACGCGTACTCATGCCCGCGACCCTAGTGCCCGTGCGGGATCCGGACGAGCCCACCCCCGCCGCCCCCATCCGTGTCCGTGCGGCATGCCGAGCAGGCCGCCTATCCGTGTCCGTGCAGCATCCGGTCGAGTTCGACCTCGCCGGGCCTGCGGCCCTCCTCCAGGCGCTCAAGCACCAGCACGCAGCGCAGGCCGAAGGTACCGCCGGGAAACTCGCGCCACCGGGTCCCCCCTGCCACCACACACCAGTCCGGAACGCGGCCGCGGCCGAGTTCCTCTCCCGTCCGCACGTCGACGACAGGGGTCGAGCCCGACAGGATCGTCCCGGCGCCGACCACGGCGCCCCGGCCCACCCGGGCCCCCTCGGCGATCACCGCACGGCGGCCGATCAGCGCGCCGTCCTCGACGACCGCGGGCGCGGCCCTCGACGGCTCCCCCGCGGCGCCGGAGCCCTCCTCGCCGTCCTGGCCACCCGCCGCTCCGACCCCGGCCCCGCCGGCCAGGTGGACGTTCTTGCCGATCTGGGCGCACGAACCGATCGAGACCCAGGTGTCCACGGTGCTGCCCTCGTCCAGGTGGGCGCCGATGTCGACGAACGAGGGCATCAGCACCACACCCCGCGCCAGGTAGGCGCCCCAACGGGCGATCGCCCCCGGCACGACGCGTACCCCGTCGACGGAGGTCTTCAGCGGAAGGCGATCATGGTGATGGAAGTCACCCACCTGGGACCTGGCCATGCCGAGCACCCGGAAGGCGAGCATGACGGCCCGCCGGGCGCGCTCGTCCACGACCACCTCGCCGGTGGGGGAGACCTCCGCCACCCGGGCCTTTCCACCGTCGAGCATGTCCACCGCGCTCACCACGACGGCGCGGGCCTCGGTGTCGGCGGGGCTCAGCTCGGCCCGGCGCCGCCACAGCTCGTCGACGGCCGCGGGCAGCGGGCTGGCATCGCTCTGGATCATGGCCCGGAGCCTAGTGTTCACAGCGTTATCACAGGCTGAGCAATCGCGGGGACCGGTAGGTTCTTGACCGTGCGAGGGCGCTTCTCAAAAGGGGTTATCGCGATCATCGCGATCGTGGCCGTACTCGTGGTGGCCATCACCGCGGGTCTGTTCGCCCTGCTCAAACGGGCGAAACCATTCGTCGACCTCGGCGAGGGGTGCAGGGTCACGACTCCGGAGGGCTCGCTGGACCTGGACATCGCGCAGGCCCAGGTGGCGGCGGCCATCGCGGCCGTTGCGGCCCGCAGGAAGCTGCCCGAGCGGGCCGCCGTGATCGCCTACGCCACCGCCATCCAGGAGTCGAAGCTGGAGAACCTGAGGGGCGGCGACCGCGACTCGGTCGGCGTGTTCCAGCAGCGGCCCTCCCAGGGCTGGGGAAAACCCGGCCAGCTCATCGATCCCGTCTACGCCTCGGAGAAGTTCTTCGCCGCACTGGTGAAGGTGAAGGGGTACCGGAAACTGCCGCTCCACGAGGCGGCCCAGGCGGTGCAGCGCTCGGCCGACGGGTCGGCGTACGCCCAGCACGAGGAGGACGGGAAGATCCTCGCCGCGGCGTTCACCGGACGCGTCCCCAGGGCCGTGCACTGCTGGTTCCCCGTTCCCTCTGGCAAGAGCCCGCGCCCCGACACGGGTGCGGCGAAGCGCGAGCTCACCAGGGCACTCGGGGCCGCGTTCGAGGCCCCGTCGCGCAGGCGCGGCTGGCTGGTGGCCGGCTGGTCGATCGCCCATGCCAAGGAGTTCGGGCTGACCAGGATCCGCTACGACGGCCAGTCCTGGGTCTCCGCGAACGGCCACGACGGCTGGCAGGCCGACCCCAAGGTGCCCGCGGGGAAGGTCGAGATATCCCAGTGATCCGGTGGCAGGTGGCCGGATCGACATCATGCCCAAAAGGCCCCGTCCCGGCCGCGGATCTCAGCCCTTCTTCTCGATCCTGATCGTGCCGGGAGCCAGGGGCTGGGCGTGCGAGGCTCTCCAGCGCCGGCCCTGCAGGCGTTCGAAGCTGAGCAGGCGGCCGTCGGCCGCCCGGTAGTCGGCGAAGTCGAGCAGGCCCCGCTCGGGCATCGAGGTGACGCCCTCGCCGCGGAAGGCCGCGGTGCCACGGTCGATGGGCAGGAAGTCGACCCCCTCAACGCTCAGGGTGGTCTTGGCGGGGATCATGCCCTCGGTGGGCACCTGCGTCCACAGCAGCACCTCCAGGTGCGGCGGTTCGCCGGTCGCCAGGCCGTCGTGCATCTGGATCGAGAGCCACTGGTAGCGGCGGGTGCCGTCGTCGAGGAGGTACTCGGTCCACTGGGTGCCCTGCCATGACAGGTACAGGGCGCCGAGAACGCGGCTGCGCGCCCCCTGGCATTCGATCGTGTCGCCGACCTTGATCGTACGGGGGTCGGGGTAGTCGATGCCGACATGGCCCATGGCCGGTTGGGGCGGCTGCGCGGCCCCAACCGAGGAGGAGGGGGGGCTCTCGCCGGGAGGCTCGGGATCGTCGGCCCCCCTGTCCTGACGCGTCGTCGCGAAGAACGCGCCGAGCAACAGAACAAGGGTGACCACACTCAGACCGAGTATCACGGCGACCTCGGGGGTCATGCCGCGCGATCCTACTGGAGGCGGCGCACAGCCGCACTGATGCGTTCGTCGACGGCCGTCACGGCGACCCTGATGTGTCCCTCGCCCGCGGTCCCGTAGAAGTCGCCGGGAGCGACCAGGATCCCCCTGTCGGCCAGTGCGCGAACCTGCTCCCAGCAGCCCGTCCCGTTGGACGCCCACAGGTACAGACCCGCCGTGGAGTGCTCGATCTTCCAACCGGCCGCCTCCAGGGCGGGGCGGAGCGCCGCGCGGCGGGCGGCGTAGCGGGCCCGCTGCTCCTCGGCGTGCTCGTCGTCGTCCAGGGCGACGGCCATCGCCGCCTGGACCGGCGCGGGCATCATCATGCCGGCGTGCTTGCGTATCTCCAGCAGCCGCTTGATCAGCGCGGGGTCCCCGGCGGCGAACCCGGCGCGGTAGCCGGCCAGGTTGGAGCGCTTGGACAGCGAGTGCACCGCCAGCAGGCCCTCGTGCGAGCCGCCACAGACGTCCGGGTGCAGGATCGAGACCGGCTGCTCCTCCCAGCCCAGCTCGATGTAGCACTCGTCGGAGGCCACGACCGCGCCGCGCTCACGCGCCCACGAGACGACCTTGCGCAGGTGCTCGGCGGGCAGGACCTTACCCGTCGGATTGGACGGGGAGTTGACCCAGACCAGCGGCACCCGCTCGGGCCCGAGCGCGAGCAGCCCGTCGGCGGCGTACGGCTCGGCGCCCGCGAGACGGGCTCCCACGTCGTAGGTGGGGTAGGCCAGCTCGGGGAAGATCACTCGTTGCCCCGGCCCGACACCGAGCAGTGTCGGCAGCCAGGCCACCAGTTCCTTGGAACCGATCAGCGGCAGCACGTTCGCCTGGTCGAGGATCACTCCGTGCCTGCGCCGCAGCCATCCGGCCGCGGCCGAGCGGAGGCGCTCGGAACCGTAGGTCTGCGGGTATCCGGGGCTGTCCGAGGCGTCCGCGAGCGCCTGGCGCACGATGGCGGGCACCGGATCGACGGGGGTGCCCACCGAAAGGTCGACGATCCCGTCGGGGTGCGACGCCGCCAGTTCCTTCAGCGGCGTGAGCCGGTCCCACGGAAAGTCCGGCAGGCCGATCATCGGAGCCTCGCGGACACGTTCGGGTTCTCTGACCGGTTGGAAGTGGCGCTCACTTGATTCAGCCGTCGTCTTTCGCTCTGTCGGATCTGCCGGCGGCACGCACCGGAGGAACGATCTCGCACCCCTCCGATGCCGGCCCCGTCCTTTGGATCTTTCACCCACCGCGGCCGGTCGGGCGGCACCTCGCCGCGTTGTCGCCGGTCGCCGCGGCACGCCGCGGCGACCTCCTTCGCTCAGCGAGGCGGCAGCCGACCGATCCTCGCCACGGCAAGATCCGCCGGACAGGACCTAGTGGCTCTCGGCCTGCGGGGGCAGAGCCTCGACGACCGGGTGGTCCTTCTCGATCTTGCCGACCTTGGAGGCGCCGCCGGGCGACCCCAGGTCCTCGAAGAAGTCCACGTTCGCCTTGTAGAATTCCTTCCACTGCTCGGGAAGGTCGTCCTCGTAGAAGATGGCCTCCACCGGACAGACGGGTTCGCACGCGCCGCAGTCGACGCATTCGTCGGGGTGGATGTAGAGCATCCGTCCCCCCTCGTAGATGCAATCGACAGGGCACTCCTCGATGCATGCCTTGTCCAGGACGTCCACGCAAGGCTGCGCGATGACGTAGGTCACCTCGGGCTCCTTCTTCTTTACGCACCTAGGCACGACTTCGACCGCGGGTTGCTTAGCCCTAGTATTGCCGGGCCCGCCACGTGTCTGAAACGGGAGGGGGCAAAAGTCGATGGCCCTTGGTTTCGGTGCTCGCCTGAATATCACCATAACCCCCTCTGACGTGGGCAAAAGAGTCACCACGCGGAGACGGGTTCCCGAGGGATTCCGGGACGCGGTGGGCGAGTTGGAGTTCTGGCGGGACGGCGTGCTCGGCGTGCGCAAACGGGACGGCACGCTGGTCGAGATCGGCGAGGAAACACTCGCCGCGGCGAAGGTGGTCCAGGAGCCGCGTCCCCCGCGCGCGTGAGGCGCCCGCCGGGGCGTTCGGGTAAGCCGCTCGCCAAGACACGTATAAGCCGTCCGGTAGGAAGGGCCGCGCCTGCTCGACCGGACGAATGACAACGGAGAGTATCTCCTCCGTGACCGTACGTACCAGCGCCGCAGCCGCCGTGATCCTCACGGCCACGATCGCCGGATGTGGCGCCCCGGCCCCTCAGAACATCCAACTTCCGCCGGTCAACACCCAGGCCGCCTCCATGAAGGAGGGCTTCTGCACGATGGAACGCCTCGTCGAGGCGGCCAAGAAGGAGGGGACCCTCACAGTGATCGCGCTACCGCGCGACTGGGTGAACTACGGCGAGATCATCGACACCTTCGCCGAGGAGTACGGGATCAAGGTCGACCAGCTGGAACCCGACGCGAACAGCGCCAGGGAGATCGCGGCCATCCCCGCACTCAAACCCGACGTGTTCGACCTGAGCGTGGACGTCGCCGTGTCCAAGTCCGACCTCTTCGCCCCGTACCGGGTCCAGGGCTGGCAGGACATCCCCGACCATCTCAAGGATCACCGGGGCACCTGGTACGCCGGGTACGGCGGCTACATGTCCATCGGCTACGACCCGAGGAAGGTCGCGGCCCCCGCCTCCTTCTCCGACCTGCTGAAGCCCGGTCACAGCGTCTCGCTGCCCGGCGACCCCCGGGAGGTCTCGGCGGCCTTCAACGGGGTGATGGCCGTCTCGCTCAGGGGCGGCGAGGCGAGGGCGGAGCGAGGCGTCGAGTTCTTCCACCGCCTCAAGGGCGCGGGCAACCTCGCGGCGAACCCCAAGACGGCCTCGGTCATCGTCGACTGGGACTACCACAACGCCGAGCGGGCGGCCGCCGGCAAGGACTGGAAGGTCGCGGTTCCCGGCGACGCCGTGCTCGGCTCGTACTACGTCCAGGCCATCAGCAAGCAGGCCCCACACCCTGCCGCCGCCCGGCTCTGGCAGGAGTTCCTGTTCTCCGACAGGGGCCAGAACCTCTTCCTGAAGGGCTATGCCCGCCCGGTCAGGATGGAGGCCCTCCAGATGCGCGGCACCCTGGACGACGAACTCGCGGCCAAGCTCCCCGCCACCAGCGGGAAGCCCGTGATCCTCACCGTCTCGGAGATCGACAGGGCCAGAGCCTACCTCCAGCGTGAGTGGGCCAGAAAGGTGAGATGAGGGTGGGGCTGATGGGACTGATATGTCGTGACTGCCCAGAGGCTCTAAAGTGTCTGGAGAGTACCGATAAGAGACCCTGGCGTCTCAGAATGTGAGCTGATCGTCTTGCGATACGACACGCCTAGCTTGACGAGGTGGAATGTTCGCGCCTATGACAACAGCTTCGGGTACGTTTCAGCACATGGCGCCCCCCTGGTCGAACTACTCGACCCGCAGCCGGGCGAGCGCATCGTGGATCTCGGCTGCGGCACGGGGACGCTGACCGCCGAGATCACCTCCCGGGGCGCGCACGTCCTGGGGATCGACGGATCGCAGGCGATGATCGAAAAAGCCCTGGCGCAGTACCCGGGGCTGGACTTCATAGTCGGCGACGGCCGCGACTTCACGGTGGCCCAGCCCTACGACGCGGTCTTCTCCAACGCGGCCCTGCACTGGATGGGCCAGGAGCCGGACGCGGTGATCACCAGTGTCCGCGAGGCCCTCGCACCCGGCGGACGGTTCGTGGCCGAGATGGGCGGCGCGGGCAACTGCTCCGCGCTGACGGCGGCGCTGTCCACCGCCTGGCGGGAGTACGGGCTCCGTGAGCCCGGCCTGCCGTGGTACTTCCCCACCCCCGCCGAATACGCCACGAGACTGGAGAAGGGCGGCTTCACCGTCCGCCTGCTGGAATACTTCGATCGGCCGACCCCGCTCGACGAGTGCCCCAACGGGGCGGCCGACTGGGTGCGGATGTTCGCCGGTTCACTGCTCCAGGAAGTGCCGGTGGAGATGGTCGACTCGCTGCTCCACCGGGTGAACGAGCTGGCCGCCCCCGCCCTGCGGCGGGAGACCGGCTGGATGGCCGACTACGTGCGACTGCGGTTTGCGGCTGTACGCCGTTGAACCGACCCAATGCGCCGTGGCGATTTGCCAGACTATGGTCTGTTCCATGAGTCTCGTTCCCCGGCCACATGGAGTGTCTCGGGCGGCTTAAGGGGCTGGTGAAGGGAACGGATGAACTTCTGTCTGAGTGACCTCGTGCCGCCGCTACGCTGGAGCGACGCGGCCACGATCCCACTTCTGCGCGACCAGCCCGACCTGCCGGACGCCTGGTGGCGGTGCCTGCCGATGGCCCGCGTGCTCGCCGTGCTGCCTCCTGAGCGGCTGGCGGAGATCCTCACCGTGCTCACCCTGGACCACTGGCCCGCCGCCACCGTGGGCGACGTGCTGCCCGCACTGCACGTCCTGGACCCGGACGAGGCCGACGAGCCCTGTACGGCCATAGCCCTCGACCGCGCGGGATCCTGGCCGGGTCTCCTCGCGCTGACCGGCCACGACCTGCGCGACCAGCCGTTCATCCAGCCGGTCCCGCTGCTGCACGCCCTCTTCACGGCGGTCTTCGCACGCCTGGCGACCCCGCTCCCGGCGACCCCGCTCCCGATGGCTTCGCTCCCGGCTGCTTCGGCCCCGGCTGCTTCGGTCCAGGCGGTTCCGGCGCCCGGCGCGCGGAGCGAGCCGGCTCCGGGCGAGTCCGATGCCATACCGAATGAGTCTGGAGCCGACCCCGCACCGGAGACCGAACCGGAGATCGGGCCGGGCGTCGTGGCGGATTCCCCCGCGGAACCCGCCGCCGAACCCGCTTCGGTGCCCACCTCGGGGCCCGCTTCGGGGCCCGCTGCCGAGAGCGCTGCCGAGAGCGTGGAGGGCGCCGGGGGCTCCGTACCGGAAGCCCTGCCGGTGCCCGAGGCACGTCGCGCGGCGGAGGCCGAGGCCGAGCCCGCCGCCGTCCCCGGATCGCTCTTCCAGCCGGCCCCGGCGAGGGACGATCCGCCCGTGACCGACGCGGAGGCTCAGGCCGCCGCACCCGACGCCGCGTTCGAAGAGGTCCGGGAGTCCCCCGCCGAGAGCGTGCCCGAGGCGGAGCCGGCCGCCGCTCCGGTTGGGGCGATCGCCGAAACCGGCGACGACGACTCCGTACCCGCCCCGGAGGCGGCGGGCGCTCCTGAGCCGGAGGAGGCCGTGCGGAGCCGGCGGGCCGAGCAGCCCGCGGAGAGCCTGCACGCGCTGGTGGACGGTGTCTTCGCCAACGCGGAGGACAAGCGCTGGGCGGTGGCGCAGAACAGGCTGTTCAGTGACACCCCGGCGAGCGCGGAGGCGCTGGCCAAGCTCTTCGCGGTGCGGCCGGAGGTCATCTTCGGCATCGAGGTCGACCTGCGCCGGGAGCTCGGGGACTGGATCGCCTCCGACGAGGCCGCCCCGTACCGGGAGCACCTGGAGGAGATGAGAAGGGTGCTCGGCAGGGCGGCGCCCAAGGAGCGGCTGATCAACGCCGCCGACTGGCACACCCTGGAGCTGCACTCTCTCGACATCCCGGCCTGGCAGTTCGTGCTGGCCACGCTCCCCGGTTACCACCTGGTCGACGAGTGGCTGGTGGAGGGCGACATCGCCGAGCTCCGCCATCGCACCCGCGACATGCTCAGTGACGCCCAGCCGCCGCTGACCATCAACAAGGCCCTCGACATGGTCTCCTCGCTGGGCATCCACCCCGAGGTGTCCAAGGAGTGGCTGGAGAACGTTCCGCAGCTCCGCATCCTCGGCGCGGGCGAACGGCCTCCCCAGCGCCCGAACGGCGCCCCGGCCCTGATCGCGGAGAAGCCACCCGGCGCGCCACGGGAGAACGGGGAACCGGCGAAGGCCCCCTTCCGCCCGCTGAAGGACGTCTCGCTGACCAGACGCTGCTTCCGCCAGCCCGACGGCCGCTGGTGGCTCCGGATCGACGTCACCTCCGACCACCTGCGGGGCGCCGAGTGCCCGTTGCCCAGCGGGTTCGCCGCCTATCTCGGGATGTCCCCCGGTGCGGGCCGCACGGTCAGCAGCGCGGTCGGCGATCTGGTTCTCAGCTGGCAGGACAGGCCCGTGCTCGAATCGCTCAGAACGCTCCTGGAGGACGTGGGGGCCAAGGAGGGCAGCCACCTGTTCCTCACCCTCTCCGACGAGGGGGTCCTGCGGGCCAGGCACCTGCCCTCCGCCGGGGGCGAGGGGGAGGCGACGGCCCAGGCGCTGAGACTCGTCGGCTACACCGCCTCGGGCGGTACTCCGGAACAGGCCGGGCGGGTCATCGCCACCCGGGTCGGCATGACGGGCCCCGTGGGCATACCCGACCTTCTCACCCGGCTACGAGAACGCGGGGACCGCGATCTCCTGGCACTGTTGGCCTAGCTCATGCCCCGCCTCGCCATCTCCCCGGACTTTCCCGTCGAACTCGGCGCCCTGGCCCAGCCGGTGCGCCGGGACGTCGTGGTCTCGGCGCGCAGGTTCCTGCAGAACGTGGCGGGTGCTCCGCACCCCGAGCGGGTCAGGGGGGCCAGGGACCCCCGGGTCGCCACCCTGAGGCTGGCCGACCGGTACCGGGGCGTCGTGGTCAAGCAGCGGGACGTCTACTGGCTGCTGACCGTGCTGCCGGACGCGGAGGCCTGGGCGTACGCCCAGCGCTACCGGTTCGGCGTCAACACCGCGCTGGGCGTGGTCGAGATGTGGGACGCCGAGGCGCTGGACCAGGTACGGCCCGCGGTGCGCAGGGCGGCCGAGGCGTCCGCCACGCGGCTGTTCTCCGAGATCTGCGACAGCGACCTGGCCGAGCTGGGAGTGGACGGCCGGTTCCTGCCGCTGGTCAGGCAGATCACCGACCAGCTCACCCTGGAGGCGCTCGAACCGCTGCTGCCCCCCACGCAGTACGAGCCGCTGGCGGCGCTCGCCAGGGGCGAGTCGATGGCCGGGGCCTGGCGGGAGCTGGAGAACTGCCGTGCCGTCGCCGCGGGACCCGAGCCGATCAACCCCGAGGACTTCGGCGCCGCGCTGCTGCGCAGCCCGGACCGGGCCGTCTTCACGGACCACCCGCGCGAGCTGAACCGCGTGCTCGACGCGCCCGGCTGGTGCGTGTTCCTGCGTCCGCCGCAGTACCGGCTGGCGTACTGGGAGTCCTACCAGCAGCCGACGCTGGTCACCGGGGGCGCGGGCACCGGCAAGACGCTCGTCGCCCTGCACAGGGCGGCCCACCTGGCCGGGCGTGCGAACGGCCAGGTCCTGCTCGTCACCTTCTCCCAGGGGCTGAGCGCCGAACTCGCGGCCAGGCTCGACCAGCTGGTCGAGGACGAGACGATCCGCAAGCGGATCGAGGTCGGCAACGTGGACCGGCTGGCCCACCGCATCGTCGCGGAGGCCGAGGGCCGTCCGCCCTCGCTGGTCGGCGCCGCCGAGCTGACGGCGCTCTGGGAGGAGACCGCGACCGGCCACAGCCCGGCGTTCCTGCTGCGCGAATGGGAGCAGGTGGTGCTGGCGCAGAACCTGCGGACCCTGGAGGAGTACCTGGCCACCTCCCGCTCGGGCCGCGGCGTCGAGTTGTCGGCCGGGGAGCGCGGCGCCGTCTGGGACGCGATCGGGCACGTCACCGGACGGCTGCGCGAGCGCGGCAAGCGGACCCTGCTGCAGCTGGCCTCCGAGGCGTCGGTGTTGCTCGGCCAGACCACGGGAGACCTGCTGGAGGAGACGGAGCCCATGCGGGAGCCGTACCGGCACATCGTGGTGGACGAGGCGCAGGACCTGCACCCCGCGCAGTGGCGGCTGCTGCGGGCGGCGGTGCCGCACGCCCGCGACGACCTGTTCATCGTGGGCGACCCGCACCAGCGCATCTTCGACACGAGGGTGACGCTCAGCGCGGTCGGGATCGACGCGATCCAGCAGCGTCTGCAGGTGTCGTACCGGCTCCCGCAGGAGATCCTGTCCTGGGGGGTCCGGTTACGCGGAGGCGGTCCCGCCGACGGGCTCGTCAACGGTGCGCAGGAGCTTTACGGCTTCCGGAGTACCCGGCACGGGGCCAGGCCGATGGTCCGAGCCTACGATTCACCGCAGGATGAGCTGACGGGGCTGGTGGCACAGGTGGGACAGTGGGTGGATGAGGGCGTGATGCCCGAGGAGATAGCGGTGGCCGCCAGGACCGCCGCCCTCGTGCGTGACGCGCGGACCGCTCTGCGCGAGCTGGGGGTGCGAGTGACGACGCTGCACGGCATGAAGGGACTCGAGTTCCGGCGGGTCGCGGTGATCGGCGTGGGCGAGGGAATCGTGCCCGACCCCGACTCGCTGACCCCCGTCGGCGAGGACCCGGCAGCCAGGGCTCACGATCTCCAGCGGGAGCGCGGCCTGCTCTATGTCGCCTGCACCCGGGCACGAGAACTCCTTTATGTATCCCATTCCGGACGGGCAAGTCCCTTCCTTCCCAACTGACCACATAGTCTGAATTGCGGATGTAATCCCCTTTGCCGGTTGGACCTCAATGAACCTCAGCCTGAGCGACATCGCGCCACCTTTGCGCTGGACCTCTCCCGGCCAGGTAGCGCCGATCGCAACCGATCCGCGCCTCCCAGAGGCGTGGTGGCAGGCGCTTCCGCTCGACAGGGCCTGCTCGACCATCGGGACGTCCGAGGTAGCCGGACGCCTGACCGACCTCGCCCTGGCGTGCTGGGGTCACCTGATGCTCGGCGACGTCCTCCCCCTGCTCAGATTCGCCGACCCCGCCTCAAGCGTGCGCACGCCCGAGGGGCTCGGCCGCGAGACGGTGCACAAGCTGTTCACCGGGGTGCTGGAGCGGCTGCTCGAACCGGTCACCGAGGAGAGCGTCGCCCAGCCCCGCCCCGCGAGGCCCGACCGGCCGCTGCCCGAGCTGATCGACGAGGTCTTCGCCACGCTGGACGAGCGGCAGCGGACCATCGCCAGGGACCGGCTCTACGCCTCCCAGCGGGCCACGCTCGACGACCTGGCCCAGCGCTTCTCCGTCACCAGGGAACGCATCCGGCAGATCGAGCGTGACCTGCGCGACCATGTCGAGACCTGGCTCGCCAAGGATGACGCGGCCCCGCTGATCGGCCACGTGTCCTGGCTGCGGGGCCGGCTGGGCTCCGCCGTGCCCGCCGACGACCTGGCCGCGGCGGTGCCCTGGCACCGCACCGACCTGGCCACGCTGGGCATCCCCTCCTGGCGGTTCCTGAGGACGCTGCTGAGCGGCTACGAGCAGGTGGACGGCTGGCTGGTCGCGGGCGGTGCGGACGAGCTCAGGGAGAAGACCAGGCAGCTGTTCACGGACGGGCCGCGCCCGCTGGACGAGGCCGTCACACTGGTCAGCCAGCTCGGCATCCGCGAGGACGTGGCCGAGCGCTGGCTCATCGCGGTGCCCCAGCTGCGGGTGCTGGAGAACCACGTGGTGCCCTGGCCGCGCAGCGTCAACGACAAGGCCGAGGCCGTGCTCGCGGTGGCGGGCAACCCGCTGACGCCCGAGGAGATCCAGGAACGCATCGGCGAGGACTACAGCCTCGTCGGCATCCGTAACCAGCTCACCGCCGACGACCGGTTCCTGCGGGTCGACCGGAACAAGTACGGGCTGTCGCGCTGGGGTGGCGAGCAGTATCTGGGCATCCGGGAAATGATCGTCAGGGAGATCGAACGCTCCAACGGCGAGGCGTCCGTCAACACGATCGTCACCAACCTCACCGGGCGCTACGACGTGAGCGAGAGTTCGGTACGCGCGTACGCCGGCGGTCCCGGCTTCGAGCGCACCCAGCGCGGGTGGATCCGGGTGGCCGGAGCCGAGCAGTCCGACTACCAGCCGCGCCGCGACGTCTCGGAGACCCGGCGCTGCTTCCGCAGCCGTGACGGGCGATGGTGGCACCGGGTGGACGTCAACGCCGAGCATCTGCGCGGCTCCGGCTCCCCGCTGCCGACCGGCTTCGCCGCGCACCTCGGCATGGCCCCCGGCGGCCAGCTGACCGCCTCCACCCCCTCGGGCGACGTGGTGATCAGCTGGCACAACCAGCCGACCATGGGCTCCATCCGCCCCGTCCTGATCGCCACCAACGCCTCCGAGGGTGACCACGTCTTCCTGACCGTCTCCGACGGCGGCGAGCTGCTGACCCGCTACCTGCCCGCCGCCTCACCGGCACTGCCCGCCCTGAACCGGGCACTGCACCTGATCGGCTACACGGCGCCGGTGGCCTCGGAGGCCGAGGGCATCCGCCTGATCGGCGCCCGCATCGGCCTCTCGGACGGCTGCACCCGCGAGGAGGTGATCGCCCGCCTGCGCGACCGGGGAGACCGCGAGATCCTCGCCTTCCTGGAAAATGGTGGGTGATTGCGTAGGCTCGGCGTATGTTGCGCCTGTATGACACGCGGAATCGGCAGGTCGAGCGGATCGTCCCCGAGGGGAGCCGCTCACTGCGGATGTACACCTGCGGACCGACCGTCTACCGGTCGGCCCACGTGGGCAACCTCCGGTCATACCTGCTGTCCGACCTGATCAGGCGGGTCAGCGAGCGGCAGCGGGTCCGGGTGGTGGTGTGCCGCAACATCACCGACGTCGGTCACCTGGTCGACGACGCCGAGATCGATCCCGTCGGCGAGGACAAGGTGCTCGCCCAGGCGAAGGCCGAGGGGCGCGGCGCCCTGGAGATCTCACGGTTCTACGAGGACGCCTTCCTCGCCGACACGGCCGCGCTGAACATCCGACCGCCCGAGCACTCGCCCCGGGCGAGCGAGACGATCGACCTGATGATCGAGATGATCGCCAAGCTGATCGAGAAGGGGCACGCGTACGCGGTGCCCGACGGGTCGGTCTTCTTCGACGCGGCCTCCTTCCCGACATACGGCGAGATCTCCGGCAACCGGCTCGACCAGCTGAGGCCGGGTCACCGGGTCGAGGGCGTCGATCCACGCAAGCGCTTCCACGCCGACTGGGCACTGTGGAAGCCCTCGGACCGGGAGCTGACCTGGGAGACACCGTGGGGCCGGGGCTTCCCCGGCTGGCACATCGAGTGCTCGGCCATGTCGCTGCGCTTCCTCGGCGAGCGCATCGACGTGCACACCGGCGGGATCGACCTGCGTTTCCCGCACCACGAGGACGAGCGCGCCCAGTCCGACGCCACCGCCGGACACGAGGTGGTGCGGCACTGGGTCCATGGCGAGCACCTGCTCTTCGACGGGCGCAAGATGTCGAAGTCCACCGGCAACGTGGTCCTGCTCAAGGACGTGGCGGACGCGGGCCTGGACCCGCTGGCCGTGCGGCTGGCGCTGCTCGAACACCGCCACCGCCAGCAGATGAACCTCACCTGGGACACCCTGCGAGCCGCCGACCGGACCCTGCGGCGCTGGCGGAGCCAGGTGGCCGCGTGGTCGGAGTCGCCGAGCGGCCCGATGCCCGCCGATCGGGTCTCCCGGATCGAGGCGGCCTTCGACGACGATCTCGACACCCCGCTGGCGCTCCGGCTGCTGCGCGAGCTGGAGCGCGACGGCTCACTCGCCCCCGGCTCCCGCTTCGAGGCGTTCCTGCACCTCGACCAGATCCTCGCGCTGGACCTCTCCCTCGACATCGGCAGGTCGAGGAGCCTGCCCGGGGGTGCCGCGGAGCTTCTTGAGCAACGCGCCCGAGCCCGCGACGCCCAGGACTGGGCCGTCTCCGACCGCCTCCGCGACGAACTGGCCGCCCTCGGCGTGAAGGTCGCCGACACCCCGGAGGGCCAGACCTGGTCCTGACATCCCCCTGACCGGCCCTTGGCGCGGTCCATGTCAGAAACCCGCTCCTCGACATGGCCATGGAGCGGTCCGCACCGGGAACGACCGCTGACACGACCCACCACAGAGCCGTCTCATGGGTGTTGAATTACCAGGTGACAAACATCGCGCCCACCGGGACTCAGTACACCATCGCGGCCGGCGGTTTCCAGGCGGTCATCACCGAGGTCGGGGCCGGCCTGCGGAGCCTCACCATGGACGGGCGGCCGCTCGTCGCCGACTTCCCCGAGGACCTGTCCCCGATCGGCGGCGCGGGGCTGCCGCTGCTCCCCTGGCCGAACAGGATCGAGGACGGCCGCTACACGTTCGACGGCGAGGAGCGGCAGCTCGCGGTGAGCGAGCCGCAGACCGGCAACGCGATCCACGGCTTCTCCCGGTCCTTCCCCTGGCGTGTCCTCTCCCACGACGACGCCTCGATCCTGCTGGGGCTGCGGCTCTTCCCCCAGCTCGGCTATCCGCACATCCTGGATCTCTCCCTCCGGTACACGCTGGGCGCATCCGGTCTGGAGGTCGAGGTGGCCGCGGAGAACGTCGGCACCACCGACGCGCCGTACGGCTTCGGGGCCCATCCCTACCTGACCCTGGGCACCCTCGACGACGCCGTCCTGGAGCTCCCCGCCGCCCAGTGGCTCGCGGTGGACGACCGGAAGATCCCCACCGACCGTCAGGACGTCAAGGAGACCGAGTACGACTTCAGGACCGCCCGCCCGATCGGCCGGACGGTGCTCGACACCGCGTTCACCGACCTGGAGCGCGGCGCCGACGGGCTGGTACGGGTGCGGCTGAGCGACGCGGACGGGAGCCGCGGGGTCCAGCTGTGGGCGGGTGAGGGGATCGAGTGGCTCCAGCTCTACACCGGTGACACCCTCCCCGAGGAGCACCGCCGCCGGGGACTGGCGGTGGAGCCGATGAGCTGCCCGCCGAACGCCTTCCGCAGCGGTGAGGACGTGATCCGGCTCGCTCCCGGAGAGCGCGCCGTCCACCACTGGGGCATCGGCCCGATCTGACCGGCGACCGGTCAGGAGAGCTCGACCGGGCTGACGAGGATGCCGTCCTCGTCGCTGTAGAGCCAGGCGCCGGGAGTGAAGACGACCTCGCCGAAGGTGACGGGGACGTCGAGCTCGCCGGTGCCCTCCTTGGCGCTCTTGGCCGGGTTCGATCCGAGGGCCTTGATGCCCAGGTCCAGCCCGGCGAGGGCGACGGTGTCGCGGACGGCGCCGTTGACGACCACACCTGACCAGCCGGAGGAGACGGCCGAGGCGGCGATGAGGTCGCCCATCAGCGCGGTGCGCAGCGAGCCCGCACCGTCCACCACCAGCACCCGGCCCGCACCGGGGGTGGCCAGGATCCGCTTGACGAGGGCGTTGTCCTCCAGGCAGCGGACCGTCGCGATCGGGCCCGCGAACCGGGTGCGCAGACCGTAGGAGCGGAACTGGGTCAGGCAGCTCGCGACCGCGGCGCCGTGGGCGTCGACCAGATCGGCCGTGGAAAGTGTCATACCCGCATCTTCGCTAATGATCACAACGCCGGGACCTCCGGGTGGTGCCACACTTGCTGGAGCATGTCGCCTAGGAGGTTTTTGTGAGGTTCCGCCCGTACGCCTGGATGCCCCGTCCGATCAAGTGGTTGGCACGCGTACTTTCCGTTCTCGTGGTGCTCGGTCTGCTGTTCGCCGGGGCCGGCGTGTGGAGCGTACGGGCGTCCTTCCCCCAGCTCGAAGGCGAACTCAAGGTGCGCGGCCTCACCGGGAAAGTCACTGTATATCGCGACAAAACGGGTATCCCGCATATCTACGCCGACTCACCAGACGACCTGTTCCTCGCCCAGGGCTACGTGCACGCGCAGGACCGCTTCTTCGAGATGGACTTCCGCCGCCACGTGACCGCCGGCCGGCTGTCGGAGATGTTCGGCTCGGCGACGCTGACCGAGGACAAGGTCATCCGGACCATGGGCTGGCGAAAGGTGGCGGAGAAGGAGCTTCCCCTGCTCGGCGAGCAGACCCGGCGCTACCTGGACGCCTACGCCGGCGGGGTGAACGCCTGGATGGAGCAGAACAACGGCTTCGCCGCCCGGAGCCTGGAGTACGTGCTGCTGCGGGCGACCAGCCCCGACTACAGCCCCGAGCCGTGGACCCCGGTCGACTCGCTGGCCTGGCTCAAGGCCATGGCCTGGGACCTGCGCTCCAACATGACCGACGAGATCGGCCGGGCCCTCGCGGCGAGCAAGCTGCCCCGCGGGCGGGTGGAGCAGCTCTGGCCCTCCTATCCGTATGACACCCACCAGCCGATCGTCACCCGGGGCTCGGTCGGCGAACGCGGGTTCGACCAGGACGAGGAGCCGAAGAAGAGCGTCACGGAGCCGCCGGGGACACCGGCCACCGGGGCGCTGATCCGGGCGGCGGCGGCCATCCGCGCGGTGCCGAGCCTGATGGGCGACCCGGCGGGCGGCAGCGGCATCGGCTCGAACTCGTGGGTGGTCGGCGGCAAGCACACCAAGTCGGGCAAACCCCTGCTCTCCAACGACCCCCACCTGTCCGCGAGCATGCCCTCGGTCTGGTACCAGACCGGACTGCACTGCCGCGCCAAGGGTCCCGAGTGCCCGTTCGACCTCACCGGGTTCAGTTTCTCCGGCGTGCCCGGCGTGATCATCGGTCACAACGACAGGATCTCCTGGGGCTTCACCAACCTCGGCCCGGACGTCGCCGACCTCTACCTGGAACGGATCAAGGATGATTCGTACCTGTTCATGGGCGACTGGAAGCCGCTGACCACCAGGACTGAGACGATCAAGGTGGCCGGAGGCGCCGACGTACAGCTCAAGGTGCGCGACAGCATGCACGGGCCGATCATCTCCGACGTCCTGCAGAGCACAAAGGACACGCTGCCCGGTATGGACGCGGTCTTCGAGGAGAAGGGCGACGCGGTCGCGCTCAAGTGGACGGCCCTGGAACCGGGCAGGACCGCTGACGCGATCTTCGCGCTGAACACCGCGCAGGACTGGCAGCAGTTCCGGGCGGCGGCGAGCAAGTTCGAGGTGCCCGCACAGAACCTGGTCTACGCCGACACCGCGGGCAACATCGGGTACCAGGCCCCCGGGCGGATCCCGGTGCGGAGCCGCGGCGACGGCACCTGGCCGGTGCCGGGCTGGACCGGCGAGTACGCCTGGCAGTCGACGATCCCCTTCAGCGAGCTGCCCAGCGTCTACAACCCGCCGGAGGGCTACATCGTGACCGCCAACAACGCGGTCATCGACCCCACCCGCTATCCGTACAACCTCACCAAGGACTGGGCGTACGGATACCGCTCCCAGCGCATCCTGGACCGCCTCAGCGACGCGGTGAAGGACGGCAAGGTGGACGTGGCGGCGATGAGCGCGCTGCAACAGGACACCGACAACGGCTTCGCCGACTTCCTGGTGCCCAAGCTGATGGACGTCAAGATAGCCGGACCCGCCGAGGACGCTCGCGAGCTGCTCCAGAAGTGGGACCGCTCGCAGGGCGAGGACTCGGCCCCCGCGATGTACTTCAACGCCGTCTGGCGGCACCTGCTCATCGAGACCTTCAACGACGACCTGCCCGAGGGGGCCTGGCCCGGCGGCGGCGACCGCTGGTTCGAGGTCGTCCGGGTCATGCTCGACAAGCCGAACGACGCGTTCTGGGACGACGGCGGCACCCCGCGTACCGAGTCCCGGGACGACATGCTGCGACGGGCGATGGCCCAGGCCTACGACGAGCTGAACGCCCAGCTCGGCCCGGACGTCAAGGACTGGCGCTGGGGAGACCTGCACTCGCTGAAGCTCGTCCACCAGACCTTTGGAACCTCGGGGATCGGCCCGATCGAGTGGCTGTTCAACCGGGGCCCGTTCCCGGTGGCCGGCAGCGACGACGCGGTCAACGCCGCCGGCTGGGACGTCCAGTCCGACTACACGGTGGGCTGGCTGCCGTCCATGCGAATGGTGGTCGACCTGGGGAACCTGGACGAATCCCAGTGGATCAACCTGACCGGCGCCTCCGGTCACGCGTTCCACGACAACTACTGGGACCAGGCGCCGCTCTGGGCGAGCGGGAGGACCGTCCCCATGCTGGCCCGCGAGGAGTCCGTCAGCAAGGCGGCCACCAACGTCCTGACGCTCAGCCCCTGACGTCCCGGGGCGGGCGCCGGGAGGCGCCCGCCCCGGGACTCCGGGTCACAGGTCGTCAGGCCGTCAGCACGCGCGACTCGCCGACGGCGAGGTCCCACAGGTCGGCGCGGTCCCGCCCCGCCTCCGCCCAGGCCGCCCTGGCCTCCTCGATCGGCGCGAGGAGCGACTCTCCGGACAGTACGAACGTGCCCCAGTGCATGGTCGCCATCCGGCGCGCCCCGACGTCCTGGCAGGCCCGTACGGCCTGCGCGGGGTCGACGTGCGCGGCCTTCATGAACCAGCGGGGCTCGAACGCGCCCACCGGCATCAGGGCCAGGTCGATGCCGCCCGGATAGCGCGCCCCGATCTGGGCGAAGCGCTCGCCGTAACCGGTGTCCCCGGCGAAGTAGATCGTCTGGTCGTCGGAGGCGATCACCCAGCCGCCCCAGAGGGTCCTGCAGGTGTCCCAGACCGTGCGGCGGCTCCAGTGGTGGGCGGGTACGAAGTCGAAGCGGACACCGCCCACCCAGGTGCTCTCCCACCAGTCGAGCTCGATGACGTGGCGGAACCCGCGTCTGGTGAACCAGGACCTGAGCCCTGCCGGGACGAGGACCGGCGTGCTCCGCGGCAGCCGCCGCACGGTCGGCGCGTCCAGGTGGTCGTAGTGGTTGTGGCTGATCACCACGGCGTCGATCCGGGGCAGGTCCGCCCACGCGACGCCGGGCGGGGTCAGGCGGGGCCGGGTGCCGGGGATCTTCCTGGCCCAGACCGGGTCGGTGAGGATGGTCAGCCCGCCGATCTGCACCACGTACGTCGCGTGGCCCACCCAGGTGAGGACCGCGTCGGTCCCCGCCGGGCGGGGAAGACCGTCCCGGTGGACCGGGATGCGGTCCGCGTCCCCGACCCCCGGGCGGAGCCTGCCGTGCCACACGATCGCCAGCAGCTCCTGGAAGGTCGGGACCGGCGAGGTCAGCCGGTCCCTGAAGCCTCCCGGCCACGACCGCCGGGGCACGGGTGCCAGGTGGCCCGGCAAAGGCGCCGGTCGTACGGACGACTCCGGCCGGGTGGGGGCTTCCGGGAGCGTGGCGGAGTCGGCCGCCGCCTCGACCACGGCCGTCCGTTTGGAAGCCCGGCCCAGCTGTCTCAGCGCGCGCGCCGGACGCGTGGCGAACCGGGCCGACCACCCGGAACGGCGGGTCGGCGCTTCGACAGGGCCCATGGATTCCGCGGCGGCGGCTTCGGGGTGGGACGTCTGCGACATGGGCGGTCCCCTTCTGTCATCGTCGGCTCACCCCCTGTTGATCCCCCCACAGAGAGATCCATTCCCTTTTAAGAGGATTTAGTACGAAACCACCATGGGGACCTGCGGGCGTAGTTGCCGTCCTCCAGGTTCGCCAGCCGCTCGAAGAGGTTCCACGAGGCGTGGTCGCCGCAGACCAGCATGGAGACCGCCACCGCCACGACGTAGAGCGGGAGCATCGGCAGGCCCACGCAGAGCATGTACTGGGAGGCGTGCCGGTCCTCGTGCCTGAGCAGGGCCCCGGTGAGGAAGCCCTCCTCGTGCTTGGTCAGCACCACGTTGCCCACGGTGAACGCCGAGGCGATCGGGAACCGGAAGCGATAGCCGTACGCCAGGACCAGCCCGTCGGGCCCGGCGGCCACCCTGGCCCGCCCGAGGCGCGCCAGCAGCAGCCCCAGGGGCGTGGCCAGGTTGATGTAGTTGACAGTCCGCCGTACCCGATGCAAGCGCCGCATACCGGGATTGTGCGTCATCCGGACGGCTCGCGGTAGCGACCCCCACCGCGCGAGGTCCGGGCGGAACCCGACCGGACGAGCTTCAGGTGCCGGGCGGGGGTGGCGGGGCGGGTGGTGCCTGCGGGGCGGGTGAGGGCTGCGGGCGGGGACCGTACCCGTGCTGGGTGAGCAGCCACGAGCCGCCCGCCGGGGCCGGTGGCGAGAGCAGGACCCCCACCGCGACCACCGCGAGGCCCCCGTAGAGGTAGACGTAGCCGGACAGGTCGTTGGCGATCACCAGGTCGCCCTCCGGCCGTCCGGTGATCCAGATCATGGTGATCAGCGCCCAGCCCATCGCGAACGACAGGGCCGCCGCCTTGCCGCGGGTCATCCGGCCCGCTCCGTAGGTGATCGCGAACAGCAGGGCGACGCAGACGAGGGCGGAGACCGGGACGGGCCTGATGTACCAGGAGTGCTCGAACCCGCCGAGGACGCCCATCAGCAGTCCGAGCATGACGAGCACCGCGTTGACCGCCACGGTGACAACCGTCTCCGAGGGTTCGCGTGTCGCTGGGACCTGCTCCATCACAAACATCGAGGCTAGTCGATCCCGGCGAAGAGGTCGTCCTCGCGGCCGTAAGGCTCGCCGAGACCTCCCACCTCGATCGGCGCTCCGGGCCCCGCGGGACCCCGTGCGCCGGAGCGGAGGATGAAGTGCTCGATCCCGAGCAACTCCTGGCCGACGTCGTTGGACAGCGCGAACCAGGGTGGGCTCACGCTGATCTGGGTGGCGTGCGCCCGCATCGCGGCTGTCTTCCGTTCGATGTGGGCACGGGCGTCGATCTCGGTGGTGACGTCATCGTCCGCGCAGCCGAACGGCAGCTCGGCGACCGGCTCGACCAGGAAGGGGGCGCCGTTCTCGCGCATCGCCTCCTCCCCTCTGACCATCACCGACCTGGGCACGGCGGTGTGGTAGAACTTCGAAACGCGCCATGGGTCGCCCTCGCCGAACGCCGGGTCCGCCGCCAGCTCGAAGGCCCGCCAGGTGATCCGGTGGGCCTGGATGTGGTCGGGGTGACCGTAGAAGCCGTTCTCGTCGTAGGTGACGAGCACCTGGGGCCGCACCTCGCGGAGGATCCTGACGAGCTCACCCGCCGCCTCGTCCAGATCGGCCTGCCAGAAGGCGTTCGCGGCGTGGTTGGAGACGACGCCCATCATGCCGGAGTCGCGCCAGCGGCCCCGGCCGCCCAGGAACCGGTGGTCGGTGACGCCGAGCGCGGCGCAGGCCGCGGCGAGCTCGGAGACGCGGTGCTCTCCCAGGGTGTCGTCGCGATCGGCGGTCAGGTGGGCCAGCTCGGGCGGGATGACCTCGCCCTCCTCCCCCAGGGTGCAGGTCACCAGCGTGACGTGCGCGCCCTGGGCCGCGTACCTGGCCATGGTCGCCCCGCTGCCGATCGTCTCGTCGTCCGGATGGGCATGCACGAGCATCAGGCGCCGGTCAGTCATAGGTTTGAGGGTATCGAGGCCAGGGATCGCCTAGAACCTCCGAATTCACCACTTCTGGAAAACAGGACAGTCGATGCGGAACTGGCAAGATGGCTCGTATGAGTGAGAGCTTTCCTCGCCTGCATGCCAGAACCCGCCGATTCACCCTCGGAGTGCCCCGCGGTTTCACGATCGCTCCGAGCGGTGATCGCATCGTCTTCCTACGGACCAGGGGCGGCTCCGACCCGGTGACCTGCCTGTGGGAGTACGACGTCCTCAGCGGCACGGAACGGCTCGTCGTCGATCCGCGCGCCCTGGCCGCGGATGACGAGAACCTGCCCCCCGAGGAACGGGCGCGCCGAGAACGGAGCAGGGAGCAGGCCGGCGGCATCGTCGGATACAGCACCGACGCCACGGTGGCCACCGCCGCGTTCGCGCTCTCCGGCGGCCTCTACGTCGTCGACCTGAAGACCGGGTACACAAGGAACCTGAAGACCCCCGGACCGGTGATCGACCCCCGGATGTCCCCCACCGGAGAACACGTCGGTTACGTGACCGGCGGCGCCTTCCACATCCAGGACCTGACGGACGAGGTCGACCACGCGCTGGCCCGCCCCGAGGCCCCGGAGGTGACCTACGGCCTGGCCGAGTTCATCGCCTCCGAGGAGATGGACCGCATGCGGGGCTACTGGTGGTCCCCGTCGGGGGACGCGATCCTGGTCGAGCGGGCCGACGAGTCGCCGGTCCAGCGATGGCACATCGCCGACCCGGCCAACCCGGCCCGGCCCGCCGCCGAGCAGCGCTATCCCTCCGCGGGAACCGCCAACGCCGGGGTCGAACTCTTCGTGCTGACCCTCACCGGGGCCCGCGTCCCCGTGCCCTTCGACGACGAGTACCTGGTCAACGCCGCCTGGGACGCCCACGGCCTGTCGATCGTCACCATGACGCGCGACCAGCGGACCATGCGGCTGCTCGCCGTCGACCCGGCCACCGGCACCTCCACCCTGGTGCGCGAGGACACCGACCCCGCCTGGGTCGACGTCGTCACCGGCGTTCCCGGCCACCTGGCCGACGGCAGCCTCGTCTGGACCGCCACCTCCGAGGGCGGCCACCGCCTGATCGTCGGCGACGGCCCCGTCACGCCGCCCACCCTCCAGGTCCGCGAGATCCTCGACATCGACGGCGAGACCGTGCTCTTCCGGGCGAGCGGGGAACCCACCGAGATCGCGGTATGGGCGTACCGGAGGGGTCAGATCACGCTCGTCAGCCCGACCGAGGGCGGTGTCTACAGCGGCCACACCGCGGGCGGCACCCTCGTGATCACCGGTCAGACCCTCGAAAGCGAGGGCTCCGTCACCCGCGTCCTGCACAACGGCACGCCCCGCGGCCACATCACCTCGTACGCCGAGCGGCCCGGCCTGGACCTGCGGGTCTCCCTGATCAGGGCGGGCGAGCGCGACCTGGCCACCGCGGTGCTGCTGCCCTCCGGGCACGTGCCGGGCTCCGCGAGACTGCCGGTCCTCATGGACCCGTACGGCGGACCGCACGCCCAGCGCGTCCTGGCCGCGGCCGGGGCGCACCTGACCAGCCAGTGGTTCGCCGACCAGGGCTTCGCGGTGGTCGTGGCCGACGGCCGCGGCACCCCGGGGCGGGGCCCCGAGTTCGAGCGGGCCATCCTGCACGACCTGGCCACCCCGGTCCTGGAGGACCAGATCGACGCCCTGCACGGCGCCGCCGCGCGGTTCCCCGACGACCTGGACCTGACCCGGGTCGGCATCCGCGGCTGGTCCTTCGGCGGCTACCTGGCCGCCCTGGCCGTCCTCCGGCGCCCCGACATCTTCCACGCGGCCGTCGCGGGAGCCCCGGTGACCGACTGGCGCCTGTACGACACCTGCTACACCGAGCGCTACCTCGGCCGGCCCGACGAGGGACACTACGACTCCTCGTCCCTGTTCGCCGACGCCGAGAAGCTGGACCGCCCCCTGCTGCTGATCCACGGCCTGGCCGACGACAACGTGGTCGCCGCCCACACCCTCCGTCTCTCCTCGGCCCTGCTGGCCGCCGGTCGCCCGCACAACGTGCTGCCACTGTCCGGGGTCACCCACATGACCCCGCAGGAGGTCGTGGCGGAGAACCTGCTCCTGCTCCAGGTCGACTTCTTTAAGAAGGCCCTGGTCTGACCCGTCGGAGGATATGACGCCGTGCCGGTGCGGCACAGAACCGCTCACCGGCACGGCGTTTCCCACCGAACGCGTGACTGAGTTCCGCCGGTCATCACGTTCCGGAACAAGTACGACTCGACCCCTCAACAGCCCCACCGAGGATATATAGGCGAGTCCCCAGGGCAACGTAGGCAATCCAGCCCGCCGCGCCCCCCGATCGGCCCATCGGGCCCGCCGGGAAACAGCCAAGAATGTGCCGGTATTCTCCCGGGCCGATCCATGGATTGGCGATGAAAATCCGGCACGCCGCCAAACACTCGTCATCATGGGATTTGGGACGGGTATGGCTTTTCCCCGCTCGGCACTTTTCCCATTCGCCGGTGGCCGTCCGCCCCTCATCTCGGATTCGTCGCCATTCCGGGGTTCGCCGATGCCTCGATTTACCCTGGAGAAGTTTCAGCGCTCGTCGTGGCGGCCTTCCCCGGTCGGCCACGCCGAAAATTGATCGAGCTGGGCGGATCCAGAAAGAAGGCGTTCCCAGGTGCGCGCGAATTCAGAGAAGGTACTTGTCGTCGGAGCCGGTGTGAGCGGGTTGACGACCGCGCTGTGTCTGGCCAGGGAGGGATTCCGGGTCACCGTCGTCGCGGACAGGTTCGCACCCGACATCGTCTCGGTCGTCGCGGGCGCGCTGTGGGAGTGGCCGCCCGCGGTCTGCGGTTACCACCACGACCAGGTCTCGCTCGCCCGCTCCAAGAACTGGTGCGTCACCTCGTACCGGATATTCGAGGAGCTGGCCCGGTCCGGAGTCCCCGGGGTGGCCATGCGAAGGTCCAACTTCTATTTCAAGCACCCCGTCGAGGAGAGTCCCCACGATCTCCACAAGATGCGGGAGCTCTCGGGGAAGGTGCGCGGCTTCGTCCACGACCGGTCGCTCTCCGAGCGGAACGGCGTCGACCCAGGCTACGGCGTGGTCGACGCCTACTCCCATCTGGCGCCCATGATCGATACAGACCGGTACATGCTGTGGCTGATGCGGCAGGTCAAAATGCACGGGGTACAGGTCAGACGGCATCGGATCGAGGGGGCGCTGACCGACAGGAGGGCCGAGCTCCTCGACCGGTTCGACGCCGAGGTGATCGTCTGCTGCGCGGGGCTCGGCACCGCCGAGCTCCGCGGTGTCAGCATGTACCCACTCCGCGGTGCGCTGGTGCGGGTCCGCAACGACGGGATCGACGAGGCCCACTGCGTCTCCCACGACGAGACGAACGACGGCGAGCAGGACATCGTCTTCATCGTGCCGCGCAGCCCGCAGATCCTTGTTCTCGGCGGCCTGGCGGAAAAGGACGAGTGGGACACCGGAATCAACCTGGAGAACCACGCCCCGGTGCGGGACATGTACGAGCGCTGCCTGGCCTTCATCCCCGCGCTGCGAAGTTTCCAGCTGGATCCCGATGAGCCGGTACGGGCTGGATTGCGGCCGTTCCGGAAGGAGAACGTCTGCCTTGAGTGGGACGAGGAAGGACGGGTCATCTACAACTTCGCACACGGCGGGGCCGGATTCAGCTTTTCCTGGGGCTGCGCCCAGGAAGCCGTCGGCCTGGTGCGCGCGGCCGTGCAGGACCGCACGTACTCCTACTCCTGCTGAGCGTTCTCCTTTCTTCCCGGAGTCGACGCGAGACGGCCTGAACACGGCGAGCCCGCACCGCCGCATATCAGCCTGCCCGGTCGCGACGCCAGACCAAAGAGGCTCACTGAAATGCAGAGAATCGTCAAATGCCTTCTGATCGTGAACACGGCCCTCGCGTTCACCTCGTGCCTGCCGTTCGGCATCGCGAACACCGGCGTCGCGTCACCGAGACGCTCCGGACCCGCCGTTGCCGATGACCACCCACCCCGTTCCGAGCACACCCCGCTGTCGCGTTTCCCCGTCCTTCGCCCCGGTGACCGGGGAACCCAGGTCCAGGAGGTCAAAAAACGTCTCGACCGGCTGGGGTTCCACCCGGGATCTTCCAGCCAGGAATACGACCCCGCGCTGCGCGCGGCCGTGTGGGCCTTCCAGAAGGCCAACGGGCTGCCCGCCGGCGACGAGATCGACCCGTCGACCTGGAAGGCACTCGCCCACCCGGCGCGCGTCAGGCCGCTGGTGCCCTACGGGGAGCCCACCAGGGTGGAGATCGACCTGCGTCGTCAGTTGCTCACCGCCTGGCAGGACGGCAAGCCGGCGCTGGTCTCCCATATCTCGACCGGTAACGACAAGCACTACTGCAAGAACGGCCACTGCGGGGTCGCCGTCACACCCACCGGGGACTTCCGCGCCTGGTGGCGGACCACCGGATGGACCCACGGGCCACTGGGCGACCAGTTCTACACCATCTACTTCAACGGGGGTATCGGCTTCCACGGCTCGGAACGGGTCCCGCTCCACCCCGCGTCCCACGGCTGCATCCGCGTCCCGCTGCACAACGCCAGGCCCCTGTTCGACATGACCCCGACAGGAACCCCGGTCCACGTCCGCCGCCCGGCCCCTCCCGAGCCGCCGAAACAGGACGCGGCCCGGCCGAAGGCCCTCCGAGGCTGATCACGGCCAGAACCTCAGCCGGAGGTGCCGTGCCAGCTGCGCCACAGGGCCGCGTAGGAGCCCCCCTCGGCGACCAGTTCCTCGTGGGAGCCGAGTTCGCCGATGCGGCCGTCCTCCACGACCGCGACGCGGTCGGCGTCGTGGGCCGTGTAGAGGCGATGGGCGATGGCGATCACCGTACGGCCTTCGAGGACGGCGGCCAGCGAGCGTTCCAGGCGGCGGGCCGCGCGGGGGTCGATCAGCGAGGTGGCCTCGTCGAGGACCAGAGTGTGCGGGTCGGCCAGCACCAGCCGGGCCAGGGCCAGCTGCTGGGCCTGGGCGGGGGGAACGTGCTCGCCGCCGGAGCCGACCGCCGTGTCGAGCCCCTCGGGCAGGGTCTCGACCCAGTCCCAGGCGTCCACGGCCTCCAGCACCTCGCGGACCCGCGCGTCGTCGGCCTCGGGCCTGGCGATCAGCACGTTGTCGCGCACCGTGCCCCGGAAGACGTGGTGCTCCTGGGTCACCAGGGCGACCTGACCGCGCAGGTCGTTCAGGGGTAGTTCGACCAGGGGGACGCCGCCCACGGTGACCGAGCCGGTGCGGGGGCCGTGGATGCCGGCGAGCAGGCGGCCCAGCGTGGACTTGCCCGCCCCCGACGGGCCGACCATGGCCAGCCGCTCGCCCGGTTTGACCAGCAGGTCGATGCCGTGCAGCACGTCGTGGCCCTCGCGGTAGGCGTAGCGGACGTCGTCGGCCGCCAGCTCACTGCCCTCGGGAGCGGCACCGGTGGCCTCGCGGTCGTCGGGCACCTCGGCGACGCCGAGCAGCCGGGCCATCGAGGCGCCACCGACCTGGAGCTCGTCGATCCACATCAGCAGCCGGTCGAGCGGGTCGATGAGCTGCTGGACGTAGAGCGTGGCCGCGGTGACCTGGGCCAGCGAGACCCAGCCCTGGAGGTGGAACAGACCGCCGATGACCAGCGTCGCCACGATCGGGATCACGTAGCCGAGCTCGACCGAGGGGAACCAGACGGTGCGCAGCCCCAGCGTGTAGCGCTCGGCCGCCCACGAGCGGGCGATGTCGGTGTCGGTGCGGCGGTGCCGCCGCTCCTGCAGACCCAGGGCCTCCACCGCGCGGGCGCCCCCGACCGTCTCGGCCAGCCCGTCGGTCATGTCGGCGTACGCGGCGCTCTCCCGCAGGTAGCCCTCCCTGGCCCGGTTGAGATACCAGCGGGTGGAGATCCACAGGATGGGGACGGCCAGCAGCGAGGGCAGCGCGAGCAGCGGCCCGACCAGTACCAGCGCGCCGACGGTGATCAGGCAGGTGACCAGCGCGATCAGCGTCTCGGGCACGGCGTGCCGTACGGTGCGCGACAGCGAGTCGACGTCACGCGAGGTCCGCGAGATCAGGTCGCCGGATCCGGCCCGCTCGACGACGGACAGCGGCAGGCCGAGCACCCGCCCGACGAACTCCTCGCGCAGCTCGGCGAGGACCTTCTCGCCGAGCCTGGCCGAGGCGTAGACGGCGAACCTGATCAGCACCGCCTGGGCGACCAGGAAGCCGCCGATGGCCAGCGACACCGCGGTGACGTCGACCCCGGTGCCGTCCTGGACACCCTGGACGAGGCCGCCGAGCAGCCATGGCACCGCCAGGCCGGCGACGGCGGCCAGGCCGTGCAGACCCAGCGCCACGGTGAGCTCTCCGGGATATTTCAGGGTGAGCCTGCGGGCGTACGCCCGAACCTGCGCGGTGTCGGCGACGGGCAGGATCTGCCTGCTCACGACTCCTCACCCCGGGTCACGACGGCGGTGTAGCCCGGGTGGGTGGCCAGCAGCTCCCGGTGTGTGCCCTGGGCGCGCACGACGCCTCCCTCGACGTAGATGACGTGGTCGGTGCGGTCGAGCACCAGCGGGCTGGTCGTGCAGACCAGCGTGGTCTTGCCCGCGCGGGCCTTGGCCAGCCGGTCGGCGATGCGGGCCTCGCTGTGCGCGTCGACGGCGCTGGTGGGCTCGATGAGGATGAGCACCTCCGGGTCGAGGGTCAACGCCCTGGCGAGCCTGAGCCGCTGCTGCTGGCCGCCGGAGAACTCCCGGCCGGCCTCGGCGACGCGCCCCTCCAGACCGCCGGGCAGCGCCTCGACGATGTCGGTGGCGCACGCGGCCTGCAACGCCCGGGTGATCTCCTCGTCGGAGGCGCGGCCGGTGACGTCCAGTTCGTCCCTGAGCACCCCGGCGAACAGCTGGGCCTCGTTGTCGGCGACGAGGACGCGGCGGCGGACCTCGGAGATCGGCAGGGTGTCGAGCGCCACGTCGCCGAAGTCGACGTCGCCGTCGCTGTAGCGGCCGAGCCGGTCGGCGATGGTCACGGCCTCCTCGGGGACGGCCGCCGCGACGGCGGTGAGCATGCCGGGACGCACCGCGACCCCGGAGGTCACGTCGCGCAGCAGGCCGCCCTCCGAGCGGCCGGTGCCACCCTCCACCTCGGGATTCAGCGCCAGGATGCGCACCACCCTGCGGGCGGCGACGTGCCCCTTGGTCAGCTTGTCGGCCGCCTCGGTGAGGGTGCGCACCGGGGCGATCAGGAAGACCGCGTAGCCGTAGAAGGCGACGAGCTGGCCGGCGGTGATCTCGCCGCGCATCGCGAAGGTCGCACCGAGCCAGGTCACCCCGGCGATCAGCAGTCCGGGCAGCAGGACCTGTGCGCCCTCCAGCATCGACTCGACGGAGGCCACCCGCACGCCGGCGTGGCGCACCCGCTGCGACTCGGCGCCGTAGCGGTCGGCGAAGACCCGCTCACCGCCGATGCCGCGGAGCACCCGCAGGCCCGTGACGATGTCGGCGGCGCGGGTGGCGAGGTCGCCCTGCAGGTCGCGGTGGTCGTTCTGGCGGCGGTGCAGCGGCTTGAGCAGGGGCGCGACGGCGACCGCCACGAGGGGCAGGCCGACCAGCACCATCAGTCCCAGTTGTGGCGAGGCGTCGATCAGGATGACGGTCACGACGGCGATGGCGACGACGGCGCCGCAGCCGCGGAGCAGGATGTCCATCGCGTTGCCGATGTGGGCGATGTCGGAGTTGCCGACGCTGACCACCTCACCGGTGGACATGCGCTTGGGCAGGGTCGCGCCCAGCCGGGTCGACTGCCTGACGGTGACCTGGACGGTCCGGTAGGCGGCGGCCAGCCAGTTGTAGACGGCCATCCGGTGCCGCAGGATGCCCATGACGGCCTGGGTGATTCCCAGGGCGAACACCACGGCCCCCCAGGTGACCAGGGCAGGCAGGTCCTTGGCCGTGATCGCGTCGATGCCGTTGCCCATCGCGGCGGGTACCAGCGCCATCGCCAGCCACCACAGGATGGCGTAGCCGATGCCGAGCAGCAGCGGGCCTCGCTGCATGCGGGCCACCCACAGCAGGTAAGCGATCGGACTTCGGGCATCGGGAACGCCGGGGTCGGCGGCTGGTAAGGAGCGCATCTCACAACAAGGGTCACAAACTCCGACCTGGCCCGGCAAACGATTTTCGGCCTCCCCGGCGTGTTGCCGTCAATCAAGGTTGACAGAATGGGCTGCGTCAACCTAAATTGACAGACATGAGCGATACGGCGCAACTGGCATCCGACGCCGGTAGCCGCGATCCGGCCGTCGGCCTGCGGGCCGTGCGGGCACTGCGGACACTGGTCGACCGGCTGGAGGCCCTCCAGGTGGAGAACGCCAGGGACCAGGGCTGGTCCTGGCAGGAGATCGCGTACTGCCTTGAAGTGAGCCGGCAGGCGGTGCACAAGAAGTACGCGGGTGGCCGAGGCCTGCTGAGACGGGAGAGATAGTCATGTTCGAAAGGTTCACGGATCAGGCCAGGCAGACGGTGACGCTCGCCCAGGAGAACACCCGCAGGCTGAAGCACCCCTCCATCGGCACCGAGCACCTCCTGCTGGGCCTGCTCGACCAGCCACAGACCGTTTCGGCCCGAATCCTCGGACGGCACGGCCTGGACCGTGAGCGGGCCGACCGGGCCGTGGTGCGCCTCGTCCCCCACTCACCGAAGGACGCGCTCGACGCGGACGCGCTGGAGACGATCGGTATCGATCTCTCCGCCATCAGGGAGAAGGTCGAGGCCGCCTTCGGCCCCGGCTCCCTGGACCGGCCGCCGCAGCGCGACCACCGGGGCGGCCTGTTCAGCGGTCGCCACATCCCCTTCTCCAAGGGGGCGAAGAAGTCCCTGGAACTGTCCCTGCGGGAGGCCATCGCCCTCAAGCACAAGTACATCGGCGACGGCCACATCCTGCTGGGGCTGCTCCGCGAGGGGGAGGGGCTGGCCTCGCGCGTCATCGCCGACGCGGGCATCGATCAGGGGACGCTGCGCAGGGAGATCGTCCGGGAACTCGGGACACGGCGGAAGCCCGGGTAGGGGCGCGCGATCGAGCCCGGACCTCGACGGCCCGGCGGACGGCGTCGCCCGGGCAGGGGCACCCGCGATCGAGCCCGGCGGTTCCCCTGCACCCCCGGGAACGCCACTCAGGACCGGGAGAAGCAACCGCCCCGGTGCCGGCCGCTGGGCCGGGCACCGGGGCGGAACGGTCGAAAGGACCTACTTGGCGGCCCGCAGGTAGTCGTGGTTCATCTGGGCGATGGTGTCCAGCGGGATGCCCTTGGGGCAGACCGCCGTGCACTCGCCGGTGTTGGTGCAGCCGCCGAAGCCCTCGGCATCCATCTGCTCGACCATCGCGACGGCGCGGGAGTCGCGCTCGGGCTGGCCCTGCGGCAGCAGGCTCAGATGGGTGATCTTGGCCGCGGTGAAGAGCGAGGCCGAGCCGTTCGGGCAGGCGGCGACGCAGGCGCCGCAGCCGATGCAGGTGGCCGCGTCGAACGCCGCGTCGGCGTCGACCTTCTTCACCGGGACGCTGTGCGCGTCGGGGGCCGAACCGGCCGGGACGGAGATGAAGCCACCCGCCTGGATGATCCGGTCGAACGCCGAGCGGTCCACGACCAGGTCCTTCACCACCGGGAAGGGCGCGGCGCGCCACGGCTCGATGGTGATGACCGCGTTGTCCTCGAAGTGACGCATGTGCAGCTGACAGGTGGTGGTGGCCACCTGCTCACCGTGCGCGACGCCGTTGATGACCATGCCGCACATGCCGCAGATGCCCTCGCGGCAGTCGTGGTCGAAGGCGATCGGGTCGTCGCCCTCCAGGATGAGCCGCTCGTTGAGGACGTCGAGCATCTCCAGGAAGGACATGTCCGGTGAGACGTCCTCGACCCGGTAGTTGACCATCCGGCCCTTGTCCTTGGGGCCCTTCTGACGCCAGACCTTGAGAGTGAGGTTCATACTCATGGTTCGCTTACCTCTCCTCATTCGCTGCGAGGATCGCTCGTTCCTCGCGAACCAGTCCGCTCACCGCGTCGGGTGCACTCACTTGTAGCTCCGCTGGCTCATCTTGACGTACTCGTAGTCGAGGTCTTCCTTGTGCAGGATCGGCCCCTGCTCGCCGTACTCCCAGGCCGCGACGTAGGAGAAGTTCTCGTCGTCGCGCAGGGCCTCGCCGTCGGCGTCCTGGGACTCGGCGCGGAAGTGGCCGCCGCACGACTCGGTACGGTGCAGCGCGTCGATGCACATCAGCTCGGCCAGGTCGAAGAAGTCCCCGACCCGTCCGGCCCGCTCCAGCGCCTGGTTCAGCTCGTCGGCCTCGCCGGACACCTTCACGTTCTGCCAGAACTCCTCGCGCAGCTCGGGGATCCGCTCCAGCGCCTTGCGGAGCGACTCCTCGGTACGCTCCATCCCGCAGTACTCCCACATGATCCTGCCGAGTTCACGGTGGTAGGAGTCGGCGGTGCGGGTGCCGTTGTTCGTCAGCAGCTTTTCGATCTTCTGGCGCACCTCGGCCTCGGCCTCGGTCACGTCGTCCTCGTCGACCTCGCCGTAGGGGCCGTTCGCCAGGTAGTCGCCGATCGTGGTCGGCAGCACGAAGTAGCCGTCGGACAGCCCCTGCATCAGCGCGGACGCGCCGAGGCGGTTGGCGCCGTGGTCGGAGAAGTTGGCCTCGCCGATCACGAACAGGCCCGGGATCGTGGACTGCAGGTCGTAGTCCACCCACAGGCCGCCCATCGTGTAGTGGACGGCGGGGTAGATGCGCATCGGCTGGGCGTACGGGTCCTCGCCGGTGATGCGCTCGTACATCTCGAAGAGGTTGCCGTACTTCTTCTCCACCGCCTCGCGGCCCAGACGGCGGATCGCGTCGGCGAAGTCGAGGTAGACGCCCAGGCCGCCGGGGCCGACACCGCGGCCCTCGTCGCAGACGTTCTTGGCCGCGCGGGAGGCGATGTCACGCGGGACCAGGTTGCCGAACGCCGGGTAGATCCGCTCCAGGTAGTAGTCGCGCTCCTCCTCGGGGATCGCCGAGGCCGGACGGGTGTCGCCCGCCTTCAGCGGCACCCACACGCGGCCGTCGTTGCGCAGCGACTCCGACATCAGGGTCAGCTTCGACTGGTGGTCGCCGCTGACCGGGATGCAGGTCGGGTGGATCTGGGTGTAGCAGGGGTTGGCGAACATCGCGCCGCGCCGGTGTGCCCGCCAGATCGCCGTGGTGTTGCAGCCCTTGGCGTTCGTCGACAGGAAGAACACGTTGCCGTACCCGCCGCTGGCCAGCACCACCGCGTCGGCGACATGCCGTTCGATCTCGCCGGTGACCATGTCACGGACGATGACGCCGCGTGCCCGGCCGTCGGAGACGATCAGGTCGAGCATCTCGTGACGGGTGTGCATCTTGACGGTGCCGGCCGCGATCTGGCGCTCCAGCGCCTGGTACGCGCCGAGCAGGAGCTGCTGGCCCGTCTGGCCTCGGGCGTAGAAGGTACGGGAGACCTGCGCGCCGCCGAAGGAGCGGGTGTCGAGCAGACCGCCGTACTCGCGGGCGAACGGCACCCCCTGGGCCACGGCCTGGTCGATGATGTTCACACTGACCTGGGCGAGCCGGTAGACGTTGGACTCGCGGGCGCGGAAGTCGCCGCCCTTGACCGTGTCGTAGAAGAGCCGGTAGATCGAGTCACCGTCGCCGCGGTAGTTCTTGGCGGCGTTGATACCGCCCTGGGCCGCGATGGAGTGGGCGCGACGGGGCGTGTCCTGGTAGCAGAACGAGGTGACGTTGTAGCCGAGCTCGCCGAGGGTCGCGGCGGCCGAGCCGCCCGCCAGCCCGGTGCCCACGACGATGACGTGGAGCTTGCGCTTGTTGGCCGGGTTGACCAGCTTCGCGGAGAACTTGCGCTTCTCCCAGCGGTCCTCGATCGGACCCTCGGGAGCCTTGGTGTCACGGATCGGCTCACCTTCGGTGTACCCCGTGCTCATCGCGCTCCTCACTCCTTGTTCTCCGTGCGGAAGACCCGCCGGGTTCGCGCTCTTGCTCACTTGATCACTCCGATCGCGACCGCCACCGGGACCACGAGGAAGCCGATGACCAGCAGCGCCGACAGGCCCGCGGCGACGGCCTTCAGCGGGCGGTAGCTACGGCTGCTCGCCAGACCGAGCGTCTGGAAGGCGCTCCACAGGCCGTGGCGCAGGTGCAGGCCGACCATGACGAGGGCGAGCACGTAGAACAGGGTGACCCACCAGCGCGACGGCGCGAAGCCCTCGACCAGGCGGTCGTAGGGGGTGGCGCCGCCACCGGCCGGGTTGGCCGCGCCGAACGTCAGGTCCAGCAGGTGGTAGATCACGAACAGCACGATGATGACGCCGCCGTAGCGCATGGTGTGGACCGCGTAGCCGTTCGCCCTGGACTTACGCCTGGCCGCGTACTTGACCGGGCGGGCCTTGCTCGCCCGCCGGGCCAGGGAGATCGCCGACCACATGTGCAGGGCGACCGCGACGACCAGCGCGACCTCGACGACGGTCAGCAGGACCCGGTGCGGGAGGATCGGCTCGCCCATGGTCCGCAGGAAGGCCGCGTAGGCGTTGAACGACTCGGCACCGGCGAAGCTCTTGAGGTTTCCGGCCATGTGGCCGATGAGGAAGAGCACCATCACGGCGCCCGTGATGGCCATCACGGCCTTCTTGCCGTTGGAGGAGCCCAGGAAGCCGCCTTTTCGTCCGGGCTTCGCGGTCTTCACGGTATCCGCTGGGGGGTTTACAGAGGCGGTGGCGGATCCGCGCTCAATCGTGGCAGTCACCCTCGTGACGCTAGGTAAGGGTATTTATCCAAGTCCAAGTCATCGTGGATGTGGTTTCCATAGCCTGCGGCTATTACCTCTGCGTCCCTGTCGCTTCCATCGCCGCTCCCTCCGGAGCGGTGCGAGCAATCTCACATTGTCTCCCCCACCACCACCCGCCCCGAATCCGCGGTCGGGCAGTCCGTACGCTAGGGAAACGTGCAGCTCCAGCAACTCGCCTATTTCGTGGCGGTCGCCGAGGCCCGGCACTTCACCCAGGCCGCCGAACGGATGCGCGTAGCCCAGCCCTCGCTGAGCAAGCAGATCAAGGCCCTGGAGGCCGAGCTCGGCGCACCGCTGTTCAGCCGTGCCCGGGGAAACGTCACGCTGACCCCCGCTGGCGAGGCGTTGCTACCGCTGGCCCGCCGCATGCTGGCCGACGCCGAGACCGCCAGAAGCGAGGTCGGCGAGCTGGCCGGGCTGCGCCGCGGCCGGGTCCGGCTGGGCGCCACGCCCTCGCTCTGCGCGGGGCTGCTCGCCGACGCGCTGGCCAGGTTCCACCACGCCTACCCCGGCATCGAGCTGTTCGTGGAGGAAGGCGGCTCCCGCGACCTGGTCCGCACCCTGGCCAGGGGCCAGCTCGACCTGGCGTTGATCATCATGCCGCTGCACAGCGACGACCCCGCCCTCGTCACCGAGGAGGTCCTGCGGGAGAACCTCGTCGTCGCCTCCCCCTCGACCACTCGCGCCCGCAGGCCGTACGTGCGCATCGAGGAGTTGCGGCAACGGCCGATGGTGATGTTCAGGCGCGGATACGACCTGCGGGAGGCCACGCTCAACGCCTGCCGGCAGGCCGGGTTCGAGCCCAGGTTCGCGGTGGAGGGCGGCGAGATGGACGCCGTGCTGCGCTTCGTGGAGGCCGGGCTGGGGGTCGCACTGGTCCCCTCGATGGTCCTGGACGGCCGCCCGGGACTTTCCGGGACACCCCTGGCTCCTCCCGGGCTGCGCCGCACCATCGCCATCGCGCACCGCAAGGACGTCGAGCCCACCCGCGCGGCCCAGGCCTTTCGCGCGACCCTGCTCCTCTTCCTCGCCGAGGCCGCCCACGAGGGCAGCCTCCCCCAGGGACTGGACCTGATCATCCAGGGTTGACTCCCGGCGAGGACACCGCCGAGATCTCGCGCCACTCCGTACCCCCCGGTGTCCGACGGGTGGTGAATCACATCGCATCGGCGCCCCGGTACCTGACGTGTCGCACTATTCTACGTAGCGTTGACACGTTCTCCCGAGCTCACGAAGAGGCGTCAGTGACCGCCCCCGCCAATGAAACGCTCACGCTTCTTCTCATCGAAGACGACGCGGGCGATGCCTTCCTCGTGGAGGAGCTGCTCGGCGAGGCGGACAACCCACCGAAGATCATATGGGTGCGGAGCCTGGCCGAGAGCAGGGTCCGGCTGACCTCCGACGTGCAGTGCGTGCTCGTCGATCTCTCCCTGCCCGACGCGACCGGCCTGGAGGCGCTGGAGCAGGTGCTCTCGATGGCGCCGCATGCCGCCGTGCTCGTGCTGACCGGCCTGAGCGACACCCACGTCGGCGTGGAGGCGGTCGCCGCCGGCGCCCAGGACTTCCTGGTCAAGCAGGACGTGGAGGGCCGCCTGCTGGCCCGGGCGATCCGCTACGCGATGGAGCGTAAGCGCGCCGACCTGGCCCAGCGCAGGCTGGTCGAGGTCGAACTGCTCACCAAGGAGAACTCCCGCCTCGAACGCGGGCTCCTCCCGGTCCCGCTGCTGTCCACCGAGATTCTCGAACACCACGCCCGCTACCTGCCAGGACGCAGGCGCGCCCTGCTCGCCGGTGACTTCTGGGACACCGTGCAGAGCCCCGACGGCGCCGTCCACGTGGTGGTCGGCGACGTGTGCGGGCACGGTCCCGACGAGGCCGCGCTGGGAGTCGCGCTCAGGATCGCCTGGCGGACCCTGGTCCTGGCCGGGCACACCGGCAACGAACTGCTCGGCACGCTGGAGTCGGTGCTCCGCCTGGAACGCAAGTCGGCGGAGATCTTCACCACCCTGTGCATCGCCACGATCGACCCCACGCTCAGCCACGCGCGGATGCACGTGGTCGGCCATCCGCCGCCGCTGCTGATCCGCGACGGCGTGATCGGCGTGGTGCCGGGTACCCCCTCGGGGCCGCCACTGGGCATCTTCCAGGACGTGCACTGGTCGGAGATCGACGTCGTGCTCGGCGACGACTGGTCGCTGCTGCTCTACACCGACGGGCTGATCGAGGCCACCGTGGGCGGCGGCCCCGACCTGCTCGGCACCGAGGGCCTGCTCAGGCTCGTCCAGGAGCAGGGCGGGATCGAACTCGATCGCCTCATTGAACGCGTCATCGAGCTGAACCGTGACGCGCTCAGCGACGACCTGGCGACCGTGCTCATCTCACGGAACGGAAAACGATGACCGACCGCTCGGATCACGGCACCCGCCCGCATCCCCTGCCCGCGCTCACCCCCGCGAAAGGTTTCGGGAGGCTCCCGGTCGGCCGCTGGTTCATGTTCGCCGGGGTGGGCATCGCGCTGGTCTTCATGATCTCGGCCGTCGTCACGATCAGGTCGATCGAGGACGCCCGCCAGGCCAGGGAGACCCTGGTGGACGTCATCGACCCGGCGACGCTGCGCACCCTGGAGATCTTCAACGCGCTCACCGCGCAGGAGAGCTCGGTGCGGACGTACGGCAGGACCAACGAGGAGACCTCCCTGAAGGAGTACCGGGAGGCTCTCACCGCGGAGGACAGGGCGATGGGCGCGCTCAGCGCGCTGCTCCCCCGGATTCCGGAGCGGCAGACGGTCCGCGCCGAGGTGGCCCACCTGAAGGCCAGTGGCGACGCCTGGCGGCGCGACTACGTCGAACGGGTCATCGCGGCGGTGCCGACGCTGAAGAGCGACGCCTCCCGGCAGAACGCCACGATCAACGCCACCCGGTTCACCGAGGTCCGGCAGTCCCTCGCGGATCTGCAGGACCATCTGAGCCGGCTGCACGAGATCGGCAGCGTCCAGCTCGACCGCGGCTGGCAGGCCCTCTACATCTCGCTCATCGGGGTCGCCACGGCACTGGTCGCGGCCGCGATCGCCGCGGTCTTCATCGTGCGCCACGCGGTGCTCCGCCCGCTGGCGGAGCTGAACGAGCAGGTACGCGCGGTCGCCCAGGGAGACTTCGACCACAAACTCAGGGTCGAGCACCCCGCCGAGCTGGCCGAGCTGTCCGGCCACGTCGACGCGATGCGCCGCCGCATCCTCGCCGAGTGGCACCGGGCCTCGGAGACGCAGCGCAAGCTGGAGGACCAGGCGACGGAGCTGAGGCGCTCCAACAGCGAACTGGAGCAGTTCGCCTACGTGGCCAGCCACGACCTGCAGGAGCCGCTGCGCAAGGTGGCCAGCTTCACCCAGATGCTGGAACAGCGCTACAGCGACCAGCTCGACGACCGCGCCAAGCAGTACATCGCCTTCGCGGTCGACGGCGCCAAGCGCATGCAGATGCTGATCAACGACCTGCTCGACTTCTCCCGGGTCGGCAGGATGGGCGGCGAACGTATCGACATCGACGCCGAGGGGCCGCTGAGGGCCGCGCTGAACAACCTCGCCGCGCCGATCGAGGACACCGGCGCGACGGTGACCCACGACGAGCTGCCTCGGGTGTACGGCAACCGGGTGCAGCTCACCCAGCTCTTCCAGAACCTCATCGGCAACGCGATCAAGTTCCGCTCGGAGGATCCACCGAAGGTCCACATCGGGGTGCGGCGCGACGGGGACATGTGGGAGTTCTCCTGCACCGACAACGGCATCGGCATCGACAGTAAATACACTGACCGCATCTTCCTGATCTTCCAGCGTCTGCACGGGCGTGACGTCTACGCGGGCACCGGCATCGGGTTGGCTCTCTGCAAGAAAATCGTCGAGTACCATGGCGGTCGCATCTGGGTGGACACCGAGGACAGCGAACCTGAGAACACCACCAGAACCGGTACGACCTTCCGCTGGACCTTTCCCTCAGGAGAAACCGCTGATGAATGACCTGCGCTGGATCGACGTCCTGCTGGTCGAGGACGACCCGGGCGACGTCCTGCTGACGCGGGAGGCGTTCGAGCTCAACAAGGTCCGCAACAAGCTGCACGTGGTCAACGACGGCGAGCAGGCCATGTCCTTCCTCCGCAAGGAGGGCGAGTTCGCCGACGTACCCCGGCCCGACCTGATCCTGCTCGACCTCAACCTGCCCCGCAAGGACGGCCGGGAGGTGCTCCAGGACATCAAGGCCGACGAGAAGCTCCGCGGGATCCCGGTGGTGGTGCTGACCACGTCGGAGTCCGAGGAGGACATCCTGCGCAGCTACAACCTGCACGCCAACGCCTACGTCTCCAAGCCCGTCGACTTCGACCAGTTCATCAGCGTGGTCCGGCGGATCGACGACTTCTTCGTGACCGTCGTCAAGCTGCCCACCTCCGGCCAGCACTACTGACGACACGCCACGCCCGGCGGCGGGGTCTCCCGGCCCGCCGGGCGTCGTCCATCCGGGCGGGATTCCCGCGCCCGTTTTCACGACCCCCGAGACCTCCCTGTGATCGTCCACCTCCTGAGACGTCGCAGGCAGGGCACCTCTGCGCACCAACGTGACAGGAATCACACCTGGTCAGTGAAATTGTAAGTGACCTCTCTCACATAACCCCCGGGCTCCGCCGTAACGTATCCCCCACCAACATGCGCGCGCACGTGTGAGCCGGCGCGACCATGGCCCAGCGCGCGGCACAACTGAAACGACCCGGACCCCAAGGCGAGCGGGGTTCGCGGGAGGTGGAGAGGTCTCGATGACCCAGACAACGGCCGAGAGCCCGGCCAGAAGGCAACGTGCGCAGATCAAGGAGCGCACCCTGCGAACCGACCCGTGGTGGCGCTATCCACTGGTCACATTCATCATCTTCACGGCATTCGTCGTCTACGCCACGTGGACGATCTTCGACGCGAGCTACTTCGTGTCCCCCTATCACGCACCGTTCACATCACCCTGCCTGGCGACGAGCTGCCCCGAGGAGGCGCGGCTGTTCGGCCTCGCCCCGTTCGGCGACTGGTACACGCTGCCCCCGGCCCTGCTGATCCTCGGTTTTCCCGGGGGGTTCCGCCTCACCTGCTACTACTACCGCAAGGCCTACTACCGGGGCTTCTGGCTCTCGCCCCCGGCGTGCGGGGTGGCCGAGCCGCACAAGAAGTACACTGGTGAGTCACGCTTCCCGTTGATTCTTCAGAACATTCACCGCTACTTCTTCTACGCGGCGATCGTCATCGGCCTCATCCTGGCGTACGACGCGGTGAAGGCGCTGATCGCCAAGCCGGGCGGCCTGGGCACCTGGATCCTGATCGTCAACGCGATCCTCATCAACCTGTACACGCTGTCGTGCCACTCCTGCCGACACATCACGGCCGGGCGCCTGAACCACTTCTCCAAGCACCCGATCCGCTACCGGGCCTGGGGCATCGTCTCGAAGCTCAACGCCAAGCACCAGGAGCTCGCACTGATCTCCATGTTCAGCATCATGGGCGCCGACCTCTACGTCCGCCTGGTCGCCAAGAACATCATCGCCTTCCCGTTCGTATAAGGATCACCTGTGGAAATCGAGCGTCACGAATACGACGTCGTCGTCATCGGCGCCGGCGGTGCGGGGCTGCGGGCGGCCATCGAGGCCCGCCAGCAGGGCAAGCGGACGGCGATCGTCTGCAAGTCCCTGTTCGGCAAGGCGCACACGGTCATGGCCGAGGGCGGCGCCGCCGCCGCCATGGGCAACGTCAACAGCGACGACAACTGGATGGTGCACTTCCGCGACACCATGCGCGGCGGCAAGTTCCTCAACAACTGGAGGATGGCCGAGCTGCACGCCAAGGAGGCGCCCGACCGGGTCTGGGAGCTGGAGGCGTGGGGCGCGCTGTTCGACCGCACCAAGGACGGCAAGATCAGCCAGCGTAACTTCGGCGGGCACGAGTACCCGAGGCTGGCCCACGTCGGTGACCGCACCGGCCTGGAGCTGATCCGAACCCTGCAGCAGCGGGTGGTCGCGCTCCAGCAGGAGGACGAGAAGCTGCACGGTGACGCCGAGGCGTACATCAAGGTCTTCCAGGAATGCACGGTGACCCGCCTGCTCAAGGACGGCGACGCCATCTGTGGCGCCTTCGGCTACTGGCGGGAGAACGGCAAGCTCATCCTGTTCGACGCCCCCGCGATCGTGCTGGCCACCGGCGGCATCGGCAAGTCGTACGTGGTCACGTCCAACTCGTGGGAGTACACCGGCGACGGCCACGCGCTGGCCCTGCTGGCCGGGGCGAACCTGATCAACATGGAGTTCATCCAGTTCCATCCCACCGGGATGGTCTGGCCGCCCTCGGTCCGCGGCATCCTCGTCACCGAGTCCGTCCGCGGTGACGGCGGGGTGCTGAGGAACTCCGAGGGCAAGCGCTTCATGTTCGACTACATCCCCGAGGTGTTCAAGGACAAGTACGCCACCTCCGAGGAGGAGGGCGACCGCTGGTACACCGACCAGGCCAACAACCGCCGCCCTCCGGAGCTGCTCCCCCGTGACGAGGTCGCGCGGGCCATCAACTCCGAGGTGAAGGCGGGACGCGGATCACCCCAGGGCGGCGTCTACCTCGACGTCTCCACCCGCCTCCCGGCCGCCGAGATCATCAAGCGGCTGCCGTCGATGCACCACCAGTTCAAGGAACTGGCCGACGTCGACATCACCAAGGAGGCCATGCAGGTCGGCCCGACCTGCCACTACATCATGGGCGGCGTCGAGGTCGACGCCGACACCGGCGCGGCGGCCGTACCCGGCCTGTTCGCGGCCGGTGAGGTCTCCGGCGGCATGCACGGCTCCAACCGGCTGGGCGGTAACTCGCTGTCCGACCTGCTGGTGTTCGGCCGCCGCGCGGGCATGGGAGCGGCCTCGTACGTGGACGGCCTGGCCACCCGGCCGAAGATCTCCGAGGAGTCCGTGGCCACGGCGAGCGCGGAGGCGCTGGCCCCGCTGGAGCGCTCGGGCGAGAACCCGTACGAGGTCCACCACGAGCTGCAGCGGACGATGAACGAGCTGGTCGGCATCATCCGCAAGTCCGAGGAGGTCTCCGAGGCGCTGGAGGCGGTGGAGAAGCTCAAGGAGCGGGCCCAGAACGTCGGCGCGGCCGGCAGCCGGATCTACAACCCGGGCTGGCACCTCGCCCTCGACCTGCGCAACATGCTCCTGGTCTCGGAGTGCGTGGCGAAGGCGGCGCTGCTGCGCGAGGAGAGCCGCGGCGGCCACACCCGTGACGACTTCCCGGTCATGTCCGCCGAGTGGCGGACCAAGATCCTGCGCTGCGCCCTCACCCCGGACGGCTCCGGCATCGCGGTCGAGGAGCAGGTCCAGACCGCGATGCGGGACGACCTCATCACGCTGTTCGACCGCGACGAGCTGAAGAAGTACATCACCGAGGAAGAGCTGGCCGCCTTTGACGCGCTGGCCAAGGAGTAACCATGAGTTACAAGGCGAAGTTCCGCGTCTGGCGGGGCGAGGGCGGCGAGGGCAAGCTTGAGGACTTCACCGTCGAGGTGAACGAGGGCGAGGTCGTTCTCGACATCATCCACCGGCTCCAGGCGACCCAGGCCCCCGACCTCGCCGTCCGCTGGAACTGCAAGGCCGGCAAGTGCGGCTCGTGCTCCATGGAGATCAACGGCAGGCCGAAGCTCGGGTGCATGACCCGGATGTCCACCTTCAGCGAGGAGGAGACGATCACCGTGACGCCCATGCGGACGTTCCCGGTGATCAAGGACCTCGTCACGGACGTCTCGTACAACTACCAGAAGGCCAGGGAGATCCCGTCCTTCACCCCTCCGGCCGACGTGAAGCCGGGCGAATACCGCATGCAGCAGATCGACGTCGAGCGGTCCCAGGAGTTCCGCAAGTGCATCGAGTGCTTCATGTGCAACAACGTCTGTCACGTCATCCGTGACCACGAGGAGAACAAGCCCGGCTTCGCCGGTCCGCGCTTCCTGATGCGGATCGCCGAGCTGGACATGCACCCGTACGACGTGGCCGACCGCAAGGACTCCGCTCAGGAGGAGCACGGCCTGGGCTACTGCAACATCACCAAGTGCTGCACCGAGGTCTGCCCCGAGCACATCAAGATCACTGACAACGCGCTGATCCCCATGAAGGAGCGCGTCGCCGACCGGAAGTACGATCCGCTGGTCTGGCTGGGCAACAAGATCTTCAAGCGTTCCAGCTCGAAGAGCTGACCCCCGCACGGCGGCGCCGCCCACGGGGCTCTCCCCGGGCGGCGCCGCCGTGTTTCCCCGATGTTCCAAGAAGCACCCGACCTGCCACGGCGCTCAGACCTTCGCGATCTTCCGCGGTGTCTCAGGCCGGCGGCGCGACCAGGGGTGAGAACGGTTCCAGAGGCCGGGGAGAACCGCGACCGGCCACGGCGGTGACCGCCGGGCCGGTGGAGGTCAGGTGGAGCGGCGGAAGAGACCGCGCTTCTTCTTGCCGCTGTCCTGGCCGGGGAGCGGGTAGACCGCCGTCGAGGCCGGCCCCACGGGAGGCTGCTCTCCGGCGTCCGGCCGATCACCGGGGCCACCGTGGATCCCCGGGCCCCCGGGTCCGATCAGCGTCGCCGGATCACCGCCGGGGCCGCCGGGACCGCCGGGACCGCCGGGACCATGGTGAACCGGCGGGCCGCCACTGCCGTGAGCCCCACTGTGAAAACCGGCCTGAGCCCCGCCGACGGGGCCCCCGTGGCCGCCTTGGGCGGGCTCCTGCGGAAACGGCGCCCCGGGGAACTCGGGCTGCCCCTGAGGGAAACGCCCCTCGCCAGGCTCGGGGCCGAGGTTCTCCTGCCGGCCGGGCCGGGTACGCTCGTCCGGCCCACCCTGTGGTTCGGGTCCGAGAGGCTGGAAATCGCCCTGGGGGCGGCCCGACAGGTTCCGGTCGTCCTGCGGTTCCTGGCCGAAGGGCTGGGCGCCGTGGGAGACGCCCTCCTGCCCCGCCGGGCCGTAGGGCATGGTCTGCCGGCCGTACGGGTCGCCGTAGCCGGGCGCGGGCATGTACGCCGTCGTCTGCTCGTAGCCGTAGGGGTACTGCCCGGGGGCGTAACCCTCCGGGTAGACCGGAGGGTACATCTGCATCGGGACGAGGCTGATGATCGGCGCGTAGGCCGTGCCGCTCTGGTAGGGGCCGGGAACGAAACCGGGTCCGGCGGCGTAGCCGGGACCGCCGTGATAGGCCATCGGGTCCATCGAATCGACGCGGGGCCCCATTCCCCGGGGGCCGGCCCGACGGATGGCCGCGGCATGGGCCAGGCGGCGCAGCCTGCCCTCGAAGATCAGAACGGCGAACAGCACCAGCAGCACCAGGATCAGCGCCGGGATGCCGAGCTGACGGCTCAGCGTGGCCCCGTCAAACTCGGCGTTCGCGTTGCGGATCTCGGACACAGAGGAACCGGAGGCGTTCTCGTCGAACGTGGCGCTCTCTTCGGGAGCAGGCGTGGCGGACGGCAGCGTGGCCGGCGGGGTGTTGGTCGGGAACTGGACCTCTGGTTCCTCGGACGTCGAAGGGCTGGTCCCGGTCTCCGGCGGAGCGATCGGGGCCGCGCTCTCCTGGGCCGGCGGAGCGGCCGACTCCTGCGCGGGTGGCGGGGTCGTGGTCTTCGGAGGCTTCGTCGTCGGCGGGACGGTCACCGTGGTGGTCACGGTCTTCTGCGGGGCCGGGGTCTCCTCCGGGGTGCCGCCCCCGGGCTCCTCGGTGACCGTGACCGTGACCATCGGCGTGGGTTCCTCACAGGGCCCCGCCGGATCGACGTCACATCCGGGGATGTACGACGGGTCGACAACCATCGTCCTGACCGTCGCGCCGGCCACGGAGGAACCGGCCAGCGGTGCCACGACGACCAGGAAGGCACCGCTGATCCCCAAAGACATCACAACGGCGGAGACAGCTGCCCTGAGCCGTGCTCGCGTCACCGGTGCCCTCCGCGCAATCAACCATGAACACGTCAAAGAAATACTAGTTGGGCAAAAGTAACAGTAAATCGCCTTTTACAAAACGTGTCGCGAACGACGGCGGCGCTGGATCCTCCGCTGCAGCCAGAGGAGACCGAGCAGTGCTCCCACCGCTGCTCCCACCGCCGGTAGGCCCCGTACTCCTGTCAGCAGCGGGCTTGACTCGGCGACCGCCCGGACCTGGGTGTTCGGGCCGTCGAGATCCTGCGGGAGAGGCGCACCCTGCGGTGCGGGGGCCTGTGCGGCGGCGGGGAAGGGACCCGCCGGCGGCAACTGGAGCTGGAGTCCGGTCCCGGTACCGGGCATCTGGCCCGCTCCCGCCATCCCCGTGGAGCCCGGCGGCACCTGCTGCGGTACGCCCGGCACCTGCCCCATGGGCGGCGGCGGCACCTGCTGCGGCACCATCGGCGCCTGGCCACCCGGCGGCTGCGCCATGGGCACCTGCTGTCCCGCTCCCGGGAAGCCGGGACCGACCGGCCCGCCCACTTCCCGTTGTGGCGCACCGGGCTTACCCTGCCCGCCTGCCCCCGGATGGCCCGGGAGCATCGGCTGCGCGCCGAGCTGACCGGGTGGGACGAACATGCCCTGACCGGGCATCCCCTGGCCGGGCGGGAGTCCCGGCTTACCCGGCCGGCCAGGCATGTTCTGACCGGGCTGGACGAGTTGTCCGGCCGGCCACTGGACGGCCCCCGGGTAACCGGGCCCCATCGGCGCCACCATCGGGCGGCGTGCTCCGGACTTGCCGATCATCGTCTGGCCGCCTGCCGGATAACCGGGTCCCACGGGCCCGAGCATCGGTCGGCCCGTCCCCTGCCGACGCGCGCCGGACCGGCAGGCCGCCCGCCGCTTCCCGGACATCTTCCGCCCGGCCGCCCCGCGTCCCGCGTGAGACCCCATGACCGAATGGTTCCTGCCGTTCTGCCGCTGCGGGAGATGTTCCTCGGGTGTTCTCGTCGGCTGCGGTACGGCGACGGCCGGGCCATGGCCGGCCACACCGCCGCTCGTCTCCGGTGCGGCGCCCGGAACCGCGGCGTCGGCGGGAAGCCGCGTTCCCGGTCGAACCGAGCCCTCGGGAGCCACCGGGACCGCGGGAGCAGCCGAGGTCGCGAGGACCGCCGTGCTCCCGCCCATACCCGCAGCGGCACTGCCGCTCGCACCCGCACCAGCCACGACCGATCGCGGCGCCTCGGGGACCGACGACCTTTCCAGGACATCAAAAAGGAACGCCAGCGTGCGCTGCTCGACCTTCTCCGCCTCCGGCGCGTCGGGGGCGATCTTCGGAACCCAGCCCCGCTCCCCGACTGCCTGGGGAGCGTTGAGGACCAGGTCGGCGTCACTGAGCGTCTCCACGCCCGCGCGCGGATCCGCGGGCCGGGCCGGCGAGGCATCTCCCAGATAGATCCTGGAAGGGCCGGAGATTTCCGGAGCACCGGAGCCGCCGCGCGACGGCGACGCCCCGGCGCTCCCTCCGGAGACAGGTTCAGGCAGGGCAGAGCCGGGCAGGGTCTGCCTGATCTCCCGCTGGGCGTGGGCGAGCTCCGAACTCCCGGCGGCGCCCCCGACAGCGCCCCCGACAGCGCCCCCGAGGGTGCCCCGCACCTGCCGGGTCACCACATCCGCCCCCCGGAGCGTGCCCTGCCCCTGCTGCACCGTCTCCCCACCGGGTCCGCGCATCCGGGCCATCGCGGTCAGCGTGATGTCCCGCGGACGCTCCGGCGCGGCGAGCAGCACGTCGACGAGCCCGCCGTCGGCGGGCAGGTCACCGACCGAGCAGACCGCCGTCCCCTTGGGGAGCGGTGTCACGGGCCTGGTCGCCGCCGGGCACTCGATGCCTCTGAGGGCATCGGCGGGGGTCGTCACGACCGCCAGCCGCGCGCCGGCGCCCGGCCCTCGCAGGCGGATACGGAAGCGGATCGCCTCCTCGGCGCGGCTCCACCGCGACCACGTACCGGAGGCGGCGGCCAGATCGAGGGGCGACTCGGCCGGTTCGGCCGGCTGGGCGGCGTACACCCCCGAGGCACCGCCGAGGATGAGCACCCCCGCTCCGACCGCCGACACGATCCGAGTACCACGCCACCATACGGTCACCGCATATCTCCGTTCCCCGGGTACGGACACGCGACATCGCCACGTCCAGTAGCAGTTATGTCACGGTGCGGAGTCGATCAATCCTTATTGAACCGACCTTGCCCGTCGTTGAGACGACCTTGTACCGCCCGCACGATTGGAAGGTCCGCGGGCAGCCACGCCACGTCGTAGAGCTCTTCCATCTCCAGCCAGCGCAGATCCAGGTGCTCCCTGTTCTCCGGCCTGCCCTCGGCGATCATCGCGAACCAGACCCGCAGGACGTAGCCGCCGGCGAGCGCCCAGTCGCCGCCGACCCGCTCGCCCACCTCGATCAGTACGCCGAGCTCCTCCTGGCATTCCCTGACCAGCGCCGTGTGCTCGTCCTCGCCGGGATCGACCTTGCCTCCCGGCAGCTCCCAGCCACCGGCCAGCTCGGGAGGGTCGGCGCGCTGGGCGGCGAGCAGCCTGCCCTGGCCGTCGACGATGGCGGCACCCACAACGACCTTTTCCGTGACTCCTCCGCTCCCCGAGGAGAGCGGCTTCTCGCTTCCCCGGCCGAGTTGGGCGATGGTCAAGCCCTGACCGCTTCGAACACCGGAACCGTAACAGGAAGCGATTCATCCGCCGGGTAGGCCAGGCCGTCTCCTCGCCGAACATGACGCCCCGATTCTGTCAGCCCTGCTCCCTCAACTTGAGTTGCTCCAGGATCTGGGGGTGTTGCAGCGGTCGGGTGAATCCCACGATCCCGGTGCGTTCGCGATAGGTGGTGACCTTGATCGGCCCGCAGAGCCGGCATCTCGCCTCGACCATCTTGCCCGGCGACACCACCAGGCCCACATGCCCGGGACGGTCAGGGCCGGTGCCGGGACCCGCGTTGAAGAAGACGAGATCACCCGCCTGCTCCTGCCCCTCGGGGACCGGCACACCGAACGGCCACTGACCGAACGTGGTCCGCGGGATGGTCAGGCCAACGCTCCGGTAGGCCATGTAGATGATCCCCGAACAGTCGTAGCCGGCGGGCCCGGTGCCGCCCCAGATGTAGGGCTTGCCACGCTGGGCCAGCGCGTACTGCAGGATCGCGGCCACCGTACCTGTCGGCGCCGCCTCCAGCATGGGTTCGTCGCAGCTGTCGTCCGCCTCGGGCGGAGTGGTGACCTCACCGTCCTTGGCGTACTTCTCGGCGATCTCCATGACCTGGTCGACGTACCACCAGGCACGGTTGTAGACGAACAGCGAACGCCGTACGTTCTCCGGCGCGCCGTTCCGCTTCAGCATCTTCGCCGCGCCTAGGATGGCGTCAGCCGGGTTGTACACGTCGGCCCAGCCGTCTCCGTCGCCGTCGGAGGCGTAGCCGTTGAACGTGGACGGGATCTTGATCTTGGCCTTGCCGCCCCAGGTGCTGATGAGAAACTGCATCGGCCCGGCGGCGCCCGCGTAGTTGACGCCGCTGCGCACGCCGGGGAGCGTGGAGCGGCCGTGGTCGGTCTCGCGCTTGCCGACCCCGGCGAGCACGTTCCACTGCACGCCGACCTTCTGCCCGTGCTCGCGGTAGAGCTTCAGATACTCCTCGGGGATGTCGGACGTCGCGGTCTCCGACTCGTCGCCCACCGTCTGGACGTTCTTCCCGCAGTCGGGTTGCGCCTGCCCGGTGACGGAGGGGAACGAGGGAAAACCACTGATCATCATCATCGGCGCCATGATCAGCGTGATCAGGCAGAGTCCGGCGACTCCGAGGATCAGCGCGAGGCGGAGCTGTCTGTTCTCCCTCATGAGATTCCGCCGTTCATCCGGCCGCGCCGGTCTCGGAAGGCTGTTCGTCTCCCTCCTGGCCGGAATCCGCCGGCTGGAGGTCGTGGACCCGCCATTCGGCGCCGACCTGGATGAGCGTGACGGCGTACTCCGCGGTCCTCTCGTTCACCCCGCTCTTGGCCGTGACGTTCTGGGTGCCGACGACCACGAACACCACCGAGGCGCTGTTGATCTGCCGGATCTCCTTCACCCGCGCCGCGCCGACCGAGACGACCTCGTCGGCCCTGTTCGCCTCGACGGTGCCCGGCGAGGTGACCGTGCGCAGCAACACCCCGGAGAACTCAGCCGTGGTGTAACCCTTCAGACGGTCGCCGTAGACCGCCGGGTCCTCGTCGTAGCTGAACGTGCCGTACTCGGCGGTGAAGCGCTGCGCGTAGTCGGCGGCGGCCGCCAGCTCCTGCTTGGTCATCGGCAGGTAGGAGTAGACGTCGAAGGGCGCGTTGCTGGCCGTCGCCTCCGGACGCGCCGGCTCCGCGACCGGCTCCCGTCCCGATGCCACGGTACGGGTGGCACCCGCGGGCTCTGGCAGGTTCTCCACCCCGCCACCGCTCTCCGGCCACATGGTCAGGTAGACGCCGACCGCTGCGAGTACCGCGACCAGCACCGCGAAGACGACTCCCCGCCGGCTGCCTCCCTCGGTCAACGTCAGTCCCTGTCCGGGTTGGACGGGCGGAGCCAGAACGGTGGCGGCTCACCGGCATCACCACCGCGCTCCGCTCGCCTGGTGATCCAGAGCGGTGGCGCCTCGGACGACCTGCCCCCGGCGTCCCGGTTCCGCGAACCGCCGGAGGAGCTCCGCGAGCCGCCGAAGATGCTCTCGCCCGACCTCGAACCGCCCGAGCCCTTCGAGCCCGAAGAGCCACGGGAGGAGTTGCCGTTACGCGACCCCGAGCCGGAGCCGCCTCGCGAGGAGCCGCCGAAGATGCCGCCGCCCGACCGGCCGCCGCCACCCGAGGACGGCGCGGCGGGCCTGACCGCCGAGGGGCCGGACGATCTGCCCGCCGAGGACGCCCCGTTGCCCGAGGAGCCGCCCTGCGGCGCCCAGCCTCCCGACGAGCCGCCGAACCAGCCGCCGGAGCCACCTGCCGAGGACCCTCCGGACCGGGTGGGGGGCGCGCCGCCGCCCGTACCGGCACCGGACAGGTTGAGCGGTGGCGCCGCACCCGAGCGGGCCGCGGTGACCGGGCGGCCGGTGCCCTTGCGTCGCCCTGCCGCCTGGGAGTCGGTGTCGAGCGGCGCCGGTTGCGCGCCGACCGGGACCCGGGTGCCCGACGGGGTGGCCGGCGTGGCGCCGTCCTCACCGCGTCCCCTGCCCTGGGCGACCGTGGCGGCGGCCGCCGCGCCGACGGAGGCCCCCCCAGCCATCGCGGCCGCCTGGAGCATCGGCTCCGCCTTGCGCATGCCCCAGCGGCCCACCCTGGCCGCCGCGACCGGCGGCAGCGCGGACGCGGCCCGCTGCAGGGTCGGCGCGGTGGCCGCGTCGCCGAGCATCCGGGTGGTGAGCGTGTGCCCGTCCATCGAGGCGAACAGGTGCTGGAAGGGCCGCCGGTAGAAGAACACCGCGATCGTCAGGATCGCCATGAACATGACCTGCATGCCCCACGGCATCGCGGTGGAGATGATCAGCGCGTAGCCGTACACGAGCACGCCCAGGACGAGGGCCAGCACCGCCTGTCTGAGCAGTGTGCCGATCAACATCTCCACCCAGCGCATGGCGATGATCCGCCCGGACCCCGGATGGACGCCGATCAGCAGGAAGACCGGCGCGAGGATCAGCAGCAGCAGGAACCCGACCTTGAGCACCAGCAGCGAGACAGCCACCAGGAAGATCAACAGCCCCGCGACCACCGCGGCCATCAAGGCGCCGATCGCGACCCCCAGCCGGTTCGTCCAGTCCTTGCCCTGGAAAAGAGGGAAGATCGGCGTGTTCTGCAGCTTGTCGGCGACCTCTGTCTCGTATCGTGCCTGGTGGAAGCCCGCTTCGGGCGCCTGCTGGGCCTTCAGCTCGGCCGCGTCGATCGTCTGGATCTCCAGCAGTTTGGCGCCGAACACCTTGATGACGGGGGCGTCGGCGTCGGCCGTGCCGAACTGGCCCATCAGCCACGGCTTGCAGACCAGGGTGGACCAGAGCGCGTCGGAGTTCTGCTCGACTCCCGGCACGCCGCTCTGACCATATCCACCGCCCTGGACCTGCGGGTTGGCGTCGCCCTTGGCCGGCAGGCAGGAGGTGCCGCCCGCCCCGGGCAGTCCGGAGAAGGCGGAGTTGACCACCTCGCCGGTCTTGTCGGTGACGACCTTGCCCAGCCCCGTGAGGTCGCCGGGGCGGCTGAAGAACCAGACGGCCACGGTGACCGCGAGGACCATCCAGATGACGCCCTCGGCGGTGGTGGTGGCGCGCTTGCGGATCAGCCCGTACCAGGCCAGCCAGACGGCGCCGAGGATCACCAGCGGCCGCAGGTACGGCCAGTACATGGCGTCGGCCAGGCGGACCACGATGTCGTCGACGACGTTCTTGATCGACTCCAGCGGCCCCTCGGTGGCGGCCGCCTGGTAGGTGGTGATGGTCAGCCGGTCCAGCGCCTTGGCCCACAGGAAGACCGTGTTGGCCATCGCGTTGCCCATCACCGCCGCGATGTCGTCACAGCCGAGCTGGTGGGTGTGCCAGAACTGGCCGCTCATGCCGTAGGTCGCGTAGTTGCCCTGAACCGCGGGAACCTCCGCCTGGGCCCCCGGCTGCGCGGAGTCGGGGACCGGCGGTTTGATCAGGCCGTCCACACCTCCCGCGACGATGTCAGGGGACAGGTCGGGCGACATGTCGCAGGGCGCGGCGGCGACGGCCGTGGACGCGTCGTCGGGGAACACCATTGGCAGCGCCAGGAACGCGGCCAGTGCCACCAGCCCGATGGCGATCCGCCTGCCCAGTCTTCCCTTGCGGGAATCCCTCTTGCGAGAGCCCTTCATGACCGCACCTCCAGCGCCGCAGCCCCCGGCCCACCGACTCTGTCGCCCCCAGGGAGATCATGCACTTTCTCGTCGGGTTTGTCGTGGGTAGGGTTCGTATCCAGCCAGCGCAGCAGCTCATCCGAGATCAGGTCCACCCCGATACGGCCTGCACGGCCGTCCAGATCCCGGAAGACGCACTCACCGTTACCGAGCGAGCGCAGCACCGCCTTGTGCTCCTCGGACGCCTCGACGCCGAGCAGCGCCATCACGTGCTCCACCTCGACCCGTTCGGTGGAACGGAACGCGAACACCGAGGAGAGGCAGTTCGTCACCTGCTCGCTCAGCAGGTCACCGGCGTTCTGCGAGACCAGGACCAGCGCCGTGTTGCGGGAGCGGCCCATCCTGCTGACCTCGGGCACCAGCTTGGCGCCCTCGGGAGTGGAGGTGATCGCCCATGCCTCGTCCAGAAAGATCGCCTTGGGGGTCCGCCGGTCCAGGCCGTTCATCAGACCCCGCGCGAACTGCGCGACGAGATAGAGCAGCGCCACCGACAGCCGCTGCTCGTAGGAGTAGTCGTCGCGGCCGGTGGAGGCGTCGGGCAGGGTCAGACCGCCCAGGGTGAAGACGGTGGTCCAGCCCTCGGTGTCGATCTGGTCGCCGCCCGAGGGGTCGAAGCAGAGCCTGGCCAGATGCATGTCGGACATGGAGCGGAGCACCGCGCCCAGGTTCTTGGAGGCGGCGTCGTCCGTCTGCTCCAGGAAGTCGACCACCTTGCCCAGCGACGGGTCCTCGGCGTTGGAGACCGCGGCGACCGCCTGGATCATCGCCGACTCGCGCTCCTCCGACATGCGCGGCAGCAGCAGGCGCAGGGTCTCGGTGGCCATCGTCTTCTTGGCCGCGAGATCGTCGCCGAAGGAGAACGGGTCGAGCAGGCCCGGTGCCGCGGAGCCGAGCGGGATGATCCGTGCCTTCCTGCCCCGCTTCCGCAGCAGCTGGACCAGCGAGTCGGCGTCGCCCTTGGGGTCGATGACCGCGACCGTCACCCCGCGCAGCGCCATCTGGTAGATCATCAACAGCGCCAGCGTGGTCTTCCCACCGCCGGGTTCGCCGGTGATGGCGATGGCCGTAGGCCGGTTGCGCGTCGCCGCCACCAGCGGATCGAAGTGCACGATGCTGCGCGCCCGGCCCAGGGTCTCCCCCACGTACGGCCCCATCCAGCCCGAGCCGCCCTCGTCCGTCCGGTCGCCCAGGTCGACGGTGGCGGTGGCCATGCCGCCCGCGATGGTGCGCAGCGGCTGCCGCTGCGCGTAGGCGTTGACCCTGACCCGCTCGCCCGGCAGCGTCTCGCAGAACAGCGAGAACTGGTCGCCGGTGGAGTTGACGATGTCGATGCCCATGTCGCGGTAGTGCTCCACGACCGCCTCGACCCGCTGCACGCAGATCTCCTCGGTCGGGGCCGACACGATCAGCCGATGCCAGCCGTACACGAACGGCAGGCGCTCCTTGGTGATGCCGTGCTCCAGCATCCGGGCCGCGTCGATCTGTTCGGCCAGGGCCAGCGGCGCCTCCGCCCCGGCCTCACGGATGTGGATGTCCATGTCACGGGCATGGGCGAGCTGGCGCGCCACGTCCTTGCTCGCCTTGACCGGCGGGATCAGCCGCATCCTCGAACTGATCTCCACGGGGAAGGGCAGCTGGTCGGCGAAGTGCATCCAGGGTTCGCCGTCGGGGAAGGGCATCAGGTCGGGGAAACGGGCGAAGGACATGTGCGCCACATAGGAGTCACCGTGCGGCTGTTCGATCCGGAGCAGCGCCCTGCCGTTGTGGATCTGCCCTTCGACCAAGGACTCGATCTCCCCCTGCCCCCACCGGCGCTTGGGGCTGGCCGAGGCCGGGGGGTCGCCGAGGGAGCCGGTCGTGGCGTGTTGGAACAGCCAGGCGAGCTCGACGGAGCTGGCGTGCCTGGCGTACAGGGCGCTGGCCGACAGTGCCCTGCCCAGCCGCTCCGCCTGCTCGGACCACTTGGCGATCTCCGCCTTGGGGACGTGGTCGTCCTCGATGCCCAGGGCCTTCTCACTGCGCTGGTAGAAGCCGAAGAGCTGGGAGAGGACCCCGCTGCCCAGTTGCCTGCCGCGCGTGCCGAGCCGCACGCCGAGATAGACCTCCTTGGTCCAGAAGTCCTTGGCCCAGACGTGCCGGTACATGTCCTCCAGGTAGTCACGCCAGCCGGGGCCCTCGTCGGAGGTGGCGTTCAGCGCCATCGCCCATTCGGCGGCCGGGTAGGTGCGGTGCGCCACCCGCAGGTGCACCTCGGCGTCCGGCATCCGGATGGCGGCCAGCGCGATCGTGATGTTGGTGGCCAGTGCCTCCCGCTCCTCGGGAGTGATGAACTCGTAGCTCACGGTGGGAAGCCGGAAATAGGCCCAGACCGCCGAGTCGGTCAGCAGGATCCGGTCGTCGAAGTACCGGACGGCGAGGCGGCTGCGCGCTCGGGACGCACGACTCACAGGCCCTCCCCCACCGGTCGTACGGCCCTGCCCGCGCGGCCTCCGGCCCACCCGCTCACCCTCACCTCGTCACGCCCGTTCACCACGTCTTCTCGCGCCCGGGGGATCACTGAGCTAGTTCCTCCTCGCTGGGTCGACCCGCCTGCACCGTTCCGAAGCCCGCCACCACGACACCCGCCAGGGCGAGGTACGCCCGGCGGCCCGGAGCCCTCAGGTGGGACGGTTCCACCCGATCGGCCCTGCCGGGAGCCAACGCGTCCTCCCAGGGGACCCTGACGATCGCCCGGCACCTGCCCCGCGCGACCGCCTCCGCCTGCTCCACGTCCTCCATGCTGCGGCGGCTCACCCCGTTGACGACCATGACCGCCCGACGACGGAGGTCCGCGCAGCCGTGCCCGTCGAGCCACTCATAGGTCATGGCCACCGCGTCGGGCCCGTCCTCACTGGCCGGGACGACGAGAACGAGCTGATCCGCGTAGGGGAGCACCCGAGCGGCCAGGGCCGCCGCCGGGTCCATGACGATCATCTTGTAGTACCGGTCGAGCGTGTCCATGGTCTGACCGAGCCGCCGGTCGGAGAAGAGCGTGCGGTCGGACAGGCGCTGCTCGGCACCGGCGTCGGTGTCCCCGGCGAGAACCTCCAGCCCCGAGGCACAACGGCTGGTGTAGGCGCGCATGCCCAGGTATCCCTGGACGTTGTCGAGACCGGCGAGCAGGGAGCTCAGGGTCTCGGGCGACTCGCCCTGGATCCGGCTGGACAGGGCGTGGGAGCCGGCGCTGGCGTCGACCGCGAGAATCCGGTCCTCCCGGTAGCGGGCGAGGGTGTGGCCGAGCATGAGCGCGGTCGTGGTCTGCCCGGCACCGCCGGTGCAGCCCAGCACCACCACCCGGCGGCTGCCGCTGAACACCGCCCTGGCCCGTGCCTCGTCGATCTCCGAACCGTCCGTACGGCCGCCGCCCCCGGGCCCGATCACCACCTGGGCCAGCCGCCGCCAGCCGCCCGAGGAGTCCCGGCCGACCACCGACTCCACCCGGCGGACCCTGGCCCCCGCCTCCCCGGCCGAGGAGGTGGGCACCGGCACCACGGGGGCCACCGGATCGGCCTTCGCCGTTCCCGAGGGGACCGCGCGGATCGACATGCCGGCACCGGTCTGGACGCCGGTGTCCCCCGGGATGCCGGGAGCCGCCTGCGTCCCGGCGAGCCGCTCGGGCGGCCATGCCTTCGAGGTGTCGGCCGCCCGGCCGATCGGGGTGGGCCGTCCCCTGCGGTGCTGGTGTCGGGCGCTCCTGTCGTCCGGCGAGAGTTCGGCCGCCTCAACGTCACGGCGTCCGGTCGGCGCCGGTCCGACGAACCTGGGCACGAAGGACGGAACGGCCGGGGCGGAGGGCTTCTCCACCGGGTCCGGCACGACGGCCGGCCTCTCGGCGGGCACCGTACGGCCCTTGGCGGGTGTCTCCACACGGGCCGGCTCCGGAGCCGAGGGCGTGGGCGGCGGCACGGCCGGGGCCTCGGGACGCTCTTGGACGGGAGAGCGCGAGGCGGGCACGGAGATCTCCGGAGCCGCCTCGGGCTCGGACGGGGCGGGCTGCGCGGGCGGGGCCGCGGCGCGCTGGGCCTCGGCGGAGGCGGCGAGCCTGCGCAGCCGCCGCAGCGCCTCGGTGCTGATCGGAGCTGCCGGAGCCTCCGGCGTGTCCGGCGTGTCCGATGTGCCGGGCGCCGCCGGAGTGCCCTCGGTGTGCTCCCCTACGGGGGCACGATCCTGCCGGGCCTTGGGCCGGTCGGCGGAGCCGTCGGCGATCGGCCGCGAGGGCGGGCCCAGGACCGGCGTATCCGGCGGGGAGATGACGGTCTCGATGGGAGCCGGCTCCGGGGGCACGGCGGGCAGCGAGGCCCCGGGCACCGCGGACAGGACGGGTGCGACGGCCGGGGCCGGCTCGACGGCCGTGGTCTGGGCGAGGGCCGGGGCGGTGCCCTGACGGAGTACGCGGGCCTCGCCCCAGGCGACGCGCTCGCGGGCGACCGGGGCGGTGGCGGCCGCCGCCGCCGCGGCGGCCACCGCTGGACGCACCTCGCGCGAGCGTGCGGCGGCGCGTTTGGACTGGGCGTGGCGGGCCTTGCGCGACGCCTTGGCCCGGACCGGGGCGGGCCGTGGCGCGGCCCGCCAGATCCGGCCGTTCAGCGCGATCTCGGCGGGCTCGGAGATGGGAGCCATCCGGCACCAGGTGCGCGGTTCGCCCACGTAGCGCATCTGTGACTGGAGCAGCTCGGTGAGCCGCTTGCTCTCGATCACCGGCCGGGTGGAGAGCCAGGTGACCACACCGGGCGGTACCAGGTAGAGCACGTGCCAGGGGGCCGCGAAGGGCAGGCCGAGCAGGTAGAGCAGGAGCGACCACGGGGCCAGCACTCCCACGAACCCACCGATCCAGACGATCGGGAGCGGCGTCGGCAGCCGTAGGTCGTACAGCTTGTAGAGCCGCTTCTCGATCCTCCAGATATTGGTGTACGTGGGCAGGTCCACGTGATCCTCCTCTCCGCCTCTCCTTGTTTGACCGTTTGGAGGCGGTCTCAACCCCCCGAGATGCCCAGTGCGCCCGCGATCGCCTTGGCAGTCACCTCGATGATGTTCGGCACATAGAAGATCACTCCGATGGCGATCGCCAGGATGATGAACTGAACGAACCTGGTGATCTCACGGGTGAAGAGGAAGAAGAGGGCCACCACCGAGACGATGACGAGGAAGAGCGGCGCGAAGAAACTGCGGAGGAAGTCAGCGAGGCCTTCTGTGTTGACACCTGCCGGAGGGGCTGTGGGCTGAGCGAACTCCATGGCGCTCAGCAGCATGGTCTTGAGAATCACTTCTTGTCCTCCGTACTCACGATCGCGGCCCCCGGGCGGCGACGGGCCCGCGACGCACTCGCGCGCGAACCCGAACCGGCGGCTCGTCGATCAGGGGGGGGTCTGCTCACCGTGGACCGGCACCATTCGATCATGCGTTACCTCGCCACGGATCGATACGCACCGCGAATGTCCTTGACGAACCACTTGTCGCCTTGCTTGACCACGGTGAGCAGATAGGCCTGTTCGAGCTTGCCTTCCATCTGGCCGGGATCCGCGGGTTCCGGGTCGGTGGACTGCCTCGCCTTTGACGGCACACCCCACAGGACCGTCGCGGTCACCTCGCGGGTGACTCCCCCTCCAAGGGGCACGGCGAGCTCTTTGAGCTGCAGGAAGGTGAACGCGCCGGCGAATCCCTCCAGGGTGATCCCGGCGTCGGCGTAACGCTGCAGCGAGGCGGTGTCACTCGCCGCGTAGGCCTTGAAGAAGTCTTCCAGCGGGGTGCGCAGCTCCTGCTCCGCGGCGCGGTCACGCTCGGGTGCGGCCTTGGGCGGCAGGCCGGCCGCCTTCGGCGCCGGCAGGATGCCCGGACGCCCCGCGACGACGAACCTCTTCGTGGACCGGTCGTGATAGACGGGCACCGACAGGAGCTGGCGGCGGTTGTCCGACTGGTAGAGGACGGTGACGACCGCGTTGTCCGCGTCGACGACCTCGATCCCGTACGGTTGCACCGCGCCGGCGCTCATCCGGCCGAAACCGTCCCAGCCGAACTGCGGCTCCGTGCCTTCGGGCAGGTAGGGGGCGAGCCGCGACCTTCTTTCCTCAAGACGGGCCCCGTCGAAGTTCAGGTAGACCTCGGCGAACTGGGTCGCGAAGGCGGACCCCTGGGCGGCGGGGAACCCGCTGTCGGAGGCGGGGGCCGCGCCCGAGGGGGCGTTCTGCTGGGTGAAGCGCTCGAAGGGCGCGCGGACCCCGTTCACCACGATGACGACTATCAGCGCCCAGAGCACGGCGCGGCCGGTCCACACCAGCCAGCGACCGCCTCCACCGGACCAGCGGCCCCGCGACGCGCCCCGCCCGCGCGCCGGGGCGCGTCCGAGATCGGGGTCGTCGGGAAAGTCCGGGTATGCCGACAGCTCAGGGTCGCCAGCGATCCGGGGATCACGCTGGACCGTCGACCTTCGAGCCATCACGCCTCCGCTCGCGTCAATCCTCGGCCGTACGGTGTCATATCGCCGCCGATCCCGTTGGCCATGGTGACGCACTTACTCTAGCCGCCCCGCCGATTCTTCCAGGAAAGCCACGCCTATGCTGCAGGCATCGCGATGACTGAGCAAACCCGGTCTGGAACCCCGGTGAGACCGGCGATGCCGCCAATGCCCGATGAAAAGTGCATTACCCCTGGCCAGCGCATGGGTCGATTACTCAAACGCCACGCATTGCTAACTGGACGGTTCCCGGACTGTCGCGACCTGCGCATTTAACCCAAAACACATCACCCAGTGTCACAATCCCACGGAATGGACTCGTTTCCCGGCCCGAACAACGACCGGGCCACGAGGGTGCCCACCGGCGCGTCGGCTTCCCGCTCGGCACGACGTCCGATGTCTCCGGGCCGAGGAGATCGTCGACCCGGCCCGGCGGGCATCGTGACGATCATCGACGGATGACCACGCGAACGCGTCGCGCCCCCGCTTTCGGCTTTCGGCTTTCGGCCGAGCCGGCCGGACGAACCTCGTACGACAGGAGAAGACCCCCGCTCGATCGGGCGAGCGGGGGCCTTCTGGGCGATCGGTCAGACGTTGAAGCGGAACTCCACCACGTCGCCGTCGCGCATGACGTAGTCCTTGCCCTCGATACGGGCCTTGCCGGCCTGGCGGGCGGCGGCGATGGAGCCGGTCTCCACCAGCTCGGCGAAGGAGACGATCTCGGCCTTGATGAAACCGCGCTGGAAGTCGGTATGGATGACCCCGGCCGCCTCGGGGGCGGTGGCGCCCTTGGGGATCGTCCAGGCCCTGGTCTCCTTGGGGCCGGCGGTCAGGTAGGTCTGCAGGCCCAGGGTCTCGAAGCCCACCCTGGCCAGCTGGGCCAGGCCCGACTCCTCCTGGCCGACGGACTGCAGGAGCTCCAGCGCCTCGGCGTCGTCGAGCTCGACCAGCTCGGACTCGATCTTCGCGTCGAGGAAGACGGCCTCGGCCGGTGCGACGAGCGCCGAGAGCCGGGCTCGGAGCTCGGAGTCCATCAGCTCGTCCGCGTCGAGGTTGAAGACGTACAGGAAGGGCTTGGCGGTCAGCAGGTGCAGCTCGCGCAGGTCCTTCGGGTCGATCCCGGCACCGGAGGCCCCGGCGTACAGGGTGGTGCCGCCGTCGAGGAGCTTGAAGGCCGCCTCCGCCGCGTCCAGCGCGGACCTGCGGTCCTTGTTGGTCCGGGACTCCTTCTGCAGGCGGGGAATCGCCTTCTCCAGGGTCTGCAGGTCGGCGAGGATCAGCTCGGTGTTGATCGTCTCGATGTCGCGCCCGGGGGAGACGCCGCCGTCCACATGGGTCACGTCGGGATCGTTGAAGACCCGGATGACCTGGCAGATCGCATCGGTGTCGCGGATGTTGGCGAGGAACTGGTTACCCCGCCCCTGTCCCTCCGAGGCACCGCGGACCAGCCCGGCGATGTCCACGAACTCCACCTTCGCCGGCAGGATCTTCGCGGACCCGAAGATCTCGGCCAGCTTCCCAAGACGCGGGTCGGGAACGCCGACGATGCCCACGTTGGGCTCGATGGTGGCGAACGGGTAGTTCGCCGCCAGGGCGTTGGCGGTCTTCGTCAGCGCGTTGAAAAGCGTTGACTTGCCGACGTTGGGCAATCCGACGATGCCGATGCTCAAGCTCACGTGAGCCGAGTTTACGCGGAATGACCCACTGCTACCCGCCATCGGCAGGTCACAGGGTGGTGGACATCCCGTTCGCGCGACCGCCGTCGGTGGTTCGGCACCGATCGGGACCGTCCGGGTGGCTCTCCCCGGTTCGGCCGGGTTCGAACACGATGCCGCGGCTCCCGGTCCGGCCCCGGGCGCCTTCGGAAGGCGTGTCGGCGCGCCAGAAGTGACCGAGCCTGGAATCATGCCGGGGTGGACGTCATGGCGCTCTCCTTCCAGCTCGCGGTGGGCCTCGCCGCGGGGCTCGCGATCGGCTTCCTGCTGGGCCGGGCGCGCGCCTCCTCGGGAGCCGCCGACGTCATCGCGCGTCTGGCCGACGCCGAGGCCCGCGCGAAGATCGCCGAGGAGAAGGTCGTCTACATCGAGGAGCAGCTCTCCGAACGGTTCCAGGCCCTGTCGAGCCGGGCGCTCGACGTCAACAACCTGCGGTTCCTGGAGCTGGCCGAGACGAGGCTGGCCGCCAACCGGGCCGAGGCGGCCGGTGAGCTGGAGCAGCGCAAGCAGGCGGTCGAGCATCTGATCGAGCCGTTGAAGGACACCCTGGCCCGCGTCGAGACGCAGCTGCGCGACACGCAGACCGGCCAGCGGGCCGCCCACGCGGAGCTGGCCAAGCACATCGACGTCGTCCGCGAGAGCAACGAGCAACTCCGCGCCCAGACCAACTCCCTGGTACGGGCCCTGCAACGCCCCGAGGCCCGGGGCCGGTGGGGAGAGCTCCAGCTCCGCAGGGTCGCCGAGATCGCCGGGATGCAGCGGTTCTGCGACTTCGACGAGCAGGTGAGCGTCACCACGCCGGACGGCGTGCTACGGCCCGACATGGTGGTACGACTGGCCGGCGGCAAGAACATCGTGGTGGACTCCAAGGTCTCCCTCGCCGCCTACCTTGAGGCCGCCGAGTCGGCCGACCCCGACCACCAGTCGGCCCGGCTCGACTCCCACGCCCGTCACGTGCGCGAGCACGTGGACCGGCTGGCCGCCAAGGCCTACTGGCAGGCGTTCAGCCCGGCACCGGAGTTCATGGTGCTGTTCATCCCCGGTGAGGCGTTCCTCGCCCCGGCGCTGGAGCGCGACCCCGCCCTGCTGGAGTACGCCATGCGGCGGCGGGTCCACATCGCCACCCCCACCACGCTGATCACCATGCTCCGCACCGCGCAGTACGCCTGGCAGCAGGCCGCGCTCAGCGAGAACGCGCGGGCGATCTTCGAGGTCGGCAGGGAGCTGTACGAGCGGCTGAGCAGCATGGGTCGCAACGTCGACGCGCTGGGCCGCTCGCTGAACCGGGCCGTGGAGTCGTACAACAGGACTGTCGGCTCGCTGGAGACCCGGGTGCTGGTGAGCGCGCGCAAACTAAACGATCTGGGACTGGTCGAGACCGATCTGGACAGGCCGCAGGCGGTCGAGGACCTGCCACGCGCGCTGACCTCGCCGGAACTGCTCGTGGAAGAGGAGCCAAGCTCGCCTCTCGTATCCCGCCTGAACGGTAGGTTGGCCAACGACCTGCCCTGAAACTGTTCTCCCAAGGCGCCGACGGCCGGACACTGGAGGCGACGGGGTTGACGACGTGGGGTCCGAGGTCATGGGGAGCGAGTGGTGGACGAACGAGGCGGCGTACAGCCGGTCGGCGGGGTGATCGTATGAGTGAACTTGACCGGACCACCGGCGGTATCCGGCTGACCGTCCGGGGCGCGCTGGCCCTCGTGCTGGTGTCCACGCTGGTGGGCAGCGTGCTGCAGGCGCTGTTCGGAGTGGCGGCGCTGACCGGGGCGGCGTTCGTGGCCGGCTGCGTGGCCGCGGCGGCGCTGGTGAACCGCAGGGACCTGCTGTCGCTGGTGGTCTCTCCGCCCCTGGTCTTCTTCGTGACCACCGTGCTCATCGAGGCGGTCCGTTCCCTGTTCGCGCCCACGCTCGTCCAGGCCTTCGGCCTGGGCATGTACACCGCGCTCTCGCAGGGTGCCCCGTGGCTGTTCGGCGGTTCGCTCCTGGTGCTGGTCATCGCCTGGCGCCGCGGTCTGACCCACTGCGTCCGTGAGCTGCGCGACGAGCTCAGGGCCGGCAAGGCCTCCGTTCCCGCGCCGAGGAGCGGCGAGGGCGCCTTCGCCCCCGAGCCCGAGGGGTACTTCGAGCCCAAGGTGTACGGCACACCGCGCGAAGGCTCCTGACCGCCGGGCACGAGGTCTCAAAAACGGCCGCAAAACGGGCCGGTGGGGCGGCACCGTGCCCGTAGAGCGGCGGCGGAACTCCTCGAACAGCGGTGCGGTCAGACCGTGACGCGCAGGTCCTTGCGCAGCTCGTGCGGGAGCGCGAAGCGCACGCTCTCCTGGACGGACTCGACCTCTTCGACGTCCTCGAAGCCGCACCTGGCGAGGCGGGCCAGGACTTCGGTGACGAGCTCCTCCGGCACCGAGGCGCCGCTCGTCACGCCGACCGTGGTGACACCGTCGAGCCAGGCGTCCTCGATGAACGCGGCGTCGTCGACGAGGTAGGAGGCGTCGGCCCCGTGGTCGAGGGCGACCTCGACCAGCCGCTTGGAGTTGGAGGAGTTCTCCGAGCCGACCACGATGACCAGCTCCGCCTGTGCGGCGATCTCCTTGACGGCGACCTGACGGTTCTGGGTGGCGTAGCAGATGTCGTCGCTCGGCGGGTCGATCAGGTTCGGGAAGCGCTCCTTGAGCCGGGAGACCGTCTCGACCGTCTCGTCCACGGAGAGCGTGGTCTGTGACAGCCAGACCAGCCGCTCGGGATCCTTGACCCGCACGGCGCCGACCGACTCCAGACCGTCGACGAGCTGGATGTGGTCGGGTGCCTCACCAGCGGTGCCCTCGACCTCCTCGTGGCCCTCGTGGCCGATGAGGAGGATGTCGTAGTCCTGGGACGCGAAGCGCCTGGCCTCGTTGTGCACCTTGGTCACCAGCGGGCAGGTGGCGTCGATCGTCTTGAGGCTGCGCCGGGCGGCCTCCTGGTGGACCGCGGGAGAGACTCCGTGGGCGGAGAAGACCACGATGGCCCCCTCGGGCACCTGCTCGGTCTCCTCGACGAAGATCGCTCCGCGTGCCTCCAGCGTCTTGACCACATGGGTGTTGTGGACGATCTGCTTGCGGACGTAGATCGGGGCACCGTACTGCTCCAGCGCCTTCTCCACGGCCTGAACAGCACGATCGACCCCCGCGCAGTAACCGCGGGGCTTCGCCACCAGTACGCGTCGGGTCGCGGAGGTCTTGGAAGTCATGCTCTTATGCTACGTGGAGACGCCCGCGAGACAGCCCATACGTCCCACAAGCTCATGCGGCACAGTCTTGCCACAATAGCCTTTCTCGATACAGACCTCCCAGGGAGACGATATGTCAGTCCCCGACATGATCCGCAATGTCACGCAGAAGGCAAAAGACCTGCCGCTGCACATGTTGCAGACCGCACTGAGCGGGGTGGGCCAGGCCCTGCTCCTCGGCGACCGCGTACGGTCCAAGATCAAGGGTACCTCCGGCCAGGGAGAAGAGCCCGACGGGTCCCGGGAGACGCCCGGCGGCCAGTCGGCGGAGACCACTGAGAAGGCCGCGGAGCAGTTGGAGAAGCCCGCCCGCCGTGCGCCCGTCATCTTCGCGCCGCGCCCGGAGAAGGCCGCGGACAAGGCGACCGCCGCCGAGAGCAACGGCGCCAGGACCACCCGCGAGCCGGTCATCTTCAGCCCCGCCAAGCCCAAGGCCGCGGAGCCCTCCGCCGCCGAGGCCGCCACCGAGGCCGTCGAGACCCCGGCCGCCACCGAGGCGCCGGCCACCGCCCCGGAGCCCGAGGCCGCCGAGACCAAGGCCGCCGAGGCCCCCATCGCGGAGCCCTCCAGCACGGAGGCCCAGGCCACCACCGAGACCCAGGCAGAGGCCCCGATCCCCGCGGAGACCCCCGCCGCCGAGCCGAAGACCGCCGAAACCCCGGCCGCCGAGACACCCGCCGCGAAGAAGCCCCGGGCCACCCGGGCCAAGCCCAAGGCCGCCGTGGAGTCCGTGGAGACCGAGGCCCCCGCCCCCAAGACCGCCCCGAAGGCCAAGGCGACCAGGGCACGCAAGACCGCCAAGACCTCCGCCCTGGCGACCCCGGCGGCGGAGAACGACGCCCCCGTCGAGACGCCCGCGGCGGTGAAGGTCGAGGTCGAGCGGGTCGAGACCGCGAAGCCCGAGAGCACCGACGCCGCGGCGGTCGAGGTGACGAAGACCAGGGTCGCGGCACCCGAGGCGGCCGAGCCGCTGCCCGGCTACGCGGAGCTGACCGTCGCGTCGTTGCGAGCGCGGATGCGGGGCAGGACGTCCGAGCAGATCCGGGAGCTGCTCGCCTACGAGCGCGCCACCGCAGGCCGCGAGGCCGTCGTGCGGATGTACGAGAACCGCCTGGCCAAGCTGGAGGCCGCCGAATAGTCGCCTCCGGCGCGTAGGCTCCCGGCCATGAGCTCGAACACCACCCCTGAGCAGCCCCTCCCGGTTCGCACGGTGTTGCAGATGGTCGGCGGCTGGATCGGCAAGCTCGGCACCGTCTGGGTCGAGGGGCAGATCACCGAGCTGACCGCCCGAGGCGGCACGGTCTTCCTGACGTTGCGTGACCCGGTGGCCAACGTGTCGGCCCGGATCACCTGCCCGCGTGGTGTCTACGAGGCGACCGTCCCCCGGCCGGTCGACGGCGCGAGGATCGTGGCCCACCTGAAGCCTGACTTCTGGGTCAACAAGGGCTCGTTCGCGTTCACCGCGCTGGAGATGCGGCCTGTCGGGGTGGGCGAGCTGCTGGCGCGGCTGGAGCGGTTGCGTCGGTTGCTCGCCGCCGAGGGGCTCTTCGGCGTCGACAGGAAACGGCGGCTGCCGTTCCTGCCGGGCGCGGTCGGCCTGATCTGCGGCCGGGACTCGGCCGCCGAGCGCGACGTGCTGGAGAACTCGCGGCGCCGCTGGCCGGCGGTGCGGTTCAAGGTCGAGCCGGTGGCCGTGCAGGGGCCGTACGCGGTCGGCGAGGTCATCGAGGCGCTACGCAAGTTCGACGCCGACAGCGAGGTCGACGTCATCGTGGTCGCGCGGGGCGGTGGGTCGATGGAGGACCTGCTTCCCTTCTCCGACGAGGCGCTCGTCCGGGCGGTCGCGGCCTGCCGCACGCCCGTGGTCAGCGCGATCGGCCACGAGCAGGACAACCCGCTGCTCGACCTGGTCGCCGACGTGCGCGCGTCCACGCCCACGGACGCGGCGAAGAAGGTGGTGCCGGACGTCGGCGAGCAGATGACGCTGATCCGCCAGCTCAGGGACCGGGGCCGCAGGGTGGTGGGCGGCTGGCTGGACCGCGAGACGGCCTGGCTGGCCGCGGCTCGCTCCCGCCCCTCCCTCGCGGATCCGGTCCGTGAGATCGAGCGCAGGGCCGAGCAGGCCGAGCAGCTCAGGGACCGGGCACGACGTTCCCTCACCGGTTCCCTGGACCGCGCCACCGATTCGCTGGAGCACCTGCGCGCCCGCCTGGTCTCGCTCTCTCCCGCCGCCACACTGGAGCGCGGCTACGCGATCGTGCAGCGCCCCTCGGGCGATGTCGTACGGCTCGCGAGCGAGGTCTCCCCCGGCGACGAGCTGACCGTGCGCTTCCCCGACGACCGGGTGCGGGTCAGGAGTGATCCCGCCAGGTGAGCGAGGGGTAGCCGTCGTCGACGAACCCCAGCTGCCGGTAGAGCGACTCGGCGTCCGAGGTGGCGTGCAGGTCGACCCTGCGGACCCCGCTGTCGCGGTACCACTCCAGGAGGGCTCCCATGATGGCCCGGCCGTGCCCCCTGCGCCGGTAGCGCGGGTCGGTGGTCATGCCCTGGACGTAGCCGTAGCGGCCGTCGGGAAGGCTGGGGCCGGGAAACCGGTCGAAGATGAGGCCGATCCCGCAGGCCGCCAGCCCCTTTTCCGGGGAGTCCACCACGTAGACGGCGGTGTCGAGGCTGCCCAGCCGCTCTTCGAGGCTCTCGGCGTAGGCCCGCTGCCACTCCTCCTCGATGGGGAGGTTGCCGTCCCTTGCCATCCGGTCGGCCAGGATCTCACGGAGGCGTACCAGTTCGGGGATGTCCCCACTCGTCGCGTCACGAACGTTCACCTGGGCATTCTTCCAGCCGTACATGCCGGCGGAGCGGCCGGGGAGGTGTCTTGTCGATCACGCCGTCGCGGGGAGGCACCACGACTCCCGGTACGGCACGGCGTCATCGGGTGGGCGCCACGATCTAAGGTGGGGTGCGTGGCCGATGAGAAGAGACCGTCGTACGAGCAGGCGCGCGAGGAGCTGACCGAGGTGGTCCGCAGCCTTGAGGCGGGCGGGCTCACCCTGGAACAGTCGATCGAGCTCTGGGAGCGCGGCGAGAAGCTGGCCGCGGTCTGCGAGGAGTGGCTCCAGGGTGCCCGGGTGAAGCTCGCGGCCGCCATGGCCCAGCGGCGGCACTCCGACCCCGCCGGAGAGACGCCCTTCTAGGCCCTGTCCCGCGCTAGGAGTTGTTCCTCGGCTGCTGCTTGAGGGAGCCCGCCAGGGCGGACAGCTCGTCCCAGGGGGCGGTGCCGGTGACGACGATCGTGACGTCGGGCAGGAACCGTACGAGGGCGCGCTGGTTCTTGTCCTCGCGGACGCGCTGCTCCCAGGTCACCCCGCCGATCTGGACGGTCCCGGTGACCGTGGAGGTGTTGGAGAGCCTGTTGGCGAACTCGGCCGCGGGCCTCTCGTCACTCTGGGCGAGCATCGCGTGGAAGCGCTTGGCGGTGGCGAAGCCGAGCTTCCAGGTGGTGGCGCCGTTCTCACGGGTGCTCCGGGAACTGTTCGGCACCCACCCGGCGGCGACGGGCTCGGGGGCCCACACCTGGAAGGGCGCCGTACGGCGCAGATCGGCCAACGCGATCGAGTAGTCGACCCTGGGGATGTGTTCGGTCCTGCTCTGCGGTGTGACCAGCAGGAACAGGCCGACGGCGGCCAGGCAGACCGCCATCGCGACCACGTAGCCGTAAAAGCCCTGAGTGAACTTTCGCACGACTGTCGACACTATCCGTTCGGGGAGGTGGTCCGCCCTCAGGGGCGGCGGATCTGGGCGATGATGGCCAGCACGTCCTCCACGAGCACCCGTGAGGCGTCCTCGTCGTCGGACAGGGCGACCTCGGAGACCGCGGCGGCGAGCGCCCCGGTGAGGACCACGACCAGCGCCCCCTCGTCACCCTCGAACAGGGCGGCGTTGCGCTTGGCCCACTGCCGGAGCCGGTCGCGCACGATGACCTCGAACCCCGGCGGCCCGTCACCCCGCAGGAACAGCGCGGAGATCTCCCGCTCGGCCAGGCAACCCTCCAGGTAGGCGCGGGCCCCGGCGATGAACAGCCGCATCGGGTCGCTCTCGCCGGCCGCCCTGGCCTGGCCGACCGCCTGCTTGGTCCGCTGGGTCTGCCGGGCCTGGAACTCGTCGAAGAGCGTGAGGTAGAGGTCGGCCTTGCCGGAAAAATGATGGTAAAGACTTCCGACGCTCGCCCCCGCGCGGGCGACCACGTCGGTGACCCCGGTCTCGGCGAATCCGCTTGTGACGAAAATCTCCCTGGCGGCGGACAGCAACGCGGCGCGCGTGGCGGCACCCCGCTCGGAGGTCCGCGCGCCCACGCCTTTCACCAGCCGTTCTGCGTCGCTGCTCATGGTGGGCACATTATCCTCCGCCGACCGGTCAGAGGGGCGCCAACTACGATCGTTGCATTATCCACGAGAGGGGTTTCCCACCATGTCTGATCAGACGTCCGTTCCTGCCGCCCTTGCCACGGGCGAGCACGCTCCTGATCGCAACCTCGCCCTGGAACTGGTCCGGGTCACGGAGGCGGCCGCGATGGCCGCGGCCCGCTGGGTCGGACGGGGTGACAAGAACGGCGCCGACGGCGCCGCGGTGAACGCGATGCGCCAGTTGATCAACACGGTCTCGATGCGCGGCGTGGTGGTGATCGGCGAGGGCGAGAAGGACAACGCGCCGATGCTCTACAACGGCGAGCAGGTGGGTGACGGCAGCGGCGCGGCGTGCGACGTGGCCGTCGACCCGATCGACGGCACCCGGCTGACCGCACTCGGCATGCCCAACGGGATCTCGGTGATCGCGGTCAGCGAGCGCGGCTCGATGTACGACCCGTCCGCCGTCTTCTACATGGACAAGCTGGTCACCGGCCCCGAGGCCGCCTCGTCCGTGGACATCAACGCGCCGGTGGCCGACAACATCGCCGCGGTGGCCCGTGCCAAGGGCGGCGAGCCCTCGGACGTGACCGTGGTCATCCTCGACCGGCCCCGCCACGAAAAGATCATCCGGGAGATCCGGGAGACCGGCGCCCGGATCAGGCTCATCACCGACGGCGACGTGGCCGGTGCGATCATGGCGGCCCGGGTGGGCACCGGTGTCGACCTGATGCTCGGCATCGGCGGCACGCCGGAGGGCATCATCGCCGCGTGTGCGCTCAAGTGCCTGGGCGGCGTCATCCAGGGCAGGCTCTGGCCGCAGGACGACGCCGAGCGCCGCCGGGCGCTGGACGCGGGCCTCGACCTCAACGCCACGCTGAGCACCGACGACCTGGTCAGGTCCGACGACGTGTTCTTCGCGGCCACCGGGATCACCGACGGCGAACTGATGCAGGGCGTCCGCTACCGCGCGGGGCGGGCCATCACCAACTCCCTGGTCATGCGCGGCCGTTCCGGGACGATCCGGAAGATCGAGAGCGAGCACCAGCTCTGGAAGCTGCGGGCGTACAGCGCGATCAACTTCGACAGCGCCAGTTGAGGTCAGCGACGGAACCAGGGACGGCGAGGGCGCTTGGGGGACTTGGCCACGATGCTCCCGAACGTGACGACGCCGGTGATCTCGATGACCGGGCCGTCGGGCGAGGCCGGGGGGACCTGGTTCTTCTTGCTCCCCATGAAGGACGAGGCGGGCATCTCGATCCGCACGCCCTCGGGGACGATCAGGGTGAGGGTGCCGCCGACCACGGTGACCTGCAGGGTCACCCGACTGGACTGGAGCAGCGCCTCGCACAGGTCGAGCTTGACGTTGGCGCAGATCGCGGTGGCGGAGAAGTGGGTCGGCACGACCCAGCGGCCACCGCGCTCCTGGGAGCCGAACAGGGCCGTCACCGGGCCGACGTCGGTGCGGAGCGGCTGCGCCTCGGGTGGGAGCAGGTCGGCGGTGAGCGCGGAGAGCTCTCCCAGCGTGCGGGCACGGTAGAGCGCCTCGGCGCGCTCGTCGTACTCGTCGTGGCCGAGACGTCCGTCGGCGAGCGCGTCGCCCAGTACGGCGGCCACCCTCTCGCGGTCGGAGTCCGCCGCCCGTAGGTCGGCGGGGGCGGGTTCACGGTTGTGACGGCGGTTCGCGGGCGGTCGGGGGCTCTCCACCCCCCCGACCCTAATCTCTGCGTGACCGCCCTGAGCGCCCCCGCACCGCCCGGCCGTCCCGACCCGCCCCCGGCCCGCGCGGCCCCCGGAGCATCTCCGGCGAACCGCTGGAGCCATGCCTCGTCGCGGAACTCGGTCAGAAAACTCGATTTACCTACCGGTTAAATTGCTAAATATCGTTTTTGTGATCTAGATTGGGCGGGCGAGAGCCGGAGCCCCCTGCGGGCCGCCCCGCCACGTCGACCGTCTGGTCACCCCAGGTACTCGACCGCCCGACGTTCAGGAGCGCTATGAGATCACCCTTGGAAATGCCCGGCGAGAACGGCGACGAAGAGCTCGACAGACTGCTGGAGCGGTTCCGCGATGAGGTCACCGGGCTTGAGGAGCTTCAGAAAAGCGTCTCCGAGGTCCGCGGCCGAGGCGAGGCGGCGCAAGGACGCGTCACCGCCGAGACCTCGCTGACCGGCGCACTCACCAGCCTCACGATCGACCCCCGTGCCATGCGACTGGGCTCCGGTGAGCTGGCGTAGGCCATCCTCCAGGCGGCCGACGAGGCGGCCCGCGACGCCGGGGACCAGATGAGACGACTGGTGGACCCATTCGTCACCGGCACCCCGCTCGAAACCGTTCTGCCGCCTCAGGACACTCGGACCACCTCAGGTCCGTCGCGAGCGCCTTCGACACCGAGAAAGAGGGGCTCGCCGACGTCGTCAGGCAGGCGGCCGCGGAGCTGAACGACATCGGAGACTTCTGGGGCGGCGACCCCGAGGGGAGGAACTTTTTCAAGGGACAGGGCGGTGGCACGGGGTACGAGGCCGTCTCCAGCCAGGTCATGAGGGGGACGGACGCGCTGCTGCAAGCCCACGAGGACATCCCCGCACTCATCCGCCTCATGAACGACACGGTCAAGACCGCCGACTGGGCCGGCGTCGCCGCGATCCTTTCCGCCCTCCCCGCTCCCGATCCGAGCCGCCCGGTATGGGGGGAGCCGAACGACGCCGACGACCGGTGATGACCCGAGACGGGTGTCGGGACGACGGCGCGGGACCGTGGATACCGGGTGCCGCGGGGCATTGACCGCCGGGGGCGGCACACCTAACCTGACGAGAACTTGAACCCCCCTCATGTTCTCTGGAGACCGCCGTGCCCCTCCCGCGTGACAGACAGGCGCGTGTGGCGACCTGGGCGGCGTTCTTCGTCCAGGGCCTCTGCTTCGCCACCCTGCTCACCCATGTGATCGACCTCCAGCACAGGTTCGGGCTCAGCGACGGCGACCTCGCCCTGGTCCTGCTGCTCGTACCGGTGATCGCCGGTGTCGGCAGCGCGATCGCCGGCCCGCTGGCGAGCCGGTACGGCAGCGCCCCGATCCTGCGCGTCTCCCAGGTCGCCGTCTGCGTCATCGTGGCGCTGTTGGGCTGGAACGGCCAGCTCGCCGGGCTGTACGCGCTCAGCGCCGCGTTCGGCCTGTCCGTCGGCGCGGTGGACGCGGCGATGAACATGCAGGCGGTCGCGGTGGAGCGCCGGTACGGCATGAGCGTGCTGACCGGCTTCCACGCCGTGTGGAGCGTCGGCTCGATGCTGGGCGCCGGATTCAACTCCGCCTTCAGCGAGCTCGGCGTCGAGCTGGGCTGGTCCTTCTCCGTCCCGGTGCTGATCGGCGCGGTGATCTCCGTGGTCATGCTCCCCCGCCTCTACGGGCGGGACGCGGAGCGGGCCGGCGAGCAGGCAGCGCAGGTGGCGGCCAGGGTGCCGTGGCGGCCGATCATCCCGCTCTGCCTGGCGATGGCGTTCCTGTACGTCGGGGACGCGGCGGTCTCCAACTACAGCACCGTCTACATGGAGAGGGCGCTGGCGACGAGCGGCTGGCTGGTTCCCTTCGCCTACTTCGTCTACCAGGCGACCATGCTCCTCGCCCGGGTCCCCGGTGACCTCGCGGTACGCAGGTACGGACCCGCGCCGGTCGTCCGCGCGGGCGCGGTGATCGCGGCCGTGGGCACGCTGGGCGTCGTCGTCGCGCCCGGTGTCGTGACGGCCGTCCTGTCGTTCGGCCTGGTCGGCGTCGGCCTGTCCGTCATCGCCCCGCAGTCGTTCTCGGCCGCCGGGCGTCTCGGCGCCGGGGCGGAGACCGCGATCGCGCGGGTCAACATGTTCAACTACGTCGGCTTCCTGGTCGGCGTCGCCCTGGTCGGCACCCTCAACGACACGGTGAACGTCCGCGTGGCGTTCGTACCCGCCGCCGTCCTGGTGGCCCTGATCGTCTTCCTAGCCAGGGGTTTCCAGCCGGAACCGGAGCTCGCCGCGCGCCCCTAAGGCGCTCGCGAGGGCGCGGACCGCCTGGTCGGCGCGGTGTTCGGGCAGGCGGGCGAAGCCCATCAGGAGCGCGGGCGGGCCGGGGGCGTGCCGCATCGGCCCCACCGGCTCGACCGCCAGCCCGCACTCCTCGGCCCTGGCCACCACCGAGGCCTCGTCCCAGCCGTACGGCAGCTCGGCGAACAGGTTGAGCCCGGCGGAGACGCCCCGCACGGTGATCTCGGGAAGGTGCTCGCCGAGGGCCAGCACCAGGGCGTCGCGGCGGGCGCGGTACTGCCGGCGCATCCTCCTCAGGTGCCGGTCGTAGTCGCCGGTGGCCACGAAGTCGGCCAGGACGTACTGCTCCAGGACGGGCGACCCCATGTCCAGCTCACCTCGGGCCAGCCGCAGCGACCCGGCGATCCGGGGCGGGGCGACCGCCCAGCCCAGGCGGAGCCCGGGGGCCAGCGACTTGCTGACGCTCCCGACCAGGACCACCCGGTCGGCGGCCAGCCCCTGCAGACAGCCCACCGGGTCGCGGTCGAAGCGGAACTCCGCGTCGTAGTCGTCCTCCAGGATCATCGCGTCGGTCGCGACGGCCCACTCGATCAGCTCGGCGCGGCGGCGGGGCGAGAGCACGACCCCCGTCGGGTACTGGTGCGCGGGAGTGAGCATCACCGCCCGCGCCCCGGTCCCGGCCAGTGCCTCGACATCGATGCCCTCGTCGTCCGCGGGGACGGCGACCAGGTCGGCTCCCGCCGCGCGGAGCAGCGGGAGCTGGCGCACCCCGGCCGGATCCTCGACCGCCAGCAGGATCCGGCCCGGGGAGGGCACGGGGTGCTCGACCCGCCGGACGAACCAGTCGAGGTCGTGGTGCGCCCGGGCCTGGGGAAGCCGCCCCGCGAGCGCCTGGACCGTGAGGCTCAGCCCCTGAGCCACCCCGCCCACGATCACCAGGTTGTCCGGGGTCACATCGGCCGCCCGGACCCTCCCGAGGTAGGCGGCCAGTTCCTCGCGGAGCGCGGAGACACCGCCGGGGTCGCCGTAGTCCAGGGCCTCGACGGGCAGCGCGGCGAGCGTACGCCGCATCGAGGCCAGCCACCGCTCCCTGGGGAACGCCCTCAGGTCGGGCGAGGTGGAGCGGCGCCCGTGGTACGGCTCGCGGCCCTCCGCAGGGCTGGTCGACCCGGGATCGGCGGGCGAGGTGGCGCTGTCCGGCGGCCGGGAAAGGCCACCGGGAAGGCCACCGGGAAGGGCCGCTGGGCGGCCCGCGGCCGGGGCCACCGTGGTGCCCACCCCGGTCCTGGAGATCAGGAAGCCCTCGGCGACGAGCTGCTCGTACGCCTCGACCACCACTCCCCGGGAGAGCCCGAGGTCCCTGGCCAGTTCACGGCTGGCGGGCAGCCGGACCCCGGCCGCCAGGCGTCCACGCCGCACCGCCTCGCGGAGTTCGCGGGCGATCTGGGCGGCGACACCGCCCGCCGCACGGTCGACGACGAGATGCAGATCGGCCAATTGGTCCTCTGTTTCGATGCTTCATTGGACCCGACAGGGGAGCCATTGGCTTCCTAGCATTTCGCACATGAACGTGGATGTCAGTACCGTCTCCCGGCCGGAGTTACGCGGCCTGAGCGAGGCCGCAGGGGCGATGTTCCTGGTGGGAACCCTGGCGGGGGTCTCCGGGGTGATCGGGGACTATCCGGTCTACGGCGGACAGGCCGTGCGCTACCTGCTGGCGGCCGTGGTCCTTCTCACGGTCACCCGGATGGCGGGGCTGCGGTTCGTGCGGCTCACGCCTCGTGAGACGGCACTGCTGGCGGCGCTCTCCCTGACCGGGCTGGTGATCTTCAATGTGTGCGTGATCGAGGCCACCCGGCACGGCGGCCCGGCCCTGGTCGGCACCGTCCTCGGTACCGTGCCACTGGCACTGGCCCTGCTCGGCGGGCGCCCCTCACCCCGGCTCCTGTCGGCGGCGGCGGTCGTCGTCACCGGAGCGACGGTGGCCACCGGGCTGGGCAGCGGTGACCTGACCGGACTGCTCTGGTCGCTGGGCGCGCTGGGCTGCGAGATCTGCTTCTCCGTGCTGGCCATCCCGCTGCTGCCGAAGCTGGGCGCCGTACGCGTCTCGGCCTATTCGGCGTCGCTGGCCGTACCACTGCTGGTCGTCGCGGGCCTGCTCGCGGACGGCACCGCGATGATCCGGGTGCCGACCGCACCCGAGATCGCGGGCCTCGGCTACCAGTCGCTGATCGTGACCGCCGTGGCGTTCTTCCTCTGGTACGACGCCCTGCCCCGGCTCGGCCCGGGGACCGCGGGACTGTTCGCCGGGCTGATCCCGGTCGGCGCCATCGTCACCGGCGCGGTCCTCGGCCTCGGTGCGCCCTCGGTGCCCGACCTGCTCGGCGCGGCGCTCGTGGTCACCGGCATCGTCATCGGCCTCAGAGCCGGTCCACCCGCTGCCGGGGCAGGTTCACCGACTGCGAGGACGCGTCGTCCTGCGGGGGCAGGCTGACCCGCTCGGTGGGCTTGTCGGCCCGTCGCAGGGGCGCCGCCCCCTGGTGCGGCGGCAGGATCGCCTGTCCGGACTCGGCGCTGATCCGCTGCCTGGGGACGGTCCGCTGAGAGTCCGGCCAGCTCACCGGCCACTGGGGAGTCCGCCCGTTGCCTTCTTTGATGCTGTTCAGCGTGATGGCTATCAGCGATACGGCGAGACCGGCCACCACGAAGACGGCCACGAGGATCAACAGGATGATGTCACCGGTCATGATGGTGTTTCCGATGTTCATGATGTCTCCCAACCTCCACCGGACGCTCGGTCCGGCCCCTTTCCAGCTTCTCTCGTTTCTTCGGACATATGTGAACAAAAGACGCATATGCCATTAATGCTTGTCCCAAATATGTAGTTTTCATACGATCTGTCCCCTGGTGCTCGCTGGAGAAGAGGCGGGTCGACTCCCACCCGACCGCGAAGGTCGGACACGATCGCGAGGGCCGTACCCTCTAGGAAAACGGCGCCCGCACGGAGGACCTACGACGATGCCCGAGTTCGACTACACCGACCTGCTTCCCATGGGACCGGACGAGACGGAGTACCGCCTGATCACCACCGAGGGGGTGCGGGTCGTCGAGGCCGCCGGGCGCAGGTTCCTGGAGGTCGAACCCGAGGCGCTGCGGCTGCTCACCGAGACCGCCGTCCACGACATCTCCCACTACCTGCGGTCGTCCCACCTGGCCCAGCTCCGCAAGATCATCGAGGACCCCGAGTCGAGCGGGAACGACCGCTTCGTCGCCCTCGACCTGCTGAAGAACGCCTCGATCTCGGCGGGCGGCGTGCTCCCGATGTGCCAGGACACCGGCACCGCGATCGTGATGGGCAAGCGCGGCCGCCACGTGCTCACCGACGGCGCCGACGCCGAGCACATCTCCCGCGGCGTCTACGACGCCTACACCCGGCTGAACCTGCGCTACTCCCAGATGGCCCCCATCACCATGTGGGAGGAGAAGAACACCGGCTCCAACCTCCCCGCGCAGATCGAGCTCTACGCCGAGGACCCGCTCGGTCACCCCGACGAGTACAAGCTGCTGTTCATGGCCAAGGGCGGCGGCAGCGCCAACAAGTCGTTCCTGTACCAGGAGACGAAGGCCGTGCTCAACGAGAAGCGGATGCTCCAGTTCCTGGAGGAGAAGATCCGCTCCCTCGGCACCGCCGCCTGTCCGCCGTACCACCTGGCGGTCGTCGTCGGCGGCACGTCCGCCGAGTTCGCCCTGAAGACCGCCAAGTACGCCAGCGCCCGCTACCTGGACTCCATCCCCACCGAAGGCTCCCCCTCCGGCCACGGATTCCGGGACACCGACCTGGAGGCCAAGGTCTTCGAGCTCACCCAGAAGCTCGGCATCGGCGCGCAGTTCGGCGGCAAGTACTTCTGCCACGACGTCCGCGTCATCCGCCTTCCCCGGCACGGCGCCTCCTGCCCCGTGGCCATCGCGGTCTCCTGCAGCGCCGATCGCCAGGCCCTGGCGAAGATCACCCCTGAGGGGGTCTTCCTGGAGCGGCTGGAGACCGACCCGGCCAGGTTCCTGCCCGAGACCACGGACGAGCACCTGTCGGACGACGTGGTGAAGATCGACCTCAACCGCCCGATGCAGGAGATCCTCTCCGAGCTGACCAGGTACCCGGTCAAGACCCGCCTGTCGCTGACCGGACCGCTCGTGGTGGCCCGCGACATCGCGCACGCCAAGATCGGCGAGCTGCTGGACGCCGGCGGCGAGATGCCGCAGTACCTCAAGGACCACGCGGTCTACTACGCCGGTCCCGCCAAGACCCCCGAGGGCTACGCCTCCGGCTCCTTCGGCCCGACCACCGCGGGCCGGATGGACTCCTACGTCGAACGCTTCCAGGCCGCCGGCGGCTCCAAGGTCATGCTCGCCAAGGGCAACCGCTCCAAGCAGGTCACGGACGCCTGCAAAACCCACGGCGGCTTCTACCTCGGTTCCATCGGCGGTCCCGCCGCCCGCCTCGCCCAGGACTGCATCAAGAAGGTGGAGGTGCTGGAATACCCCGAGCTGGGCATGGAGGCCGTCTGGAAGATCGAGGTCGAGGACTTCCCTGCCTTCATCGTGGTCGACGACAAGGGCGAGGACTTCTTCACGGACACGACCGGGCCCGTCCTGAGCATCGGCCGCCGCTGACCGCCCCCGGCCTTCTCCGGACTCCGTCGTACCGGCACCCGAGGTCGACGAACTCGACCTCGGGCGCCCATCGACGGCCTTCGACGGCCTTCGATGCCGGAAACATGCTCATTACCTATAGTATCGCCGCATACGTCCTGATTATCGGGAGAAGCCATGGCCCCTCGGCAATTTGTCAGATATCACGCAGCGTTTCTCAACAGTTACGAGCGCGAAAATCTGACCGAAGTTGGCAAGAAGATTCGGCCCGGTCTCTACTGGTCTCATTACGCAAATCGGTAAGCTGCACCACATGCGTGCGCCGCCCGGATACCTTCTTGCAGCGCGCTACCGGCTGTCAGAACCGGTTGGGCGCGGTGGCATGGGCACTGTCTGGCGCGCACACGACGAGTTGCTCAACCGCGAGGTGGCCGTCAAGGAGGTCCGCCTCCCCCTGGTCCTCGACGAGGATCTCCGCGCCGAGCTGTGCGCCAGGACCGAACGTGAGGGTCGGGCGACCGCGATGGTCGCCCACCCCTCGGTCATCACGGTCTTCGACGTCGTCACCGAGGACGAGCGCCCCTGGATCGTGATGGAGCTGCTCCGTGCCAGATCGCTGGAGCAGCTCCTGCAGGACCACGGCCCGCTGCCGCCACGCCAGGTGGCGGAGATCGGCCGTCAGGTCCTGGGGGCGCTGCGCGCCGTGCACGCCAAGGGGATCCTCCACCGCGACGTGAAGCCCAGCAACGTCCTGGTGACCGACGACCGGGCGGTGCTCACCGACTTCGGCCTGGCCGCACTGGAAGGTGACGTGTCGATCACCCAGGCGGGCATCGTGCTGGGCTCGGCCGGATACATCGCCCCCGAGCGCGTGCTGGGCTCCAAGGCCAGCCCGTCCGGCGACCTGTGGTCACTCGGCGCGACCCTCTACACCGCCGTCGAGGGCCGGGGCCTGCACGGCCGCCGTACGGCCGCCGCCGCGCTCGCCGCACTGACCAGTGGCGAGCCGATCCCCATGGAGCGGGCGGGCCCGCTGACGCCGGTGCTGCGGGGTCTCCTCACGATCGACCCGAACTCCCGGCTCGACACGGGACGGGCCTCGCTGATGCTCGCCCGGGTGGCGGCCGGCGGGCTGGTCGAGGATTCCTTCACCATGCCTCCGGCCCGGCCCGCACGGCCCGATGTCAGATCCGACATCAGGCCCGCCAGGCGCCCCGACGGCAGGCCACCCGTGGGCGGGTCCGGCGGGACCCTGGTTCCGCCGTTCAGCCGTCGTTCCCAGCACCGCGGGCTGCACCGGTTCGGCTCGGTGCCGACGCCGACCTCGGCGCCGCGGCTCTCGTCCCCCATGTCGGCCCCGCCACCGTCCGGACCGATGTCTGCACCGGTGTCCCAGCCTCGCGCACATCGGCGTCCGGGCGAAGGGGTGCACAGAAAGCCGACGGAGGTTTCGCCGACCTATCGCCCATTTGTCCGTTTTATGACACCCCTTATAAGGTTGATGCTCCCGCGTCTTCTCTGGCCGAGGGAACTCCGTAAGCGCGGGTAAAGCGCTTCTCAAGGTGGAATGGCTATCTTCTTCTCATGCCGGAACAGCAGATGCGTGTGCTCGCGGACCGTTACGAGCTGATCGCGCCGCTCGGCCGGGGCACGATGGGCACAGTTTGGAAAGCCCGTGACCGTTCCCTCGGCCGTGAAGTCGCGATCAAGGAGATCCGTCAGGAACCCGGCCTCAGCGAGGCGCAACGCGCCGAACTTCGGGAGCGGATGATCCGCGAGGGCCGCACGGCCGCCCGCATCAGTCATCCCTCGGTGGCCACCGTCCACGACGCCATCGTCGAGGACGGCAGCCCCTGGATCATCATGGAGCTCGTGCAGGCACGCTCCCTGGAGCAGGTGATCGAGGAGGAGGGGCCACTCCCGCCCCGCCTGGTCGCCGAGATCGGGGCCGACCTGCTGGGGGCGCTCCGCGCGGCCCACGCCCAGGGGGTGCTGCACCGCGACGTCAAGCCCGGCAATGTGCTGATCACCGAGAACGGCCGGGTGGTCCTCACCGACTTCGGCATCGCCAAGGCCGAGGGCGACACGAGCCTCACCAAGACCGGCATGGTGATCGGCTCTCCCGGATACACCGCGCCCGAGCGGGCCCGCGGCGAGCACAACGGCCCCGAGTCGGACCTGTGGTCCCTCGGCGCCACGCTGTACTTCGCGGTCGAGGGCCGCCCGGCCTACGAGCGGGCCTCGGTGGCGGAGACCCTGGCCGCGCTGATGAGCGAGCAGGTCGACCCGCCCACCCAGGCGGGGCCACTGCGCCCGGTGCTCGAACAGCTGCTGGAGAAGGACCACACGGCGCGGCTGACGGCCGCTCAGGCGGGCGCGATGCTCCGGGCCGTGGCGGACACCCCCTCACACCTCGCGGACTCCATCCCCGCCGTCCCCGCCCCCGCACCGCCCCCTTCCGCCCCGGAGACGCCCCTCGCACCGGACGCGGAGGAGGACGACGCCGACGGCTTCGACGCCGACCGCACCATGGTGGTCATCCGCCCCAAGGGCGGCCTGCGCATCCCCGGCGGAACGGCGCCCGTCGCGGAACCTCCCTCCACCGCGGCCCCCGGCCGTCCGACTGCCTCGCCCTACCCGGACAGCCAGCCCCCGGGGCGGCAGGGCCCTCCCGGTCTCGGGACTCCGGTCGCCCGGGGACCCGCGACCGCCGGTCGCGGCCCGGGCGCCTTCGGGCAGCAGGGAAACGAGCACGGATTCCCCGACAGCGGAAAGCCTGACCTCTCCGCCACCCCGCCGCACGGCTTCCCCCCGGTCGATCCGGAGTTCGGGGCGCCCGTCCCCGGACGCCCGGAAACCCCCGCCGCCCTCCCGCCGCACGGCCCACTCCCCGGCGACCGTCCCGCCGGCCCGGGAGTCCCGATGTCCTCGCAGCCCTGGCGCCCGCCGGGGCCTGAGTCCTCCGACGGCGCCTTCGGCCGCTCTCCCGGCCTGGGCACCGACCTGTTCGCGATCGCGGGTCAGAACGGTCGGCACGTCCCCGGTGCCCCCGGTGCTCCTGGGGAGCGGCAGACCCCCTCGAAAAAACCCCCGATCGGCATCCTCGCCCTCATGGGCGTGGCCGCGATCGCGCTGGTAGTGATCATGATTCTGGTGGTCGCCGCCCTCTCCTGAGTACTCCCCCGGTAAGGACCCGCACCTGCCGGTTTGATTCCCTCCCTGGGACGCAGACTGGACGTATGAGCGAGTATCGGATCGAGCATGACTCGATGGGCGAGGTGCGGGTGCCTGCGGGCGCGAAGTGGCGGGCGCAGACCCAGCGGGCAGTGGAGAACTTCCCCGTCTCCGGGCGCGGGCTGGAGATTCCACACATCTCCGCACTCGGCCTGATCAAGGCCCTCTCCGCCGAGGTCAACGCCGAACTGGGGGTGCTCGACAAGGAGATGGCGCAGGCGATCGCCGAGGCCGCCACCGACGTCGCGGAGAACGAGTGGGACGGTGAGTTCCCCGTCGACGTCTTCCAGACCGGCTCCGGCACCTCCTCCAACATGAACGCCAACGAGGTGATCGCCACCCTCGCCGAGGAGCGGCTGGGCCGCCCCGTCCACCCCAACGACCACGTGAACGCCTCACAGTCGTCCAACGACGTGTTTCCCACCTCCATCCACGTCGCCGCCCTGACCGAGGTGTCATACCACCTGATCCCCGCCCTACGGCACCTGGCCACCGCGCTGCGGGACAAGTCGCTGGAGTTCGACGGCGTGGTGAAGGCGGGGCGCACGCACCTGATGGACGCCACCCCGGTCACGCTGGGCCAGGAGTTCGGCGGGTACGCCACGCAGATCGACAACGCCATCGGGCGGGTGCGCGGCGCGCTCCCGCACCTCGCCCAGCTGCCCCTGGGCGGTACGGCGGTCGGCACCGGTGTCAACACCCCTCCCGGCTTCGCGGCCAAGGTCATCGAGAAGCTGCGCGAGGCCACCGGGCTGCCGTTCTCCGAGGCTCCCGACCACTTCGAGGCCCAGGGGGCCCGGGACGCCATCGTGGAGCTCTCCGGCCAGCTCCGTACGGTCGCGATCTCGCTCAACAAGATCGCCAACGATCTCCGCTGGATGGGTTCCGGCCCCCGGGCGGGGCTGGGCGAGATCAACCTGCCCGACCTCCAGCCCGGCTCGTCGATCATGCCGGGCAAGGTCAACCCGGTCGTCCCCGAGGCGGTGACCATGGTCGTCGCCCAGGTCATCGGGAACGACGCGGCCATCGCCTTCTCCGGTGCCTCGGGCACGTTCGAGCTCAACGTGATGCTCCCGGTCATCGCGCGCAACATCCTGGAGTCCATCCGGCTGATCGCCAACGCCTCCCGGCTACTGGCCGACCGTTGCGTGCACGGCGTGACCGCCAACGTCGACCGCCTGCGCGAGTACGCGGAGTCCTCGCCGTCGATCGTCACCCCGCTCAACCCCTACGTCGGGTACGAGGAGGCCGCCAAGATAGCGAAGCAGGCCCTGGCCGAGCGCAAGACCATCCGCGAGGTCGTCATCGAGCGCGGCCATGTGGCCAACGGCACCCTCACCGAGGAACGGCTCGACGACCTGCTCGACGTACTGTCCATGACCCGGCCTCCGTCATAGCTGCCGCCTGTCACGGTCGTCCGGGCGGCGCCCCGCCGTGTCGTCGGCCATCGCGGCACGCCGCCGCTTTCCCACCTCGTGCGGCACCACCTGGCCGATCCTCGCCACGGCGAGATCCGCGGTGACGGGGCCCAGAACGGCGACCCGACCGATGCCGTGGGGCGGCCGCCTGCGAGACTGCGAAACATGACCCAGATCAAGTTCTATGGTCGGCGGGACGTGTGGTCCGGCCGGCGTCAGGAGATCTCCGACGCCGTCCACGGCTGTCTGGTGGACGTCTGGCGACTCCCCGAGGACAAGCGGTTCCACCGGTTCCTGCTGCTGGACGCCGAGGACCTGATCTGCCCGCAGCGGAGCGAGCGGTACCTCATCGTGGAGATCGTCTGTTTCGGCGGCCGGTCGGACGAGGCCAAGCGCGCGCTGATCCGCGCCCTGTTCGCCAGGACCGGGGAGGAACTCGATCTCCCCGCCGAGGACCTGGAGATCGTGATCCTGGAGTCGCCCAAGGTCAACTGGGGCATCCGCGGTCTCCCCGGCGACGAGCTGACGCTCATGTATCCGGTCACCATCTGAGACGCCGCCTTCCCTCCGGCGGTGGCCGGCCCGGGAGGCTCGTACTCTGGCCCCCATCGGCATCCCCCGGGCCGGGCGGGAAGGCGGAGCCAGGCCACATATACCGGGAATGGAGTGTGGGGGTGGGCTACATGGGCTGGGATTCAGGTCATTGCCTAGATTCGGCAGCATGATGGACCTAGCGGGTCGACGAGCCGTGGTGACCGGCGCGGGCAGCGGGATCGGGCGCGCCTGCGCGCACCGGCTGGCCGAGGCCGGAGCACACGTACTGGTGGTCGACATCGACGCCGAGGCCGCGACCAAGGTCGCCGCGGAGATCTCGGGAACACCCGTCGTCGCGGACCTGTCGGCACCGGACTTCACCCGGGCGATCCCGCCCGGCACGGACATCCTGGTGAACAACGCGGGATTCCAGCACGTCGCCCCGATCGAGAAGTTCCCCCCCGAGGTGTTCGCCAGAATACTCAAAGTGATGGTGGAGGCCCCCTTCCTGCTGGTCAGGGAGACGCTGCCGGGAATGTACGAGCGCGGCTGGGGCCGGATCGTCAACATCTCCTCGGTCCACGGGCTCCGCGCCTCGCCCTACAAGTCCGCGTACGTCACCGCCAAACACGCTCTCGAAGGGCTGTCCAAGGTGATCGCCCTGGAGGGCGCCCCGCACGGCGTCACCTCCAACTGCGTCAGCCCCGCCTATGTCCGCACTCCCCTGGTGGAGAACCAGATCGGCGCCCAGGCCGGAACCCACGGCATCGGCAGGGACGAGGTGGTCGAGCAGATCATGCTCGCCCCCGCCGCCGTCAAACGGCTCATCGAACCCGCGGAGGTCGCCGAACTCGTCGCCTACCTCTGCGGCCCGCATGCCTCCTCCATAACCGGCGCCTCCCTCCCCCTGGACGGCGGCTGGACCGCCCGCTGACCCCCCACGAGACCGCGCCGGCGACTGTGCTGAAGAGTGAAGGAGCCGGATCCCAGCGGCCGGACCGCGACGCGCCAGCGTCGCCAACAACACGTAAGGACACAACACAGGGACGGGCCAAACGCCCCATCTCAAGGGACTACCCGCGAGGACGCGCCGGCGACTGGACTGAGGAGTAAAGGAGCGAAGCGGATGAACGACGAGGGAAGGAGCCGGACAAGAGCGTCCGAACCGCGACGCGCAGCGTCGCCAACAACACGCGTCGCCAACAACACTGTCTTCCTTGAGCTGCTGGCCCGGGAGGCGTCGGCGGTCGAGTTCGAAGGACCCGTTCTCGCCGCGAGGAGCGCCGGGATCGGCGCGGAGGCACTGGCCGAGCTGGAGGAGGCCAAGCTCACCGCGTTGAAGGTACGGGCGTTGCTGCGGCGCAGGGCGAAGCGTGAGGCGGAACTGTCCGCGCTGTTCGACACGGCCGGCGACCTCGCGGGACTACGGGATCTGGACGCCGTCCTGGAGGCCATCGTGCACCGGGCCAGGCAGCTGCTCGGCACCGATGCGGCCTACATGACGCTGCACGACCCCGAGCGGGGCGACACCTGGATGCGGGTGACCGACGGATCGGTCTCGGCGAAGTTCCGGGCGCTAAGGCTGCCCATGGGCGCGGGTCTCGGCGGGCTGGTGGCCCAGACCGCCACCCCGTACTCGACCGCCGACTACTTCGCCGACGCGCGCTTCCGGCACAAGAGCGACATCGACGACGCGGTGCTTGAGGAGGGGCTGGTCGCCATCCTCGGCGTGCCGCTCAAGCTGGGCACGCGGGTGATCGGGGTGCTGTTCGCGGCCAACCGGAGCGTGCGGCCCTTTACCCAGGACGAGGTCGTGCTGCTGGGCTCGCTGGCCGCGCACGCGGCGGTGGCGATCGACAACGCCCGGCTGCTGCAGGAGACCAGGAACGCGCTGGAGGAGCTCAGCGAGGCCAGCCGGCAGGTGAACGCGCACAGCCAGGCGGTGGAACGCGCCGCTCTCGCGCACGACCGGATGGCCGGTCTGGTGCTGCGCGGCGGCGGGGTCGAAGACGTGGCCGCGGTGGTGACGGAGGTCCTCGGTGGCTCGCTGACGGTGCTCGACGACGCCGGTCGTCCGATCGCCGGGGACGCGAGCGTGCTGGAGGGCACGCTGGACGAGGAAACGCTCGACCGGGCGGAATCCGAGCAGAGGTCGGCGCTGAGATCCGCACAGAGGTCGGCGCGGAGGTCCGGCGCCGGGCGCAAGGAGAGCGCCGGGCAGCCGCCGCGGAAGGCGGCGGACGTGATCGCGGACGCCGCGCGGTCGTCGAGGACGCTCGGGCGCACCGTGTGGCGGGGGAACCTGCTGGTCGCGTCGGTGGAGGTGAGCACGGAACCGCTGTGCACGCTGGTGTTGCGCAACGGCGTGCGGATGTCGGACGCCGATCACCGCATCCTGGAACGGGCCGCGCTGGTCACCGCGCTGCTGCTGTTGTTCCGGCGTACGGTGGCCGAGGCGGAGGGCCGGGTCAGGGGTGAGCTGCTCGACGACCTGATCTCACGGCCCGCCCTCGACGGCCTGGCCGACCGCGCCCGGCGGGTGGGGGTGAACCTGGACGCCGACCACGTGGTGGTCGTGGTCCGCCACGGCGGCGGGCGGGAGCGGGCCGCGTTCTGGGCGTCCTCCCAGGCGGCCCTGCACCAAGGCCTGGCCGCCCAGCGCGGTGACGAGGTGGTCCTGCTGTTGCCGGGGGACCGGCCCGGCCTGCTGGCGAAGCGGGTGGCGACCGAACTGAGCGCCTCGCTGGGCCACCCGGCCACGGCGGGCGCCGGAGGACCCGTACGCGGCGCCGCCGAGGTGGCCGCGGGGCACCGGGAGGCCCAGCGCTGCGCCGACGCCCTGGTGGCTCTGGGGCGTGCCGGAGACGGCGCCGACGCCAGGGAGCTCGGCTTCGTCGGACTGCTGGTCGGTGAGGGACGCGACATCGGGGCGTTCCTCACCTCGACGCTCGGCCCGGTGGTCGACTACGACGCCCGCAAGGGCACCACGCTGGTGCGGACGCTCGCCGCGTACTTCGGCGTGGGCGGCTCGCTGTCGCGTACGAGCGAGGCCCTGCACATCCACGTCAACACGGTCACCCAGCGCCTGGATCGGATCGGCCAGCTCCTCGGCGACGACTGGCAGGCCCCCGACCGAGCCCTGGAGATCCAACTTGCCCTCCGCCTGCACCGCCTCAGCGGCTGACCCCGCAGCTGATCCCGCGGCCGCGTGGCCGTCCCCACCTCGGCGGCCGAAGCCGGCCACCCGATCACACCCCGCCCGGCCCCGGCCCGATGGTCGGCCACGGCCGCATCGGGCCCCGCCCGCATGGCGTCGTGGCCCACCTCGGGCGTACCGCGCGGCGGCTCCGAACACCCACATAGGACGCCTGTCGGCTATGGCTGTCACCCCCATAGGAGTGACGCCGGTCACTACGTACGGTAGCCGGAATCCCCCCAACAGCGACTCCCCCTGGTGAGTGAGATGGCAGAGAAAACCCGAACACCCATCGGAAAGATCGTCGGCGGCAGCCTCATCGGCACCACGATCGAGTGGTACGACTTCTTCCTTTACGGTTCCGCCGCCGCCCTGGTCTTCCCGAAGCTCTTCTTCCCCGGGTCGGAGCCGCTGACCGGCACCCTGCGCGGCCTGGCCCCGCTGAGCGCCTACGGGTCGTCGCTGCCGGCCATGCTGTACGTGGTCGGCGCCGCCGTACTCACCCTGATCACCGTGTACGTCTCACGTGAGACCCGGGGACGTGACCTCGTCACCCTCGGCACCCGCGACGAGGCCCCGACCACCCACCGAGCATGATGGAGAGGCATCCGATGCGCATCGAGAACCGGCGGGTACCCACCGCCCGCATCACCCAGAACGTACTGTCCGCCGCCGATGGGACGGCGGGTGGCGAGACGGTGCTGTTCGTGCACGGGAACGTGTCGAGTTCCGCCTTCTGGCGGGACACGCTGCTCGCCCTGGCGGAGGCGGGCCACCGGCCGCTCGCCGTCGACCTGCGTGGCTTCGGCGACACCGAGCCGGCCCCGGTCGACGCCACCCGTGGCCTGCGGGACTACTCAGACGACGTGCTCGCCCTCGTCGACGCCCTCGGGCTGGACGACGTGCACCTGGTCGGCTGGAGCATGGGCGGCGGGGTGGTGATGCAGGCGCTGCGGGACCGGCCGGCCGGCGTGCGGAGCGTGACGCTGGTCAACCCGGTCTCCCCGTACGGCTTCGGCGGCACGCACGGCCCCGACGGGGTGCTGAACCACCCCGACGGCACGGGCGCCGGCGGCGGGTCGGCGAACCCGGACTTCGTGAGGCTGCTCGCGGCGGGGGACACCTCCGACGACTCCCCGGCATCACCGAGGAACGTGATGCGGACCACGTACGTGAAGCCCGGCACCGTGATCAAGGACGAAGACGCCCTGGTCGCGTCGATGCTCTCCACGCGGGTCGGCGATGACCACTACCCGGGCGACGTGGTGGCGTCGGAGGAGTGGCCGGGGGTGCGTCCCGGCACGCGGGGCGTGCTCAACTCCTTCTCACCGCCGAACTTCCGGCTCGACGACCTGCACACGATCGACCCGAAGCCGCCGATCCTGTGGATCAGGGGCGAGGCCGACGTGATCGTCTCCGACACCTCGCTGTTCGACCTGGCCCACCTGGGCGCGCTGGGGGTCGTCCCAGGCTCCCCCGGCACCCCGGCGCAGCCGATGATCGCCCAGACCCGCGCCGCCCTGGAACGGTACGGCCCGTACACCGAGATCGTCCTGGACTCCGGTCACAGCCCGCACATCGAGCGCCCGGAGGAGTTCCGCACCGCCTTGAACGACCACCTGAAGCGGAGCTGATCGTGTCCATGGCAACACCATCGCGTCGCGGCTGGGCCGGAGGGCTCGGCTGCCGCCGTCTTCGCCGCTCTCCTGGCGGGCGGCCCCGCGGCGAGCGCGGGGACTGCTCCCGCGCACTGCGCCCGGCTGGACCGGGTTCTGGTGCCGGGGGCCGAGCACCAGGTGGTGGACAGCCTCTACGCCGCCTACCCCGACAGGCTTCGCCCGCTGCTGCCGTGCTTCCGCAGCGCGTTCGAGGCCATGGAGGACTGGGTGGAGCGCGGGCAGAACCCGCCGCCGAGCGCGACCCTGCCGAGGCCCTCCGGCGGTGACCTGCCCAACGAGTGCCGTCTCGGCACCTGACATGGCCGTGCGGTACGGGTGACCGGCTCAGCTGAGCATGTAGCGGCGCTGCACGGTCTTGGTGACCCGGACCGCGTTCCTGACCCCCGGTATCCGCAGCGCGAGGCGTTTCAGCAGTGGGTACCAGGGCTCGGGAGGCCGGGCCGCGGCGGACTTGAGGATCTCCACCCGCCCACCGCGGTTCATCTCCATCTTGAAGCGGAGCCCGGTCTCCTTGCCGTCCACCCGCAGGAAGGGCGCCCAGACGCCCGGCGCGAGGAAGCCTTCCCGGTACGCCAGCCGGGTCGGGATCTTGGCGATCAGCCGCCCGGCGAGCTGCCCGGGGACGCCCGGCTCGACCAGGGCGGGCGCGGCGACCTCGCGTTCCCTGCCGGTGGTCTGGCGGAGCACCAGCTCCACGGGCGGCCCCCCGCTCGGCGGCACGTACGGCACGGGCACGACCACGAAGACGTGCTTGCGCTGCCTGATGACCGTCGTACCCGGCGAGACCAGGACGATCGACTCGGAGAACGAGCGGGGCTCCACGCAGATCCCCAGCTCTCCCCGGTCCGACCACCAGGGGACGACCAGCCGCTTGGAGTAGTCGGCGACCACCCCGGTGCAGTTCAGCGGGGATCCGGTCACCCGGGTACGGGCCTGCTGAGCCCCCCCGTACATGCGCACGTGGATCTCCCAGAGCCCCGGCGGCAGCGGACCGTCCACGGCCGCCGAGTCGACGTCCAGCCGGGCTGTGCCGGTGACCTGGAGCCTGACCCCGTTGCGGTGACGGCAGCGGATCATCGAGCACTCCACCGGCAGGAAGTAGACGACCCCGGTCTCCTCGTGCCTGATGTAGACCTCGAACCGTGCCCTGGCCGCGGCCTGGCTGACGTCGGCCATCTCGGGGGGGAGGCGGAGCCCGTCCAGGGGCACCGGAGGCTCCCAGAGCAGGCCGTCCTCTCCGTAGGGGATGAAGCGCATCGGGGTGCCGTCGGACTGCATGATCTCCACGGTCAGCCCCATGGTGAGCACACCGTCGTCCCAGACGACGTCCGTCAGGTCGGCCTGGAGGTGGATGCCCTGGCTGGCTCCGGCCAGCATGACGAGCTGGTCGAGCCTGCCCGCCCGCAGCAGCGCGGCGCGGGCCCGCAACTGCACCGGTAGCAGCAGGTCGAGGCGCGGCGGAAAGCGCTGGACCACCAGCTCGCGCAGGGTCGTGAAGGTGGCCGCCCTGCCCAGGGAGGAGGTGGCGAACGTGCCTCCGCCGAGCCGTCGCAGCACCGCGGTGCGGAACCACTGGGCGTACATCCGGTCGCGCCTGGGGCCCTCGGGGACCTCGTCGTCGATGATGTCGAGCAGCTCGCGCAGCTCGGCGGCCCAGACGTACGGGTCCTGGAGCGGCTCGGGCCGCTCGGCGACGTGACAGCAGACCTGGTCGGCCATGACCACGATGATCTTGGCCCGCAGGTAGGCGCGGACGACGAAGGCCTGCTCGGCCAGGCGCCCGCCGGGGTCGGAGAAGTTCAGCGCCTCGTCGTCGAGAAAGGCCCTGCGGAAGAGCTTGTGCGGGGTGAGCAGCGTGAGCAACCGGTCCTTGACCACGTCGGCACGCTCACGGTTGACGTCGAAGACCGGGGAGGGCGGTTTCCGGTCGTCGACCAGCCGCCCGATGAGGATGTCGGCCTCGGTCTCCACGGCACGCCAGTACATCAGCTCCAGGGCCGTCCGTTCCAGACGGTCGGTCTGGCCGAGCATGTAGACGTACTCGCCTCTGGCCACCATGAGGGCGACGTTGCGGCCGCGCATCGGCGATCCGGTCCGCTCAAGGTGGAGCACCTTGACGTTCGACCGCACCGCGGCCACGGCGTCGAGGCGCTGCTGGATCCCGTCATCGGAGCCGTCGTCGGCGAAGATCACCTCGTAGTCGTCGGAGGCCATCGACTGTTCCAGCACCGACCGGATACAGGCGTCGGCGCCATCACCGGGGTTGTGCACCGGCACTACCACGCTGACCTTCACATCCATGCGGCCAAGGGTGCGATGCCCGGGGCCGGGAGGCGGTCAGACTTGCCGAGTCCTGGTCTCTCAGTACCAGCCTTTGGCCTGGGAATGGGCCCAGGCCCCGCAGGGCGTGCCGTAGCGGCCCTTGATGTAGCTGAGCCCCCACTCGATCTGGGTGGCCGGGTTGGTCTGCCAGTCGCTTCCCGAGCTGGCCATCTTGTGGCCGGGGAGGGACTGGGGGATGCCGTAGGCGCCGCTGGAGGTGTTCATGGCGCGCTCGTTCCAGCCGCTCTCCTTCATCCAGAGCTTCTCCAGGCAGCCCCACTGGTCGGCCCAGCCCCGGGACTCCAGCATCTGCTTGCCCAGCGCCCTGTTGCCGGTCGGGTTGGCGGTGCCCGGGGGGAGCCGCTGCGGGTTGAACCCGCCACCGCCCGGCGCCTCGTCAACGATCTTGACCGGGCTGAGCACCTCACGGTTGTCCCGCTCGGCGGCGATCTTGTCGGCCTTGAGCGCCTGGGCCGCCTGGGCCTTCAGCATGTCGGACTCCAGGTCGGAGCCGAACGGGTCGGAGCCGAGCATCTGCGCCATCTCATCCAGGGTGAGCGGCTGCGTGGGCGGGGCCGAGGCGTTCTGGATCGCGGTGTAGGCGGTGAAGGCTCCGCCGCCCACCACGATCACGACCGCGGTGCCCAGGATCAGGACGCGTTTGGGAGTCAGACGGCCCGGCGTCTTCGTCTTGGCCGTTCTGCGGTTCGAGCGACGGGCACGGGGCGCCGCCGAGCGGTCCTTCAGTTGCTGTGATCCTGGACTCACGACCTATGAGCTTGCCGTGCGGAGGGGGGTGGTCCGCAACCAGAACGGAGGAGTTGGTCGGCGCCATACGAGATCCACCGGGCTTCTCCTAAGCTAATCACCAGGCCACGAGCGCTTTCCCGGCCAGGAAAAGATGGGAGTGATTTTGCTCACATTTTACCCTACGGTGCTGCTTCGCCTCTCTATGTGATCACAGGAGCGTCCGAATCACGGCTTGACTGCCTTATTCGGGTACTGTTTGCCCTATGTCGGGGTTCGTGACCTGGCAGATCCATCCAAGCCTTGGGAGAATGATTACCCGGTGGCAGGCATCCTCCTCGTCGAAGACGACCCCTCGGTCAGGACCGGGCTGGAACTGGCGCTCACCCGGCAGGGCCACTCCGTCACCGCATACGCCAGCGGTGAGGAGGCGCTTGAGCACATCAGGTCCCGCCGCCCCGAGATCGCCATCCTGGACGTCATGCTGCCCGGCATCGACGGCGTCGAGGTGTGCCGCCGCATCCGCAGGCTGGACCAGCTGCCGGTGATCCTGCTCACCGCCAGGGGCGACGACCTCGACGTGGTCGTGGGGCTGGAGGCCGGGGCCGACGACTACGTGGTCAAGCCGGTCGAGCCGCGCGTGCTGGACGCCCGCATCCGCGCCGTTCTGCGCCGGATGGAGTCGGTCGCCTCCGACCGCATCACCTTCGGCGACCTGGTCATCGACAGGGGCGCGCTCAAGGTGTCGCTGAGCGGCCGTGAGGTCCACCTCACCCCCACCGAACTGCGGCTCCTGCTCGAACTCGTCCGCCATCCCGGCCAGGTGCTCAACCGCAGATACCTGCTGCGGGCCGTCTGGGACCACACGCACGTCGCGGACTCCCGGCTGGTCGACGCCTGTGTCCAGCGGGTCCGCGCCAAGATAGAGGCGGTTCCCGCCGAGCCCGAGTTCATCCATACGGTACGGGGATTCGGCTACCGGTTCAGCCCACCGTGAAACGTACCCACACCGGCCTGCGCGGCCGTCTGGTGATCACCTTCACCCTGATCGCCGTCACCGCCTCCTCGCTGGTCGCCGGGATCGGCTACGAGTTCGTCAAGATCCGCATGATCGGACGCGCCGAGCAGGTGGCCGTGAGCGAAGTACGCGACATCCTGGAGGGCATCAGGGTGCCCATCGGCGCACTCTGGCCCGGGGACAGCCCGCCGACCGACGACGAGATCAGCGCGCTGCAGAAGAGCCTGCGCCCACAGGGCGGCAGGGTGGTGGTCCGCTACGAGGACTACCTCTACCCCGACGGCGAATTCGGCATCAGGGACGTCCCCGGCGACCTCGCCGCCAGGGCCACCCAGCGGATGGTCGCCAAGCGGCAGGTCGTCAACGGCGACATGTGGCTGCTCATCGGCACCCCCGTCTGGCGGATCGAGCCCATCCACACCGCCCAGCCCACCGGGATGACCGTCTACGTGTTCGCCCCCCTCATCGAGGAGGAGCGCCTTCTCAATGGCCTGCGGCAGCCGCTGGCCGTCGCCAGCGTCGCCATGCTGATCATCGCGCTGGCCCTGGGACTGCTGTCGGCTCGGCAGCTCCTGCTGCCGGTCAGGAGGCTCGGCTCCGCGGCCCGCGCGCTCGGCGCCGGCCACCTGGACACCCGCCTGCCCGTGCAGGGTCAGGACGAGCTCGCCGAACTCACCGCCACGTTCAACGACACCGCCGCCGCCCTGGAGCGGAGCGTCTCCGAGCTCCGCTCGCTGGAGGCGATGTCCCGCCGCTTCGTCGCCGATGTCTCCCACGAGCTCAGGACCCCGCTGACCGCGATGACCGCGGTCACCGACATGCTCTCCGAGGAGGCCGAGCGGCTGCCACCCGAGCCCGCGGCCGCCGTGCAGCTGGTGCTGCGGGAGATCGCGCGGCTGCGGACCCTGGTGGAGCAGCTCATCGAGGCGAGCCGGTTCGACTCGGGCACCGCGACGCTGAACGTGGACACGGTGAACATCATCGACGTGATCTGGGACTGCCTGGAGATGCGCGGCTGGTCGGACCAGGTACGGGTGAACGTGCCCCAGGGACTGGTCTTCTCCGTCGACCCCAGGCGATTCGACGTCATCGTGGCCAACCTGGTGGGCAACGCCCTACGCCACGGTGAGCCCCCCGTGATGGTGACCGCCCGCAGCACCCCGAACGGTCTGGAGGTGAAGGTGCGCGACCACGGCAAGGGCATCCCCGCCAAGGATCTGCCGTTTGTGTTCAACCGCTTCTACAAGGCGGGCGCCCGGGGCGACGGCAGCGGACTCGGCCTGTCCATCGCGCGGGCCAACGCCCAGTTGCACGGCGGCACGATCTCGGTCCGCGCGCAGCGGCCGGGAACCCTCTTCACGGTCTGGCTGCCCCCGGCATGAGACGCCTCACCTGCCTGCTCGTCGCCCTCGCGGTCCTGTGCGGATGCGGCATCTCTCCCACCGAGGTCCAGGACTACGGCCGCCCGCCGGTGATCAGCTACAGCCCGACCTGGGTGACCGTCTATCTGCTCCGTGACGGACGGCTGGAACCGGCCAGGATCCCGGTGGTCTCCGACTCGGCCAAGAACATCATCGACACCCTCTTCCGGGCGGGCAAGCAGCCGCCGAAACGGGGGCTGACCAGCGCGCTCAACAACTTCAGCCACTACGACACCAAGACCACCCGGTACTCCGACAACACCGACCAGCGCAACGATCCGGACGACAGCCTGGGCTACCGGCTGAATGTGATCATCACGGGCGAGGGCAAGCTCTCCAAGGAGGGCCTCGCCCAGATCACCTGCACCATCCGGCAGAACAAGCAGGAGAGCATCTGGAGCGTCGAGATCACCCGGCTCTTCCCCGGGGTCCCGGAGTCGATGGGCGAGCACACCTGCTTCGAGTTCCGCAAGCTCGCGGCCCCCGGCGTGCGACTGCCGCCGTGAGCGCTCCTTGACGCCCGGTGTCCGTGGTCCACGACCGGCGCCCGCCGACCCGCGAACGACGCGCGAAGCGCGGTCGCGGGTGCCTCACGACACCCGCGACCGCGCTTCGCACGATCATGCCTGGAGGTCCAGGACACCCGTCACATCGTGATGTCCTCCAGCATCTCGGTGACCAGCGCCGCGATCGGCGAGCGCTCCGAGCGGGTCAGTGTGACGTGCGCGAACAGCGGGTGCCCCTTGAGCTTCTCCACCACCGCCACGACGCCGTCGTGCCGGCCCACCCGCAGGTTGTCGCGCTGGGCGATGTCATGGGTGAGGACGACCCGGGAGTTGGCGCCGATCCGGCTCAGCACGGTGAGCAGCACCCCGCGCTCCAGCGACTGCGCCTCGTCCACGATGACGAAGGCGTCGTGCAGGGAACGACCGCGGATGTGGGTGAGCGGGAGCACCTCCAGCATGCCCCGGTCCATCACCTCCTCGATCACCTCGGGCGTGGTGACCGCGCCCAGGGTGTCGTAGACGGCCTGGCCCCACGGGCCCATCTTCTCGTTCTCGGAACCCGGCAGGTAGCCCAGTTCCTGACCGCCCACGGCGTACAGCGGACGGAAGACGATGACCTTGCGGTGCTGGCGGCGCTCCAGTACCGCCTCCAGGCCCGCGCAGAGGGCCAGCGCGGACTTTCCGGTGCCCGCCCGGCCGCCCATCGAGACGATGCCGACCTCGGGGTCCATCAGCAGGTCGAGCGCGATCCGCTGCTCGGCGGAGCGGCCGTGCAGGCCGAACACCTCGCGGTCGCCGCGCACCAGCCGCACCGACTTGTCGGGCAGCACCCTGCCCAGCGCCGATCCCCTGCTCGACAGCAGTCGCAGGCCGGTGTGGGTGGGCAGGTCGCGAGCCTCCTCCAGGTCGGCGGTGCCGTGCTCGAAGAGCGTCTCGACGTCATCGGAGGTCACCTGGAGCTCCGCCATGCCTGTCCAGCCGGACTCGACCACGAGTTCGGCGCGGTACTCGTCCGCGGCGAGACCGATGGAGGCGGCCTTCACCCGCATCGGCAGGTCCTTGGAGACCAGCACCACGTCGTGTCCCTCGGCGGCGAGGGTACGGGCCACGGTCAGGATGCGGGTGTCGTTGTCGCCGAGCCGGAACCCGACGGGCAGGATGGATGGGTCACTGTGGTTGAGCTCTACCCGGATGGTGCCCTCGCCGATCGGCATGGGCTCGTCCAGCCGTCCGTGCGTCACCCTCAGGTCGTCGAGGTACCTCAGCGCCTTGCGCGCGAAGTATCCGAGCTCTGGATGATGGCGTTTGCCCTCCAACTCGGTGATGACGACGATCGGGATGACCACCTCATGCTCGGCGAAACGGCTCATCGCCGTTGGATCCGCCAGGAGCACCGAGGTGTCCAGGACGTACGTGCGCCGCTTGACTGCCGGCGACGTGGGTGAGGACGAAGGGTTTGCCACGCGTTCTCCCCCGGGCGCCAAGGACGGCGCCCTGCCATGAGCTGGGATGCGGACCGGCCTCGGACCCGCTCACGAGAATGCCGAGCAGGGACCGGTGACCGGCTCTCCTCAGCGAATCGTGACGCAAAGGCGGGCCCTCTCCGGCGTAGGTGAGTCGTGCTCTCCTACTTCTTACGGTACGTCCTGAATGCCCTACTTCCAACTGCTTAAGACTGACCGAAAGGGGCCGTTCATGTGCTGTTTCAGGAACCGTACCTACGGTGCCGCGCGGCGTATGAGCGGAGGGCCCGCAAGAAGTCGACCCTGCGGAAGTCAGGCCAGTAGGCCTCGCAGAAGTAGAACTCGGAGTGGGCGCTCTGCCAGAGCAGGAAGCCGGAGAGCCGCTGCTCTCCCGAAGTACGGATGACCAGATCCGGGTCGGGCTGGCCGCGCGTGTAGAGATGCTTCGCGATGTGCTCCACATCGAGGACCTCGACGAGGTCCTCGATACTCGCGCCCTTGCTCGCGTGCTCCTGGAGAAGGGAGCGCACCGCATCAGCGATCTCACGCCTTCCTCCATACCCAACGGCAACGTTCACAATCAAACCGGGACGATGTGATGTCGCTTCTTTTGCATCTTTGAGCACACGGGCCGTGTGATCCGGCAAAAGATCCAGCGCACCCACGGGCTTGATGTGCCAGCCGTCGGCCACGAGTTCCTGGACCACGTCCTCGATGATCTTCATCAGGGAGCCCAGCTCGTCCTTGGAACGGTTGATGTTCTCGCTGGAGAGCAGCCACACGGTGACGACCTCGACACCGGCCTCGCGGCACCAGCCGAGCAGCTCCGAGATCTTGTCCGCGCCCTTGCGATGTCCGCGGCTCACGTCGTCGATGCCCATCGAGCGTGCCCAGCGGCGGTTACCGTCAACGATCACGCCGACGTGCCGGGGAAACATCTCCCGCTGACGGGACAGCTTCGCTTCGAGCCGGCGCTCGTAGAGTCGATAGACGAGATCGCGCACGCCCATTGGAGCCCCTCCCTCAGCACCCGCCATGAATGGGCGCTGACAGGCAATTATCGCCGTCCCGCGGACCCCTCCGCCCCCTCTACAGGGATCTGGCCGACTTGCCCGGTTTGTGTGGTCCTAGGCACCCTTCAGCTTCCGTGATGATGTCCTCCACGAAAACCCCCAGCTCAGCCGAAGTGAGCACGGCGCGCATACCCACTCCGCCGCCGCCCCATGCCTCCAAGAACGCTCTCCTGGTGAGCCGCCATGCCCCGGCCGATCCTCGCCGTCCGGGAACCCAGATCGGAATGGTGCGCAGTTGGCAGCGGAGTTCACCCCCGCCGACGACGCCGTTCCTGGCCCGGTAACGAAAGGCGAACAGTTCCGCGTCGCCCGGGAAGCGGTCGTCGGGATCGGGCCACCGCGCCTCGTGGCCGGCGCGGGCCTCCGCGACCCCGCGCGCCAGCCGGGTGAGAATCCAGCCGCAGCGCTCACCCACCGTCCCGTACAACGCGCCGTCGCGATGGAGTTCGAGCGTTATCTCGTACGGCATACCGACACTGTCCCGGCACGCCACCGGCGTAACGGTCAGATAAGAACCATCAAGACAACGCACTCCCCCCACCTCAGAGAGGGTATCCCCGGCTCAGACCATCAAAACGTGATCAACGCCATCCATGTCCCCGCCAGCCGGACGGCTGGTGCCACTCGGTCCATCCGTACCCCAGGCGCCCGTCGGAGGCCTCGAACCGGCACAGGGCCCGCGGGAAGCGGGCGATCTCCCCGTCCGGCGACGTCATGGCGACCGGGGCGAAGGCGAGCGGGACGACGGTCATCGGCATCCCCGGCACCTCCAGCCGCGCCCCGGACGGGAATCCGTCCTCCCCGAACTCGCTCGCCGCGGTGAAGCCCTCGCGGTGCTCCAGTGCCCCTCCCAGCGGAGCCGTGAAGCAGGGCCAGGGCATCTCGAAACCGACGTTCGCCCGCATGCCGTGGAAGAACGTGCCGTCGTCGAGCCGGCCCGAGCTCCACAACCACGACAGACCCCACCAGTCACGCTCTCCCCAGCTGTGATCGCGCTCACCATGACCGGAGAAGGCGATCTCCTCGCTGCCGACCCGGATGGTCCCCTCGACCTCGCAGGGGACCTCATAGCGCGGGACGAAGCTGTAGGGGTAGGCCTCGCCGGCACTCCGCCACTCCAGGTCGAACGCCAGCGGGGTCGTGGCGGCGCCCTCCAGGTCCCGGTACGCCAGGGCGGGGTCGGAGAGGACGGCGGCCGCCCCTGCTTCGAGGCTCACCCGCAGGGACCGCATGGGGAGCGTCACGTCGTGGGTGGCCTGGAAGTTCTCGCCCCGCACCGCGAGGTCGGGACCGGGAAGCGGGACATGGTGATCGACCAGTAGCACCGTGGGCCTGCCGGCGCCGACCAGGCACGCCCAGTACCAGGCGCGGTTCCAGTTGGGATACAGGCCCAGCCGGACGTAACCGGCGAGCGTGCCGTCCTCGGTCGTGAAGTCGAGATAGACCGACTCGCTCCACAGCGGCTCGGCGCCGACCGGATGCGTCCCCTCGTCCTCGGGGCGCAGCGGCCAGGTCGCGTGATCGGCGAAATTCCCCATGGTCACTCCCGGCACAGGAACTCGATCATGTACTGGCTCAACCTAACCGACGGCGCCGCCGCCGCACAGGGCCCTTGGCAGCCGTCGCTCCGGCCTTCCGGCCCCCGGCGCCGGTCGACCGGCGGGCGCGCGAGGAGTGCACGGCCAGGCGTAGCGCGATCAGCCCGGCGACCAGAAGGAGCACGACGAGCACGGTGATGATGATCTTTGCGATGTGCATGCCGACCTCCGGGACGACTTCCCTTCCCGGGGTCCACTACCCAGTGGAGAGACAGGAAAGGCCGCAAGTTTCTAACGGCGCCTGGCGAAAGGCGACCATCGGCGGGGCCCGGAGCCGGGCTCAGGGGCGATGGACTCCTCCGGCAGCCGCCCCGTCGCGCGCAGCCGGCCGGCGAAGTCACGGGCGTCGGCGTGCGAGCCGCCCGGCGGCTTGGGGCGGCCTCGCGCGTACGCGTCGAACTCCGCAGCGAAGTCGTCACCGAGCAGTGCGGCCAGGTCTGGCCGGAGACGGGCCACCGTTCTGCGCCGTTTGGAGATCAGGCTGGACTCCTGGATCAGCAACCGCTCCCTGTCGAACCCCGGCGGCGCCTCCTCCCCCGCCACCAGGGCGGCCAGCAGCGCTGCCTGCGCTCCGGCCAGTGCCTCCCTGGCCGCGTCCTCAGACACCGGACATCGCGCCGCGGATCCGGCCCAGCTCCCGCTCCAGCGCGCCGTCGCTGGGGTAGTCGTCGTCCCATTCGAGCAGCACTCCCGGCGGATCCACCCTGGCGCACAGCTCCGAGAGGATGTCCAGCACCTCCTCGGGGACGTGGGCGGTGTGGGTGTCGTGCCACAGCCCTCCACGGGAGTGGCCCCCGGCGACATGGACGTAGGCGAGTTCGGCCAGCGGCAGGCCGTCCAGCGCGGCGGTGGCCGACAGACCCAGGTTGACCTGGTTCGTATAGAGGTTCGCCACGTCGACCAGGAGCCCGACGCCGGTCATCTCCACCAGTTCCCCGAGAAAGGCGGCCTCGGTCATCTCGTCCTCCGGCCAGCCGAACAGTGCCGCGACGTTCTCCAGGGCCAACGGGACGGGAAGCGCCTCCTGTGCCCGCCGCACGTTCTCCGCGACAACGGCCAGCGCGGCCCTGGTACGCGGCACCGGCAGCAGGTGACCGGCCTCCATGCCGCCCGCCCTGACGAAGGCCAGGTGCTCGCTGACCAGCGGCGCCTCCAGCGCACGCGCGCAGTCCGCCAGCCACGCCAGCCGCCGGGGGTCGGGATGCCCGGCACCGCCGATGCCCAGCCCGACGCCGTGCGGGATCACCGGCACTCCCCGGGCGCGGAGCACCCGCAGCGACTCGGGGAGCCGGGCCGGGTCGATGTTCTCGGCGACGACCTCGACGAAGTCGACCCCGGGCAGCCGTTCCACGGTCAGGTCGATCTCCGGCCGCCAGCCGATGCCCACACCCGGCCCGGCCGCCGCCGGGAGCACCCCGTTGGCGAGCGGGGGACGCTCACCCACCGCAACCGCCCCCGCCACACCCACCACCGCAACCGGACCCGCCACCGTCACTCGATCCACCACCGTCACTCGACCCGCCACCCGAGTCGCTCCAGCTCCCGGACCCGAAGTCACCGCCACCGCCACCGCAGGCGCCGACCGCGCAGCCGCTCCCGGAACCACTCACGCTCTGGCGCTGGAGCTCCTCCACCAGGCCCGGCTCGTCGAGCTCCCCCAGCCCGTACAGCGCGACGGGGATGCCGACGGCGAAGGCCAGGCCGGGCGCGACGGGGCGGGCGCCCCGGATGTAGGTCCGGCGGGCGGAGGCGAGCACGTCGTGGCCCGCGTGGCTCAGGACGTCGCGCAGCAACCGCTTGTGCCTCGCGTAGACGAAGAACCCTAAGAGCGCCGCGATCACTCCCACCAGCAGCGCCGCGACGCCGAGTCTCCCCCTGACACCCGAGACCAGGATGCCCACCGCGAGGACCAGCGCGACGATCGAGGTGACCAGGAGCCGGTTCAACAGTCCCCGCGCGTGGTCGAGCGCGCTCTCGGGCACCAGCAGGCCCAGCCCCAGCAGCCGGTAGCGCAGGCCGTCGACGGCCTGTCCACCGGCCACCGCGTGGCGGAGCTCGCCCACCGGGGCGGCGCCGCCACGCTGGGCGAGCTCCGCCGTGACGGCGTGCTCGATCGGGTCGGGAGAGGGCACGGCCCCGGCGACCAGGCTGACCTGACCGCCCCGCGAGACCCGGATCACACCGGCTTTGGCCAGCATGCCGAGCGCGGTGTTGACCACCCGGCGCGGGCCTCCGGAGAGGTAGGCGAGCTCGTAGGGGGTCGGTGGCCCGCCGTGGTGGCGGATCACCGCCGAGCGGACCCGGCGGTGCTCACGGCCAAGCGTGAACGCCGTGGAGACGATGGCCAAGGCCGCGGCGAAGGCGATGACGAACAGCGGGAACCCCATGTCCGCCTCCTCGGGGGAAAGGGATCGCAGGCGTGACGTCCCGGGTATTCGATTGGACGCGCAAAGCCTGTCAGAAGTTTCCCCCGTCTTCGACCCCTTTGCAGCTGTCAGCCCAGGCGGGCGACGAGTGCCTCGTACTCCTCCCAGAGCTCACGGGGCAGGTGGTCGCCGAAGGTCTGGAAGAAGGCGGGCATGAGCGCCGCCTCCTGCCGCCAGATCTCCTCGTCGACGCTGAGCAGCGTCCGCATGTCCTCCTCGGAGACCGCGAGACCGTCGGTGTCGAGCTCGGCGGGGAGCAGGCCGATGGGGGTGCGCACCGCCTCCGCCTGGCCGTTGAGGCGGTCGACGATCCACTTGAGCACGCGGGAGTTCTCCCCGAAACCGGGCCAGATGAACTTGCCCTCGTCGTTCTTGCGGAACCAGTTCACGTAGTAGACGCGCGGCAACTCGGCGTGCTCACGCTGACCGATCTTGAGCCAGTGGGCGAAGTAGTCGCCCATGTTGTAGCCGCAGAAGGGCAGCATCGCGAACGGGTCGCGGCGCAGTTCGCCGACCTTGCCCTCGGCGGCGGCGGTCTTCTCCGAGGCGATGTTGGCCCCGATGAAGACGCCGTGCTGCCAGCTCAGCGCCTCCGTCACCAGCGGGACCGCGCTGGCGCGGCGCCCGCCGAACAGGATCGCCGAGATCGGCACGCCCGCGGGATCCTGCCACTCACGGGCGATCGTCGGGCACTGCGCGGCCGGGACCGTGAAGCGGGCATTGGGATGCGCGGCCGGCTCGCCGGACTCCGGCGTCCAGTCGCGGCCCTTCCAGTCGGTCAGGTGCGCCGGGGGCTGGTCGGTGAGCCCCTCCCACCACACGTCGCCGTCGTCGGTGAGGGCGACGTTCGTGAAGATGCTGTTGCCCCAGAGCGTCTCGATCGCGTTGGCGTTGGTGGACTCGCCGGTGCCGGGAGCGACGCCGAAGAAGCCCGCCTCGGGGTTGATGGCCCGCAGCCTTCCGTCGGCGCCGAAGCGCATCCAGGCGATGTCGTCGCCGATCGTCTCGACCTTCCAGCCCGGGATGGTCGGCTGGAGCATGGCGAGGTTCGTCTTGCCGCACGCGCTCGGGAAGGCCGCCGCGACGTAGCGCGTCTCCCCTTGCGGCGGGGTGAGCTTGAGGATGAGCATGTGCTCGGCCAGCCAGCCCTCGTCCCGGGCCATCGTGCTGGCGATTCGCAGTGCGTAGCACTTCTTGCCGAGCAGGGCGTTGCCGCCGTACCCCGAACCGTAGGACCAGATCTCGCGGGTCTCGGGGAAGTGGCTGATGTACTTGGTGGCGTTGCACGGCCACGGCACGTCGTCCTGACCGGGTTCGAGCGGGGCGCCGACCGAGTGGACCGCCTTGACGTAGCCGCCGCGCTCCTCGATGAGCCGCAGCGCGTCCTCGCCCATCCGGGTCATGATGCGCATCGACACGACCACGTACGGCGAGTCGGTGATCTCCACACCGAGCTGGGAGATCTCACCACCCAGCGGCCCCATGCAGAACGGCACGACGTACATCGTCCGGCCGCGCATGCTGCCCTTGAAGATCTCGCCGAAGGTGCGGCGCATCTCGGCGGGGGCGATCCAGTTGTTGGTCGGCCCGGCGTCCTCCTCGCGCTCTGAGCAGATGTAGGTCCGGTCCTCGACCCGGGCGACGTCGCTGGGGTCGGAGGCGGCGTGGAAGCTGTTCTGCCGCTTGACCAGGCGTGTGAAGGTCCCTCGCTCGACCAGCAGGTTCGTCAGGCGCGTCCATTCGGCCTCGGAGCCGTCGCACCATTCGATCCGGTCCGGCTGTGTCAGCTCGGCGATCTCCCTGACCCATTCGGCCAGTTCCGCATGACTGGTCGGGCTGGTGGTGTTCACGTCTACGGTAAGGGACACTGCTCGGGCTCCTTTACGCTTCACGGGGCCAAAACATCATTAACGACGGAACCGCGCTTAATCCAATTGGCGTAGACCAGTGAATTCACGCGATCAGATGTCAAGGCGCTTCCGGCCCGGCGCCTCCAGCGGTGTATAGCCTGGCAGGAGCCGCAGGGCTGTGCAGCCCCCTACCCAGAAAAAACGGCCCTAAAAAAGCCTTTCCAGCACTGGTATAGGCCAATGAGAAAGGTCTAAACCAATCGGCCGACAGGTTCAGACCAATTTATCGGCCATTCCCGCTGCCCAGCCTCAGGAATTCACGTCGGGCCCGGCGGCCCGGACACGGTCGACATGCCGTAGCGCGTCCCTCAGATCCGCCAGCCAGGTGTCGGTGTGGTCGCCCACCAGACGTACGCACCAGGCGAGCGCGTCACTGCGACTGCGGGCCACCCCCGCGGCCACGAGGGTGTCGAGCACCCGGCGCTCCGACTGTCTGAGCCTGGTCATGACGGGCACCGACAGTGTGGTGAACATCACCGTCTCGCCGCCCACCGCGACCCCCCAGGAGACCTTCCTGCGGAATCGGTGCTCGGCCTCCAGCGCGATCTCCACGCGCCGCTCCCTGGTCTCCTCGCGGAAGCGCAGGATGCCGCCCTCCAGCGCGGCGGAACGCTCCACCTCCGAGACGTCGTCGCCGAGCACGGGAGCCCGGAGCCGGCCGACCACCGCGATCTCCTCGCGGTCCAGCACGATCTCGGGCTCGCCTTCGAACCACTCCCGGGGCAGCCTTCCCGAGAACCAGCCGCGCAGCTTCTCCATTGTTTTATCTTTTTCCATGTAATTTAGATTACAACGTTCGCGGCCGCTGTCCATGGAGATCGCCTCCCGTACCGGTCGCGATCCCCGCGACCTCGCCGTCGAGACCTTCGCCGCCGCGGTGCTCGGCGCCATGCTCCCCTCCATCGCCCGCTGGGCCGCGAACCCCTCGGAGAACCTGCCCGACCTCCTCGACACCGCCCTGGTCCAGCTCGCCGCCGGCCTCCCGCTCACCGGCACCCGGTAGGCGAGGTATCCGAGGGGCAGGGCCTAGCGGACGCGGGCCGCGACCGCCGGGCTGACACGCACGGCCCCGGCGAAGTTGCGGGTGGTGACGGGGACGAGCTTGACCACGTCGCCGGTCCTGGGAGCGTGCAGCATCTTGCCGTCCCCCCAGTAGATCGCCACGTGCGAGACGTAGCCGGGGTTGGTGGGGTCGTGCCGCCAGAACAGCAGGTCCCCCGGCTGGGCCTGGGCGAGCGGGATCTGCGGGCCCGAGACGAACTGCTGGTGCGTCACCCGGGGCACCGTGATCCCCGCCTGGGCGTACGCCCACTGGACCAGGCCCGAGCAGTCGAAGCTGTCCGGCCCTTCCGCACCCCACACGTACGGGCGGCCGAGCTTGCTGATCGCGGCGGTGAGCGCGGTCCTGACCTGGGGGGTGGTCATGAAGGAACCGGCCGGCCAGTTCGTGCTCCGGGGGGCCGTCAGCACCGGGTTGATCATGGCGACCTGCCCTCCCTTGGGCAGTATCCGCAGGAGCGCGCGGCGCAGCTTCGCGGAGTCGGCCTTCGGGGCGCTCACCACGAGCGCGTTGTTCTCCGGGATGCCCAGTGCGCGGGCGGTCGGCCGGGAGACCACCGCGTCGATCGCGCCCATGCCCATCGTGGCGTAGGCGCCGACCCTCAGGTTCTGCCCGGCGGTGGTGAACGTCTTGCCCAGCGGCATGCCCCCGTCGTTGCCCAGGACGAAGGAGACGGCGACCTCCCCCGCCGAGACGTTCCGCCATAGCCTGTCGGAGCGCGCCGTCGGCTTGGGGGTGTAGGCGCGGAACGTCGAGGGGTTCACCCCGAGCGTCTGAACCCGCTTGCCGTCCAGGATCACCTCCGCGGCGTCGGCGCGCTCCACCGCCCGCACCCCGGAGAGCTGGGCGACCTTGGCCACCACCGCCGAACTGAGCGGCTTGGGCGCCACCACGAAAAGATGCGGTTTCCGCATCGAGGTCAGCGGAGCCACCGGAGCGGGCGCCTGCGCGGACTGGACGGGCTTCGCCACCTGGGTCGGCACGGTGGCGACGGACCTGCGCATGGTGACCGTCTCCGGATCGGCCTTCGGTATCTGTGTGTAGATCATCAGACCGGTGGCCAGCACGCCGACGAGCAGAACGGCGAGGATCGGGACCGCCTGCCTCATCAGACGGGCGACGCGGCGGTCGTAGCGGAGACGGGGACGGTAGGCGAGGTCCTGGCGGGCCTCCCGAATCAGGTCGGAGACACGTGGCCGCCGATCGAACACGACATATCCCCTTCTCCCGCCGGGCCGGCCCTATGAGAGTGTCGTACACCGCCCAGCGATGCACGTGAACCCGCCAAAAATCGCCTTATCTGCGATACGGCCGAAAGACTACAAACCCCCCGCAAAATCCTCCAAGACATGGCAATCCGCCGGGACACCCGTCCCGGCGGATCAACGGAGTACGCGGAGGTCAGTTGCCGACGTACGGCACGGCCTCAAGGATCTCGACGGTGTTGGAACGGCCGTTCGGCATCGTGTAGGTCGCCTTCTCACCGATCTTCTTGCCGTTGATCGCCGAGCCGAGAGGCGACTTGGGCGAGTAGACGTCGATCGGGGCACCGCTCTCCTCGCGGGAGGCCAGCAGGAAGGCGACCTCCTCGTCGTCGCCCTCGAAACGGACGGTGACGGTCATGCCCGGGCCGACCACGCCTTCGGTGCGAGGTGCCTCACCGACCTTGGCGCTGTCCAGGATCTGACGGAGATGGAAGATGCGGGCCTCCATCTTGCCCTGCTCGTCCTTGGCGGCGTGGTAGCCGCCGTTCTCCTTCAGGTCGCCCTCTTCGCGGGCCGCCTCGATCTTCTTGGCGATGTCGATGCGCCCGGGCCCCGAGAGATGCTCGAACTCAGCCTTCAGGCGGTCGTACGCCTCCTGAGTGAGCCAGGTGACGCTCTCGTTGTGGGAGTCGGCCACGGGTTCTCCTTGCTTCCTCTAGGGGGCTTCGTACTTGGGGGTTGCGGACGGTCGAATCTCGACAGGCTAACAAGTTAAGCCTTCGTCCGCCTCCTCAAATGTCTCACTATACGAGATAGCAGTACTGGACGTGACCAGAAGTGGCCTGAGCACTGGTCTCTAGCCGTTCAGTAAGCCGAACATACCCCTCACCAGCTGGAATATTGACCTCCTTGCTGCCGACCTCGACGTGGCTGACGTCGGTGGCCCGCAGCCGGCAGAGCGCCGCGCGATCAGACGGTTTGACGACCTCGAACATGATCTGCACAGAATCGCCGCGGCTGGCATCGAATGCGATGAGCTGGTCGATGACTTCCGTGTTGCCCTTGGACGCCCACATCACGTAGCCCCAGCCCCCCGCGCACACAGCGCAGAGGACCGCGATCACGACGTGCACGACGAAGCGTCCCCTGCGCTCCGGACGGTCGGGAAAATCGTCCGGGGTGCCAAGGATCGGGCCGTTCTGACGGCCCTTCTCGGCTTCGCTGGTGGCCATGACGGAATCTCCCTGCACTACCTCGGTGTTATCCGAGACAATTGTCCCCTGCGGGGGCCTCGCCCTCGCGACCGCCCAAGAGAAACTAACCTCTTCACAGAGTGACGTAAGCCAAGGGCGCGCGGGGCACCGCGTCGAGCGGAGCGGAGGATACGGCCAGGTTAGGCCGTCCGCGAGGCGACCGACGACGATCCGAAGCGCGACCGACACAGAGGAGACACCGAGCCCGTGAGTGCACCACTCAGGCTGATGGCCGTCCACGCGCATCCCGACGACGAGTCGAGCAAAGGCGCCGCCACCATGGCGCGCTACGTGGCCGAGGGCGTGGACGTGCTGGTCTGTACGCTCACCGGGGGCGAGCGCGGGTCGATCCTGAACCCCAAGATGGAGCGTCCGGAGATCCTGGAGAACATCGGCGAGGTGCGGCGTCTGGAGATGGAGCGCGCCCGCGAGATCCTCGGCGTGCGGCAGCGCTTCATGGGGTTCATCGACTCCGGCCTGCCCGAGGACGAGAGCGAACCGCTACCCGAGGGCTGCTTCGCCCTGCAGCCCCTCCAGATCGCCTCGGCCTCGCTGGTGGCGGCCGTCCGCGAGTTCAGGCCGCACGTCATCCTCACCTACGACGACGACGGCGGCTATCCGCACCCCGACCACATCATGACCAACCGGGTCTCGGTGGAGGCGTTCGAGGCGGCGGGCGACCCCGACCGCTACCCGGGCACCGGCGAGCCCTGGCAGCCCCTGAAGCTCTACTACCACATGGGTTTCACCAAGGACCGGTTCGAGGCGCTGCACGAGGCGATGAACTCCCGCGGCATGGGCTCCCCCTACGCCGACTGGATCTCCCGCTGGGAGGACCGCCCGCAGAAGTGGCCGGTGACCACCCGGGTCCCCTGCGGCGACTACTTCGAGATCCGCGACGAGGCGCTGCTCGCACACGCCACCCAGGTCGATCCGGACGGCTTCTGGTTCGTCTGCCCGCGTGACCTGCAGCGGGAGATCTGGCCGACCGAGGACTACCACCTGGCCCGCGCGCTCGTGGACGTCGAACTTCCCGAGGACGACCTGTTCACCGGAATCCACGCGGACACGGTCTCGCACGCCTGCCACTGACGCGACCGTGGGGTGGCGGTGGCAGACTTGACGTGTGATTACACCTAACGTCCTCGATGAGTCCGTCGTCAACCCGGGCCTCGTGGGCTTCCTCATCGTGGCGGCGATGGGGTTCGCCCTCTACCTGCTCGTCAAGTCGATGAACAGGCGGATCTCCAAGATCGAGGTCCCCTCCGAGGCCGAGCTGAGGAAGCAGCGGAACACCGCCGGCACCACGACACCGACCGCCCCCTAGCCCGATCCCGCGTACGTCCCCGGCCTACCGGGGCGATCGAGGGACGACCGGGGGGTGATCGGGAGCGATCACCCGCATCGCCGGATCCGTGGACCCGGCCGATGACGGCATGACACGCGCGAAAAACCCGCCCGGCAGGGCCGACACCCCGAGGACGAGCATGGCCGACGACATCGAGGTCTCCGACAACCCCGAGGCCGCCCGCTTCGAGATCCTGCTGGACGGCGGGGTCGCCGGGTTCGCCGCGTACCGGCTCCGATCCGGCAAGATCATTTTCACGCACACCGAGATCCTCCCCGAGTTCGAGGGCAGGGGCCTGGGTGGGCGGCTGGCCGCCGCGGCCCTGGACGCGAGCCGCGCCTCCGACCGGATGGTCGTGCCGCTCTGCCCGTTCATCGCCCGCTACATCCGACGCCATCCCGAATACCGGGATCTGGTGCCGGAGAGCTACCTCGACCTCCTGGACGAGGACGCCTGACCTCGGCGACCGCACAGCGGGCCTCCGGTTCTCCGGACCTGGCCGACCGGCCCCTCCGCGCGTCCCGGCTGTCAGCCCGTGGACCGGACCGCGGCCCTCGCCCTCAGTCCCCGAGGGTGTCCGTCGAGGACCAGGCCCGCTCCAGCGCCCTGGGCAGGCCCCAGCGGCCCAGCGGGGTGAGCACCTCGGTCCTGTCGACGATTCCGAGGCACGCCCAGAGCGGGGTGACCGAGCTGAAGAGCGTCTCGGCCGCTTCCAGGTCCTCCGGCTCGTCCATGTCGACGTCGATGTCCTCCGACTCGGCGATGAGCCGGGCGATCCGCTCGGGCGAGGCCAGCACCCCGGGACCGCGCCTGGCCAGGGCCGCGACCACGGCCAGCCAGTCGGCGTGGTGGATCGCGCACAGGGCGGCCAGCACCGAGTCCTCGTGGCTGAGCTCCCCGTCCAGGTCGCTGAAGATCTCCAGCCGGTCCTCCTCCTCCGGCAGGTCGGAGATCGGCCCCGCGATACCCGCCGTGACGGTCAGCCAGAGCTCCTCGTCGTCGGCCGGCAACGGTTCCCCCTCGTACCCGGCGCAGGCCCGCAGCACGTTGCCCGGATAGCCGGGGCCGGCCAGCACCTCGCGCAGCCGGGTGGCCGCGGCCCGCAGCTCCCTGACAGGCCGCTCGGGCTCGGGCAGCTCGGCCAGGATGCGCCGCAGCTCGCCCAGGGCGAACGCCTCCTCCTCGTCCCAGGCGGCGAACAGCTCCTCGTCCTGCTCGTCGGAGACCGCGGTTCCCGGGACCCGCCCGTCGGGCAGCGGGCCGGTGAGCCAGCGCTCCTGGAAGTCCGCGTAGACCTCCCTGGCCTGCTCGTCACCCCGCGCGAGCGCGTCCGGGTCGATCTCCCCCGCGGCGACCCGCTCCTCCAGGTAGGTGACCAGCCGGTTGAACATCTCCTCGCCGACCGGCCCCCGTTCGTCCTCCTCGGGCCAGACGAAGAAGCTGCGGGTGAGCAGGAGCGGCTCGGTGCCCGTGGACTCCATCCAGCGCTGCACGTCCCCCACGGTCGCCCCGCCGGACTCGATCGCGCTGAGGGTCGCCTTCGCGGAGTCCCAGAACGGCACCGACAGCGGGTTGCCCGCCGCCAGCAGCGCCCGCCTCAGATCGGGCAGCGCCACCAGCGCCACCCCGGACGGCACGGCGAGCAGCGCGCGGGCAACATCACGCCGGGTCAGCTCGGAAGCCGCCCTTCCGGCGTGCACACAGACGAAGTCGAGATCCACGCCCAGTGAGCCTACGCCCGAAGCGCGGTGAACACACCTTCCCGCCCGGTGTCACCTCCAGCCCCTCGGCCGGCACGGCCTTCATCGGGCGGCCGGCGGGGAGAACCCGGCGGCGAACCCCGAACGCCCGGCGAGGCGATCGTCATCTACGGCGCGGGCCCGGTCGGGCTCACGGCCACGCTCTCGACGACCGCCACCCCGACCGTCTAGCCCTCGTCGAGCAGCCCGGCGGGATCCCCATCGACGGCTCCAAGGGGTCGAACGTCAAGGGCCACGATCGCGAGCCGCTCAGCCTCATCCTCGGTCTAGTGTGAGAAGAACCGGGACGCGCGACCTCCGCGCACCTCGCGAGGAGAAGTACGCACCGCGTACACCGGAAGGGTCTTCATGAACCGCTTGACGGACGCGACGAGTCCCTACCTGCTGCAGCACGCGGACAATCCCGTCGACTGGTTCGCCTGGGGGGACGAGGCCTTCGCGGAGGCACGGCGACGGAACGTGCCCCTGCTGATCAGCGTCGGTTACTCGGCGTGTCACTGGTGTCACGTGATGGCTCACGAGTCGTTCGAGGACCCCGGCACGGCCGCGCTGATGAACGAGCACTTCGTCAACGTGAAGGTCGATCGCGAGGAGCGTCCGGACGTCGACGCGGTCTACATGACGGCCACCCAGGCCATGACGGGCCAGGGCGGGTGGCCGATGACCGTCTTCGCCACCCCGGAGGGCCATCCCTTCTACACCGGCACCTACTTTCCCAGGCAGCAGTTCCAGCGGCTGCTGGCCGGGGTGTCGAACGCCTGGAACGGCGACCGGGAGGCGGTGCTCGAACAGAGCTCGAAGATCGTGGAGGCGCTGAACGAGCAGTCGGCGCTGCCGTCGGGACCACTGCCCACACCGAGCACGCTCACCCGGGCCGTGCGGAGTCTGGCCGAGTCCTTCGACTCGGCCCGCGGCGGCTTCGGCGGAGCGCCCAAATTCCCACCGTCGATGGCCCTGGAGTTCCTGCTGCGCTACGGCGCGGCCCCCGCCGGCGAGGACGCGCGGGCGACCGCGAACGCGGCGACGTCCATGGCCGACCGGACGCTGGAGGCCATGGCCAGGGGCGGCATCTACGACCAGCTGGGCGGCGGGTTCGCCCGCTACAGCGTGGACGCGGACTGGGTGGTGCCGCACTTCGAGAAGATGCTCTACGACAACGCCCTGCTCCTGCGGGTCTACACGCACTGGTGGCGTTCCACCGGCTCCGCCCTGGGCAGGCGGGTGGCGCTGGAGACCGCCGACTGGCTGCTGGCCGAGATGCGCACCCCCGAGGGGGGCTTCGCCTCCGCCCTGGACGCCGACAGCGAGGGCGTGGAGGGCAAGTTCTACGCCTGGACCCCCCACGAGCTCCGCGAGGTCCTCGGTGAGGAGGACGGCGCCTGGGCGATCGACCTGTTCGAGGTGACGGGGACGTTCGAGCACGGCGCCTCGGTGCTCCAGCTCCTCTCCGATCCCACCGATCCCGAGCGGTTCGCCCGGGTGCGCTCCGCGCTGCTGGCCGCGCGGGCCCGCCGGGTGCGGCCCGGGCGCGACGACAAGGTGGTGGCCGCCTGGAACGGCCTGGCCATCGCCGCTCTCGCCGAGACCGGCGCCCTGTTCGGCCGGCCGGACCTCGTCCAGGCGGCACGCGAGGCGGCCACCCTGCTCGACGACCTCCACCTGGACGGCGACCGGCTGCTGCGCACCTCCCGCGACGGTCGCGCCGGCACCAACGCGGGGGTCCTTGAGGACTACGCCGACCTCGCGGAGGGCCTGCTGACCCTTTCCGGGGTGACCGGGGAGGTCCGCTGGTTCCGGCGGGCCGAGTCGCTGCTGGAGACCGTCCTGGAGCGGTTCTCCGATGGCTCCGGCGGGTTCTACGACACCGCCGACGACGCCGAGCGGCTCTTCCAGCGCCCGCAGGACCCGACGGACAACGCCACCCCCTCCGGCCGGTTCGCCGCCGCGGGGGCGCTGCTGTCGTACGCGGCGCTGACCGGTTCGTCCCGGCACAGGACGGCGGCCGAGGCGGCCCTGGGCACGGTCACCACCCTGGCCGACAGGCACGCCAGGTTCGCCGGGTGGGGCCTGGCGGTGGCACAGGCGGCGGTGGCCGGCCCGATCGAGGTCGCGGTCGTGGGGCCGGGCGACGATCCGGCGACGGCGGCCCTGCACCGGGTCGCTCTGATGTCACCCCTGCCCGGCCTGGTCCTGGCGCTCGGAGAGCCCGATTCCGGCGAGATCCCGCTCCTGGCCGGCCGGGGCCTGGTGGGAGGCGCGCCCGCGGCCTACGTGTGCCGTGATTTCACCTGCCGGATGCCCGTCACCACCCCCATGGCCCTGCGAGCCGAGCTGGCGGGCGGGGCGTAGGGTCACTCCCTCCCCGCGGGGGCGACGACACCGCGGCCCAGGTCGTTGAGCCCGAGCTCGTCCTCACCTCCGCCGTCCTGGCCCTCCGGGCCGTTACGGGGGGCACTCTGCCCGTCGTCGCCCGGAGCCGAGGTCTGGCCGGGGCCGGGGGTCTCCTGTCCGGGACTCGCGCTCTGGCCGGGGCCGAAAGTGCCGGGCCCGTCGGGGGTGGGGGTGACGGTGCCCTGGTCACCGCCCTGGTCGTCGTACCGGCCGTCGGAGCCGTAGCCGTCGTACGGGTTGGAGTAACCGTAGCTGGACGGCTCCTTGAACTCCTTGACCGGCTTGCCCTCCATCGCCTCGGTCATGAAGGCGCGCCAGATCTGGGCGGGATAGGACCCGCCGTACTGGGCGCTGCCGTTCACGGTCACCGGCTTGTTGTCGTCGCGGAACATGTTCACCGCCGTCGCCAGCTGCGGGGTGAACCCGGCGAACCACACGGCCGCCGACTCGTCCGTGGTGCCGGTCTTGCCCGCCACGGGGCGGTCGTACAGGCGGGCGCCCGACCCGGTGCCCGCCTCGACGACCTGGGTCAGCGCGTAGGTGGCGTCGATGGCGGCCTGCTCGCTGAAGGCGCGCTTCCCCTTGACCGAGCTCTTCACCACCTTTCCGTCGGCGTCGGTGACCGAGCGGATCACATGGGCCTCGCGGTGGACGCCCTCCGCGGCGAAGGTGGCGAAGCCCGAGGCGTTCTGCACCGCGCTCACCGAGGCCACGCCGAGCGGAAGGGTGGCCGCGGCCCGATGCGGGTCGAGCTGCCCGCTGGGGATTCCGGCGGCCTCGGCGACCTTGACCACCTTGTTCAGGCCGACCTTCTGGGCGAGGTCGACGAAGGCGGTGTTCACCGAGCTCTGGGTCGCCTTGACGAGGTTGACCTCGCCGTAGGAGTAGCCGCCCGAGTTGGGGATGTCGGCGGAGGCGATCCGCAGCGGCGAGTTGCCGTCGACCCTGGTGTCCAGGCCGAAGCCGTTGTTCAGGGCCGCGGCCAGCGTGTATGCCTTGAAGGTCGATCCGGCCTGCACCTTGGCCGAGAACGAGTTGTCGAACTTGTTGGCGGCGTAGTCGCGGCCTCCGTAGAAGGCGAGGACCTCACCGGTCGCGGGATCGACGGCGGCCAGCCCGGCACGGACCTTCTTGGGGGTGTTCTCCGGCAGGACCGAGGTGACGGCGCGCTCGGCGGCGGCCATCAGGTTCTTGTCGAAGGTCGACACGATCTTCAGCCCGCCCTGGTTGATGACCTCGTCGGTGTAGCCCCTGCTTTTGAGCTCGGCCGCCACCTGGTCGAGCATGTAGCCCTCCTGCCCCTTGGGCGCGAAGATCGCCTTGGGCTTTCTGAGGGTGGGGAAGGTCACCTCGGCGGCCTCGGTGGAGGTGACGGCCCCGATGGCCACCATCCCGTCGATCACCGACCTCCAGCGGTCCCTGGCCGCGTAGAGGTCCGCGCCCTGCGGGTCGGCGAACCTGGAGGGCTGCTGGATCACCGCGGCGAGGTAGGCGCCCTCGGCGAGGGTCAGCTTGCCCACGTCCTTGCGGAAGTAGGCGTCGGCCGCCGCCTGGACCCCGTCGGCGCCCCGGCCGAAGTAGATCGTGTTGAGGTACTGCTCCAGCACCCAGTCCTTCGACTTCGACTGGTCCACCTTCAGGGAGATCATGATCTCCTTGAGTTTGCGGATTATGGAACGTTCCTGACTGAGGCCGCTGTAGTAGTTGCGGACCATCTGCTGGGTGATCGTGGAGCCGCCCTGGAGCTGCTGCCCGGTGACCGTGGACCACATTGCCCGGAAGGTGCCCTTGAGGGAGATGCCCTGGTCGTCGTAGAACGAGCGGTTCTCCGCGGCGATGACCGCGTTCCGCAGGCTCTGCGGAACCTTGTCGAGGGTCACGCTCTTGCGGTTGACACCCTGCTTGGCCAGCACGGTCTTGCCGTCCCGATAGAAGATCACCGAGCCCTGCGCGGTGGCTCTGGGCTGGGTGCTGTCCGGGATGGGGGTCATCGCCCACACCACCCCGAGCAGGCCGATCACCGAGATGACACCGACGCCGAAGACGATGAGTGTGATCCTCAGGAGCTTCCTCCTGGGACTGCCCGTCCCGCCCTTTAGCACGCGTGACCCCCGATCGGATCCGTCGCAGACCCCCGACGGCTGCACGGACCGTTAAGGGTAAACGATGGATAACGGTGTCTGGCCCCCGCTTGGCATGGTACGGCTAGCTCCTCCCCTTGCGCGGGACATCGGCCACCAAAGGCAGAACACGGTATGGCACAGGGGTGTCCAAGGCGATCACCGACGAGGTCCTGACCACGCCTCGGACGTCAACGATCAGGTCAATTACCCGCTGCAGATCGGCATTGCTGCGCGCCACCACGCGGCAGTGCATGTCGTCACCACCGGTGATCGTGTGCACCTCCAGCACCTCGGGGATGGCCGCGAGTTGCACGGCGACCGGGTCGTGCCCGCTGACCTGGCGGATCTGCAGGGTCACGAACGCGGTCACGTCGTAACCGAGCGCCGCGGGGGCGATGTCCGGGCCGAACCCGGTGACCACCCCCCGGGCGACCAGCCGGTCGAGGCGCGCCTGCACGGTCCCCCTGGCCACTCCGAGCCGCCGCGAGCACTCCAGCACCCCGAGTCTGGGCTCCGCCGCGAGCAGGGCGATGAGGCGGGCGTCGAGCTGATCGATCGTCATGATGTACAGATGCTCCGCGATGATAGACACCTGATTGCGCATATTGTGCACTATTTCAAGTGAGTGTTGCACAAACAGACCAGCAAATCAGAAAGTACTCGCATGAGCGACATCTTTCCGGTGAACGGTATGGACTCCGTGGTCTTCGCGGTGGGCAACGCCAAGCAGGCCGCCCACTATTACTCCAGCGCGTTCGGCATGCGGCTCGTGGCCTATCGGGGCCCGGAGAACGGCAGCCGGGACGAGGTGGCGTACGTCCTCACCTCGGGCGCCGCCAGGTTCGAGTTCCGCGGGGCGGTACGCCCCGGCACCGAGGTCGCCCGCCATGTGGCCGAGCACGGTGACGGTGTGATCGACCTCGCCATCGAGGTCCCCGACGTGGACACGGCCTACGCCCACGCGCTCGCCCAGGGCGCGCGGGGACTGTCGGAGCCGCAGGTGCTGGAGGACGAGCACGGCAAGGTGGTGGTCGCGGCGATCGCCACCTACGGCGAGACCCGGCACACCCTCGTCGACAGGTCCAACTACAGCGGCGTCTACCTGCCCGGCTACCTTCCGGCCGAACCTCTGGTCGCGGCCCCCGACGTGAAGAACGGCCGCCTGTTCCAGGCCGTCGACCACTGCGTCGGCAACGTGGAACTCGGCAAGATGGACGAGTGGGTGGAGTTCTACAAGCGGGTCATGGGCTTCACCAACATGGCGGAGTTCATCGGCGACGACATCGCCACCGAATACTCGGCGTTGATGTCCAAGGTGGTCGCGGACGGCACCCGCAAGGTGAAGTTCCCGCTCAACGAGCCGGCGATCTCCAAGAAGAAGTCGCAGATCGACGAGTACCTGGAGTTCTACGGCGGCCCCGGCGTGCAGCACATCGCGCTGGCCACCAACGACATCCTCGGCACCGTCGACCGCATGCGCGAGGCCGGGGTCGACTTCCTGGACACTCCCGCCTCCTACTACGACGACCCGGAGCTGCGGAAGCGCATCGGCGAGGTCCGCGCGCCGATCGAGGAGCTGAAGAGGCGCGGCATCCTGGTCGACCGGGACGAGGACGGCTACCTGCTGCAGATCTTCACCAAGCCGGTGCAGGACCGTCCGACCGTGTTCTTCGAACTGATCGAGCGGCACGGCTCGCTCGGCTTCGGCAAGGGCAACTTCAAGGCGCTCTTCGAGGCGATCGAGCGTGAGCAGGACCTCAGGGGAAACCTTTGACCACGGCTCAGAGGTAACCCACAACCGCCGTTGGCTTTGTGATGGCACTCTTCTGGCAATCACTCATAAATGGGATCAATACCGCCGCCGCCGGATGACCGGGGATCGGACCCGTGGTCCGATCCCGCTCCACCGGGGCCGGGCCACCCGGGTCCCGGCCCCGGTCCCCACTACGGCCCCGGCCCGGAACCCGGCCCCGGCTACGGTCCCGGCCCCGGCTACGGCGAGGGGCCCTTCGGCGGGTCCCCCCGGGACGGGGGCATGCGGCTGGGTGGGCGATGGCGCCGCCTGTTCGCGGGCATCCTCGACCTCGTCATCATCAGCCTCGTCTCCGCACCGTTCAGCTACCGGACCGTCAGCACCGTCACGGGCACCGAGGGCTTCGTCGCGATAACACCCCGCGCGGAGACCCTCCTGGTGGCGGTGATCGGCTTTCTGTACTACTGGCTGCTGACCTCCTTCTGGAACGGGCAGACGCTCGGCAAGCGTCTCTTCCACCTGCGCGTGGTCGACCTCGGCGGGCGGAGGGCCGGCGTCGGGCAGACCGCGATTCGCGAGCTGGTCCGGTGGGTGATGTACATCACCTGCTGCCTGGGGTGGATAGACCTGGCTTTCATCCTTTTTCAGTCACGCAAGCAGGCCGTGCATGACATCGCGGCCAGAACGCTTGTCGTAGACGCCTGATCGACGCAGGTCAGTCGCGTAGTGTGCCATGCACGAGCTCGGCTCAGCGGGCCGGGGAAGGGGTGTTAGGGGTATGGCGTCCAAACGGCTGGCCACCATGGCGACCGCCGCTCTGCTCAGCACGCTCGGCACCATCGGCACGGTCGCCTGTGCCGCGTCGAGCGGTGAGAGCGCCCCGGCGGCGGACTCGACGGTGAACTCGACGGTGTCGGGCCCCTCCGCCTTCCCCCTGTCCAGCCCCGCCGCCGACACCGGGGCCAGGCCCGGCGCCCCCGGGATCGGCGACTCCGACTTCCCCACCGACGGCAACGGCGGCTACGACGTCGACCACTACCTGCTCAGGCTGGGCTACACCCCGTCCGCCAAGCACCTGGCCGGGACGGCCAGGATCGAGGCCCGGGCCACCCAGCACCTGGCGAGCTTCAACCTCGACCTCTCAGGCTTCACGGTCAGCCGGGTCACCGTGGACGGCAGGCCCGCGAGATTCGATCGGGCCGGAAGCGAGCTCACCGTCACCCCCGCCGAGTCCATTCCGAACGACGCGACGTTCGCCGTCGACGTCACATACGCCGGAGAGCCCAAACCTGTTCGGAACTCCTCCAATCTGGGCACGTACGGCTTCATCCCGACCCGGGACGGTGCGTTCGTCACGGGCCAGCCCAACGGCGCCAAGACCTGGTTCCCCAGCAACGACCACCCCGCCGACAAGGCACGCTATGACTTCGAACTCACCGTGCCCACGGGGCTGACGGCGCTGGCCAACGGCGAGCTCGTCGGCGAGCCGAAGACCGTCGGGGGCAAAACGACCTTCCGGTGGCGGGAGAGCCACCCGATGGCCAGCTACCTGGCCACCATGACGCTGGGCAGGTTCGAGGTGCTCCAGGGCAGGACCCCCGGGGGTCTGAAGAATCTGGCGGCCGTCGACCCGACCTTCCGTGGCTCGCTGCAGAGGTTGTACGACGTGTCGGGCAAGGTCACCGACTACTGGAGCACGCTCTTCGGCCCCTACCCCTTCTCCTCCACCGGGGGCGTGGTCGACGACTTCCCCGCGGGCTACGCGCTGGAGAACCAGACCAAGCCCATGTACGGCGGATTCGCCCCCGACGAGGACATCATCGCCCACGAGCTGGCCCACCAGTGGTTCGGCGACAGCCTCAGCATCAAGCGGTGGAAGGACCTGTGGCTCAACGAGGGCTTCGCGACCTACGCCGAGTGGCTCTGGTCGGAGCACGAGGGCCGGGCCACCCCCGAGCAGCTCTTCCGCAGGCACTACGCCGCCGCCGCCGACGACCCCATCTGGAGCTACGCCCCCGGCCGGGCCAGGCCGGAAGACCTGTTCAACAATTCCGTCTACACCCGGGGCGGTATGACGCTGCACGCGCTCAGGCAGCGGATCGGCGACCCGGCGTTCTTCAAGCTCCTGAAGCAGTGGGTCGCCACGCACAAGTACGGGAGCGTCACGACCCCGGAGTTCATCGCGATGGCCGAGAAGATCTCCGGCAAGAACCTCGAAGCCCTCTTCGACGCCTGGCTGTTCACCGCCGAGAAGCCGTCCACCTGGTGACGCGGGCCTGACGCGGCGAGGAGCCGGGCGCTCAGCGACGGCTCAGGCACAGATGATCTTGTACCCGTCCGTCCGCAGGGAGCCCAGCACCTCCTCGGAGTGCACCGGCCCCCTGGTCTCCAACTGGAGCTGGACCTCGACCTCGCCGGGGTGCATGCCCAGCCGCTCGTGCACGATGTCGAGCACGTTGGCGCCGAGTTCCGCGAGCCTGGCCAGCAGCGTCGCCAGCGCACCCGGACGGTCGGAGAGCGGCACCCGCGTGGTCAGATAGCGCCCCGCCGCGGCCAGGCCGTGCCGGAGAACCTTGGCCAGCAGCAGCGGGTCGATGTTGCCCCCGGAGAGCACCGCCACCACGGGCGGCTCGAAGACCCGCGGGTGGGCCAGGATCGCGGCCACTCCGGCCACCCCCGCCGGCTCGACGACCTGCTTGGCCCGTTCGATGCAGAGCACCAGCGCCTGGGAGATCTGGCTCTCGGTGACGGTGACGACGTTGTCGACCAGGTAGTGGATCAGCTCGAAGGGCAGCTCGCCCGGGCGGCCCACGGCGATGCCGTCGGCCATCGTCGAGGCGGGCCGGACCTCGACCGGATGCCCGGCGGCCAGCGACGCCGGGTAGGCGGCGGCCCGCTCGGCCTGGACCCCGACGATCCGCACGCCCGGCCTCAGTGACTTGACCGCCAGCGCGACCCCGGCGGCCAGCCCGCCGCCGCCCAGTGACATCACGATCGTGCCGACCTCGGGAAGCTGCTCCACGATCTCCAGCCCGATCGTGCCCTGCCCGGCGATGACGTCGGGGTGGTCGAAGGGATGGATGAACACCGCTCCGGTCCGCTCGGCATGCTCCTTCGCCCGCTCCAGCGCGACGTCCACGGTGTCGCCCGCGAAGATCACCTCGGCGCCGTACGAGCGGGTGGCGGCCACCTTGGGCAGCGGCGCCCCCTGCGGCATGTAGACCGTCGAGGAGGTCCCGACCAGTCCGGAGGCGAGCGCCACGCCCTGCGCGTGGTTGCCCGCGCTGGCCGCGACCACCCCTCGCCGCCGCTCGCTCTCGGTCAGTCCGGCGATCCTGACGTACGCCCCCCGGATCTTGAAGGAACCCGAGCGCTGCAGGTGCTCGCACTTGAGGTGGACGGGCCCGCCGATGACGCCCGACAGCACGTGTGAGTGGAGCAGCGGGGTGCGCAGGGCGACGTCGGCCAGCGACTCGCGCGCAGCGACCACATCCTCGTAGGTCACCCGAGACTCCGACATGCGGGCCATCGTACGGCGCGCGCTCGTGCTTTCGCACCGGACCGGGCGGGAGCGCGCGCCGGACGGGGCTCCGGCCACCACCCGCGATCGCCCCCAGTCGCTTACAAGGACTTCACAAGACGGTGCGGGCAGACTCGGACGGAGACGGGATCGGAATCGGTTCCCGGACAACACGGAGCGCAAGATGTACGCGGTGGCTTACACCGAGGGGTGGGGTGTCCTGAGATGACGGACGGGCGATTCACGGAGGAGGAGTACGTCGAATGGGCGAGGCGGTGGCTCGGCGACCGCCCGATCCCCGACGAGCTGATGCGGATGGTCGCCATCCAGGCCGCCCGGCCCCTCGGCGCGGGCCCGGACGCCGACCCGCTGCACGAACTGGAGATCACCGTGCTGGGGCCGGGGAACACCCACCCGGTGTTCGACGACGCCGCCAACCAGGAGATCGGCGGGTCGTGGTCGGAGGTGCTGAGCCACCTGTTCCCCGTCGTGGAGACGTTCAACTCGCCCTCGCTCGGCGACGGCGTGTACGGATACTGGCTGCACCCGGATGAGCGGGCGGAACGGCCGCCGATCGTCGCGATCGACAGCGAGGGAACCTTCTTCGCGCCGAGAGGCAGCACCCTCCTTGAGGCGTTGCTCAACGATTCCGGCGTCGACGGTCCGGCGTTCGGGCGCCTGGCGGACCGGTTCGCCGCCGTCGGCCTGCCGATCTCCCCGCGCAGCCGCGCCGAGATCCCCGAGTCCGGCATCGTCATGGCCCCCGAGGCACTGGAGAAGATCGTGGACGCCGAACACCGAGCGGCCCGCACCGCGAGCGGGCTCCTCGTCTCGCGATGACCGTCCAGTCCGAATGACGGGAGCGACCGTTTCCCGGCCCACCCCGGCTTCGGCGACGAGCAGCTCAAGATCGACTGATCCTACGGCCGGCCGATCTTACGGCTGGACGGCCGACGGGCGGGCGGAGAAGACCAGGACCGAGGCGGTGAAGCCATGGACGTGGTTGTGGCCGCCCACCGGGCCCACCTCTCCCGCGGCGAAGAATCCGGCCACCCCGATGGGGCCCAGGGTGTCGCGGACGGCGACGGCGTCGTGGTCGGCGCTGCCGAACATGGCCGAGCCCCGGCCGTTGCAGGAGAACAGCAGGGCACCGTCCACCCGGCCGAACGCCTCTCGGTGGGCGTCGAGCAGCTCGTACAGGTCCTCGTCGGCGGTGGCGGCGTCGCGGACCTGGAACCGGACGGTACGCCCGATCTCGACGACGTCACCGATGGCCACCGCCTCGCGTTCGGGGTCGATGCCGAGCACGCCCCTGATCAGGAAGTCGCCGCGCTCGTGCCGTTCCGCGTACTCGTCCATGGCGATGCCGATCTGCAGCCCCGAGGCGACCAGGTCGCGGTCGTCCTCGTCCAGGGCGCTGACGATCTCCTCCAGCCGTGCCAGGGCGGGCTGCCCCGCGAGTTCGAGCAGCAGGTTGTCCTCGACGGAGGTGACGGCCATCGTCGGGCCGATCGGGCGGCAGCCCTGGCTGACCACGGTGCTGACGTTGAGGTCACCACTGAGCAGCACCCCGACGGCCCCCTCGGTGTAGATCCTCCCGTCGGCGAACAGCCGCACCGCGCCGCGGCCCTGGATCGCGTTGGCCAGGCCGCCGATCAGCGGAAGATCTCCCATGACCTCCTCCGACCGCTCGACGAAACCGTCGGTGGGGAAGGTGTAGGGGTCGGCGAGCAGGATGGCGGCGTGATCGTCGGGGCCGCGGTCGGGCAGGCCGACCACGACGAAGCGGTCGTCGGTCCGCAGCGTGTCGAGCGCGAAGGTCGTCAGCCTGGCCCCGCCGAGGGTGGCGGCCCAGGCGCTGACCGCCGGGGTGACCTCCACCCCCTGCCCGTCACCGATGACCCCGGTGGCGCTGCAGCCAAGGACGGCGGCGCCCGGTGCCATGCTCATCGCACGCAGTCCGGCACGGGAGACGTCGTCGGGATCGTCCCCGCAGATGAAAAAGCAGAGCAGGTCAGCGGGTCCGGACAGACCGGACAGAGCTTGGCGCACCGCGGTCTCGGCTGCGGCGACCAGATCGGACCCCACCGCGAGGCCATCGGCGAAACGGCTCGTCATCAGCGCCACTCGTCTCGCCTCTCCCTCTTGTCTGACGGCTCGCCCGGGAGTGACCGTGGTCTCGCCCGAAGCTCGCCGTGAAGTTCGTGAATGCCGGAACCGTCCGACGTCCCCCCCGAGGCCGTCCTGACGCTTGATCCTGAAGTCATCCGGCGTCTTGTCTTGGAGCGATTCTCCCCACTGCCGACACAAGCACTCGTGTCAAGCCCCACCCAATAGTCAAGATCCGAAAGAGGGATGAGAGTGCCGGATCGGGTGTTGTGGACGTAGGCTCGATCCCGTGCCTCAAATCCCAGAGCCACGTACTCTGCGCGAGCTGCGCGCGAGCGGCCATATTCACCGTACGGTAAAGGCCGAGATCCGTGAGAACCTCCTGGCCCGCCTGCGGGCAGGGGAGTCGCGGTTCCCCGGCATCGTGGGCTTCGACGACACCGTCCTGCCATACCTGGAGCGGGCGCTGCTCGCCGGGCATGACCTGGTCCTGCTCGGTGAGCGCGGCCAGGGCAAGACCCGGTTGATCCGCACCGTGACCGGGCTCCTCGACGAGTGGACCCCCGTCGTCGAGGGCTGCGAGATCAACGACCACCCCTACCAGCCCTCGTGTGTCCGCTGCCGCCGCCTGGCCGACGAGGCGGGTGAGGAACTGCCGATCTCCTGGAAACACCGGGGCGAGCGGTACGGCGAGAAACTCGCCACCCCGGACACCTCCGTCGGCGACCTGATCGGCGACATCGACCCGATCAAGATCGCTGAGGGGCGCACGCTCGGCGATCCGGAGACCGTCCACTACGGCCTGGTCCCCCGGAGCAACCGGGGCGTGTTCTCCGTCAACGAACTGCCCGACCTGGCCGAGCGCATCCAGGTCTCGCTGCTCAACGTGCTGGAGGAGCGCGACATCCAGGTCAGGGGCTACAACCTGCGCCTGCCCCTGGACATCCTGCTGATCGCCAGCGCCAACCCCGAGGACTACACCAACCGCGGCCGGATCATCACCCCGCTGAAGGACCGTTTCGGCGCCGAGATCCGCACCCACTACCCGCTCTCGATCGAGGCCGAGCTGGTACTGATCCGTCAGGAGGCCGCTCTCGATCAGGTGGGCGCCGACCTGCCCGACCATTTGATCGAGGCGATCGCCCGCTTCACCCGGCTGGTCCGCGAGTCCACCGCCGTGGACGCGCGCTCGGGCGTCTCGGCCCGCTTCTCCATCGCCGCGGCCGAGACCGCGGCCGCCTCAGCCGTCCGGCGTGCGGCGCTGACCGGCGAGGACCACGCGGTGGCCAGGGTCGCCGATCTGCCGGGGATCGTGCACACGCTCCGCGGCAAGGTGGAGTTCGAGGTCAGCGAGGAGGGCCGGGAGACCGAGGTGCTCTCGCACCTGCTCCGCAGGGCGGTGGCCGAGACGTTCCGCGGCACGCTCGGCGGCACGGACCTGACCCCGCTGCTGGACAGGTTCGCAGAGGGCGTCCAGGTCGAGTCGGGGGTGACGGTCCCGGCGGCCGAGCTGCTGCGCAGGATCGGCCCTGTGCAGGGCCTGGCGAAGATCATGTCCCAGCTCGGCATCGGCGACGAGTCGCCCGGCCACGCCGCCGCCGCGCTGGAGTTCGCCCTGGAGGGCCTGTATCTCCTGCGTCGGCTCTCCAAGGACGAGGTGGACGGCACCACGACCTACCGCACCTGAGGTGTCTGGCATGAGCTATCGCTATGGCGAATACCGGGACGGGCCCGACCCGCTCGCCCCTCCGTACGACGTCCGTTCGGCACTGGACCGGATGGGCGACGCGATCCTGTCCGGTTCCAACCCCGCCCATGCCCTGCGGGACCTGCTCAAGGAGGGCCTGCCGGGCGCGCAGAATCGGCGAGGGCTTGACGATCTGCTCCGCGAGGTGCGGCGCCGGCGCCGGGAGCTGCGCGAGCGCGGGCGCCTGGACGGCACGCTGGAGCGGGCCAGGGCACTGCTGGACAAGGCGATCGGCCAGGAGCGTGCCGAGCTGTTCCCCGACCCCTCGGACGAGGCCAGGCTGCGTGAGGCGGAGCTGGCCGCTCTCCCCGACGACACGGCGAGCGCCATCCGGGAACTGGGGGACTACCGGTGGCGCTCGGCCGCCGCCAGGCAGACCTTCGAGGAACTGCGCGACCTGCTACGCGGGGAGGTGCTCGACAGCCAGTTCCGCGGCATGCGGCAGGCCCTGGCCAATCCCGACCCCGCCGCCATGGAGCGGGTCAGGGAGATGATGTCCGACCTGAACGACATGCTCGACCGGGACGCCCGTGGCGAGCACACTCAGGCTGATTTCGAGAAGTTCATGTCGAAATATGGGGACATGTTTCCGGAGTCGCCGCGGAACCTGGAGGAGCTGGTCGACACCCTCGCCCGGCGGGCCGCGGCCACCCAGCGCCTGCTGGCCTCCCTGACCCCGGCCCAGCGCGAGGAACTGGGCCGGCTGATCGAGCAGACGCTCGCCCAGGCCGGGCTGGACGAGCAGATGCGCCGCCTGGGCGAGTCCCTGTACACCCGCCGACCCGACCTGGCCTGGAACGCCCCGGAGCGGCTGAGCGGCGACGAGCCGATGGGGATGTCCGACGCGGTGAGCGCGCTGGACGAGCTCGCCGACCTGACCCAGCTGGAGGCCGCGCTCCGCCAGGACTACCCCGGCGCCCGGATGGACGACATCGACGAGGCCGCGATCCGGCGTGCCCTCGGCCGGGCGGCCGTCGACGACCTGCAGGCGCTCAGACAGGTCGAGCGCGAGCTGGAGCAGCAGGGCTACCTGCTGCGTCGGCGCGGCAAGCTGGAGCTCACCCCGAAGGCCGTCAGGCGCCTGGGCGAGACCGCGCTGCGCCGCGTCTTCGCCTCCCTGGAGAGCGGACGCCGCGGCGATCACGACCAGGTGGACGCCGGCTCGGCCGGTGAGCTCACCGGCTCCTCACGGCCCTGGCGGTTCGGCGACGAGCAGCCGATCGACGTGGTCCGCACAGTGATCAACAGCGTCCGGCGCGGAGGGAGCACCGGCGCGGTGGCCCTATCCGTCGACGACTTCGAGGTGGCCGAGACCGAGCGGCGTACGGCGGCGGCGGTCTGCCTGCTGGTCGACCTGTCCTACTCGATGGCGCTCCGCGGCACCTGGGCGGCCGCCAAGCAGACGGCGATGGCACTGCAGGCGCTGGTGGCCTCGAAATTCCCGCAGGACTCGGTGCAGATCATCGGCTTCTCCAACTACGCCCGCGTGCTGCAGCCCGACGAGTTGGCGGGACTGGAGTGGGACATGGTCCAGGGGACGAACCTGCACCACGCCCTGCTGATCGCCGGGCGCCACCTGGACCGCCACCCCGACTTCGAACCGGTCGTGCTCGTGGTCACCGACGGCGAGCCCACCGCCCACCTGCGGCGCAACGGCTCGGCGGCCTTCGAGTGGCCGCCCACCCAGGAGACGCTGGAGCTGACGCTCGCCGAGGTCGACAAGATGACCCGGCGCAGGGCGACGCTCAACGTCTTCATGCTCGCCGATGACGAGCGTCTGAAGGATTTCGTGAACGAGGTCGGGCGGCGCAACGGCGGTCGGGTCTTCTCTCCCGGCGCCGACCGCCTGGGAGAGTACGTCGTCAGCGACTTCCTGCGGGCCCGCCGCACCCGCTGACGGGTCCCCGGCCTACCTGAGGGCCCAGAAGTCTGCGTAGCCGTCGAGTGCCAGGTCGAAGCCGTCGTGGTAGTGACGGTAGGAGCGGTAGCAGGGACGCCACGCCGTGCTGTTGCCGACACCCGCGCGGGCGTCGGCGATCGCGGAGGGGATCCGCCGAGGAGAGAGCAGGAGGCCGCCGCCGAGATAGCGATCGTCGGCGAGGACCGTGGGGGTGCCCGGGTCACCGCTCGCGTAGCGGCCACGGCGCCAGCCGCTCTCCTCGTCCCAGACCAGCGCGTCTCCTCCCGTCAGGCGGACGGTGACGGCGCGCGGGTCGCAGGGTCCCTGCCACCAGCTCTCGACCTGGTCACCCAAGGCTTCGATGACGAGGCCGACATAGTGGGCCGGCTGGTCCCGCCATTCCTCGGTGTACGGCTCAACGTGTTTGACAGCCACGGCTGGCACTCCTTCGTGCCGTTTATCTCTGTTCGGCGGAAGGCCCGCCCGGCACGACCACGACTTCGCCGCCGGTCTCATCACACGGGAACGGACTCTTTCGATCCTACTCATCCCCGAGGGTGCTCAGAGCAGGATCCGAAGATCGGCCACCCGGTAAACCGTGACCCTTCCGTAACAACGTCTTCGGGACTGCCGCCGTCTACCTAGTAAAGAAAGTTCACCAATTCAAGGGGGAGGAATGAGTCCGATGCTCGCGGGGATTCTCGTGGCACTGATGCTCATTGTCTGCGTCTGCTTTGAGGTGTGCATGGTCCCGCACGGCCGGGACAGGCACGACACCGTCGACGGCGAGTGATCTCCCCGGATGTCCGGCAGACCCGGTCTTCACGGCACCCGCGGGACGACCAGGGGGCCGTGACCCGCCCATCCGTCGCACCGGAACCTCCTTCAAAAGATCACTGCAGGTCGGTGACGGCCAAGCGAGCCGTACCCAGAAGAGATCGACGAAGACTAATGTCTGGCGCATGACAGACCTGCTGCTCTGGCTGCACATCGGCTTTTCGATCTTCGCTCTGGGCCCGGTGACCGCCGCCATGATGTCCACTCCCAGATTCATCCGTGCCAAGAACGTCGACGTCCTGCGCTACCTGCACAAGACCACCCGTATCTACGGCTTCGCCTCCCTGGGGATCTTCCTGTTCGGCCTGTTGCTAGGCCGCGAGTTCCTCGGCAGGCCGTACCTGTCGGCCTCCATGACGCTCTTCATCGTCACCCTGGGGCTGCTGTTCATGGTGGCCCGCGACCAGGGCGCCGCCATCCGGGTCCTCTCCAGCGAGAGCCCGGAGGACGACGCCAAGGTTCAGGTCGGCCGGATCGCCGCGTTCTCCGGCGTGATCGTGCTGATCTGGATCGTCATCCTGGCGCTGATGGTCTGGTTCAACCCGGCCTGAGCGCGCCGCGTTCCTACCCCAGTGCCTGGGTGAGGTCGGCGAGGAGATCGTCGACCGACTCGATGCCGACCGACAGGCGGACCAGGTCGCCGGGGACCTCCAGCGGCGAGCCCGCCACGGAGGCGTGGGTCATCCGGCCGGGGTGCTCGATCAGCGACTCCACACCGCCGAGCGACTCGCCCAGGGTGAACAGCCTGGTCCGGTCGCACACCTCGACCGCCTCGGCCTCTCCCCCGGCCATCCGGAAGGAGACCATGCCCCCGAAGCGCCTCATCTGCTTGGTCGCCACCTCGTGACCGGGATGATCGGCCAGGCCCGGATAGAGCACCGAGGTCACCCGCGGATGGGCGAGTAGCAGATCCACCACCCGCTCGGCGTTCTCGCAGTGGCGGTCCATCCGCACCCCGAGCGTCTTGAGACCGCGCAGCGTCAGCCAGGCGTCGAACGGCCCGGCCACCGCGCCCATCGCGTTCTGGTGGTACGCGAGCTCCTCGCCCAGCCCGGTGTCGCGTGCGACGAGCGCGCCGCCGACCACGTCGGAGTGGCCACCCACGTACTTGGTGGTGGAGTGCACGACGACGTCCGCACCCAGCGCCAGCGGCTGCTGCAGATACGGGGAGGCGAAGGTGTTGTCCACCACCAGCAACGCGCCGCAGTCGCGCGCGAGCTGGGCCAGGGCCGCGATGTCCGCGATGCCGAGCAGCGGGTTGGTGGGTGTCTCCACCCAGATGATCCTGGTCTTCTGGGTCACCGCGGCCGCCACCGCCGCCAGGTCGCCCAGCGGCACCGGGTCGTAGTGCAGCCCCCAGCGCTCGTGCACCTTGGCGAACAGGCGGTAGGTGCCCCCGTAGGCGTCGTTCGGGATGATGACATGGTCGCCCGGCTTGCAGATCGTACGGAGCACCGTGTCCTCGGCCGCCAGGCCCGAGGCGAAGGCCAGACCGCGGCCGCCGCCCTCGACCGCGGCCATGGCCTCTTCCAGTGCGGCCCTGGTCGGGTTGGCCGACCGGCTGTACTCATAGCCGGCGCGCAGACCGCCCACGCCGTCCTGCTTGTAGGTGGACACCGCGTAGATCGGCGGAACCACCGCCCCGGTGTAGGGGTCGGGTTCCTGACCTGCGTGGATGGCCAGCGTCTCGAATCCTTGGTTCATGGGGTCAACGCTACTCGCAACATCGGCGCCCCCAGAGCACACGCAACCGCTCAGCACCCCCGGCACACCCCCGCCAAGGAGCACACACAACCGCTCGGCGCGCACCCCCACTAAGAAGCACACGCAACCGCTCAGCACCCCCGGCACACCCCCGCCAAGGAGCACACACAACCGCTCGGCGCCCCCCACTAAGAAGCACGCACCACGGCTCCCGCCACCCCCTCGGCGCACCCGCCGCCAAGGGGCACGGACAACCGCTCCGCACCGCCCTCCGCGGCTCCCTCGGCGCGCTCCCCGGTGATCCTTGAGAGCAGGACCGGGTCGGCGAGCGTCAGGCCGACGCCGACCAGCAGGCCGACGACCGGCAGCAGAATTCCGATGACAGTCATTTCTCCCCTTTCGACATGTCAAGCATCGGTGCGGCCGCCCCGGCACCGCCTCCGCTGAAGGACCGGTTCGAACCGGGACGGCTCAGCCGAACGGCCGATATGCCCCCTCCCCATTCAGGTTTAGGCTCTGGGACCGTGGGGGAAACGAACCGGCTCGTCTACTGGGTCAAAAGGCTCAGCGAGATCGCGTTGATCGGCTGGCTCCTCCTGCTCCTGCTGCTCGACGTTCTGATCGTGACGAGCGCGAGCGGGGAGGCGACGTGGCCGGTTCTGGTGTGCGGTGTGGTGGGCGTCGCAGCGGTGCTGTGGCGCCGCCGCCGGCGGGTCGGCGGGTTCGTCGCCCTGCTGACGGTGTCGTTCCTGTGCAGCCTGGCCATCGGCATCGCCGGAGGTAACGGCGGACCCGGCCTGGCCGAGATCGGAACTCTGCTGGTCCTCACCGTCGGCGGGCTGCGCGCGATCGAGCCGGTGCGGCGGGCCGCGCTGTTCTCGCTGGCGGCGATGGTCGTGCTGGAGGCCTCCTCCGTACGCCTGAACGAGACGACCGCCAGCGTGGTCACCGGCTTCCTGCTCTTCGTGAGCTGGTCGTTCGCCGCCGGTATCGGCGCCTACCTCCGCTTCCAGCAGGAGCGCCGCAGGGAGGCCGTGGAATCGGTACGGCGGGCCGAGCGTCTGGAGCTGGCCAGGGAGCTGCACGACCTGGTCGCCCACCACATCACCGGGATCGTGGTGCAGGCGCAGGCCGCCAAGATCGTCGCCGAGCGGAAGCCGGAGGCCGTGATCCCCTCCCTGGAGGCGATCGCCGGCGCCGGGGCCGACGCGCTGACCTCGATGCGCCGCCTGGTCAGCGTGCTCCGCGCGCAGAACGAGGCCGCCCGCTCACCGGGCAGCACGCTCATGGACATGCGCACGATGGTCGAGCGTTTCTCCACCACCGGCCCCCAGGTCGCCTTCGACATCGGTCAGGGCATCACCGACGGCACCGTGGCCCCGGAGGTGATGACCACCCTCCACCGGGTTCTCCAGGAGTCGCTGACCAACGTCCGCCGGCATGCTCCCGGCACCGGCTGGGTCGAGGCGGACCTGAGGCTGACCGACGGCTCCGACCTGCGCGCCTGGGCCGAGAGCAGGCGCGCGGGGAGGGGCTGGGAGCCCGGGAACCGGGAAAACGCGGCCGGGGACGCCGTGCGGCTGCGGGTGCGCAACTACGGCTCGGTGTCCGATGTCAGGATCTCCCACCTCGGCGGCGGCTTCGGCCTGGTGGGCATGGCCGAGCGCGTCGAGGCGCTCGGCGGCAGGCTCATGGCCGGGCCCACCCATTCCGGCGCCTGGGAGGTGGCGGCCGAGTTTCCCCTCTGACCCACGGGGACTGCCCGAACCCCGACCGGTGCCTCCAGGCCGGCATTCGGGTGGTCTCAGTGATCGGCGAACTCAGTGATCGGCGAGCTCAGTGGTTGGCGAGGAAGGCCAGCAGGTCCTGGCGGGTGAGCAGCCCGACGGGCTTGCCGTTGTCGAGGACGACCGCGGCGTCGGCCTTCTCCAGCGCATCGACGGCGATGGAGACCGGCTCCCCCGCGCCGATCGTCGGCAGCGGCTGCGACATGTGGGCCGCCAGCGGGTCGGTCGGCCGCACCCGGCCACGGTACAGGGCATCCAGCAGGTCTCGCTCCAGGATCGAGCCGACCACCTCGGCGGCCATGACCGGCGGCTCCTCCTTCATCACCGGAAGCTGCGACACGCCGTACTCGCGCATGATCGAGATGGCTGTGTCGACCGACTCGTACGGGTGGGTGTGCACGAACTCCGGCATGCCGGAGTTCTTTCGGGTCAGCACGTCCTTGACCAGGCCCTCGTCGCTGTAGGTGGTCAGGAAGCCGTAGTCGGCCATCCACTCGTCGTTGAAGATCTTCGAAAGGTAGCCGCGGCCACCGTCGGGCAGCAGCACCACGACCACGTCGTCAGGGCCGGCCTGCGAGGCCACCCGCAGCGCCGCCACCGTCGCCATGCCGCAGGAGCCGCCCACCAGGAGCGCCTCCTCGCGGGCCAGACGGCGGGTCATGCTGAAGGAGTCCTTGTCGGAGACCGCGATGATCTCGTCGCAGATCGTGGTGTCGTAGGTGGCCGGCCAGATGTCCTCGCCGACGCCCTCCACCAGGTACGGCCGCCCGGTGCCGCCGGAGTAGACCGAACCCTCCGGGTCGGCGCCGATGATCTTAACCCGGCCGCCGGAGACCTCCTTGAGATAGCGGCCGACGCCGCTGATCGTGCCACCGGTGCCGACACCCGCCACGAAGTGGGTGATCCGGCCCTCGGTCTGCTCCCAGATCTCCGGGCCCGTGGAGTGGTAGTGGCTCTCCGGGTTGTTCGGATTGGAGTACTGGTCCGGCTTCCAGGCGTTCGGCGTCTCCTTGGCCAGCCGGTCGGAGACGGAGTAGTAGGAGTCGGGGTGGTCGGGTGAGACCGCCGTCGGGCAGACCACGACCTCGGCACCGTAGGCGCGCAGCACCGCGATCTTGTCCTGGGCCACCTTGTCCGGCACCACGAACAGGCACTTGTAACCCCGCTGTTGCGCCACGATGGCCAGGCCGATTCCGGTGTTGCCCGAGGTGGGCTCCACGATCGTGCCCCCCGGCCGCAACTCGCCCGACTTCTCGGCGGCGTCGATCATCCGCACCGCGATGCGGTCCTTCACCGAACCGCCTGGGTTGAAATACTCCACCTTCGCCAGCACCTGGGCGGAAATACCCTCCGTCACCTTCTGCAGCCGGACGAGAGGGGTGTTGCCCATCAGTTCGACGAGCGAGTCATGTACACGCACCGGGATATCACCTCGAAATACCAAAGCTCTGTCAGCTTGTTGTGTTGATCGCCGTGATCCCATGGGGGTGGCGGGACCTCGACCATGTTTCAAGGCAACGCTACCGCCCCGTACGGAGGGAGCAACGTCACGTGATCTGGACACCCGGGACGGCGCGAGCCGCCCGCCGCATCGCCGCGGCGGCCGCACTGGGAGGGGGAGGCGTCACCGTGCTCGGCGCGGCGACCTACGGGCTGCTGCTGGCCGAGGCGATGGTGGCCCGCCGCGCGGTCGGCCGCCCGCACGGCATGGACGGACCGCCTTCTGACGGCGTGTACGGAGCCTTCGGCGGCGCGCCGATCCGGATGGCCATGCTCGGTGACTCAACCTCCGTCGGCCTGGGTACCGCGGACCCCGCGGAGACACCCGCCGTGCTGATCGCCAACGGGCTGGCCGTGATCGCCGAGCGGCCGGTGCGGCTGACCGTGGTGGGCAGGTCGGGGGCGACCTCCGCGGAGCTGGGCGACCAGGTCGACGAGGCGCTCAAGGCCCGGCCCGAGATCGCGGTCGTTTTCATCGGTGCCAACGACGTCACCTCGCAGGCCGTGCCGGCCCAGGCCGTACGGCACCTGCAGAAAGCGGTCCGGCGGCTGCGGGAGGCGGGGGCCGAGGTGGTCGTGGGCACCTGTCCCGACCTCGGCACGGTCAGGCCGATCGCGCAGCCGCTGCGCTGGATGACCAGGCGATGGAGCCGCCAGCTGGCCGCCGCGCAGACCGTCGCCGTGGTCGAGGCGGGCGGGCGGACCGTGGCCTTCGCGGACCTGCTGGGGCCGGAGTTCGACATGAACCCGGCGGAGATGTTCGGCCTTGATCGTTATCACCCATCTAGCCAAGGCTATCTCCAGACAGCTTACGCAGTGCTACCTTCCGTATGCAGTGCGTTGGAGTTGTGGCCCGAACCTCGCGTCCAACGCGCTGAGTCGATCTACCTCGCGGCGGCCAAGGCCGCGGAGGAGCCCGGCGCCGAGGTCTCCGCGACCCGTGTCGCCGGTCGAGCGACCGGACCCCAGGGACGATGGGTGACCTTGCTCGGCCGGAGGCCCGGAAAGCGACCCGACCGCGCCTGAACACGGTCACCCTCCGCCGCGAAGCCGTAACGCCTCGCCCGCATTGGAGTGGAATACCCGTGATCCGGCCCCTCGCGAAACCGGCCCTGGTGCTCGCCGGAGCTTTGACCCTGGGCGGCTGCTCCGGCAGTGAAGCGGCCACCCCTGACCATCCCACCTGGCACAACACCGAGGTGAACGCGGTCAGCCGCACCACCGTCGCCGATGGCGTCGCCATGACGACCTCCATGAAGCCGGACGGCACGCTTGAGGCGGTGGCCGTCGATCTCGCCACCGGCAGGAAACTGTGGTCCCACCCCTCGACCATGGCCGGCCGCCTGCCGGGGATGGGGGTGCCCGCTCCCGCGATCGTCGAGACCGCCGGCGGGCAGACCGTCGCGGTGACGGTCGACCCCGCCAGGCGGGGGCGCTGGAAGGCCACGATCGTCGGCCTCGACGCCAGAACCGGGACACGCAGATGGAGCCGCCCGGTGCACTCCACCTTCGGCCCCCAGCGGTGCGGAACTTTCGTGTGCGTGTCCGAGCACACCGCGCTCGCGAGCGCCCGCGTCGTCGTGCTCGACCCGGTCACCGGCAGGATCGCATGGAAGCTCCCCGGCATCGCCGAGGTCGAGTGGTCCGACGCCTCCCGCGTGGTCTTCCTCCGCCTCGCCCGCCATCCCGTCCTGGAGTCGCACGACCTGAAGACCGGCAAGGTCGTCTGGCGGGTCCCCGTCGAGCAGGCCCTCGGCTCCGGGGTCGACCTGTCAGGTGGCTGGTCCTTCGGCGCGACCACGGGAAATCTCGTCGGGTACGTCGCTCCCTACACCAACCCGAAGACGAGCAAGGTCTCCGCCTTCGGCCTGTTCTCCGTCAAGCTCGCCGACGGCACCGTCAACTGGATGCGCCCGTCGGTGGTCCGCGTCTATCCCAGCGGCAGCCCCGGCTTCGCACCGGTGGTCCGCCCGGTCGACCAGCAGGGCCAGTACGGCGGGTTCGCCCGGTTGGAGGCCGACAGCGGCCGGGTGCTCGGCCAGATCTCCGCCGAACAGGTTCCCGAGTCCGGCTGGTGGCTGGCCTTCCCACCCCGGATGGAGAAGGTCGGTTTCCTGCGACACGACAAGCCGGGCAACACGTTCGACCTTTCCACCGGCCGCAACGCCGACGTCAAGGACGAGCACGGCTGGTCCTTCTGCGTGACCGACCCCAAACCGCTCGCGCTCAAGGGCCAGAACTCCGGGTTCTACTCGGTGGCCTCGCTGTGCGAGTTCAGGCTGGCCGACGGCAAGCGGGTGTCCGGCCCGGGTGTCCCGCCCGCCTGGTTCACCGGCAGCCAGAACGGCTGGCGGATGTGGCGCGACGAGAAAGGCGGCCTCCACGGGATCAAGGACGGCGACGGCACCTCGCCCGGCATGTACGGCTGACATCCGCGGCCGATGTGTGTGAGACCGGCACCGGGCGCGACGGCCGCGGCCCGTGAGGGACGACAGACCCGCGGCGAGCCCCGTCCTCGGGCGGGGCCCTGTGCATCCAGTACAAAGTTCTGTTTCAATGCCGCCCTGGGCGTGGCTTTGGGCATACCGCGCGGTACGCTCCGCTGGAGGAGCAGACACGAACCCAGGAGAGCCACATGCCCGAGGCAGTCATCGTCGCGACCGCGCGCTCGCCCATCGGACGCGCCTTCAAGGGGTCCCTCAAGGAGATCCGCCCCGATGACCTGACAGCACAGATCATCCAGGCCGCGCTTGCCAAGGTCCCCCAACTCGACCCGACCACGATCGACGACCTCATGCTGGGCTGCGGCCTGCCGGGCGGCGAACAGGGCTTCAACATCGGCCGCGTGGTCGCCACCCTGCTCGGCCTGGACGGCGTGCCCGGCACCACCGTGACCCGCTACTGCTCGTCCTCCCTGCAGACCACCCGGATGGCACTGCACGCGATCAAGGCGGGCGAGGGCGACGTGTTCGTCTCGGCGGGCGTGGAGTGCGTCTCCCGCTTCGCCAAGGGCAACTCGGACTCGCTGCCCGACACGCAGAACGCGCTGTTCGACGACGCCCGCACCCGTTCGGCCAGGGCCGCCGAGGGTGGCGGCGAGGTCTGGCACGACCCGCGCGAGGATGGCCTGCTGCCCGACATCTACGTGGCGATGGGCCAGACCGCGGAGAACCTCGCCGGGCTGAAGGGCGTCTCCCGGCAGGAGCAGGACGAGTTCGGCGTCCGGTCCCAGAACCTGGCGGAGAAGGCCATCGCCAACGGCTTCTGGGAGAAGGACATCACCCCGGTGACCCTGCCCGACGGAACCGTGGTGAGCAAGGACGACGGCCCCCGCGCCGGCACCACCTACGAGGCCGTCTCGACCCTCAAACCGGTCTTCCGGCCCGACGGCACGGTCACCGCGGGCAACTGCTGCGCGCTGAACGACGGCGCCGCCGCGGTGATCGTGATGAGCGACACCAGGGCAGCCGAGCTCGGCATCACCCCGCTCGCCCGGATCGTCTCCACCGGCGTGACCGGCCTGTCCCCCGAGATCATGGGCCTGGGCCCTGTCGAGGCCTCGAAGCAGGCCTTGGCCAGGGCGGGCATGTCCATCGGCGACGTGGACCTCGTCGAGATCAACGAGGCGTTCGCCGCCCAGGTCATCCCGTCCTACCAGGAACTCGGCATCGACATCGACAGGCTCAACGTCAACGGCGGCGCCATCGCGGTGGGCCATCCCTTCGGGATGACCGGAGCCCGCATCACCTCCACCCTGATCAACAGCCTCGCCTTCCACGACAGGTCGATCGGGCTGGAGACCATGTGCGTCGGCGGCGGCCAGGGCATGGCCATGGTCCTGGAACGCCTCAGCTGAGGCTGAGGGCCGGGACCGATCCCGACGCCCCGGTCAGCCGTGGACGTCGGGGCCGGCACGGGTGATCGTGATCTTCACGATCACCCGTCGGTCCCGCTCCATGGCGGCCCGGTAGTCGTCCCAGTCGGGGTGCTCACCGGAGATGTCGCGGTAGTAGGAGACCAGGGTCTCCATCGCCTCGGGCAGCGAGATGATCTCCGCGGTACCGTCGATCTGGATCCATTCGCCGAAGAAGGCGTCGGTGGTGACGCAGAGCGAGAGTCGCGGGTCCCTGCGCAGGTTACGGACCTTGGCCGCGGTCTCCCGGGTGCTGACGATCGGGTTCCCATCCGCGTCGAGCCCCACGGTGACCGGGGAGAGCTGCGGACGTCCGTCCGCATGCGTGGTCAGCATGACCGCGCGGTGGTTGGCACGGATGAATCCGCGCGCCTTTTCATGATCCATGAACTCATCATGGCGCACATGACAGAGCCCGCACCACCAAGGTGGCGCGGGCTTGGCGAAGATGGTCGACTTACAGGTGGCGGGTACGGCGGTGCCGCTCGTGCTCGTGCACTATGGCGGCGGCATAGCCGTGGGACAGCCCGTGCTCGTCAGCGAGCCAGGTGGCGCGCTCATCACAGCGAAGGAACGACGGGCCGTTGTCGATTGCTCGGAACCACTCGGGGAGTGCGCGTCCCGTGATATCCGGGACCCTTGCGATCAGCTTGTTCTGCGTCTCCATTGAGTGGTTCAACGACATGGGCACCTCCACGGATAGGCTCCTTTGCTCGACAGTGCATCACGAAAGCGCAGATAGCAAGCCCCGCGACGCTCTCTCTCGTCGCGGTTCGTCTATCCCCCGTTGCCTTCCGTTCACTCACCCATCCGTTCAGAAAAAAGTGAGGCCCCGCCGGATCGGATCCGGCGGGGCCTCCTGGCGTCACGGTCAGTCACTACTCGAGAAGTAGCTCAGCAGGCGCAGAATCTCCAGGTAGATCCAGACCAGGGTGACGGTCAGGCCGAAGGCCATCAGCCACGAGTACTTCTCCGGGGCACCGGCCCGCACCCCGCGCTCGACCTCGTCGAAGTCCAGCAGCAGGAAGAAGCAGCCGATGAGGATCGCGGCGATGCTGAACACGTAGGCCAGCGGGCCACCGGAGCGGATGCCGATGCCGTCCTCGATGAAGAAGCCGGCGAGCAGGTTGACGAGCATGAGACCCATCAGGCCCAGACCGGCGGCCACCACGAACTTGGTGAACTTCGGCGTCACCCGGATGATGCGCAACGCGTAAACCGTCAGCATGGCGCCGAACGCCAGAGCCGTGCCGAGCACCGCCTGGAACACGATGCCGCTGTACAGGTTGTTGTAAACGTGGCTGATCACGCCGATGGCGACGCCGTACGCCACCGAGTAGCCGAGGATCAGCGCGGGGTTGGTGCTCTGCCTGAACGAGATGATCAGGGCCAGCACCAGGCCGACGATGACACCGACGATCGCCGCGACCATGCCGAGGTTGAGCGCCCAGGCGACCGCCGCCGATACAACGAGCGTGCCGAGCGTGATGAAGCCACGCACGACCACATCGTCGATCGTCATCGTCCGCTGTGCGGGCGGCGCGTACGACGGCGTGTTGTACATTCCCTGAAGCTGGTCAGGGGTGGGGGTCGGCATGCCCCATCCCTGCTGATGCCCCTTGGCCTGCCGACTGAATACGGGGTTCTTGCTCTCCATCGCTGCCTCCACGCTGCGACCTACGCGATCAGCGTATTAGATCGGTTGTCACACGGCCGTATCGTGCTGATATCCATGTTGTTCAAGTGACCGTACGGCTACCGCCGATGTTGCCAACGAACGGTTGTCGCGTCTGGTTCCCGGACCTCACATCTCCCTCGCCGATCTCTCGTCGAAAAGGCGCTGCGACGCCTCGACCTCGTCGAGGTTGCGACGCGCCCACTCGCAGAGACCGGTCACGGTGACCGAGAGGTCGCGGCCGATCCGGGTGAGCACGTATTCCACCTTGGGCGGCGAGGTCGGATAGACGTTGCGCTCGACGATGCCGTCGCGCTCCAGCGCCCGCAGTGTCCGGGTCAGCATGCGCTGGTTGATCCCCTCGATCCGCGCCTTGAGCCGGGAGAACCGCTGGGCCTCGTGCCCCAGGGCCGCGATCACCAGCAGGGACCACTTGTCCCCGATGTGATCGATCACTTGCCGGGCGACCCCATTGGCCCGGAGCATCGGCTCCAGGTTCGCCTCGTCCGCCATGGTTACTATTTTATACCAGGGCCCCAGCGAATCCCACGTAGTAAGAAAAATCGGCCCGCGACCACATTTGCACTGGTCACAGACCGATTGTCGAATGGGCAATGCGGTACCCCCGGAGGGACTCGAACCCTCACTGCAACCCTTTTAAGGGGTTTGCCTCTGCCATTGGGCTACGGGGGCGCCTAATCATACGTAACGGACCACTCATGCGTAACTGCTCAAGCCAACCGTCGCATGACTCACTGCTCCAAATCTACGGACCCGCCCTGGATTCGGGAACCCGGTCAAGAAATAGCACACCCTCGGCAACGACGAATCCGGGGGTGGGCACGAGTGTCCACCCCCGGAGAAGTTCAGGTCCTCGCCGCGGCGCGGAACTCCGTACGTGGTTCCTCGATCTCTCCGAGAGAAACGGTCTCGCGCTTGAAGAAGAGCGCCAGGGTCCAGTCGGCTGTCACGCGAACCTTGCGGTTGACCGTGGGCACCCGCGACAGATGATAGGTGCGGTGCATGAACCACGCGGCAAGCCCGCGGAGCTTGATCCCGTAGACATTGGCGACCCCCTTGTGCAGGCCCAGCCCCGCGACGGAGCCGACATACCTGTGCCGGTAGTCGATCTGCTCCTTCCCGTGGAGCCCGCGGGTGATGTTGTCCGCGAGGACCTTGGCCTGCCGTACGGCGTGCTGGGCGTTGGGCGCGCAGTACTGGCCCGGGTTGGTCACGTCGGGCACGCCCGCCACGTCTCCGGCCGCGTAGGCGCCCTCGACGCCGATCACGGTCAGCCGGGCGCTCGTCTTGATCCGGCCACGCTCGTCGAGGGGCAGGTCTCCGGCGTTGACGACCGGGCTGGGCTTCACCCCGGCGGTCCACACGATGGTGGCGGACTCGAACTCGTCGCCGTCGGAGAGCTTGACCAGGCCGCCCTCGCAGGAGTCGAGGCGGGTGTTCATCTTGACCTCGATGCCGCGCTCGCGCAGCTGCTCGGCGGTCCACTTGCCCATCTCGGGGCCCACCTCGGGCAGGATGCGGTCGGTGGCCTCCACCAGGATCCAGCGCATGTCCTCGCGGGAGATGTTGCGGTAGTAGCGGGTGGCGTCGACCGCCATGTCCTCCAGCTCCGCGAGCGCCTCGACACCCGCGAAGCCGCCGCCGACCACGACGAACGTCAGCGCCCGCCTGCGCAGGGCCTCGTCGTCGTCGCTCTCGGCCCGGTCGAGGAGCTCAAGCACCCGGTTGCGCAGCGCGATCGCCTCGCCGACGGTCTTGAAACCGATCGCGGCGTCGGCCAGGCCCGGAATGGGGAGCGTACGGGAGATCGATCCCGCGGCCATGACCACGATGTCGTAGTCGATCTCGTGCGCCGTACCGACGTTGGGCGCGAAGGTGAGGCTCTTGGCAGCATGGTTGACCTTGGTCACCTTGCCGTTGAGGATCCTCGCCTTCGAGAGCACGCGCCTGAGCGGGACGACCACGTGCCGGGGCGAGAGGTTTCCGGCGGCCGCCTCGGGCAGGAAGGGCTGGTAGGTCATGTGGGACTCGGGGGTGAGGACAGTGATTCGCACGCTTCCTTCGCGCAGCTCCTTGCGGAGCGTGTGCTGCAGGCGCAGCACGGTGTAAAGGCCGACATAGCCTCCACCGATCACCACGATGTGCTTGGAGTTGCGGTCCACTTCGACGCCTTCCTTGAGTCTTGAGGCTTGTGAAACCTTTCACAAGCATACGTGCGCGGCCCCGGTCGCGCCAGCCGCAAGCCAGGCAATTTATCCGAAATTTCCGCTGACGGTTAGAAACACCCTCTCTTCTTGCAAAAATTCCCGTCGATCTTCTGATCGTGATTGAGTTCACAAGTTGCGGAGCACATTCGCCCTGGTGAAGAGCTCGTCGAGCATCGGCGCGGTCACCCGGCCGGTGAAGGTGTTCTGCTGGCTGGGGTGGTAACAGCCGAGGAGGTACGCGGAACCTCCCCCGGGGGAGGTGATCTCCACTTCGGCACCGTGCCCGAAAGGCGGCCTCGGCCGGGGCAAGGCGTATCCGGCGTCCTTCAGCGCGGGCCAGATCGCCTGCCAGGCGAAGCCTCCCAGCGCGACGACCACCCGTACGTCCGCCGAGACCAGGGCGACCTCACGGGCCAGCCAGGGGAAGCAGGTGGCCCGCTCGGCCGGCTCGGGCCTGTTCGCGGGCGGGGCGCACCGGACCGCCGCCACCATCCGCGCGCCGACGAGCCGCTGCCCGTCACCCGCGTGCAGGCTGGTCTCCTGTACGGCCAGCCCCGTCCGGTACAGCGAGGCGAACAACCAATCACCGCTGCGGTCGCCGGTGAAGATCCTCCCGGTCCTGTTGCCGCCGTGCGCCGCCGGGGCCAGTCCGACGATCAGGATCTCGGGCCGCTCCGCACCCCATCCGGCGATGGGGCGGCCCCAGTAGGTCTCCTCGGCGAACGCCCGCCTCTTGACCGTCGCCACCTCCTCGCGCCACTCCACCAGGCGCGGACAGGCCCTGCAGACCGACTGTGCGGCCGTGAGCTCGGCGAGGGTGCCGCTCTTCTCCGCGAGCTCGCGCACCTCGGCGGGGTCGTGGGCGACGGGGGTGTCGGGCTGGGCTGGATCGCCGGGCCAGCCGGACCCTGGAGGAACACAGGTCATGAATCCGATGGTGCCCGATGCCGGAGACCGCGAAGCACACCGGGCCGCTCGCCTCCCGCGGAGCGGCCGGGGTGAAAAGGCGACAGGCGGCGCCCGCGGGATGCGGGCGCCGCCTGTTTCACTCCGGACACGTTCCGGCGTCAGCCGCCGGGCGCGTTGTCGCGACTGTCAGGCCATCAGGCGGGAAGAGTCGCGGTGGTGGTCGGAGTGGGGGTCGGGGTCGGGGTGGGGGCGGGGTTGCAGAAGACCTTGCCCACCGCGACGCCACTGGTCGGGCCACCGTAGATCTCGATCGCGCGCTTGGCGTCGCCGGACGCCGAGGCGGTCCAGGTGTCGGTCACGCTCTGGCTCTGCGGGCCGTGACCGCCGAAGTAGACGCTCTGCCAGTCGCCCGCGACACCGTCGCGGATCCAGCGGTACTTCACGGCGCCACGGACGTACGAAGCGCTGATCGTGCCGGTGAACGTACGGGCCGCCGGGCAGGTGCCGGCGTAGTCGGTCGGCGCGCTGACGGAGGCCGAGACCTTCGGCGACGTGTCCTTGCACCAGATCTTGAAGTAGGCGCGGTTGGACGAGGTCTCGACCGGGCTGAGGATCTCCAGCTCGGCCCAGCCCCTGAAGTCGTCACGGGGCTTGATCACGTGGTAGACCTTGCGCGAGCCGTTGACGTGAACGGCGTCACGGTCGACGACGCGGCCGTTGACGACCCACTGGTAACGCACCCAGCGGGAGTCGGAGGTGGTGATGCGACCGATCAGGGCAGCCTCACAGTTGCCCTCGTCGACCCACACCTGCGCGCCGACACCGGGCCTGACGACCTCGTGGTCGTCCTCACCGGCGCCACAGGAGACCGAGAAGCGGCCCTTCGCGGAGGTGGCGGCACGCGGAGCCAGGAGCTGGATGGCCTGCCAGCCCTTGACGTCGCCCTTGAAGGTCGCCTTCTCCTTGACGGTGAAGCTCTTGACGCCCTTGCCGCGGAAGGTGATGGTCTGGACCTTGCCCTTGGATCCGTCTCCGCGCAACCACCGGTAGGCGACGGTGGTCTCGGTCTTGACGGCCTTCACCTTGATCTTCGAGGAGAAGGTCACCTTGACCGGGCACTCACCCTCGTACTTCGAGGGAGACGCCTTGGGAGTGCCCGCCCACACCGCGGGCTTCGGCTTGGCGACGGCCGCGACCGTCTGACCCGATCCGCTGGCCGCCGCTGCGGGCGTGGCCAGCATGCCTACTGCCATAGTTGCCAGCATGGCCGCGCTGGCTCCTGCTGCGGCTAGCTTTCTTGCTAGTCCGGACTTCATGAGGGGATGCTCCGTTCGTTGGGAAGCAAGATTCGCCCTGGAGACGGTTGCCGCCCCGACAACAAGCTGTGCCGGGCCCACGGCAAAGTCCCACTAAAGCTTCTTTACCTAACCATAAACGAGAAGCTTTCCTCAATACTCCCTAAACGGGTGAATTGTCTAGGTCTTGTTATGACGTGGCTGCGGACCACGCGATGCCGTCGAGGATGTCGCGCTCGCTGGCGACCACATCGCCGAAACCGTAACGGGTCACTATCCGGTCGAGGATGAGCGCGCCGGCCCCGATCACGTCGACCCTGCCGGGGTGCATGACGGGAATCGCCGCCCGCTGCCCGACGGTCATTCCGAGCAATCTGCCGGCGATGTCATGTACCTGACCTGCGGTAATTCGTGAGTGATGAATTTTCTTCGAATCATATTCGGACAGCCCGAGCGCTATTCCGGCGACCGTGGTGACCGAACCGGCAAGCCCGACCAGCGTCAGCGCCCGTTCCACCGGCACCTCGGCCGCGACCCGGTCGAGCGCGTCGTCGATGTCGGCGGTCACCGCCTCGACCGCCTTCGCCGACGGCGGGTCACCCGCGCCGCGCAGGTGGCGCTCGGTCAGCCGGACACACCCGATGTCGACGGAGAACGCGGCCTCCACATGTGTCGAGCCCAGCACGAACTCGGTCGAGCCGCCACCGATGTCGACCACGAGATATGGGGGGCGAGTGCCTTCGGGCGCGGGCAGCCCCGTCTCGGGCGAGAACCGCACCAGCTCACGGGTGGCCCCGACGAACGACAGTTCCGCCTCCTCGACGCCCGTGATCACCTCGGGCTCGACGCCGAAGATCTCGCGTACGCCGTCCACGAAGTCCTGCCGGTTGGCGGCGTCCCGCGTCGCGCTGGTGGCGACCACGCGGACCGAGGTGGCCGCGTGCCGGTCGATGAGCTCGGCGTAGCCGCGCATGGCGGTGAACGTACGCTCCAGGGCGTCCGTCGCCAGCCTGCCGGTCTCATCGACCCCCTGTCCCAGCCGGACGATCTCCATTCGGCGCTCGACGTCGATCAGCCTGTCCCTGCCGACCTCGGCGATGAGCAGGCGGACGGAGTTGGTACCGCAGTCGATCGCGGCGACGCGGATCACTTGCTCTCCTCTACGTCTTCGACGTTCACACACGGCCCGGCGGCCCACCACTCACCGAGCGCGTCAAGGGCCTCACGGCCGAAGGGGTTGCTCCCCGGCACCGCGAGCTCGTGCCCGACCAGGGCGTGCAGGCATTTGACCCGGGTGGGCATGCCCCCGGTGCTCTGCATGTCGCGGGGCAGCGGCTCCAGGCCGTCCTCGGCGGCCGCCTTGTCACGGCGCGCCACGTAGTCCTCATGGGCGGCCCGGTACGCCTCGGCCAGCTCCGGATCGTCGGCGAGCCTGGCCTGCATCTCCCGCATCATCCCCGAGGTCTCCAACGTGCCGATGGCCGAGGCGGCCCTGGGGCACGTGAGGTAGAACAGGGTCGGGAAGGGCGATCCGTCGGGCAGTCTCGGCGCGGTCTCCACGACGTCGGGCAGCCCGCACGGGCAGCGGTGCGCCACCCCTCGCAGTCCTCGCGGCGCCCGGCCGAGCTGTCGCTCCACCGCCGCCACGTCGCGGTCATCAACCATTCGTGACACCCCCAAGAAGATGACAACCAGGGTATCGGCGTCACCCGGTGGCCCTGGCCGCCTTCTGCCCGGTGCCACTGTCGGCGGCCTTGACCGAGTCCCACAGCGTTTCGTACCACGGCGGTTTGGCGACGGCCTTCCGCTCACCGGCCGTGTTCCTGCCCTGCGTGGGCGACTCGCCCATGACGACGTAGCACTTCTGGCCGGGGTCGCAGTAGAAGAGCCGCTCCCTGCCCTGCCGCTTGATGAAACCGGGGTCCAGGAGCTGCTTGTGGCGGTCGTCCAGGGCTTTGATCGCGGCGATCTCCCTGGCCTTGTCCTGCTCCAGCTGGGCGATCTGGCGGCGCTGGGCGACGTACTCCCTGATGGGGTAGGCGAGGCTCATGGCGATCGCGCACACCACGATCGCGAGGACCGCTGCCCGTCCCGTCAACTGCGGCCGTGTCGCCATGCGTCCCTCCTCGTCCCCATGTTCTCGCGGCCCCGTCCGCCGTGTTCCGTCCACCGTGCCCCGCACAGCGGCTCCGACACCGGCGGTCACCGATCTCCGCACCTCGGGAACGCCTAACCGCGGCCGGCGTTCCCGAAGTGCGGCCCGCGCCCGGAACGAGTGCGGGCCGCCAGAAGAAACTACCGTCGGAAACGCGGGAAGGCCGCCCGACCCGCGTAACGGGCCGCGTCGTCCAGAAGCTCCTCGATGCGGAGCAACTGGTTGTACTTGGCCACCCGGTCGGAGCGCGCCGGAGCCCCGGTCTTGATCTGGCCGCAGTTGGTGGCCACGGCGAGGTCGGCGATCGTGGTGTCCTCGGTCTCGCCGGAGCGGTGGCTCATCATGCAGCGGTAACCGCTGCGGTGGGCCAGGTCCACCGCGTCGAGGGTCTCGGTCAGGGTGCCGATCTGGTTGACCTTGACCAGCAGCGCGTTGGCGGTGCCCTCGGCGATGCCGCGGGCCAGGCGCTCGGGGTTGGTCACGAACAGGTCGTCGCCGACCAACTGCACCTTGTCGCCGAGGGCGCGGGTGATGGCGTTCCAGCCCTCCCAGTCGCTCTCGTCCAGCGGGTCCTCGATGGAGACCAGCGGGTAGTTCGCGACCAGGTCCTCGTAGAAGGCGATCAGCTCGGTGGCGGACAGCCCCTTGCCGTCGATGGTGTAGACGCCACTCGCGTGGAACTCGGAGGCGGCCACGTCGAGGGCCAGCGCGACATCCTCGCCGGGCACGTACCCGGCCTTCTCGATGGCGACCAGGATCAGGTCGAGCGCGTCACGGTTGGAGGGCAGGTTCGGGGCGAAGCCGCCCTCGTCGCCGAGACCGGTGGCGTACCCCTTCTCCTTCAGCACCGCCTTGAGGGCGTGGTAGACCTCGGTGCCCATCCGCACGGCCTCGCGGAACGTCTCCGCCCCGATCGGGGCGATCATGAATTCCTGGATGTCGACGTTGGTGTCGGCGTGCGCGCCGCCGTTCAGGATGTTCATCATCGGCACGGGCAGCAGGTGCGCGTTCGGCCCGCCCAGGTAGCGGAAGAGCGGCAGCTCGGCGCTGTCCGCTGCGGCCTTGGCCACGGCGAGCGAGACGCCCAGGATCGCGTTGGCGCCCAGACGCGCCTTGTTGGGCGTGGCGTCCAGATCGATCATGATCTGGTCGATGCTGCGCTGCTCGGTGGCGTCGAACCCGAGGATCTCGTCGGCGATCTCGTCGGTCACACCGAGGACCGCCTTCTCCACGCCCTTGCCGCCGTAGCGCTCGTCGCCGTCACGGAGCTCGACGGCCTCGAACTGGCCGGTGGAGGCACCGCTGGGAACCGCGGCGCGCCCCTGGCTGCCGTCGTCCAGGAGGATGTCGACCTCGACCGTCGGGTTGCCCCGGGAGTCAAGGATCTCTCGGGCGGTAACGCCCTCGATGGAAGCCACGAAGCGCTCCTAAAGTCGCAGGACAGTTTGCCGCAGAAGCCTATCGAGATCTATATGCGGGTACGGTGACCGGGACACCGCCGAACAATGTTCGCGCAATTTCCGTACGAGAACCCGAAGGCGCTCCGCCACCGACGCCGGAACCCGCCCAACACTCAGCTCCCACCAACAACTGGACTGAGAAGACCGCCCCAAGGAACCCTTGAGGACGCGCCCCCGCGCTTCTCCCTTGGGGGACTCCCCGTGAGGCCGCGCCGGGGACTGGACCGAGGAGAGCGGGCCGTGAGGCCGCGCCGGCAACTCGCGAGGAACGAGCGGCCCCGCTCGACGAGGGAAGGAGCCGGGTAAGAGCGGCCGAACCGCGACGCGCCAGCGTCGCAGTCAACACAGCCTCACCGCGACGCGTTAGCGTCGCCGATAGCTCTCCGGTAGGCGCGGGCGACGGCGCGCAACTCGGCCTCGGGGTCGAGACCGGCCGCGTGTCCCTGCCGTACGAGCTCGAAGAGTTTCGCCCCCAGGCCGTCGGCGGGCACCTCCTCGGGGAGGTCCACCGGGGCGCCGGCACGCTCGCCGCGGCGCAGGAGTTGCGCGACGAGGGAGAGCGCGGGCTGGCCCATCGGGACACCGTCGACCGCCGAGCCCGGATCGCCGCCGCTCTTGGCCGCGCGTTCGGCCGCCTTGATGGTCTCCCAGTTGGCACTGACCTCGCCCGCGCCCTCCACCCGGGTGTCGGCGAAGACGTGCGGGTGGCGGCGGACGAGCTTGGCGACGATCCCGTCGGCCACGTCGTCGATGTCGAACCCGTCCGGCCGCTCGCGGGCGACCCGCGCGTGGAAGGCCACCTGGAGGAGTAGGTCGCCCAACTCCTCGCGCAGTGCCTCGTGGTCGCCCTCCTCGATGGTCTCCAGCACCTCGTAGGCCTCCTCGATGAGGTACGGGGCCAGGGACTCGTGGGTCTGCCGGGCGTCCCACGGGCATTCGACCCGCAGCCGGTCCATCACCGAGACCAGGTCGAGCAGCCGCGCGCCCGGCAGGTCGTACGAGCCCGGGACGACCTCGATCACCGGCGGGTCCTGCAGCGCCACGGCGGCGTGGCCGATGGAGCGCATCAGCGCCTCGTCGGCCTCCAGCCACACGACCGTCGCCGCCACCGTCTCGCGGACCAGCGCGGCGGGGTCGCAGGCGACCACCTCGACGTCGATCCCGGCCTCCGCCAGGTACGGCAGGTGCGGATGGTCCGCGGCCCCGGTGCGGACCGGGCCCTGTCCGAGAACCTGCCAGGCGCGATGGCTGAGCAGCCCCGGGGCGACCCGGGGCGAGGTGGTGACGATGATCAGCGACATGCCCGGAGGCTACTGCTGCGGGGTCTCGGACTGCGCGGCGGCAGGGGCCGCGTGGGCCCCGGTGGCACCGAAACGGCCGGCGTCGACGAAGATGCTCGACCGCTCCTGGCTCGGCTTGTCGTTGAACTCGCCGTAGCGGGGGTTCCAGGTGATCGTCATGGCCTGCAGGTCCTTGCTCGCCTGCTCACTTCCGCGCTTGAAGGCGGCCTCATCCGTGCCACCGCCGTACTTGGCGACGAGCTTGTTGATCAGTACATCCGCCCGCAGGAAATCGCGTCCCTGCGAGGGGGCCACGCCCCGCTGAAGCAGCAGCTGCTCGAACTTCTCCTGACCGCCCTGGCTCGCGATCACCTGATCGAGCTCGCCGTCGGTGGTCGTCATGCCCTTGCCCGTGGCGACCTGCGCCTTCCGCTTGGCGTTGGCGAGCTGGTAGAGCACGAGCTGCGAGACGCCGTCCTGGATCTGGAGCTGTTGCTGGAGTTGCGAGTACGAGACGCCCGCCTTGGACAGCGCCTCCTCGTACTCGCGGACGTTCCTGTTCAGCTCGCCGGAACTGATGCGCTCTCCACCCACCACGGCGGCGGCGCCGATCTGGTTCGGAGAACAGGCGGTCAGCGCGACACCGGCGGCGGCGACCGCCAGGATGACGCGCACTCGGGTCGACTTCACATGCGTTCCCTTCACGACAAACGTGCTTACTTTACCCGCGCGGTTTCGAGGAACATCGCCTCGACGAGATCGCCGCACCACTTGAGCAGGTCCAGATCGCGCAGCGGCTGGCCGCCGAGAGGCCTGGTCTTGGGTACGGGCACCAGCAACGTACCGGCCGCCTGCTTCAGTAGCGCCTTCGGGTACAGCCTCTGGAGCCTGACCTGCTGGGAGTCCTTCAGCTCCACCGGTGCGAACTTGATGTTCTGGCCCTGCAGGGTGACGTCGGTGAGCCCGGCACGGCGGGCGCGAATCCGGAAGCGGGCGACCTCCAGCAGGTTCTCCACCTGCTGGGGCGGCCGTCCGTACCGGTCGACGAGCTCGTCGCGCACCGCGCCGATGTCGGCCTCGGAACCGATCGCGGCGATCCGCTTGTACGCCTCCAGCCGCAGTCGCTCGGAGGTGACGTAGTCGTGCGGGATGTGGGCGTTGATCGGCAACTCGACCTTGACGTCGGGCCGCTCGTCCTCCTGGTAGGTGCCGGCCAGCTTGGCCTTCTGCTCCTGCACCGCCTCGGCCATCATCCGCACGTAAAGGTCGAAGCCGACGCCCGCGATGAAGCCCGACTGCTCGGCGCCCAGGATGTTGCCGGCACCGCGGATCTCCAGGTCCTTCATCGCCACGTACATGCCCGCGCCCATCTCGGTGTGCTGGGAGATGGTGGCCAGGCGCTCGTGGGCGGTCTCGGTGAGCGGCTTCTCCGGCGGGTACAGGAAGTAGGCGTAGCCGCGCTCGCGGCCCCGGCCGACCCGGCCGCGCAGCTGGTGGAGCTGGGAGAGACCGTAGTTGTCGGCCCGGTCGACGATCAGGGTGTTGGCGTTGGGCACATCCAGGCCCGACTCGACGATCGTGGTGCAGACGAGCACGTCGAAGTCGCGCTCCCAGAAGCCCACCATGATCTTTTCCAGCTGGTGCTCCTGCATCTGGCCGTGCGCGACGGCGATCCTGGCCTCGGGCACGAGCTCACGCAGCATGGCCGCGACCTTGTTGATGCTGGCCACCCGGTTGTGGACGAAGAAGACCTGGCCGTCGCGCATCAGCTCGCGCCGGACCGCGGCACCGATCTGCTTCTCGTCGTACGGGCCGACGAAGGTGAGGATCGGGTGCCGCTCCTCGGGCGGAGTGAGGATCGTGGACATCTCCCTGATGCCGGTGAGCCCCATCTCCAGCGTGCGGGGGATCGGGGTCGCGGACATGGCCAGCACGTCGACCTGGGTGCGCATGTGCTTCATGGCCTCCTTGTGCTCGACGCCGAACCGCTGCTCCTCGTCGATGATGATCAGGCCGAGCTGCTTGAACCTGACCTCGGACGAGAACAGCCGGTGCGTGCCGATCACCACGTCGACCGAGCCCTCGCGCAGACCCTCCAGGGTCGCGGAGACCTCACTGTCGCTCTGGAACCGCGACATCGGCCTGACGTTGAGCGGGAATCCGGAGAACCGCTCGGCGAAGGTCGACATGTGCTGCTGCACCAGCAGCGTGGTCGGCACCAGGACGGCCACCTGCTTGCCGTCCTGCACCGCCTTGAACGCCGCCCGCACCGCGATCTCGGTCTTGCCGTAGCCCACGTCGCCGCAGATCAGCCGGTCCATCGGGATCGGGCGCTCCATGTCGCGCTTGACCTCGTCGATGGCCTCAAGCTGGTCGCCGGTCTCGGCGTAGGGGAAGGCGTCCTCCATCTCGCGCTGCCACGGGCTGTCGGGCGCGAAGGCGTGTCCCGGCGAGGCCATCCGGGCGGAGTACAGGCGGATCAGCTCTCCGGCGATCTCCTTGACCGCCTTCTTGGCCTTGGTCTTGGCCTTGGCCCAGTCGGCGCCGCCCATCCGGTTGAGGGTGGGCGACTCGCCACCGACGTAGCGGGTGACCTCGTCGAGCTGGTCGGTCGGCACGTAGAGCCGGTCGCCCCTGGCGTACTCGATCACCAGGTACTCACGGGTGGCGCCCTGTATGGTGCGCTGCACCATCTCGACGTAGCGGCCCACGCCGTGCTGCTCGTGCACGACGTTGTCGCCGACCTTGAGCTGGAGCGGATCGACCATGTTGCGGCGCCGGGACGGCAACCGCCGCATGTCCTTGGTCGACGCCTTCTGGCCGACCAGGTCGAGGTGGGTCAGCACGGCCAGTGACGGAGTGACGAACCCGTGCTCGATCAGGCCGGTGGTGACGTGGACGACCTTGGAGTCGGGGATCCGCTCAAGGTCCGGCTCCAGGCGCGCGGGCAGGTCGACGCCCTTGAGCAGTTCGACCATCCGCTCGGCGGGGCCGTGGCCCTCGCTCAGCAGGACGACCACCCGCTCGGAGTCGAGCCAGCCCTTGATGTCCGACAGCGCCCGCTGGGTGTCACCCCGGTAGGCCTCCGCCTCGCGCGCCCTCAGCACCAGCCCGCCGTCCGGCCCGCCGCCCTGAGCACCGTCACCCTCGCCCTCGACACCGAACGGCGCGAGCGACCACCAGGGCTGGCCGAGCTGGCGCGCATGGTCGCGGATCTCCTCCAGGGTGCGGAAGGCCGCCCCGCCCAGGTCGATCGGCGCCTCGCCGCCGGACGCCGCGTTGATCCAGGACGCCTCCAGGAACTCCTGGCTGGTCCGCACCAGCTCGTCCGCGCGCCCGCGAATGCGCTCCGGGTCGCACACGAAGATCGCCGCTCGTTCCCCCAGGTGGTCGACGAGCAGATCCATCTCCCCGGCGAGCACCGGCGCGAACGCCTCCATGCCCTCCATCGGCATGCCCTCGGCCAGCTGCTCCAGGATCTCGGCCAGCGAGGGGTGCGTCTCGGCGAGTTCCCTCGCCCTTTCCCTGACCTCGGCGGTCAGCAGCAGCTCCCGGCAGGGGGCGGCGAACAGCCCGTCCTCGGCCACCTCCAGCGAGCGCTGGTCGGCGACCTTGAACCAGCGGATCTCCTCGACGGTGTCGCCCCAGAACTCCAGCCGGAGCGGGTGCTCCTGGGTCGGCGGGAAGACGTCGAGCAGCCCGCCCCTGACGGCGACCTCCCCGCGCTTCTCCACCATGTCGACCCGGTGATAGCCGTTCTCCACCAGGCGGTGGACGACGCCGTCGAGGTCGGCGTCGTCCCCGGCGCGCAGCCGCACCGGTCGCAGGTCGCCCAGGCCGCGCACGATCGGCTGGAGCAGCGCCCTGATCGGCGCGACCACCACGTGCAGCGGGCCGGCCGAGAGGTCGCCCTCCACGGGGTGGGCCAGCCTGCGCAACACCGCCAGGCGCTGGCCCACGGTGTCGCTGCGCGGCGACAGGCGCTCGTGCGGGAGCGTCTCCCAGGCGGGAAAGACCGCGACGGTGCTCTCGTCCAGGAGGCTGGTGAGGGCCGAGGCGAGATCCTCGGCCTCGCGGCCGGTCGCGGTCACCGCGAGGACGGTCCTGGCCGCCTTCTCCGCGCCCTCCCTGGCCAGCGCGGCCACCGCGAAGGGACGGAGCGCCGGCGGCGCGACCAGCGACACGTCGGACGAGTCGCCCCCGCGCACATCCCGAAGAAGGGAAGCCAGCTCAGGCTCCCCGGCGACAAGGTCCAGAAGTCCGGAAAGACTCATCAGATTCGCCCACAGCCCCACGACGGCAACACGACAGCCCCGAGCCGTACGGACACGGGGGGTACCTGGTCAAGGCTACCGAATCGCGGACCGGTGCTCCGGCCTTCGGGCGCGCGGAACCACCCGCAGCCCGCAAGGCCGCGCCGTTCTTCCACCTCAAGAATCACCCCGGGGACGTGCTTCGTGCTCTGTCCTTGGGGGACTCCCCCCGTGAGGCCGCGCCGGGGACTGGACTGAGGAGGGGGAGGTCGCGAGGAACGAGCGGCCTCCCCCGACGAGGGAAGGAGCCGGATCCCAGCGGCCTCACCACGACGCGCAGCGTCGCCATGTAACAGCGGCAAATGCGCGATGAATCGTGTTGGATTGACTACTCTCGGTTATATGTCAGAGGTGAGGTCGGTCGTCGATCGAGACGACCTGTTGAGTCAGCGGGTCAGGGAGCAGTGGACCAGTCAACTCGGTCGGCGGCTCGATGTCCTGATCGCCGGGTGTGGATGGCCGGAACCACTCGATCTGGCGCAGGCGGAGGCCAGGGTCATCGGGATCGACGAGGACCTGCCCGCGTTGCGCACGAGCACGTCCGCCCGCAAGGACCTGGACTCGTGGGCGCTGGGCGACCTGCGCTCCGTGCCGGTGCCGCCGCGGGCGTTCGACGTCGTCTACGTGCCGTTCCTGCTTGAGCGGATCGAACACTCCGAGCTGGTGCTCGACCGGCTGCTCACCGGCCTGCGCCCCGGCGGGCTGCTGCTGGTCAGAATGCGCGACCGGGCCTCGGCGTACGGAGCCTGCGACCGGCTGGCACCGTCGAGGCTGCGGCGGATGCTGTGGCGCAGGTTCGTCCCCTCGGGAACGGTGGGCCCGCTGCCCGCCGTCTACGAGCAGATCGCCTCGCGCGAGGGGATGCACTCCTTCTGCCTGGTGCGCGGGCTGATGGTGACCGAGGACATCTCAGCCAGCAGTGGGCCCGCGCTCAACGGACCTCTCGGTAAGCTTGCCCGCGCCGCCTGCTCGGTGGTGGAGGTCCTCTCCAGGGGACGCCGGCCCGCGTCTCACGACGAGATAACCATGGTGATCCGCAAGCCCCAGAGCCATTTCGCCCGGCTGATCTGAGATCCGCCGGAGCGGTGGAGCCGGGGTCACCGGACGGGACGCCCATCCTGAGCAGGCGGGACCGGAAAGTCCGACGATCGGGATTGTGGAGCGGGAGCAGATGACGGCGCCTTTCGAGTGGACCCCCGACGCCCGCGAGCTGGCCGACCTCGAACTGCTGCTCTCCGGCGCCCTCAGCCCGCTGACCGGCTTTCTGAGTTCGGCCGACGCGCACTCCGTGGACGAGCACGGCACGCTCGCCGACGGCACACCGTGGCCCGCGCCGGTCACCCTCACGCTGCCCGACGACCACCCCGCCGCCCCCGGCGACCGGATCACCCTGCGCGATCCCGAGGGCGCGGCACTGGCCGTGCTGACCGTCACCGGGCGCGAGGACGGCTTCGTCGCCGGTCCCGTGGCGGGTCTGGACGCTCCCGAGCACGGGCCGTTCGCCCGGCTCCGCCACACCCCGGCGCGGGTCCGCGAGGAGGTGGGCGAGCAGGAGGCGGTCCTGGCCGTCACCATGCGCGGGCCGCTGGGCGACCTCGGCGAGATCGTGGCGACCGCGAAGGAGCTGAAGGCGTCGATCCTGCTTCTCCCGCTGGCGTACGGCGAGGGTGGGCCCGCGGTGGTCCGCGCCGCGCTCAAGGCCCGTGACGCGCTGCCGGAGGGCACGCTCGTGGCGGTGGTGCCGCTGGCGCCCAGGGAGCCCGCCATCGACCTGGAGCTGCGTGAGCGCGTGGCCGAGGCCTACGGCGCGACCGAGCACCTGGCGGGTCCGGCCCCCGTGACGATCCCCGGGCCCCCACACCGGCGGGGACTGGTGATCTTCTTCACCGGCCTGTCGGGCTCCGGCAAGTCGACCGTCGCCCGGGGGCTGCGCGACGCGCTGCTTGAGCGTGGCAGCCGCACGGTGACCTACCTCGACGGAGACGTGGTGCGCCACCTGTTGTCGGCGGGGCTGACCTTCTCCAAGAAGGATCGCGACCTCAACATCCGCCGCATCGGCTTCGTCGCCGCCGAGGTCGCCAGACACGGTGGCCTGGCGATCTGCGCGCCCATAGCGCCCTACGCCGCCACCCGCGAGGAGGTGCGCGCGATGGTCGAGGCCGTCGGCGCCGACTTCCTGCTGGTCCACGTCTCCACCCCGCTGGCGGAGTGCGAGCGCCGCGACCGCAAGGGGCTCTACGCCAAGGCCCGCGCGGGGCTCATTCCCGAGTTCACCGGCGTCTCCGACCCGTACGAGGAGCCGGACGACGCCGACCTGGAGATCGACACCACGGGCATCAGCGTGGACCGGGCCGTGCACCAGGTGCTCGACCCGCTGATCCAGGGCGGCTGGATCCGCTGACGGATCCCGGCCCCGTGGCCCGCGCCGACGTCAGGATCAGCCCGCGGGAACGGCTGCGTCGAGGTACGGGTCGCGGGCGAGTTCGGCGAAGCTCCGCCGGCCGCCGGGGGTGGTGTCGAAGCGGGTGTCGCCTCGGGGGGCGCGTGGCGAGTCGAAGTAGACCAGGGCTTTGATTCGCGGGTAGTCGCGGATCTCCTCGCGTACCGAGGCGAAGAACCACTCCTTGAACCCGGGCCGGTCGTGGCGCTCGAAGACGCCCCACTCGGCGAGCATGACGGGCTTACCCGGGAAGCGCTCACTCATCCAGCGGTAGAACCCGGACCACCGGGGGAAGTCGGGCCGGGTCTTGTTGACCAGCCCATCGAAGTTGTGCACCCGGTGGTCGACGTAGGGGTCCATCCCCACCCAGTCGACCACGTCGTCACCGGGGTAGAGCCTCTCGAACCAGGGCTCCGACGCCCAGTTGGGCGCCCCCATGTAGGTCATCACGGTGACGGCGTTGGTCACGCCCCCCTGCCGCAGGCGCCGCACCACGTGCCGGAACATCGCCGCGTAGTCGGCCGCGGACATTCCCGCGCCGCGGGCCTCCCGGACGTCGTTCTCCGGCTCGTGGTGGATCGTGAGGAAGAACTTCTCCGGGAAGGTCCGCACGATGTGGGCGGCCAGCCGGTCGATCCGCCCGTCCAACGCCCCGTGCGCGATCTGCTCCCAGGTGTGGTCCAGGGAGGGCTTCCAGTTGATCAGCAGGAGCCTGCGGCCGTCCGGATCGCGGGCGATGGCGCGCTCCGCGGGGGTCGGGAAGAGCTCGTCCCCCCGGTGGTAGACGTGCATGATGTCGGCCGGGCGGCCCATCCGCCGCTCGGCTCTGGCCAGCGCCCGCCCGGGAGGCCTCCCGGTGAAGATCTCCGGTGCGACGCCCCACCAGACGCCACAGGAGGGGACGAGCCTGCCGGTGACCTCGCAGGCGGCCCGTGGACGCTCGCCTGCCGGGCCCGGTACGCGCGCGGGCACCCGGCTCTCCGCTCCCGGTGAGGTGACCGGCGCCTGCCGGGCACCCGCGGCGTCGGAGGTCTTCGAGGCGACAGAGGTCCGGCCGAGCCCGCTCAGCCCCGCTATGCCCACTCCGAGAGTGCCCAGTCCCAGCACCAGGACGACAGCCGAACCGACAATTCTCACCATACGCGGAATTATGTCCATAGTGCCATTTGTCCGATGCACCGGTTCCTCACAGCCGTCGCGCGCACGCATTCTCCGACCATCACCGGGAAACACCTTCCCATCGGCTGGACGTGCCTCGCCTCCGACTTTACCGGTCCATGCCTGAGCTCCGGAACGGCCGGTGGGAAATGTCGGATAAATAGTCGTTATCTTACCGTGATTAGCAGGATCGATGCGAAGAAAATCTTGTGTATCGGTTCGTGGAAATGGGCGGCCGACCTATAGTTCCTAGGGTTCCCAGCGTCTGTTCGCCGGAGAGGCACCCGCGAAACATGAGCCCGTCACCGGACGCCCCCGGCCGCCGCGCAGGCGGAGACCTGGCGGACTACGCGTCGTTCCTCCGCCGCCGATGGCTGATCATCTGCTCTCTGCTCCTCACCGGAGCCGGTGGCGGCGCCGCCCTGCTACGGCTCACCCCGCCCTCCTACACCGCCTCCGCTCAGGTCCTGGTGACCGCCACCGGTTCGCCGGAACAGACCAACCAGGTCACCAACCGCCAGCGCGAACCGCTCAACCTCGACACCGAGGCCCAGGTCGCCCGGTCCGCGGTGGTCGCGGCGAAGGCCCGCGAGCTGTCCGGCGCTCCCGGCTGTCCCGCCGTGGTCTCCGTGCCGCCCAACACCTCGGTCCTGGAGATCTCCTGCACCGCCGCCGACCCGAAGGCGGCCGCCTCGGGCGCGAGCGCCTACGCCCTCGCCTACCTGGCCCAGCGCCGAGAGTCGTCCACCCAGATGCTCACCGCCCAGCTCAAGGCCGTGCTGGTCAAGCTGAGGCAGGTCAACGCGGGCCTCGCCAAGGTCGCCACCACGCTTCCCCTGCTGAGCAGGGGCACCACGGAGCGAGCCCTCGCCCTCCAGCGGCAGGACATCCTCGGCCGCCAGGCCCAAACCCTCACCGCCAGGTACGACGCCCTCAAGACCATCGCCGTCACCCCCGGATCGGTGATCAGCAAGGCGGTGGCACCCACCGCCCCGAGCGCCCCCCGCCCGCCCCTCTACCTGGGCAGCGGCCTCATGGCGGGACTGCTCTGCGGGGTCGGGGTCGCCTGGCTCCGTGACCGCCTCGACACCGCCCTGCGGACCACCGCCGACGTCAGGCGTCTGACCGGTCTCGACGCCCTCGGCGGCGAGGAGATCCGTGGCCTGGCGGGTGCGGTGCTCGTGGTCGCCGTGCCGGGCACCTCCTCGCACGAGGTGAGGAATGCCGTACGGACCCTGAACGACCGCGGAGTCCGCGTGATCGGCGCCTTCGTCGGCGGCGGCGACGCCCCACCCGATCTCCCGTCCGGCCCCGCGCGGCCCCCGCACATCTCGTCCGCGGCACAGCCCGGCGCGGCGCGCCCCAGGAGAGCCGAACGGCCCCTCGCAGGCCTGGCGGGCGGTGACCGGGCCGCACCGGACTCCCCGGACGCCGAAGTCCCGCCCGGGGCACACGGGAACGTCCCATCCGGACGGCAGGCCACGGCCGGGCGGAGGGGACATCGGCTGTGAGGAGGCTGCGTCCGGCCGCCTGGCCGATCGCCGCGCTCCTGGTGGGATATCCACTCTGGTGGGCGCTCGGTTTCGGCGGCCTGTCGGTGGTCGTGGTGGCCCCGGTGATGGCCCTGATCCTGCTGCGGAGGCGGCCGATCAGGGCGCCGCGCGGGTTCGGGCTCTGGCTGCTGCTCCTGGCGGGCTACCTGATCAGCGCGCTGATGCTCGGCGAGATGCCGCCGGGCACCTACGGCGAGTTCGGCGCCGGGCGGCTCGCCGGCTACCTGATACGGCTCTGCCTCTACCTGTCACTGACGATCATGGTGCTCTACCTCGGCAACCTGACGGAGGAGGAGCTGCCCCAGCTCACCCTGGTGCGCATGCTCGGCGCGCTGTTCGTCACGACCGTGGCGGGCGGCCTGCTGGGCGTGTTCGCCCCGCGCGCCGAGTTCACCTCACCGGTCGAGCTGATCCTCCCCGGCTGGATCAGCGGCAACCCCTTCGTTCACAACCTGATCCATCCCACCGCCGCCCAGGTGCAGAAGGTCCTCGGCCACGCCTCCCCCCGCCCGGAGGCGCCTTTCGAGTGGGCCAACGCCTGGGGCGGCAACATCTCGGTGCTGCTCGTCTGGTTCGTGATCGGCTGGTGGGTGTACGGCGGCCCGCGCAGGCGCCTGGCCATGATCCCGCTGACCGCGCTGGCCGCGATCCCCGTGGTCTACTCGCTCAACCGCGGCCTGTGGATAGGGCTCGGCGTCGCCGCCGCGTACGTCCTGGTGCGCCTGGGCACGCGGGCCCGCATCGCGGCCTGCTCGGCTCTGGCCACGGGGACGCTGGTGTTCGCCCTCAGCCCGCTGCAGACGATGGTGGCCCAGCGACTGGACAGCCCGCACAGCAACGACATCCGCGCCTTCACCGTGTCGGCGACCGTCGCCGCCGCGGGCACCTCACCGCTCATCGGCTACGGCAACACCAGAAACGCCACGGGCAACCACCGGACGATCACCACCGGCAGGAGCGGCTGGTGTCCCACCTGCGGCCACCCGCCGCTGGGGAGCGACGGCCAGCTCTGGTACCTGATGATCACGCAGGGCTTCACCGGGGCCGTGCTCTACGTGGCGTTCTTCGCCGGGGCCGTCCGCCGTCACTGGCGCGACCGGAGCCCGATCGGCATGGCGGGGGTTCTCGTGATGATCCTCACCCTGCTCTACATGTTCGTCTACGACGGGCTGTTCACACCGCTCAGCCTGTATCTGATCTCCTTCGCGCTGCTCTGGAGGAACTCGATGGAGAGCACCGCCGCATGAACGACGCGCGCGCCCGGCTGCGCTACCTCGACGAGACCATCGACCTGCTGTTCCCCGGTCCCGGCGCACCGAGGCCCTACACCCTGCTCCCCCACCGGCTGCTCCCCCGCAGGCTGGTCCCCCGCGCCTGGTGGCACCCCGGCGGGAGGCTCATCGTGCCGTCCGGGCAGGACGGCATCGAGAACCACCTGAGCGAGGTGTTCGACACCCCCGTCCGCGTCACGCTGCGCGTGCGCCCCGCCCTGCGTGTCAACCGCAAGCCGATCCTGGAGGCGCGCGGCCCCGACGGGCCGATCGCCTTCGTGAAGATCGGTGACACCGACCTGACCAGGGAGCTCGTCGCGCACGAGGCGCGGACGCTCGACCTGCTCGCCGGCATGCCGCTGAAGACGGTCGTCCCACCCGCCGTACTGCACCACGGATCCTGGCGCGGCCTGTCCGTGCTGGCGCTGACCCCGCTCCCGGTACGGCGGGGACGGATCCCCCGCGGTGTCCTCACCGACGCGATCGCCGAGATCGCCCACATCCCCGCGGAGCCGGTCCCGGCGGAGCGTGCCTTCGGAGTCTCCACTCAGGATGCCGGGACAGAGCCGATCCCTGGGCCGATCTCTGGGCCGATCTCCGGGAGGGGGTTCGCCTGGCACGGTGACCTGACACCCTGGAACATCTCGCGAGGCCCCGACGGGCGGCTGCTGGTCTGGGACTGGGAGCGGTTCGGCACCGGGGTACCGCTCGGCTTCGACGCCGTCCACCACTTCTTCCAGCGGGCCCTGCGCCGCGACGATCCGGCCACCGCGGCCAGAGCCTGTGTGGCGCGGGCCCTGCGGGTCCTGGCCCCGTTCGGGCTGTCGGCCGCCGAATCCAGGCTGACCACCATCCGCTACCTGATCGCGCTCGCCGACCGGCACGCGGCCGACGGCCACGCGCCCCTCGGACCGCCGGAACGCTGGCTCAACCCCGTCGTCGACTCCCAGGAGACCCTGCTTTGAAACCCGCGCTGAGCCGTTCGCTCCATGTGGCCACGGGGGACGCCCGGATCGACCACGCCGACCACGCCGACCACCAGGGGACCCTCCCATGAGACCCGTACTGAAGCGCTCGCTCCACACGGCCACCTGGGGCCTGGGACGCCTCACCTCGGGGAGCCGGGTGCTGCCCTCCTTCCTCATCGTCGGGGCGCAGCGCTGCGGGACCACCTCGCTGTACCGTGCCCTGTCCCAGCACCCGCTCGTCCTCAAACCGGTGCTGCGCAAGGGCGTGCACTACTTCGACATGGCGTACGACCGGGGTCTGTCCTGGTACCGGGCGCACTTTCCGCTGCGGGTGTCGGCCTCCGCGCTGGCACACAGGTACGGTTGCCGGCCCCAGGCCTTCGAGTCGTCGCCCTACTACCTGTTCCATCCCCTGGCCGGTTCCCGTATCGCCCGCGACCTGCCGGGTACCAGGCTGATCGTGCTGGTCCGCGACCCCGTCGAGCGGGCCTACTCCGCGCACGCCCACGAACTGGCCAGGGGGTTCGAGACGGAGCCGTCCTTCGCCAGGGCGGTGGAGCTGGAGGAGGAGCGGCTGGCCGGGGCGGCGCAGGCCCTGTGTGACTCGCCGCACTCGACGAACCTGCCCCACCGCCATCATGCCTATCTGGCCAGGGGCCGCTACGCCGAACAGCTCGCCCGGCTGGAGCCACTGGTCGGCAGGGACCGCCTGCTCGTCATCGACAGCGGCCGGTTCTTCGCCGAACCGGAGCTCGTCTACGACCGCGTGCTGGCCTTCCTCGGGCTGCCGCATCTCGGCGATCCGGTGTTCGAACGGCACAACGCCCGGACCAGACCCGCTCCGATGCCCCGCAGGCTCCGCCGCGAGCTGGCCGGCCGCTTCGAGGAGCAGGACACCCTGCTGACCTCGTGGCTGGGCGGGGAGCCGTCGTGGCGCCGCTGAGCCCCACCCGTCTGGCGGGTCTGACCGGGGCCGCGCGGAGCGGGGTGGCGGGGCTGCTGGGGGCGGGTGCCGGGGCGGCCGCTCAGTTCCTGACCGTCGTACTGGTCGCCAGGGGGGTGGGTCAGGAGACGGCGGGTGTCTTCTTCTCGGCGACCGCCCTGTGCCTGGCGGTCGCCACGGTCCTGCGGCTGGATATGGGGAACGGGCTCGTCTACTTCATCGCCAGGTCCCGTCCTTTCGACTACCGCTGCACCTCCGGCTACGTCCGCGCGGCACTCGTCCCGGTCGCGTCACTCTCGCTGGCGGCCGCCTGTGCGGTCATCCTCAGCACCTCCGACCCCGTGCTGTGGGTGCTGGCGATGGCCCTGCCCGCGGTGACGTGCTCGGGCGTCATGGTGAGCGCGACCCGGGGGTTCGGCTCGATGCGGCCGACCGTGCTGCTGGACGGCGTACTCCAGCCGCTGGCCCAGCTCGCCCTGGTCGGGACCGTGGTGCTCGCGGGCCGCGACTCGGTGCCGCTGCTCGCCGCGGCCTGGGCACTGCCGTACCTGCCGGTGCTGCTGCTGGCCTCTGTCTGGTTGCACCGGCGGCTGCCTCGGACGCCCTACCTGCCGGGCACCGCGCACGACCTGTGGCGCCACACCTGGCCCCGATCGCTGGCGGCTGGAATTCAGGCGGTGTTCCAGCGGCTGGACATCGTGATCGTGGCGTTGCTGGCCGGGCCGGCCGAGGCCGCCGTCTACACCGCCGCCACCCGTTTCAAGATCGTGGGTCAGCTGGCCGGCCAGGGCCTGGCGCAGGCCGGCCAACCGAGGCTGGTGCGGGCCCTGGCCGAAGGCGACCTGCCACGTGCCCGGGAGCTGTACCAGTCGGCCACCGCCTGGCTGGTCCTGCTGACCTGGCCGGTCTGGCTCGGGTACGCGGCACTCGCTCCGTGGCTGCTCAAAGCCGTCTTCGGGGACGGCTACGCCTCCGGTGCACCGGTGGCGATCGTGCTGGCCGCGACGATGGCGCTCGCCACCGCGTGCGGGATGGCCGACGTGGTGCTGACCGCCGCCGGGCACACCGGCGCCAGCCTGACCAACCTGGCCGCCGCCGTCGCCACGACCGTGCTGCTCGACCTGCTGCTGATCCCCTCCCTGGGCTCGCTCGGCGCCGCCCTCGGCTGGGCGGGGGGCACGGCGGTCAAGAACCTGCTGCCGCTCTGGCACATCCACCGCCGGTACGGCCTGCGGCCCTTCGGCGCGCACAGCCTGGCCGCCCTGAGCCCGTGGCGGGCCTCCTGATGGGCACCGCGCCCCCCGTGCTGGTCACCGGGCTGCCCAGGACCGGAACGAGCTGGACGGGCAGGATGCTCGCGGCGAGCGGGGAACTGGTCTACGTCAACGAACCGCTCAACCCCGAGCACCCGCCTGGCGGCTCCCCGGGCGTCCTCGACTCCGTGGTCGACCACCGCTTCCAGTACATCTGCCCCGACAACGAGCTGGGCTGGCTGCCCGCCTTCACCCGTACCGTCGCGCTGCGCTACGGGTTCCGGGCCGAACTGCGCCGCAACCGCTCACCGTACGACCTGGCGCGGATGGTCCGGTACGGCACCGCGTTCACGCTGGGGCGGCTGGGCGGTCGCCGGGCGCTGCTGGACGACCCGTTCGCGCTGTTCTCCGCCGGATGGTTCGCCGACCGGCTCGGGTGCCGGGTGATCATCCTGCTCCGCGACCCGGTGGCTTTCGTCGGTAGCTGGCAGCGGCTCGGCTGGACCGTCTACTTCCACGAACTACTCGAACAGCCACTGCTGATGCGCGACCAGCCCCACCTGGAGGCGCTGCGCCCGCTGGTCGGCTCCCAGGACCGCATCGCCAAGGCCGTGGCCCTGTGGCGGACGGCCGGGATCACCGCCACCGACCTGGCCGAGCGGCATCCTCAGATAACCCTGGCCCGCTACGAGGACCTGGCCCGCGACCCGCTGACGGAGTTTCGCCGCCTGTACGAATGGGCGGACCTGACATGGTCGGCCCGCGCCGAGAAGCGCGTCCGCCACGCGTGCACCGCCGCGTCCGGCACGAGTAGCGGCGGCTTCGCCTGGAGCGGCCTGTCCCGCACGGCCTACCGGCCGATGGACTCGCGCCGCGCCCTCGCCGAGGCCGACGCCAGGCTGAGCCCGCAGGAGGCCCTCCGGGTCAGGGAGCTGGCCTCCTGACGGACGACGGTCTTCTCAGGAGAAGAGACCGCGAAGGAGGGAGACCGCGAGGAGCCTGAGGGCGTACGGCAGGTCGTGGACCAGATAGCGGCGAGCCAGCCTGCCCGGCTCCCGGGTCAGCCGGAAGAGCCACTCCAGGCCGCCGCGGCGCATCCACGCCGGAGCCCGCCGGACGGTGCCCGCGGCGAAGGCGATCGCCGAGCCACAGCCGACGAACCAGGTGCCCGGCAGGTCCCGGCGGAGCGAGGCGATGAGCCGCTCCTGCTTGGGGAAGCCGAGCCCGACGAAGACCAGCCGGGGTGCCGCGGCGATCACGGCGTCGCGTACCCGGGCATAGCTCTCCGGATCGTCCTCGAACCCGTACGGCGGGGCGTCGACTCCGGCGATCATCAGCTTCGGGTGGCGGCCCACCAGCTCGCGGGCCGCCTGCACGGTCGCGCCCGCGGGGCCGCCCAGCAGGTACACGGGGTGGTGGTAGAAGGCGGCGGCCTCCGACAGGGACCAGATCAGGTCGGCACCGGCGACCCGGCCGGGCAGGGGGGTGCCGAGCAGTCTCGCCGCCCACACCAACGGCATGCCGTCCGCCACCGCGAGGTCGGCGCCTTCGACGAACCCGCGGGCCCGCTCGTCGCGGGCGACGATCCGGCTGATGTCGATGTTCGGGGTGACAAGGTGGCCGCCCTCACCGCGTTTCAGCGCGGCGACCACGTGGTCGACCACCTCGCCCTCGGTCATCGGATCGATCGCGACGCCCGCCACCCGCACGCGCCTGCGCAGGCGTCTGCGGGTGGCCTTGTCCGGCCTGGGCCGCCGGCGGGAGGCGACCTGCGCCGCCCCCCGCCTGGCGGCCGGCGTCCCGGCCCGCCCGGCGACGGCGGGCAGGCCGGGCACCGGACCGTACCCGGTGGTCGCGGACCGGTGGTCGGTGACGGGCGGGATCGACATCACGGCGTGAACGGCCTTGCCCGTCGCGGAGGGGCCGATCTGCGGGTCGTAGCGAGATGACGCCGGAGGATGCCCGGTGGTCTGCCCCAGCACGGTGGGAACCACCGGCAGACCGTAGCGGACGGACGCGCGCGGACGATCGGCGGCCCGCGCCGGCTCCGACGGGGCGACGAGCAGATCATGGCGAGCGATCATTGACGGGCGCTCGGCGCCCTGCCCCGGCAGGAGCGGGGCGGCCTGCGCGCCGTGGCGCGCGAGCACCGGCAGGCGTTCGACGGCCTGACCGGCCGAGGGCGGGGTGACCTGCGGGCCATAGCGGACCGTCACGCGCGGATGTTCGGTAATAGGCGCCATCAGATGCCGTGCCCTCGGTGGTGCAGGACGCTGAGCAGGGCCCGCGCGGGGACCAGGCCGGCCGCCACCGCGAGCGCGATGGGTGCCCGGGGCTCGCCGTGGCGGGCGGTGAACGCCCGCCAGGCCCAGCGGCCCGCCTCCCGCCGCTGGCCGAGGGCCGCGTGGTGGAAGGCGAGCTGACCGTAGACCCGCGCCGCGCCGCGCGGATCCACGGCCAGATCAGGGTGCCGGGCGAGCATCCACTGCAGCCCGGCGATCCGGTCGGCCCAGCGGGCCACGTACGAGGAGCCCCCCCAGCGCACCCGGACCAGAGGCCGGTCGACGTGCACGATGGGGTGCTGGGCGGCGGCGCGCAGCGCCAGGTCCCAGTCCTCGTTCTGGCCCTTGGGGGCGCTCTCGTCCACCCAGAGCCCGCCGCGCCGGAACACGAACGTCGAGGAGTGCACCATCACCATGCGCGAGCGCACCAGGTGGCGGTAGGTGACGCGACTGGTCCCCGCCAGGCGGGGAATGCGGCGCGAACCGTACTCGACCTCGATGGCACAACTGGAGAAGCGGGCGTCCGGCTCCGCCTCAAGCGCGGCGACCTGGGCGGCGACCTTGCCGGGCAGCCACTGGTCGTCGTCGTCGCAGAAGGCGACAAGATCGGTACCGAGGGCCGCGATGCCGGTGTTGCGGGCACCGGGCAGGCCCGGGGTGAGCCGATTGGCCATCACCCGTACTCCCCGCGAGGGCGCCCCACGCCGGCCGGGTGTCAGTGCCCTGCTGGCCAGGAGGTCGGCCACCTGGTCGGCGACCCAGGCCGGATCTCCGCCGTCCACGACCACCACCACCTCGACGGGGCCGGAGTGGTCCTGGCCGAGCACCGCGAGCGTGGCCGCGCGCAGCTGGTCGGGCCGGTGCCCCCTGGTGGGGATGACGACACCCACCGATGTGTTCACACGAGCCTCCTGTGATAACCGTACTTGATCATGAGCGGCCAGGTCAGCGCGGTGACCAGGCGCAGCTGCCGGGACCCTGCGGCGGCACGCCAGCTGTCGTCCCTGGTCAGCTCGGTGCGGCCGACCGTGAAGCGAACGGGGTTGCCCGAGGCGGTGTGCGCCGTCGAGAGCTCCGCCCAGTTGCCCGAGAGGAAGTCGAGGCGACAGGAGAGGCCGATCCCGGCGACCAGGCGCCTGAGCGTTTCGGCGGGGGCGCCGAGCAGGTCCTCATAGCGGACCTGGGTGACCGGGATGCCCCTGCGGGCGAGGAGTCCGAGGCTGAGGTTCTCGCTCAACCAGTGCAGCGAGGTGCGGGAGGGTGACCAGTGGGTCATCGGACGCCCGTCCTCCGGACGCTCGACCCGCCTGCGCCAGGAGTGCGCGACCGCGCGGGGATCGCGGACCACGTGCACGACGTGGACGTCGACCCCGGCCGCCGCCAGGCAGAAGGCCAGCGAGGCGTGCTTGCTTGAGTCGATCACGACCGGGCAGTCGGCGACCTCCCCTGCCGCGTCGTACAGATCGCGGTGGACGGCGACATACTCGTCCAGCTCGGCGGTGCCGGGTGTCGGCCACCTGCCGTTACCCGCCCGCTCCTCGGCCAGCATCCTGGCCAGGGCCGGGATGCGCCGGGTGCGGTCGACACGGGCCCTGAGCGCGATCATCCGGTGGGCCAGGTCCGCGGACCAGCCTCCGAACGCGCGCATCCCGACCTTGTCCCAGAAGGGGCATGTCCCGAAGGGCTCTCCGCATCCGCAGGCCTCGTCCGCGAGCACGCTCCTGGCCCAGAGGTGGACGACCTCGCCGAGCGGCACGATGCCGGGGACCTCCCCGAGCAGGCGCTCCAGCAGCGTGGTCCCGCTGCGGCCGAGGCCGCCCAGGAAGACCACCCGAGCAGGTGACGGACTATCAGACACAGGCACGAATCCTTACCCGACGGATACGGAACGTGCCGAGGCTAGCGCGGAGCGTAACGGAGAGGTCAGAGAACGGACAAAGGATCTACCCAGCGGATGACCTCCGCACGCGAGGCGGCCATGGCCGACGCCCCTCGGATCGGGCGGACCGGACTCGGACGGGCAGGCCGACGGCGCCGGGAACGGCTCGGCCGAGTTCTTGCTTCACATTTTTCCGGGGTGGCCTGATGCCGTGACCGAGCCGAACGATCTCGATGAGCGCCCCCGTTCCGGACCGGTCCGGGACGGGGGCGCTCATCACCGGTCAGGGCCAGTCGGAGCAGGAGAACCAGTAGTTGGCCTGGCTCGACACCCCTCTGTACGGTTCGTCGATCTCAAGGCGCCACTGGCCCGTCTCCCCATGCCGGGAGATGGGCACCGTCCACTGCTTGGGCACGTCAACCGTGCCCGCGGAGTTGATCGTCAGCGAGGTCCACGGGTCGCTGAGCGGCAGCGGGAAACGGCTTGCAACTGACTGTGAAGAGGGCGGCCGGCCCGAAAACGCCGAACCGCCCACGGCCCGTACCGGGTCTCTCCCCTCACGTACGGGGAAGGAGAGCCTCGGCGACGGGCGCGGGCGGCGGGTGCCGGAAAGGGCCTATCTGGCGTCGACGATCATTCCGGCGCCGACGGTGTTGTTGGTGGCCTCGTCCACGAGAATGAAGCCGCCGGTGAGGCGGTTGCGGGCGTAGTCGTCCACGAACAGGGGCTGGGTGACGCGGAGCGAGACGCGTCCGATCTCGTTGAGACCGAGCGAGGAGGCGGCCTCGTCCCGGTGCAGGGTGTTGACGTCCAGCCGGTAGTGCAGGTCCTTGACCAGGACGCGGGCCGTACGGGTGGTGTGCTTGATGGTCAGCTTGGCGCGCGGGGCCAGCTTGCTGGAATCCGCCATCCAGCAGATCATCGCCTCCAACTCCTGGGAGACGTGCGGCTGGTTGTTCGGGCGGCAGATCATGTCGCCGCGCGAGATGTCGATGTCGTCCTCCAGCCGGAGGGTCACCGACATCGGCGGGAACGCCTCGTCGACCGGTCCGTCGAAGGTGTCGATCGACGCGATGCGCGTGGCCAGGCCCGAAGGCAGGTGCATGACCTCGTCCCCCGGCTTCAGCACGCCTCCGGCGACCTGGCCGGCGTAGCCTCGGTAGTCGTGGAAGGCCGGGTCGGTGGCCCGCTGCGGGCGGATGACGTACTGCACGGGGAAGCGCACGTCGACCAGGTTGCGGTCGGAGGCGATGTGCACGTGCTCCAGGTGGTGCAGCAGCGAGGACCCGTTGTACCAGGGGGTGTTCTCCGAGCGTGCCACCACGTTGTCACCGTGCAGCGCCGAGATCGGGATGAATGTCAGGTCCGGCGCGTTCAGCTTGGAGGCGAAGGCGGTGAACTCCTCGCGGATCTCCTCGAACCGCTCCTGCGAGTAGTCGACCAGGTCCATCTTGTTGACGGCCAGGACCAGGTGCGGCACCCGCAGCAGCGTGGTGAGGAAGGCGTGCCGCCGCGACTGCTCCAGCACGCCCTTGCGCGCGTCGATCAGGACGATCGCCAGGTCGGCGGTGGAGGCACCGGTGACCATGTTGCGGGTGTACTGGATGTGCCCGGGGGTGTCGGCGATGATGAACTTGCGCTTGGGAGTGGCGAAGTAGCGGTAGGCCACGTCGATGGTGATGCCCTGCTCCCGCTCGGCCCGCAGGCCGTCGGTGAGGAGTGACAGGTCGGTGTACTCGGTGCCGCGGTCACGGGAGGTGCGCTCGACGGCCTCCAGCTGGTCCTCGAAGATCGCCTTGGAGTCGAAGAGCAACCGCCCGATGAGCGTCGACTTTCCGTCGTCGACGCTTCCCGCCGTGGCAAAGCGAAGGATGTCCATCAGAGGTGCTCTCCAGAGGTCGTACGGCTTGCGGCGCGGGACCGCGCGGGAAGAAGGGAGACGGGAGGGTGGGTGAGCACTAGAAGTAGCCCTCCCGCTTGCGGTCCTCCATGGACGCCTCGGAGGCGCGGTCGTCGGCGCGGGTGGCGCCGCGCTCGGTGATCCGGCTCACCGCGATCTCCTCGATGATCGCCTCGACCGTCGCGGCACCCGACTGGACCGCGCCGGTGCAGGTCACGTCGCCGACCGTGCGGTAACGGACCGTCATCTCCTGGAGCGGCTCGTCCTCGTCGCGGATGATGAACTCACTGTCGGCCAGCAGCATGCCGTCGCGCTCGAACACCTTGCGGGTGTGGGCGTAGTAGATCGAGGGAATCTCGATGCCCTCGCGCCGGATGTAGTCCCAGATGTCGAGCTCGGTCCAGTTGGACAGCGGGAACACCCGGATGTGCTCGCCCTTGCGGATTCTGGCGTTGTAGAGGTTCCACAGCTCGGGACGCTGGTTCTTGGGGTCCCACTGACCGAAGTCGTCACGGAAGGAGAACACCCGCTCCTTGGCGCGGGCCTTCTCCTCGTCGCGGCGGGCACCGCCGAACACGGCGTCGTACTCGTTCTCCTCGATCGCGTCCAGCAGCGTCGTGGTCTGCAGCCGGTTGCGCGAGGCCCTGCGGCCGGTCTCCTCGACGACGCGCCCGGCGTCGATGGAGTCCTGGACGCTGGCGACAACCAGGCGCGCACCCAGCTGCGCGGCGCGGCGGTCCCGGAACTCGATGACCTCTGTGAAGTTGTGGCCGGTGTCGACGTGCATCAGCGGGAAGGGAATCGGCGCGGGCCAGAACGCCTTCTCCGCGATGCGGAGCATGACGATGGAGTCCTTACCGCCGGAGAAGAGCAGACAGGGACGCTCGAACTCGGCCGCGACCTCACGCATGATGTGGATGGCCTCTGCCTCGAGGACGTCGAGCTGCGACGTGGTGTAGTCGCGCTGAAGCATCAAACTCTCCTAGCGGGGATTAGCGGTGCAGATCCCGGATTCCAGCGAGCAACGTCGGCGCCAGTCCCGGTAGGGATACAAGGATATCCGGCAATGAGGGGTCGGGCTGGTTGTAGGCCAGCTGCGAGCCGTCGATACGGCTGGCGTGGGCTCCCGCGGCGAGGGCCACCGCGACGGGCGCGGCGGAGTCCCACTCGTACTGGCCTCCGGCGTGCACGTAGGCCTCGACCGCTCCGGTGAGCACGGCGGAGATCTTGGCACCCGCCGACCCGATCGGTACCAGGTCCGCGCCGACGAGAGCCGCCAGTTTCTGGACGAACTCCGGCGGTCGGGTCCTGCTGACCGCGATCCGCGGCCTGGCGCCCGCCTCGGGGGCGGGCCACACCGGAGGTTCGACGGTGGAGAGCGTACGGCCCTGGGCCGGTAGCGCGACGGCACCGGCCGTCAGCCTGCCACGCTCCCAGAGCGCCACGTGGACCGCCCAGTCCTCACGGCCCTCCTCGGCGAACTCTCGGGTGCCGTCCAGCGGGTCGACGATCCAGACCCGCTCGGCACGGAGCCTGCGCGGGTCAAGACGCTCCTCGCTGGTCGCCTCCTCGGACAGCACGCTGTCGTCCGGGCGCAGCCGCGCCAGAGCCTCCATCAGGAACAGGTGAGAGGCGATGTCACCCTCCTTGCGCAGCTCGGAGGGGTTGTCGAAACCCCGCTCCGCGCGCAGGGCCGCCAGCTTCTCGCCGGCCGTCGTCGCCAACTCCGCGGCGAGTATGTGATCGTCGCGAACGGTCATCAGTATGCTCCAGCTCCTCGCGCGACAGCCGACCAGGTCTTCCACAGGATCTGCAGGTCCAGCATGAGGGACCAGCTCTCCACGTAACGCAGGTCCAACCGTACCGATTCCTCCCAGGACAGGTCAGAGCGACCGCTCACCTGCCACAGACCGGTCATGCCCGGTTTGACCAGCAACCGACGGCGGACATCGTCACCGTACCCGGCCACCTCCTCCGGTAGTGGCGGCCGGGGGCCCACCAGGGACATGTGTCCCAGCAGCACGTTGATCAGCTGGGGCAGCTCGTCCAGCGAATGCCGGCGCAGCCGGGCACCCAGCGGGGTCACCCTCGGATCGTTCTTGATCTTGAAGAGCGGGCCCCGTCCGTCACTGGACAGGGTGATCTTCCGGCGCTCGGCGTCGGCGCGCATGGTCCGGAACTTGTAGATCGTGAACTCCGCGCCGTCGCGGCCCACCCTCGTCTGCCGGAAGAACGCCGGCCCGGGCCCGGAGGCCCGCACGGCCGCCGCCACCCCCACCAGCAGCGGGAGCAGCACCGCCAGCAGCACCCCGGCGCCGATCCGGTCGAACAGGTTCTTGACCACCTGGCGCAGGCCGGAGATCTCGGGGTGGTCCACGTGCAGCAGCGGCAGCCCCGCCGCCGGACGGATGGTGATCCTCGGCCCGGCCACCTCCATCAGCGCGGGGGCCACGACCAGGTCCGTGTCGGTCTTCTCCAGCCGCCAGGCCAGTCGCCGCAGCGCCACCCCGTCCATCTCCGGGCAGGCGAGCACGGCCACGGTGTCGGCGTGGACCTGCCCGACCGCGAGCGCGACGTCGGAGAAGTCGCCGAGAACCGGCACGCCCTCCACATCGCCCGTCCCGTCGCGCGGGGCGCAGGCCCCGACGACCTCCATGCCGTGGTAACGCTCCCGGCGGAACCCGCGGACCAACTCGGCGATCGCCACCCGGTGGCCCACCGCCACCACTCGCCGCATGCACCTGCCCCGGGCCCGCCTGCGATGCAGGGAGCGGCGCAGCCCGTAGCGCGCCAGGAGGGTGAGCAGCGTCGTCAGCGGGAGTGCCAGCACCACGTAACCGCGGGCCACCTCGGTCTTGGTGAGGTAGGCGCCGACGGCGAGGGCGGCGGTGAGCATGAAGCCGCACTGGAGGATCCGCTGGAACTCCTCCGAGCCCAGGCCGATGAGCCGCGGCTCGTAGGCGCGGTTCAGCGCGACCACGCAGACCCAGACGACGGGCAGGGCGGCACTCAGCATGACGTACGGGAAAACGTAGGCGGTAACCTCGCCGAATCGAACGAGCAGCGCGAGGGCTCCGGCCAGGGCGGCGCAGACGGTGTCGGCGGCGAGGGCCATCGCGCGGTGCCCCCGTACCCAGTCCGGCATCTGACGGCGCGAGACCGGCACGACTCCGGCTCCGGACCCGGCTCCGGATACGGCCTGGACTGCGGTCACGTCGCGCACGCGCTCCCCCTGCGTAACCGTTCACGGACAGACAGTTACGTAATGGTAGCGGCGGCAAGAGAGGCCCGAAGGTTGAAGACCGAAACGTACATCTCTGTGGATGTCGAGGCCGATGGCCCCATTCCGGGGCCGTATTCGATGGTCAGCTTTGGTATGACGGTGGCCGGGCGGATGACCGGAAAGGTCTTCGAACCGGTTGATCCGCAGACCCGTACGTTCTACGTGGAGCTGCGGCCGATCAGCGACGACCATGTGCCCGAGGCGCTCGCGGTGAGCGGGCTGGACCGGGAGACACTGATCCGCGAGGGCCGCGACCCGGCCGAGGCGATGCGGGAGGCCGCCGCGTGGATCCGTGACGCGTGCGGGAACAGCACACCGGTGCTGGCGGCCTACCCGCTCCCCTACGACTGGATGTGGATTTATTGGTACTTCATGCGATTCGCTGGTGCCTCACCGTTCGGGCACTCGCGCTGCATCGACATGAAGACGCTGTACGCGGCCAAGGCGGGCGTGCCGATCGGCTGGGCGACCAAACGGCAGATGCCCAAGCACCTGCTCTCCCAGCGGCCGCACACGCACAACGCCCTCGACGACGCCATCGAACAGGCCGAACTCCTCCAGAACCTGATGACCTTCGACTGACCAAGCCACCATCAACCCACGAGGCCGCGCCGGCGAGTCGCCCCAGGAAGGATCATGAGGACGAGCCCACGCTCGGTCCCCGAGGGACCACCGTGAGGCCGCGCCGGGGACTGGACCGAGGAGAGCGGGGTTGCGAGGAACGAGCGGCCCCGGTCGACGAGGGAAGGAGCCGGACAAGAGCGGCCGAACCGCGACGCGTCAGCGTCGCCGGCAACTCGCGAGGAACGAGCGGCCCCGGTCGACGAGGGAAGGAGCCGGACAAGAGCGGCCGAACCGCGACACGCAGCGTCGCAATTAACACAGCGTCGCAATTAACGCGGCGGGCCTGAGATGTTCAGGTCGCCGGCGTGGAAGGCGTTCTGGGTCGGCTCCAGGCCGACCCTGATCAGCGACTCCACCACGTCGGCCGCACGGTCGACCAGGAACCCGAGATCCTTGCGCTCGGCGGTGGCGAAGTCACGCAGGACATAGGTCGCGGCGTCCATCCGGCCCGGTGGGCGGCCGATGCCGAACCGGACCCGCAGGTAGTCCTTGGTAGCCAGTGACTTGGTGATCGACTTCAGCCCGTTGTGGCCGTTGTCGCCGCCGCCCAGCTTGGCCCTCAGCGCGCCGTACGGGATGTCCAGCTCGTCGTGGACCACGATCACGCGGGCCGGGTCGACCTTGTAGAAGTCGGCCAGGGCCTTGACCGGTCCGCCGGACAGGTTCATGAAGGACAGCGGCTTGGCCAGCACCGCGGGGACACCCGCCAGGCGGCCCTCCAGCACCTCCGAGCGCGACTTGTGCGCCTTGAACCGCCCACCGGCGCGCGCGGCCAGCTCGTCCAGGACCATGAACCCCGCGTTGTGCCGGTTTCCTACGTACTCCGGCCCGGGGTTTCCCAGGCCCACGACCAACCAGCGGTCCACGATCGGCATCCCCTTCATACGCGCGTCAGGGCGGCCCGGGAACGGGCCGCCCTGACAGATCTAGCAGAGAAAACTACTCGGCGCTCTCGGCACCCTCGCCCTCGGCCGGAGCGGCCTCGGCGGCCTCGCCCTCGGCCGTCGGCTCGGCGGTCGGGGCCGCGGAGATGATCAGAACCAGCGCCTCAGGGTCGGCGGCGAGGGTCGTGCCCTTGGGCAGCTTCAGGTCGGCGGCGGTGATCTGGGTGCCGACCTCCAGGCCCTCGACGTCGACCTCGACACCCTCGGGGATGTGGGTGGCCTCGGTCTCGACCGAGACGGAGACGAGCTGCTGGTCGAGGATGCCGTCGGCGACCTCGCCGGTCACGACGACGGGAATGTCGACGGTGACCTTCTCGCCACGCCTGACGAGCAGAAGGTCGACGTGCTCAAGGAAACCCTTGATCGGGTCACGCTGGACGCCCTTGGGCAGCGCGAGCTCGTCGACCGCGCCCTCAAGGCGGATCAGCACGTTCGGCGTACGCAGGGCGAGCAGCAGCTCGTGACCCGGCAGGGACAGGTGCCTCGGCTCGGAGCCGTGTCCGTAGAGGACGACGGGGACCTTGTTCTCGCGACGGACCTTGCGGGCGGCGCCCTTGCCGAACTTGTCGCGGAGCTCGGTGGTGATTACCACTTCGGACATGGCTGATCTCCTAGGGATCTCGAGATTCGGAAGATGCGTTCCCCCTCACCCGCCCTAGCGGAAGGCGTTACGAACGCAACTTGACAAGCCTATCGTGTTGCTGGAGACGTTAACGCGTCGCGGTCGAGGCTGGACCGACCATTCCCCCGAGGTGGCCGCACAGTTCCGTGTCGAACACCCTCGTCGACTTCCTTACCGGGACGGCCCGTGAGGCCGCGCCGACGACTGGACCGAGGAGAGCGGGCCGTGAGGCCGCGCCGGGGACTGGACCGAGGAGAGCGGGGTTGCGAGGAACGAGCGACCCCGCTCGACGAGGGAAGGAGCCGGATCCCAGCGGCCGAACCGCGACGCGCCAGCGTCGCCGACAACTCGCGAGGAACGAGCGACCTCCCTCGACGAGGGAAGGAGCCGGACAAGAGCGGCCTCACCGCGACACGTCAGCGTCGCAAATGACACAGTTAGCTGTCGCCTTCGAAGAGGCTGGTCACCGAGCCGTCGCTGAAGACCTCGTTGATCGCGCGGGCGATCAGCGGGGCGATCGACAGGACCGTGAGCTTGTCGAACCTCTTGTCCTCGGGGAGCGGCAACGTGTTGGTGACGATGACCTCGGAGACCCTGGAGTTCTTCAGCCTGTCGACCGCGGGGTCGGAGAAGACCGCGTGGGTGGCCGCCACGACCACGTTGGTGGCGCCCTGCTCGTAGAGGGCGTCGGCCGCCTTGCAGATCGTGCCCGCGGTGTCGATCATGTCGTCGATCAGCACACAGGTCCGGCCCTTCACCCGGCCGACGACCTCGCTCACCTTCACCTGGTTGGCCACGTCGAGGTCGCGGCGCTTGTGGATGAAGGCCAGCGGGGTGCCCAGCGTGTCGGCCCAGCGCTCCGAGAGCCGCACCCGCCCGGTGTCGGGCGAGACGATCGTGGTCGTGTCCAGGTCGAGCTTGTCCTTGAGGTAGTTGACCAGGACGGGCATGGCGAACAGGTGGTCCACCGGGCCGTCGAAGAAACCCTGGATCTGGGAGGTGTGCAGGTCGATCGACATCAGCCGGTCGGCGCCGGCCGTCTTGAACATGTCGGCCATCAGGCGGGCGGTGATGGGCTCGCGGCCCCGGCCCTTCTTGTCCTGGCGGGCGTAGCCGTAGAACGGCATGATCACGGTGATCCGCTTGGCGGAGGCGCGCTTGAGCGCGTCCACCATGATCAGCTGCTCCATGATCCACTGGTTGATCGGTCCGGTGTGGCTCTGCATGACGAACGCGTCACAGCCACGGACCGACTCCTGATAGCGGGCGTAGATCTCCCCGTTGGCGAAGTCGCGCAGCGTGGTCGGTGCCGCGTCGACTCCGAGGTGACTCGCCACCTCGTCCGCCAGCTCCGGATGCGCCCGCCCGGAGAAGAACATCAGGTTCTTCTCGCCGGTCTTCTTGATGCCGCTCATGCCGTCCCCCCCGCCGGAGAGCACATCGATGCCCGCGCGATGCCGCGCCCACCGGGCCGCTCGCTCCGCTCAATCACGTCTGGCTCCCCTGCTGTTTCCCCGACTCGGCGGCTTTCAGCGCCGCCTGAGCCGATCTGGTGCCCGCGCGCCTGCGCACGACCCACCCTTCGATATTGCGTTGCCGCCCGCGGGCCACCCCGATGCTCCCTGCCGGGACATCTCCGTCGATGACCGAACCCGCGGCCGTATATGCGCCGTCGCCGATGTTGACCGGCGCGACGAGCATGGTGTCGCATCCGACGAAGGCGTGCTCGCCCACCGTCGTGTGATGCTTGTTGACCCCGTCATAGTTGACGAAGATCGCCGAGGCGCCGATGTTGGCGCCCGCGCCGATCGTCGCGTCACCCACATAGCTCAGGTGCGGCACCTTCGCACCCTCTCCGACCTGGGCGTTCTTCATCTCGACGTACGTTCCGGCCTTGGCCTTGCGCGCCAGCACGGTGCCGGGGCGCAAGTAGGCGTACGGCCCGACCAGGGCCTCGGGGCCGATCACGGCCTCGGTACAGACGGCGTTGCGCACCAGCGCCCCCGCACCGACGACGGTGTCGGTCAGCGTGCTGGCCGGACCGACCTCGGCGCCCTCGGCGATCGCCGTACGGCCGTGCAGCTGGGTACCGGGGTGGATCACCACGTCCCGTTCGAGGGTGACGTCCACATCGATCCAGGTACTGGCAGGGTCGACCACGGTCACCCCGGCCCGCATGTGCGTCTCCAGCAGGCGCGCGTTGAGAACCCGGCGGGCGAAGGCGAGCTGTACGCGGTCGTTGACGCCCTCCACCTCCACGTAGTCGGCCGCGATGTGGGCGCCGACCCGGTGGCCGTCCTGACGCAGGATCGCCAGGACGTCCGTGAGGTACTCCTCACCCTGGGCGTTGGAGGTGGACACCCGCTTGACCGCGTCGCCCAGCAGGGACCCGTCGAAGGCGTAGACGCCGGAGTTCATCTCCTTGATCGCCCGTTGCGCGGGGTCGGCGTCCTTCTCCTCGACGATCTCCAGGACCGCCCCCGAGTCGTCGCGGACGATCCGGCCGTAGCCATACGGGTCGGGCACCTCGGCCGTCAGCACGGTGACGGCGTTGCCGTCCTCGCCGTGCCGTTCGAGCAGGACCGCGAGGGTCTCGGTGCGCAGCAGCGGCGTGTCGCCATAGGTCACCAGGACGGTGCCGCTGATGGCACCCACCGTCTCCAGGACGGTACGGACGGCGTGACCGGTGCCCTTCTGCTCGGCCTGTACAACGACCTGCGCGTCGGGGCCGGTGTCGGCCAGGTGCGCCTGGACCCGCTCCCGTTCGTGGCCGATGACAACGATGAGCCGCTCGGGTTCGAGCCCTCTTGCGGCGGCGAGCATATGGTCGACCAGGGTACGGCCGCACAGTTCATGAAGGATCTTTGGTGTTCTCGACTTCATCCGGGTGCCCTCGCCTGCGGCAAGGACAATGACGGCGGCCGGGCGCGGCACACTCACGGACGAGGCTCCCTCGGCGTCGCGGCTGAGACATGACGGAGCACGACGACGGACATCCACCCACAGGGCATGGCACCGTCACCTGCTCGACAACGTGAGGATACCTTCCCGTCCGGGAACCCACCCAGCCGACTAGCCGAGCCAATAAAGCAGACATAAAAGACGGCTCCGGCACCAGGACTCGAACCTGGACAACAAGGACCAAAACCTTGCGGGCTGCCAATTACCCAATGCCGGATCGGCCAGACAACGGAGACGACCCCCGTACGCCTGGCACCCCTACGATACAGAGCCCGCGGTGCCGAACGCGCGCCGTTTGGGAGCCATCCTGCCCGCGAAGTAGGGCAGTCCCGGCAACGAGCCCGGGGAACCCGTCGTTTGGCAGGTCAGACGCGGGTAGAACAGATTAGGAAGCCGCTGCGGCACCAGCCCCAGCGGGCCGTCTTTCACACACTTGGTGCTTAGGGATTCCTAACTTACGATGGCGTAGGTTACGGTGGCGTAGCCACACGTGAATCCTTGCCTTTTCCGAGCCACCGCGAGGTAGCGCATGACCGTCATCGAAGAACGCCCTGCTCCGGGCCCCAAACCCGACGTAGACCCAGAGCCGAAAACACTGCCCGAGATCATCACCTTCGGGGTGGTCGTCGGTGCCCCGCTGATCGCCCTGGCCACGGCCATCCCGTTCGCCTGGGGCTGGGGACTCGGCTGGTCCGACATCGCGATCGCGGCGGTCTTCTACGTGGTCACCGGACTGGGTGTCACCGTCGGCCTGCACCGCCACTTCACGCACGGCTCGTTCAAGGCCAAGCGCCCGTTGAAGATCGCGCTGGGCATCGCGGGCAGCCTCTCGATGGAGATGTCGGTGCTCGACTGGGTGGCCACCCATCGCAAGCACCACAAGTTCTCCGACAAGGAGGGCGACCCGCACTCGCCGTGGCGCTTCGGCACCGGCTTCGTGGCCGTGTCCAAGGGCCTGCTCTGGGCGCACATGGGCTGGCTGTTCGAGGCCGATCGGGCCAACCGCGAGAAGTACGCCCCCGACCTGGTCAAGGACCCGGACATCATCAAGCTGCACAAGTTCTTCCCGGTCCTGGCGATCACCACGATGGTCATGCCCGCCCTGCTGGGTGGCCTGCTGACCTGGTCGTGGTGGGGCATGGCCACCGGTTTCTTCTGGGGCACGCTGGTCCGGATCGGCCTGCTGCACCACGTGACCTGGTCGATCAACTCCATCTGCCACGTCTTCGGCGAGGAGGCCTTCGAATCACGCGACAAGTCCCGCAACGTGTGGTGGCTGGCCATCCCCTCCTTCGGCGAGTCCTGGCACAACCTGCACCACTCCGACCCCACCTGCGCCCGGCACGGCGTGCTGAAGGGGCAGATCGACCTCAGCGCGGGTGTCATCCGCTGGTTCGAGAAGGCCGGCTGGGCCCACGACGTCCGCTGGCCCACCCCCGAACGCCTGGCCGCCAAACGCATCACCGCCTGACCCGCCCTCCAGCACCCCCTTTCTCTCCCCCGGGGCCGTGTTCCCTCCCCGGGGACCCTCATGAGGCCACCCACCCCAGAAAGCACCCTGGGGACATGCCCCATGCCTCCCCTTGGGGGACTCCCCCGTGAGGCCACCCACCCCAGAAAGCACCCCGGGGACGTGCCCCGTGCCTCCCCTTGGGGACTCCCCGTGAGGCCGCGCCGGCGACTGGACTGAGGAGAGGAAGGTTGCGAGGAACGAGCGACCTTCCTCGACGAGGGAAGGAGCCGGGTAAGAGCGGCCGAACCGTGACGCGTTAGCGTCGCCAGTAACACGTCGCGATCAACACCCCGGAGCAGCATTATTAGTACCGTGAGCGAACCCCGACGGCGGATGTCAGGTAAGGAACGCCGGGAACAGCTGATCCAGATCAGCAGGACCCTGTTCGCGGAGAAAGGGTTCGACGGCACATCGGTCGAGGAGATCGCGGCGACCGCCAACGTCTCCAAGCCTGTGGTCTACGAGCACTTCGGCGGCAAGGAGGGCGTGTACGCGGTCGTCATCGACCGGGAGATGCAGAAGCTGTTGATCATGGTTACCGAGGCCCTGTCCGCCTCACACTCGCTGATCAAGCTGGAGCGGGCGGCCCTGGCCCTGCTGGCCTACGTGGAGGAGAACAGCGAGGGTTTCCGCATCCTCGTTCGCGACTCGCACGCCGCCTCGGGGACCGGCACGTTCGCCAGCCTGATCAACGACATCGCCAGCCAGGTCGAGGACGTCATGGTCGACGAGTTCGTCGAACGAGGCTATGACCCGAAGCTGGCCCCCATGTACGCCCAGATGCTGGTCGGCATGGTCGCGCTGACCGGCCAGTGGTGGCTGGACGTGCGCAGACCGTCGCGCGAGGAGGTCGCCGCCCATCTGGTCAACCTGGCCTGGAACGGTCTGACCGGGCTGGACCCGAGTCCTCGGCTCACCGCCTCCTCTCGTGGCCTGGGGCAGCGGCTGACCCAGGCGCACCAGCGCCCGGTCGACGCCGGCCACCATCCACCGGGATCGCGCCCGCAACCCCGCCCCGCCGAGCCGTCACCACACCCGGTGGCATCGCGACCGCCCGCGCCCCAGCCGCCCGCGCCCCCGACCGACAAGGAGCTCCGGGAGCTGGAGAAGGCACGCGAGCGGGCGCAGAAGGAACAGGAGAAGCTGCGCGAGCGCGAACAACGCGAGGCCGAGAAGCTGGCCAAGGAGCAGGAGAAGGCACGGCTCCGCGAGGAGAAGGCCCGCGAGCGGGAGCAGCGGGAGCAGGAGCGGGCCCGCGAGCGGGAGCTGAAGGAGCTGGAGAAGGCGATGCTCCGTGAGGCCAAGGCCGCCGAGCGCGAGGCCGTCAAGCGAGCGAAAGTCGTTGATGAAGAGCAGGAAAAGCTTGAGCCAAGTGAGTAAACAACAACGCCCGTTGAGCCGAAATTAACGTTCCGTTCAACAAAAGCGGGCATTCTGGTCATATGTCCGCTGAACTTGCTCGCTCCACCCCCGACGGACTTCCTCCCCCGCAAGAGCGCTTCCTCAACCGGGAGGAGAGCTGGCTCCAGTTCAACCAACGGGTTCTGGAGATGGCGGAGGATCCGTCCCTGCCGCTGCTGGAGAGAGTACGGTTCCTTGCCATCTTCGCCAGCAACCTGGACGAGTTCTTCCGGGTACGGGTGGCCGGGCTGAAACGGCGGATGGCCACCGGCCTCCTGCTTCGCACGAAGAGCGGGCTGAAGCCCCGTGAGGAACTGTCCAGGATCGCGGCGATCGCCAACGACCTCGCGCTGCGGCAGTCGGCCTGCTTCTACGAGCGGATCCGCCCGCAGCTGAGTGCCGAGGGCATCGAAATCGTGCGCTGGGACGACCTCGGCCGCGACGAGCGCACCGAGATGCGCAGGCTCTTCAGGGAGCGGATCAGGCCGGTGCTGACGCCGCTGGCCGTCGACCCGGCCCACCCCTTCCCGTACATCTCGGGACTCTCACTGAACCTGGCCGTCACCGTCCGCAACCCCTCGACCGGCAACACGGTCTTCGCCCGGGTCAAGGTGCCCAGCCGGCTTCCCCGCTTCGTCACGGCGTCCATGAATCGTTTCGTCCCGCTGGAAGATGTTATCGCCGCTCACCTGGGGCAGCTTTTCAAAGGTATGGAGATCGTCGAACACCACGCCTTCCGGGTGACCCGTAACGAGGACCTGGACGTCGACGAGGACGTCACCGAGAACCTCATGCAGGCCCTGGAGCGCGAGCTTCTCAAGCGCCGCTTCGGCCCTCCGGTCCGGCTGGAGGTCGAGGACACCATCACGCCCGAGGTGCTCGACCTGCTGGTGGACGAGCTGGGAGTGGCCGAGTACGAGATCTGCCGACTTCCGGGGCCACTGGACCTGACCGGGCTGCACGCGATCGCCGACCTCGACCGGGCCGAGCTGACCTTCCGCCCGTTCGTGCCCGCGGAGGTCGTGCACGCCGAGGACGATATCTTCGCGGTGCTGCGCGAGCGGGACGTGCTGCTGCACCACCCGTACGACTCGTTCGCCACGAGCGTGCAGCGGTTCATCGAGCAGGCCGCCGCCGACCCGAACGTGCTGGCCATCAAGCAGACGCTCTACCGCACCAGCGGCGACTCACCGATCGTGGACGCGCTGATCGACGCCGCCGAGGCGGGCAAGCAGGTGGTCGTGGTCGTGGAGATCAAGGCCAGGTTCGACGAGCACGCCAACATCACCTGGGCGCGCAAGCTGGAACGGGCCGGATGCCACGTGGTCTACGGCGTGGTGGGCCTGAAGACCCACTGCAAGCTGGCCCTGGTGGTGCGGCAGGAACCCTCGGGCGAGCTGCGCAGTTACTGCCACATCGGCACGGGCAACTACAACCCCAAGACCGCCAGGTTGTACGAGGATCTGGGACTGCTCACCGCCGACCGGCTGGTCGGCGAGGATGTCACGGACCTGTTCATCCACCTGACCGGCTACTCCAAACACTCGGCCTACCGGCGGCTGCTGGTCGCCCCGCACTCCCTGCGCGGCGGGCTGCTGGCCAGGATCGAGCGGGAGATCGCCCATCAGGAGGCGGGCCGCCCCGCCGGCATCAGGATGAAGACGAACTCCCTGGTCGACGAGCCCATCATCGACGCCCTCTACCGGGCGTCGCAGGCCGGCGTACCGGTGGATCTGTGGGTGCGGGGGGTCTGCACGCTCCGCCCCGGCATACCGGGGCTGTCGGAGAACATCCGGGTCAGGAGCGTGCTGGGCCGTTTCCTGGAACACTCGCGGATCTACGAGTTCGGCCACGGCCGGCGCCCGGAGATCTGGATCGGCAGCGGCGACCTGATGCGCCGCAACATCGAGCGCCGGGTGGAGGTGCTGGTCAAGGTCGCCAGCCAGCAGCAGCGGAACTATCTCAGCGGCCTGCTGGACCAGGCCATGTCCGACGACACCCTGACCTGGTGGCTCAACCCGGACGGGACCTGGGTCCGGCATCCCGGCAATGACCTGCAGACCTATCTGCTCGGCACCCGCAGGTGGAAGGCCGTCGATGGCTGAGCACGCCACCCGTCCGGACGGCATGATCCGCGCGGCCGGGGCGGTCGTCTGGCGCGGTTCACCAGACGCGCCGGAGGTCGCCCTCGTCCATCGGCCCAGGTACGACGACTGGTCGTTCCCCAAGGGGAAGCTGAGGAACGGCGAGCACCCCATCGCCGGCGCGCTGCGCGAGGTGACCGAGGAGACGGGGATCACCGTGGAGCTCGGCCGGTCGCTGCCGCCGGGCCACTACACGAAGGGCGGCCGGCCCAAGCGCGTCGACTACTGGGTGGCCAGGATGCTCTCCGAGGAGCGCCGTACCGACACGCATGAGGTCGACGATGTGGTCTGGCTGCCCGTCGAGGAGGCCGCACGGCGCCTGACCTACGACTGGGACGCCGAACTGCTCCGCGCGCTCGGCACGGCATCGCTCGCGACCACCCCGCTCGTGCTGGTACGGCACGCTCTGGCGGGGAGCCGGCAGGACTGGAAGGGCGACGACGACGACCGGCCGCTCGACGAGAACGGCCTGAGGCAGGCCGAGGTGCTCGCGAGGGTGCTGGGCGCCTTCCGCCCCGCGGAGCTGGTCAGCTCCCCCAGCAGGCGGTGCGTGCAGACCCTGGAGCCGTACGCCGAACGGACCGGCCTGCCGGTCCGGCTCGAACCCGTCCTGTCGGAGACCCACTACGACTTCCAGGGCTCCCTCCGTCTGGTCCAGGAGGCCCTGGCCGCGAACCGGGCCACGGTGTTCTGCGGCCACGGCAAGATCCTGCCCGAGCTGATCTCCGAAGTCGGCGGCCGGTCCGGCGACGCGCAACCGGCCAAGGGCGCGTTCACGGTGCTGCACCACAACGGCGGCCGTGTCGTGGCCGTGGACCGTTACACCGTCTGACGCGAGCTCCAGGGTCCCTCGCCGGTCCCGGGCGCGTGGCGGCCGAGAGGACGTCAGAGAAGCTTCGCGACGGCGTCCTCGGTGTCGGCCCAGAGCCGGGGGAACTCCTCGGCGGCGCGCTCGGCCTCGACCCGCTCCACACCGGTCAGCACGCCGTAGGTGTAGGTGTCCTCCCCCGCCAGACGGGCGTTCGCGGCCTCGGCGACCAACCGTTCCTGCGCGGCGACGCCGTCCATGTGGGTGCCCAGCGCCTCCTGTATCGTCTCCGCCCGCTTGGCCAGCTTCTTCATACCGAGCACCTCAGCGGTGTAACGGGCCCGCTTGGCCGCCTTGCGCACTTCGTGCATGGCGGACTCGCGCTCGGCGGGGTTCTCGATGGACAGCGCGGTGTCGTAGGCCCTGGCGACCCGGCGCCAGCTCTTGGCCGCGACGGCCTTCAGGGTCTCCGCGGGCCTGCCGGCGGCCTTGGTGAGCACGGGGGTGGCGATCAGGTCGTCGAGGGCGTCGAGCAGGGCGAAGTAGCGCTCCCCGCCGAGGGCGTCCCTGATCCGGTCGAGGGCCTCGTGCTCGTCGTCCAGCAGGTCGGAGCTGAGGCGAGCCCTGGCCGGACCCACGATCAGCACGCTGTCCAGGCTGTCGAGCCTGCTCGCGAACCGCTCGCGGATGACCTCCAGGTCGCGTGCCTCGCCGAGGACCGCGCCGAGCCACTTGAGCTCGTCCTGGACACTCCCGGTGCCCCCGACGACCGTCCTGAACGACTTCATCGCGCTGCGCAGCCGCCGGGTGGCGACGCGCATCTGGTGCACGGCGTCCTCCTCGGCCCTACGGACCCGGGGGTCCTGCATGAGCAACGCGCCGACCTGAGCGGTGAGATAACCGACGACGACCTCACCCGCGGAACCCGTGGCTGTCCTGGCAGGCGGCTGCCGGTGAACCGCTCCGGCGCCGTCGAGCAGGCGCGCGAGCTTGCTCGCCGATTCGGCGGGGCCGGCGCCGGCCTTGCGCAGCCGCTTTCCGACCTTCCTCAGCAGCTTCTCGTCGCCCTGGAGGATCTCCGCCTCGACCTCGTGCCAGCATTCGACGTGGGGCTCGTCGCCGAGCACCGTGCCCTTGACCCGGTCGTCGGCGATCTCGACCAGCCTCACCCCGGCGCCGTTGACCAGCGTGGTGACGGCACGGCGGGTGTCCAGCTCGGCGACGGGCGCCAGCGGGGCGCCCCGGGTGTAGGCGAGCACCAGATCCGCCAGCTCGGCAGGAACGATCTTGATACTCCGGGTCAGCGGGTGGGTGATCTCCTGCCGTACGCCCTTGGCCTTGGGAAGCTTGAGGTGCCAGCCGGGATCGGTGCCGCCCCTGCGCCTTCTCAGGGTGATCCCCCGCGCGGCGAGCCGCAGATCGGGCGTGTCGAAGTAGAGGGCGACCAGCCGATGGGTCTTCGGGCCCACGACCTCCCCGACGCCCGGAAGTCCGGTGAGGTCCGGCAGCCGGTAATCCTCCGGCACGTCGAACTTATCCTCGATCTCTATTGCCACAGGTCATCACCTAATTTACCCATATATCCATTCATGCCCGGCTGGTTGGCCGGAAACCCGCTCCTGAGCTCGCCGGCCCCCTGGGCGGGCAGCGGCGCGTCACCCGGTCACCTCCCGGCGACCACGAAGATCCTGCGGAAGGGAAAGACCGTGCCGTGCGGCCCGCGGGGGTAGGCCTCGCGGAGCAGGGCGGCGCAGTCGGCGAGGAAGCCGGTGGCCTCGGCGGGGTCCAGCCGGTCGAGCATGGGGCGCAGGGCGGTACCGGTGATCCAGGAGAGCACGGCGTCGTCGCCGGGGAGCACGTGCAGGTAGGTGGTCTCCCACGCGTCCACCCGGCAGCCCGGTCGAGCGAGCAGGTCGTGATAGCCGGCCGGGTCGTCGACCGGGGAGGGGCGGGCCAGGTCGCCCAGCCGGTCGCGCCACCTCGTCCGGCAGAGTTCGCGGACCAGGGCGTGACTGGGGGCGTCGAAGTTGCCGGGAACCTGGAAGGCGAGCCGGCCACCGGGGGCGAGGGCCTCCATCCAGCGCGGCAGCAACTCGCGGTGGTCGGGCACCCAGTGCAGGACGGCGTTGGACACGATCACGTCGACCGGCCGCTCCGGGCGCCAGCGCGTGACGTCCTCGACGGAGAAGGAGAGCGAACCGCCCGCCGGCGCCTTCTCGATCATGGCGGGTGAGGAGTCGAAGCCGTGGACCCGGGCGTCCGGCCAGCGCCTGGCGAGCTCGGCGGTGAGCCCGCCGGTGCCGCAACCCGCGTCGACCACGTAACCGGGGTTCGCTACGGTTATCCTGGAGACAAGATCGAAGAAGGGGCGCGAGCGCTCGTCGGCGTAGCGCCCGTACATTACGGGGTCCCAGGCATATCTTGACATCAAGACAATTGATATCCGGCGAGATATCTCGATGTCAAGACAGATAGACTCCTGACATGACCCTGCACCACGCGGACCATGACTCCAGCCGTTCGGCCGGAGCGAAGGACGAGGTCGACCTGCTGGTCGCCGCCTGGAACCAGGAACGCCCGGACCTCGACGTGGAGCCGCTCCAGGTGCTCAGCCGGGTCTCCCGGCTGGCCCGACACCTCGACCGCGCCCGCCGGGCCGCCTTCGCCGAGCACGACCTGGAGACCTGGGAGTTCGACGTGCTCACCGCCCTGCGCCGGGCCGGGGAGCCGTACCAGATGAGCCCGGGAGCCCTGCTCCGCGCGACGCTGGTGACGTCGGGGACGATGACCAACCGGATCGACCGGCTGGCCGCGGCCGGGCTGGTCAGGCGGCGTCCCGACCCCGAGGACCGGCGCGGCGTCCTGGTCTCCCTGACCGACGCCGGGCGGACCCGGGTGGACAACGCCTTCGCCGACCTGCTGCGCCGCGAACGCGAACTCCTGGCGAGCCTGCAGAAACGCGAACAGCAGGCCCTTTCGGACCTGCTGCGCACGCTACTCGTCCCTTTTGACGCGACCGACACCGGAGCGCACTGACCCTCCCATGCCCGAGGGCGACGGGATAAACCCGGCGCGGCCTCCGAGAGACTCACTCCCCCAGGCGGTCGGCCAGCTCCAGCCACTCACCCTCGATCGAGTCCTTCTCCGCGAGGATCTCCTTCAGCTGCGCGTCGAGCGAGGCCAGCCGCTCGTAGTCGGCGGCGGCGTCGGCCATCGACTCGTGCAGTTTCGTCTCGCGGCCGCTCAGCTTGTCGAGCTGGCGTTCCAGGCGGGAGAGCTCCTTGCGGAGATCGCGCTCCTCACGCGCCGACAGACCGGCCGTCGTCTCCTTCACGATCATGGCCGAGGTGGCGGAGGCCGCGCCGGAGACCGCGCCGGACGCCGCGCGCGCGGACAGCGCCGCCCCCGAGGCCCGCCGGGCCAGGTACTCGTCCACTCCGCCGGGGAGCATCGACAGCCTGTGGTCACCGAGCAGGGCGACGGTCCTGTCGGTGACCCGCTCCAGGAAGTACCGGTCATGACTGACCAGGATCAGCGTGCCCGGCCAGCCGTCGAGCAGGTCCTCCAGCTCGTTGAGCGTCTCGATGTCGAGGTCGTTGGTCGGCTCGTCGAGCAGCAGCACGTTGGGGTCGTCCATCAGCAGGCGGAGCAGCTGCAGGCGGCGCCGCTCGCCACCGGACAGGTCACCGACGACCTTCCACTGCGCGTCCCCCTTGAAGCCGAGGCGCTCCAGCAGCTGGGAGGCGGTCCACTCCTTCTTGCCGACCTGGATGAACTTGCGGACCTCCTCGACGGTCTCCAGCACCCGGCGCTCAGGGTCGAGCTCGCCCAGCTCCTGCGACAGATGCGCCAGGCGGACCGTCTTGCCGCGTACCAGCCTGCCCGAGTCGGGGTGCACGGTACCGGCGAGCAGGCGGAGCAGCGAGGACTTGCCGGAGCCGTTCACCCCGATCAGGCCGATCCGGTCACCGGGGCCGAACTGCCAGGTCGAGTGGTCGAGGACCAGCGGTCCCTGACCGGGGCCCCCGGCGTGCAGCGTGACGTCCTCAAGGTCGTAGACCGTGCGTCCCAGCCGGGCCGCGGCGAACTTGACCAGTTCGACGCTCTCCCTGGCCGGAGGCTCGTCGGCGATCAACGCCTGGGCGGCGTCGATGCGGAACTTGGGCTTGGAGGTGCGGGCGGGCGGCCCCCGGCGCAGCCAGGCGATCTCCTTGCGCATCAGGTTCTGGCGGCGGGCCTCGGAGGCGGCGGCCACCCGGGCGCGCTCGGCCTTGGCCAGCACGTACGCGGCGTACCCGCCCTCATAGCGCTCGACCGCGCCGTCGACGACCTCCCACGTCCTGGTGGAGACCGCGTCCAGGAACCACCGGTCGTGGGTGACGACCAGCAGTGCCGTCCTACGACCGGCCAGGTGCCTGGCGAGCCAGTCGATGGCCTCGATGTCGAGGTGGTTGGTGGGCTCGTCCAGAATGATCAGGTCGTGCTCGTCGATGAGCAGCTTGGCGAGGGCGGTGCGGCGCCGTTCACCTCCCGACAGGCTTCCGGCGAGCGCGGTCAGGTCGATGTCGCCGAGCAGGTTGGCGAGGATCTCACGGATGCCCGCGTCACCCGCCCACTCGTGCTCGGACCTGTCACCGAGGACGATGTCGCGCACCGGCCGCGCCGGGTCGAGGTCGTCGCCCTGCGACAGCACCCCTACCTGGAGCCCCCTGTTATGGGTGACCCGCCCGGCATTGGGCCTGAGGTCGCCGGCTATCACCGAGATGAGGGTGGTCTTGCCACCGCCGTTGCGGCCGACCACACCGATGCGGTCGCCCGCCTCGATGCCGAGTGAGACGTCGTTGAGCAGGGGCTTGGGACCGTAGGAGTGGGAGACCGACTCAAGATTGACCAGATTCATCGCTAGACAAGCGTATCCGCTCCCGGCTCACCCGGCCCCCGCCGTGAGAACCGTCCCGTCCCGGACGACGCCTTCGGGAACAGGAGCCCCACGCCTCCCTCGGACGGCCGCCCCGACCGGCGGGAGCGGCCCGCCCGCGGGGCCGGTGAGCACGGGAGGCTAGACGACCGCCGGGCCGGGCACCGGGCCGTGGGCGGTGATGACGTCGCGCGCCACACCGGCGTCCTTCAGGCCGGCCGCCAGCTCGCCCGCGTGGGCCGCCGACCGGGCGAGGAAGGCGCAGGTGGGCCCGGAGCCGGAGACCAGCGAGCCGAGGGCGCCCTGCTCTCGCCCCGCGTCCAGGGTGTGGGCCAGCGAGCCGCGCAGCGCCACGGCGGCGGGCTGCAGGTCGTTGCCGAGCTGGGCGCCGAGGGCCTCCGCGTCTCCCTCGCGGAGCGCGGCCAGCAGTGCCTCGGCGGCCTGGGGCCAGGCCACCAGCTCGCCGCTCGCCTGGCGGAGACGGTCGCACTCGGCGTAGACCGCGGCCGTGGACAGGCCGCCGTCGGCCAGCGCGAACACCCAGTGGAAGGTACCCGCGACGTCCAGCGAGGTCAGCCGCTCTCCCCTGCCGGTGCCGATCGCCGTACCGCCGAGCAGGGCGAAGGGGACGTCGCTGCCGAGGTCGGCGGCGATCTCCATCAGGTCCTCACGCGGCAGGCCGAGACCCCACAGCTCGTTGCAGGCGACCAGGGCCGCGGCGGCGTCGGCGCTGCCGCCCGCCATGCCGCCCGCCACCGGGATCGACTTGCGGATGAGCAGGTTCACCCCGTACGGGCGGCCCGCGTGCCCGGCCAGCGCGAGGGCTGCCCGGATCGCGAGGTTGTCGCCGTCCTCGGGCACCTGATCCGCGGACTCGCCCTCCACCCGGACGCTCATCCCGGTGGCCGCGGTGGCCGTGACCTCGTCGAAGATCGAGACGGCGTGGAAGACGTTGACGAGGTCGTGGTAGCCGTCATCCCGCAGCGGTCCGACGGCAAGTTGCAGGTTGACCTTCGCTGGTACGCGGACGGTCACGGAGTTCATGCGTCCCCCATGGGGGCTCGCTCACTTGTCACGACGTCAGATCGTAACGGGATCCCTCCCCTCCGCACGCAAACGAACCGGCAAATCACACTATGTACTGCTTTCAGGCGTACGGTTCTCGGCGATCCGCGCGAAATCCTCGACTGTGAGCTGCTCGCCGCGCGTGGCGGGGTCGATTCCGGCGGCCCGCAGCGCCCGCTCCGCGGCGGGGGCCGTACCGGCCCAGGAGGCGAGGGCGGCACGCAGGGTCTTGCGACGCTGGGCGAAGGCGGCGTCCACCACCGCGAAGACCTCCTCGCGGGTGGCCACCGTCGTGGGCGGCTCCCGCCTGACCATCGCGACCAGGCCGGAGTCGACGTTGGGAACCGGCCAGAAGACGGTGCGGCCGACCGGCCCGGCCCGGCGGACGTCGGCGTACCAGGCGGCCTTGACCGAGGGGATGCCGTAGACCTTGGAACCGGGGCCGGCGGCCAGCCGGTCGGCGACCTCGGCCTGGACCATGATCAGGACCTTGCGCAGCGACGGCTGCGTCTCCAGCAGGTGAAGCAGCACCGGGACCGACACGTTGTAGGGAAGGTTGGCGACCAGCGCGCTCGGCCGCTCCGCGGGCAGATCCTCGGGCAGCACACGCATGGCGTCGGCGAGCACCACGGTGAGCCGGTCGGCGAGCTCCGGGGCGTGGCGGTCGACCGTCAGCGGCAGCTGGGCGGCGAGAACGGGATCGATCTCCACCGCGATCACGCCGCGGACCTCGGGAAGCAGCGCGAGCGTGAGCGACCCCAGCCCCGGACCGACCTCGATGACCACGTCGTCGGGCTCAAGCTCGGCCACCCTCACGATCTTGCGGACCGTGCCCGCGTCGATCACGAAGTTCTGGCCGAGCTTCTTTGTAGGACGAATATTGAGCTTGTTCGCCAAAATACGTATCTCCGCTGGACCAAGAAGGCTCATGCTGGTCCCTCACGCAGTGGCCCGGACTCCATGCCCGCCGGACCGCTGTGGTCTCCGATGTGCCTGCCTCGATCACCCAAGGTCGCTCTCCCATGTCATTCGACAAGTTTCCCGCACCGAAGCCCATGCGAGGACGCGTGATGGAGGACGAGAGGTTCCGTTGTGGATAACGTTGCCATACGGGGGACCGACTGCGAGGAAGGGAACCTTCCCGGTGAAGAGGACGTGAACCGGCCCGGTGTCGAAGGACTGCGATCCACCGACCCCGAGCGCATCGGGGCCTACCGCCTGCTCGGGCGCCTTGGCGAGGGCGGGATGGGAACCGTCTACCTGGCACTGGCGCCGGCGGGGCGACCGGTCGCGCTCAAGGTGGTGAAGGCGGAGGTCGCGGTCGAGGACGGCTTCGCCGCGAGATTCCACGCGGAGGTCGACAACGCCCGGCGGGTGGCCTCGTTCTGTACGGCACAGGTGCTGGACAACGGCACCGGCGACGACAACCGGCCGTACATGGTCACCGAGTACATCGCAGGCACGCCACTGTCCCGCCAGATCTCCGAGCACGGCGCGCTGGAGCCTGGAACGCTGCACGGCGTGGCCCTGGGGGTGGCGGCGGCGCTGGCCGCGATCCACGTCGCGGGCCTGGTGCACCGCGACCTCAAACCCGCCAACGTGATCCTGTCCATGTCCGGACCCCGTGTGATCGACTTCGGCATCGCCAGGGCCCTCGACTCCACGCACAGCTTCACCCGCTCGGGCGAGGTGCTCGGCAGCCCCGGCTGGTGGGCCCCCGAGCAGGTCCAGGGCCTGGACATCACGCCGGCCGCGGACATCTTCGCCTGGGGCTGCCTGGTCGCGTACGCGGGCAACGGCCGCCACCCCTACGGGCGGGGCGACCTGCTGACGATGGCCACCCGGCTGCTCAACAGCCCGCCCGACCTGGGCGCGCTCCCCGCCCCGCTGAACGACCTGGCCCGCCGCGCGACCGCGATGGACCCCTACCAGCGGCCCACCGCCCAGGACCTGCTGATCGCCCTGGTCGGCGGTGGGATCGCCGCTCCGTCCTCACCGGCTCCCACCCGGGCCGACCCGCCCACGCTGATAGCCAGTGATCTGCTCCACGAGTCCTGGCAGCCGCCCGCCAACGTGGAGCCCGACTCCACCCAGACGCTCAGCGCGCTGAACCTGGGGGCGCGGTTCCCCGTTTCGCCACCGATCCAGGAGCCCGCGGACCCGGCCACCGCCCCCTCCACACCCGCGCCGCCCGTCCCTTCCACGGCACCGGCGCCTGAGGGCTCCCCCTCGCCCCCGCGGCCCGAGCCCACGACATCGCCGTCACAACCGTTCACCGGCCCCGTCCCGGCCCGGGCATCGTCCGGCTTCCGGCTCCCCGCGGGATCGGACCCGCCGGGCGCCGAGGGGACGACGCCCCGGCGGCGCTGGCTGTTCGCCGGGCTGGCCGTGCTCGCGGCACTGGCCGTCACGGTCGTCGTGCTGCTGAACCTGCGTGGCCCGGACCCGGATGACCGGGGGGAGGCTCGGGCGGGCAGTGCCGCTTTCACCGGTGGTACCGGCGCCACCGACGTGGGCCGCAGGGTCACGACAGGCTCCTTCCTTGAGGATCCACAGCTGATCATCCCGCGCACCCCGGCGTGCGGGCTCACCGTCTACCGGAACGCCACCCCGGTACGCGGCAGGCTCTGCGCGATCCCGTGGACGCTGGTCAACACCGGCGCGGAGGCCGCCCGGCTCAGCCGCACCCCGCTCACCCTGCTCGACGACGTCGGCACGGCGCACCCCCCCGAGAGCGTCTCGACGGAACCGCCGGCCACCCTGCCCCCCGGGGCGAAGGTGGACGGCGTCCTGGTCTACGACCTGCCCCCGTCCCGCAAACCCGCGAAGCTGACCGGAACGGTGATCGAGGGCGGCGGGGAGATAGAGGTGAGGGTGTCATGAGGCTGCTGCTCTCTCTGGTGGCCGCGGCCGCGATCACGTGGTCGTCCACCGGGTCCGCCTGGTCCGATGCCGCTTCCGCCCCGGCCGCCGACTGCACCGGAACGGCCACGAGCGACTTCGACGGCGACGGGGTGGACGACATCGCGGTCGGTGACCCGTTCGCCGACCCCGGCGGGCTGGCCGGCGCGGGAGCCGTGCACGTGCTGTTCGGCCGGGGGGAGGACGGGAAGGCCGTGACCGTCCCCGAGACCGAGTCGGGTGACGGCTTCGGGTGGTCGGTGCGGCTGGCCAGGATCGACGGCGACGGCTGCGCCGACCTGCTCATCGGCGCCCCGTACGCGGACGTGGCGGGCTACCGGGACGCGGGCGCGGTCTACGTGGTGCACGGCGGCCCCGACCCCAGGACGATCCGCCTGGTGTCTCCCTCACCCGAGGCCGACGCTCACTTCGGCTGGTCCCTGGCCTCCGGCGAGGCACTGGTGGCGGCCGGCGCCCCGCACGAGAACGCCGACGGTGTCGCCGACTCCGGCGCGGTCTACCTGTTCGACACCGAGGCGTCCGGCGAGGGCCGGCGGATCTCCCAGGAGTCCAAGGGCGTCACGGGCAACGGCGAGGCCGGCGACATGTTCGGCTGGTCGCTGGCGATCGGCAGACTGGGCGGCACCCCTGGCGAGCCGGATCTCGCGGTCGGATCGCCGTACGAGAACGACGACGGAACGGGACCCCAGGCCGCCGGGGGCCGGCTGGACGTGGGGGCGCTCACAGTGATCTTCGATGTACGCGGGTCCCGGAGCGAGTACCGGAACAAGAAGTGGGACCTCCGCGAGATCGTCGACGCCGGCGCGGGCGACCGGTTCGGTTACGCGATGGCCTACGCCGAGGAGGGCGACGTCGGCTATCTCGCGGTGAGCGCCCCGCTCGGTGACCGCGGGGGCGTGCGGGACTCCGGTCTCGTCCAGTTGTTCCAGGCCTCAAGCACCCTGGAGATCGCCCCTGCCGCCACCTTCGACCAGGGCCCCGAGGGAGCGGCGGGCGAGGGGTACGGGTTCTCGCTGGCGTTCACCGCCTCCGGAGGGGTCAGACTCGCCGTGGGCGTGCCCTTCGACGGCCCCGACCGGCGCGGCGGCGTACGACTGGTGCCGGTGGACGACCCGGCGGGGAGCCGGCTGGTCACCCAGAGCCAGGCCGGCGACCACTTCGGCTGGGCCGTCGGGTTCAGCGGTAACCGGCTGGTCGTCGGCGCCCCCGACCAGGCGGGCGCGGGAACGGTCATCCTGCTGGGCCGCAACGACGCCCAAGGCGTCCCGCTCTCGCCGGGCACCGGAAAGATCCCGGCCCTGGACGGCGGCGCCTCCGCCGACTTCGGCGCCGCGGTGGGCTGAGCCCCTTCCCGGCTCCGACGGCTCGCGGACCGGAACCGGGGAGGGAGATCACCCGGCCGCCGCACCTCGCCGCGGACCGTCGTCGACCACGGCCGACCTGAGCCCGGCCTCCCTGCCACCCGACGTCACGCGAAGCTCGCCGGCAGGTGGCCCGGCCGTGGTTCTGGCTGGAGCGGCCGTCACCAGGAGCCGAAGACGGTCTCCCCGTTGGCGCTGACGGCGGCGGCGAGGTCGGCGAGGCCGATCTCCTTGACCTCCGCGAGGCAGCGCAGCGTGAGCGGGATGAGGTAGGGCGCGTTGGGCTTGCCCCGGTGCGGCGTGGGCGGGAGGTAGGGCGCGTCGGTCTCGACGAGGATCAGCTCCCTCGGCGCGACCCTCGCGGCCTCGCGGAGGTATCCGGCGTTCTTGTAGGTGACCGGCCCAGAAAATGACATGAAATATCCGGCATCGACGCACTGCTTGGCCATCTCGGCGTCACCGGAGAAGCTGTGGAAGACCACTACCTCCGGGGCGCCCTGCTCGGCCAGCACGCGCAGCACGTCGTCGTGGGCCTCGCGGTCATGGATCACCAGGGCCTTGCCGGTCCGCTTGGCGATCTCGATGTGCGCCCGGAAACTGGCGTGCTGGTCGCCCTTCGACGCCCAGTCGCGGTAGTAGTCGAGCCCGGTCTCCCCCACCGCCCGGACCTGCGGCAGGCGGGCCAGCCGCTCGATCTCGGCGAGGGTCTCCGGCGTCGAGGCGTGCGCCTCGTTGGGATGGACGGCCACCCCGGCGTAGACATCGGGGTGGAGCGCGGCCGTCTCGGCGTTCCAGCGCGAGGATGGCAGGTCGTAGCCGATCGTGACGAGCCGCGTCACGCCGACGGCGCGGGCCTCGTCGAGGATGCCCTCGACGCTCGCCTGAGCCGCCTGCGCGGCCTGCGCGACCGGGTCGCCCGAGGACGCCTGGCGGTTGCCCACCATGATGTCCAGGTGACAGTGGCTGTCGAACACCTCTGCCGGCAGGGGCTCGGGGGCGACGGGAAGCTTCTGCGTGCTCACGCCGTCCAACCTACCGAGGAGCCGGCCCGGCCCGCGCCCGGCGCCCCCGCGGACCGGCTCGGTCCCAGGCCCGGGACCGGGCCGCGGCCCGCGCGCACCGGCCCGTCCGCCGACGGCACCGGACACGAGCCGGGCAGGGGCCGGCATCCTGCCCAGAGCCAGGTACCGGCCCGCTCCCAGGCCCGGGGACCTGCGTTCGTTACTCGCCCAGACGGGCCAGTTCCTCCTCGACGATCTTCGGGTCGAGCTTGACGAAGAGCGGGGTCGGCGGGGAGAGCGGGGTGCCCACCCGGATCGGAACGGATTCCCAGCGCGCGGCGCCGTCGTAGGAGCCGGTGATGATCGGGTAGCTCCGGCCGTCCTCGTCGGTGACCTCCTGGATCTCCGGCATGCCCGCCCAGACCCCGGTGCCGCCGAGCATCGCGTAGATCTTGTTGGAGGAGTTGGGCAGCACCGGGGTCAGCAGGGTCTTGGCGTCGTCCACCACCTGCAGGGCGACGTGCAGGATGGTCTTCACCCGCGCGGGGTTGTCCTTGATCTTCCAGGGCTCCTGCTCGGCCAGGTACCTGTTGGCCTCGCGGATGACCTCGAACGCCTCGTTCGTCGCGTTCTTGAACCGGCACTGCTCGAACTCGGCCGCGACCTTCGAGAAGGCCGAGCGGCTCCGCTCCAGCATGGCGCGGTCGACATCGGTGAAGTCGCCTGCCTCGGGGATGACCCCGAAGTTCTTGGCCGCCATCGAGATCGAGCGGTTCACCAGGTTGCCCCAGGCCGCCACCAGCTCGCCGTTGTTGCGATTGAGGAACTCCGACCAGGTGAAGTCGGTGTCCTGGTTCTCCGGGCCCGCCACCGCGATGTAGTAGCGCAGCGCGTCGGCGTCGTAGCGCTCCAGGAAGTCACGCACATAGATGACGACCTGACGGGAGGAGGAGAACTTGCGTCCCTCCATGGTCAGGAACTCGCTGGAGACGACCTCGGCGGGCAGGTTCAGCGCGCCGAGCGAGCCCGGCTTGCCGTCGCGGGCACCCTGGCCGTTGTAGCCGAGCAGCATCGCCGGCCAGATCTCCGCGTGGAAGACGATGTTGTCCTTGCCCATGAAGTAGTAGCCGAGGGCCTCCGGGTCCTGCCACCAGCGGCGCCAGGCCTCCGGGTCGCCGGAGCGGCGCGCCCACTCGATGGAGGCGCTGAGGTAGCCCACGACCGCGTCGAACCAGACGTAGAGCCGCTTGTTGGCCTGGTCGCTCCAGCCCTCCAGCGGGATCGGCACGCCCCAGTCGAGGTCGCGGCTGATCGCGCGGGGGTGCATGTCGCCGAGCATGTTGAGGGCGAACTTCAGCACGTTGGGCCGCCAGTCGCCCTCCTTGGAGCGCAGCCACGATGCCAGCACCTCGGCGAACGCGGGCAGGTCGAGCATGAAGTGCTCGGTCTCCACGAAGACCGGCGTCTCGCCGTTGACCTTGCTCACCGGGTCGATCAGCTGGACCGGGTCGAGCTGGTTGCCGCAGTTGTCGCACTGGTCGCCACGGGCGCCCTGGTAACCGCAGATGGGGCAGGTGCCCTCGATGTAGCGGTCGGGCAGGGTGCGCCCGGTGGAGGGCGAGATGGCGCCCATCGTGGTCTGGGGGAAGATGTAGCCGTTGGCGTGGAGCCCCTTGAAGATCTCCTGCGCCACCGCGTAGTGATTGACGGTCGTGGTCCGGGTGAACAGGTCATAGGACAGGCCGAGCGCCTGGAGATCCTCGACGATCACCCTGTTGTAGCGGTCGGCGAGCTCGCGGGCGCTCAGGCCCTCCTTGTCGGCCTGCACCTGGATCGGAGTGCCGTGCTCGTCGGTCCCGCTCACCATGAGCACCATGTTGCCCGCCATCCGCTGATAGCGGCTGAAGACGTCGGATGGCACGCCGAATCCGGAGACGTGCCCGATGTGGCGAGGGCCGTTGGCGTAGGGCCAGGCGACCGCGGTCAGGATGTGCTGGGACATGGTGCCCAGCCTAAGGGACGCGGGCTCAGGCCTTGGTGCTCTCCCTGCCAGTAGTGGCACTCGCGGCCGCCTCCGCCACCTCCGCGGCCCGGTTGACGGCCTCGGCGGCCTCCTCCGCCGCGGAGGCGGCCACGTCGATGGGCGTCTCCTTGGTACGGCGGATGCCGAGGATGCTGATGAACAGCGCGGCGAAAATCGTCTGGAAACTCACGATCAGCGCGGTAGCCGAGGGCACGACGAGGCGCAGCGACTCCGAAGGGATCAGCGGGCCGAAGCTGCGGGTCTGCCAGTGGACCAGGGAGGCGACCAGGCCGCCCAGACCGCCCAGGGCCAGCAGCCCGCCGACGACCAGCCCCTTCTCCAGAGAGACGATGTCGATGAGCTTGCGCACCCGCCTGTCTTCCGGCAGGAAGCCCTCCTCGGCCGCGTACACCTTGGTGAACAGCGCGAACAGCACCGCCTGGAAGCCGATCACCACCATGGCGGAGGCGCCGACCAGGGTGTCGACGTCGAAGGCGAGCTTGCCGATGTAGACCGGGCCGAAGGTCAGGGCGGCGCCCGCGACCAGGCCGAGGGTCATCAGCACCAGGCCGGGGATGAAGAACAGCCAGCGCGGGCTGTAGAGCATCAGGAAGCGCAGGTGGCGCCAGCCGTCACGCCAGGAGCGCAGGTGCGGCGGGCGGGAGCGGCCGTCGGGCGAGAGCGTGGTGGGCACCTCGCGTACGTCCAGGCCTGACAGGGTCGAGCGGACCACCATCTCGCTGGCGAACTCCATGCCGCCGGTCTGCAGGCCGAGCTTGAGGATGGAGTCGCGCCGGAACCCGCGCAGGCCGCAGTGGAAGTCACCGATCGCGCTGGGAAAGAAGAGTCGTCCGATGAAGGAGAGCACCGGGTTGCCCAGGTAGCGGTGGAGCGGGGGCATGGCGCCCGGCGCGATGCCGCCCTTGAACCGGTTGCCCATCACCAGGTCGGCGCCGTCACGGAGCTGCTCGACGAACGGCAGCAGCGCCGTGAAGTCGTAGGAGTCGTCCGCGTCGCCCATGATGACGTAGCGGCCGCGCGCGGCGCGGATACCGCCTATCAGGGCGTTGCCGTACCCCTTGGCGTCAACGTGCACGACCCGGGCCCCGGCCTCGCGTGCGAGCTGCTGTGAGCCGTCGGTGCTGCCGTTGTCGGCGATCAGCACTTCCCCGTCGATCCCGTGCTCCCGCATGCAGGCGAGTGCCTTGCGTACGCAGGTCTCCACGGTCTCCGCCTCGTTCAAACAAGGCATGACCACGGTCAGTTCCACGTCTCAACCCTTCGCTCACGGCACAAGCCAATCTCACCATGATGCCCTCTGAAGCCCCTTGCCCGGGTCAACTCCCTGAAACGGCTGGCATCCTGTATTCCATGGTGACCGTCGCCGACCGCCCTCGCCTGGACGTGCCTCCGCCCGACCGGGTCACTCGCCTGCGGGCGTTCCTGCACCGGCATCGCCTCTTCGTGGCCGCCCTCGTGCTGGCATTCCTGCTGCGTGTGGTCACCATGCTCGGCTATGGCCCGGCCCTGTGGTTCAACGACTCCTACGAGTACGTCTCCGGGGCGGTGAACCCCGACCGGCCCAGTGCGCTGCGCCCGAACGGCTACTCGTTTCTGCTCCTGGCGCTGCGGCCGCTGCACAGCTTCGGTCTGGTGGTCTTCGTACAGCACCTGATGGGCCTGGGCATCGCGGTGCTGATCTACACCCTGTTGCGCGGCAGGTTCGGCCTGCCCGGCTGGGGGGCGACGCTGGCCGCGGTGCCGGTGCTGTTCGACGCCTACCAGATCCAGCTCGAACACCTGGTCATGTCCGACGCGATGTTCATGCTGCTGGTCGTGGCCGTGATCACGCTGGTGCTCTGGCACCGGCGGATGTCCTGGCGGATCGGCGCGGTGATCGGGCTGCTGCTGGCCCTCACCGCGCTCACCCGGTCGATCGGCCTGCCGATCCTCGCGCTGGTCGTGGCCTATCTGCTGATCAAGCGCACGGCCTGGAAGACGATCGCGGCGATGATCACCGCGTGCGCGCTCCCCGTGGTCGGCTACATGGCCTGGTTCGCCTCCGCGCACGGCAACTTCGCGATGACCAACAGCGACGGGGCGATCCTCTACATGCGGACGGCGCTCTTCGCCGACTGCGAGAAGATGCGGGTCGACCCCCGCGAGGAGCTGGAGCTGGCGCTGCTGTGCATCAGCGCGCCGCCGGGCCAGCGCGGCTTCTCCGGGCAGAAGTACCTCTGGTGGGCGCAGAACGGCCAGCGCTTCCACGCCTTCGGGGTGGGCAGCACGTTCACCCCGGAGACGAACAAGACGGCGAGCGCGTTCGCCCAGCGGGCCATCCTGTCCCAGCCGCTCGACTATCTGAGCCTGGTGGCCGGCGACTTCTTCCGCGCCTTCCACTGGGACCGGCCGCGCTTCCCGGATTTCAACACCTACCGGCAGTACGAGTTCCTGCCGGAGAACAAGATCCTCCCGGCCTGGTCGTCGTACCGGGGCAACACCGACACCGACGCGCAGAAGTACGATCCGGGCCTGCGGACCGCGCCGATCCAGGGCAAGCTTCGCGTGATCGGTACCGACGTCCACGACCCGTGGGCGGGCTTCATGCAGGGCTACCAGCGGATCGTCCGGCTGCCCGGCCTCGTGATCGGCGTGCTGCTGCTGATCGGCCTGGCCGGGGTGGCGGTGCGCTGGCGCAGGCTGGGCGGCCCCGTGCTGCTGCCGTGGCTGGGCGCCTTCGGCCTCATCCTGGCCCCGGCCGCGACCGCCGAGTTCGACTACCGCTACCTGCTGCCCGCGGTGCCACTGGCCTGCCTGGCGGCCGCGATCTCGCTGCGCCACGGGCTCTCCCGGCCCGCCGCGCCCGGCACACCTGCCGCGCCCGTCACGCCCAGCTCCGGAACAGCATCCGCGCCCACCACTGGGAGTGCGGGATGACCTCGGCCGCCAGCACCGGGAGGAGCCACCAGAAGTTGACCAGCGCCAGCAGGGTGAAGGCCCCGACGACCGCGGCCCCGAGCGCCCTGCGGTTGGGCGCGGCGTCGGCCCGCCCGATGATCAGCCCGGCCACCATGGTCAGCGCGAGGATCATGAAGGGGACCATGGCGATCGCGTAGAACAGGTACATGGTCCGGTTGTCGGCGAGGGCGTAGTAGAACCAGGGGAGCCAGCCCGCGGCGTAGCCGAGGAGTACGGCCCCGGCCCGCCAGTCGCGGGTGGCGACGTACCAGGCGACCATGGCGATGAGGGGTAGGTGTGCCCCTCGCTCAACCCGGTGTGGAAGCTCAGCACCTGGAAGTGGTAGCTCAGCCAGGAGCGGAAGGAGTCGAAGACGAAGAACACCGGGCCCTGCGAGGTCGCCTGCGCCCAGTTGCGGCCCCAGCCGAGCGACGAGGCGAACCAGCCGGTCCAGGAGGCGATGTAGGTGAGGGCCGGCAGCAGGCCCAGCGCCGACACCGCGCCGGTCAGGTCCTGGTTGAACGCTCCCCGGTACGGTCTGCGCAGGCCGATGGCCCGGCGGGCTCCGGCGTCCCAGACCAGGGACATGACCGCGAACGCGACGAGGAAGAAGATCCCCGACCACTTGAC
>NZ_JOEQ01000008.1 GCF_000721075.1 Streptosporangium amethystogenes
ACCAGGAACGACAAGAGCCGTGTAACGAGAGATTGTTACGCACGGTTCTGTGGGAGCCCCGGGCTGAGACGCCCGGGGCGACCCGACCGGTGGCACCCCCACCCCCCCTCTTCGGCCGCTTCATCGAGCTGCTCGGCGATCATCGCGTGCAGCTTGGTCATCCCCGCCACTCCGTCGGGCAAGCGGGCCTTGGCCAACCTGCGCCCCGAGGTATCCATCAGCTCGACGTCATGATGCTGCTCGGCCCAGTCATCTCCCACGAACAGGCGCAACGCTTCCTCCCTGTTTTCGACACCGATCGATACTCAACAGCCTGCGGGAGAACCATCAGCGAACTAATCAAGCAGTGCTCACACCCCTACGGGTGGGCACGACATCCCAGCGGCGATCAACTTTCCCGGCCGACCAGCGGGGGCACGATCTTTGCGCAGGACTCAAGGCCCAGTAGCTATGAGTGCTCACCCACTGGCGGCTGTCAGGCCCGAGTCTGCCGGAGTGACGGACTCGTTAAGAGTGATTAGGAGGGTTCCTCGCCCGGGAGGACGTCGTGGCCGAGGTGGTCAGCTCATCGATACGGTCCCGGTCGGCGCTGGCGGACTGGTGCGGCGATCAGCAGCAGCACCGGTCCGCTGGCAACTCCACTCAATGACGGCGCCAGGTTGCACCTGCCCCACCAGTCACGCTGTCGCCTTCTTGGCATCCAGCACCGAGCGCTCCTGGAAGCCGTAGAACCGTCGGACGTCGGCGAGATGGGCCTTGGTCGTCCGGGCCTCCTACTCATGGAGGCGGCGCAAGTGCCGGCAGGCCTTCGAGCTGAACTCAGAAATCGGCTACGGCTTGGACCGGCCGAAGATTCCCGCTACGACCATCACCCCGCGCGGAGCCGTGCCAAGTGGTAGTCGAGCAACGCCGCGACCTCCTCGGGTGTGTAGTGCCCGACCAGGGTGGCGTTCACGATGCCCTGCGCGAAGGCATACAGGATGCTCGCCTCCTTGTCTGCATCCAGGTGGGCGGCGAGCTCCCCGGCGGCCTGGGCGGCCCTGATCTGCTCGGCGAACAAGGACAGCAGGAGCGGCACCCCGAGCCGCATCGCCGCCGCCTGGTCGTCGTCCACCACCGAGCTCGCCTGGAACGCCAGCCCGACGCGGTTCAGGTAGCTGCGCTCGTCGTCCAGCGGCAACAGTTCCAGCACGGTGTCCCGCAGCAGGTCGAGCGGCGTGGACTGGCGCGCGGCCACGGCTGCCACCCGGTTGCCGATCCAGATTCCGATGTGCTCCAGCGCCAGCAGCAGCATCTGGTCCTTCGTCGTGACGTAGTACTGCACCGCGCCCATAGACATTCCGGCCTCGGCGGCGACCTCCCTGAGGCTGACGTTCTTCATGCCCTTGTCGTGGATGATGCGGTGCACAGCCTCGGCGATGTGCCGTCGCCGGGCGTCGTGGTCGACGATCTTCGGCATATCCCACTGCTTTCTCATGCGAGTGCATGGAAAAGTTTGTTCGTCTCGTTTATCATGCGAGTGCATGATAAACGGGCGAGGGTGATGCGGATGCGAGTTCTGATTGTCGGGGTCGGCACACGGGGGGACGCGGCGCCGTACACGGGACTGGGAACGCGCTTACGCGAGGCCGGGCACGAGGTGGCGATCGCCGCGCACGAGCCGTACGCGGAGCTCGTGACCGATGCAGGCCTGGAGTATCTGCCACTTCCCGGAGATCCGCTCCACGCGCTGACCGGCCGCTTCTCCATCAGCGCGTTCAAGGAGTACGGCGGGCAGCTCATGGACGGCTTGACCCAGATCGCCGAGCAGGAGGCAGACCTGCTCCTGCTGGGCATGGCGGGCGCGCTGGGCTGTCACGTCGCCGAGGCGATGGGCGTGCCGAGCATGGGGGTACACCTGCAGCCGATAGACCCCACGGGGGACTTTCCGCCGGTCATGAGCCTGTTCCGTCAATCGCTCGGACGGTGGGGAAACCGCAGGGCGGCCCGGCTCGCGTTTGAGTTGCCCGCCGCGGGCCCGCTGCTCGCCGGGATGAGCACGAAGATGCGGGCCCGGCTCGGGTTGCCCCCGATGACCCCGCGCGCCCTCTACCAGCGCCGGGAGAGCACGCGCTGGCCGGTCTTCCACGGGGTCAGCCCGCTGGTGCTGTCGCGCCCGGCCGACTGGCGGCCGGGGCTGGAGATCACGGGTTACTGGTGGCCGCTCCGGCCGCGAGGCTGGCAGCCGGATCCGGTGCTGCGCGATTTCCTGACATCGGGGCCCACACCGGTCTTCGTCGGCTTCGGCAGCCTGGCGGGCGCACGGGCCGAGCAGTACACAGAGCTGGCCGTGCGGGCGCTGCGGCGGGCCGGGCTGCGCGGCGTGTTGCAGACCGGCCTGCGGGGACGCATCTCGGCCGACGTGCTGGCGGTCGGCGACGTGCCGCACGACTGGCTGTTCCCCCGCATGGCCGCCGTCGCCCACCACTGCGGCAGCGGCACCACCGGGGCCGGGGTGCGGGCGGGCGTGCCCGCTGTGGCCGTGCCGGTCATGTACGACCAGCCGTTCTGGGCGTCCAGGCTGATGGCACTCGGCGTGGCCCCGGCCGCGATCCCGTTCCGCCGCCTGACGCCCGCACGGCTGGCCGCCGCGCTCACCACCGCGGTCACCGACCCGGCCTATCGGCAGCGGGCCCAGGCCCTGTCGGTCGGGGTCTCGGCAGAGGACGGCGCGGCGCCCGTCGTCGAGGCGGTGAACCAGCTCCAAGTCACCGGCGGGCCCGGCCGCCGAACAGGGTGACAGCCGCCGAACATCCAACACGTTTGGCTGACCAGCAGAAACGGCGCTTCGGATCGGTATCACCGCTCGCTCAACCTGTGGAGCTGGCTGGTTAACCCGTGGCAGCGATCGGCGCTGCCGTGGCGGGCGGAGGATCCTCGGCGACCCGCTCGGCGCGCGCCCGGCCGGGCTGTGGGGCTACGTCGACCACCGCGGCGATCCATGCGCTCTGAGCCATTTATCCAGGGTTGTTGCCCTGTTCTCGTAGGTCAGAAGTAGATGATCTCGTCTGGCATGTAAGGCGTGTTGCAGCAAGCGCTCGCCCAAATGTTTCGATCGGTCGAAACACTTCCTGGACACCTGTCCGAGGAACGGACAAGGCCGTGACGATCGCTGACGGGGGCCGGGCTCTCGTACGGGCTGGGGCGATCGCCGCAGCAGACCTCCTTCGTCGGCCAACGGCATCGAGCCCGATGGATGCCCGAGGCAGCGTGACACGGAAACGCTGACGTACGACACGGACGACCGGGCACTGAGCGAGATCCCCAGGGAGGGGTTTCACAGATGACCAACATGCCTGACAACCCCAGATAACTCTTCAGGCATGTTCCAGGGAGTCCACTTGCCTCACATGCCCGCCGCCTTCTCGGCACCCCAGATAATCGGCGCCGCCGACGGCCGGCGCGGAGCCGTACCCGGCGAACAGGGTGACGCACCAGGCCGCGTCGCCGAGCAGCACTACCCGGCTCCCCGCTCCCGAACATGTCCCCAGCTGCCAGGTAGCTGAGGGCAGGGCGTAGGGGTGGATGCGCCGAGCAGGATCGCCTCTACGATCTGAAACGATGTCGGCGGCATTCATCCGGTCGCTGCTGGTGCGGGGGCACAGGTGACGAGGTGGGTCTCGGATGGTGCGCAGGCTGTCCAAGTTGAACGGCGTTGGGCGCAGCCCTGGCGTTTGTCGTGCTCGGCATCCTTGTCCAGAAGCCCGGCGGCAGCCGCCAGGTAGCTTGTGACGAAACAGAACTCAGGTCTCTGCCAGACCCACGAAATGATCTTGATCGTCGGCCGCACCGAATATGATCTCTGGTAGCGGCTGTGCGGTTCGTTGTTCATGAGTAAGCCGGAGAGGTTCTGCAACGCCGCGTGGATGGCCCGTACGGGGACCCGAAGTCGCTGGCATCTGAAAGTGCCCGATCGTCGCCGGTGCTGAAAGGTCTCGTACTGTCGGATTCCTATTCTTCGGACCGGCCCGCGGCCTATGCCGGACGGGAAGCGCGCTGCAGCCGGGCGGCGGCGGCCACGGCGGGCCACAGGCGGGTGGCAAGGTTTCGCGCCAGGATGCCGCCCCGCGTCGCGGGGACCAGGAGCGCCGACGCCTGTCTGATGGTGCGCTGCTTGGGGTCGACCAGGCGCCGGTGAGCGGCTTCGTATCGGCGGAAGGCCGCCTCGGGATCGTCCGGACCCGCGGACAGTTCCTCGGCGAGGGTGAACGCTCCCGCCATGGCCAGGGTGGAGCCGTCTCCGAACAGTGACACGCAGGACGCGGCGTCACCGAGTAGGACGATCCGGCCGTTCCACCAGCGCGGCAGGCGTACATGACTCACCGAGTCGAAGTAGAGGTCGTCAGCGGTGTGCACCTGCTGAAGAAGGTCGGGCGCGCGCCAGGAGACGTCCTGGTACGCGCGCGTCAGCAGCCGCTTGTGCTGCTCGTTGTCGCGGTGGTCGAAGCCGGGTTCGGCCGCACTGCGGTACAGGAAGAACGCGCCGCTGGGCGTGGAACTGACGGCGAGCGCTTTGCCAGGGACGTTGTGCATGAGGATGTCCCGACCGGTCCCGGACGGGCCGGCGAGCGGCATCGTCGCGACGTAGAGGCCCATGTGACGCAGGAACCCGTTCTCGGTGCCGAACGTCAGTCGACGGGTCATCGAATGCAAACCGTCGGCACCGATCACCAGGTCGAATCGACGGGGCCTGGCGCGCTCGAAGGTGATCTCGACTCCGTGCCCATCCTGCTCAAGGGTCGCGATGGAGTCGTCGAAGAGGTACTCGGCATAGTCGCGACTGGCCTCGTACAGGATCGAGGCGAGGTCGCCGCGCGGTAACTCGATCTCGCCCGGCCGTTGAAAAGCGCGCATGTCCATCCGGCCGACCTGCCTGCCGGCCGCGTTGACGAAGGTGAGGCCTGTCGTACCGGTGGCGGCCTCGCGCAGCCGGGGCAGGACGCCCATCCGTTCAGCGACGCCTACGGCGGGGCCTCTGACGTCTACCGGGTTCCCGCTGGAGCGCGGCGTTCCGGCGCGTTCAACGACGGTGATGTGGAAGCCGTGCCTGGCTAGCCAGTAGGCCGCTGTCGGCCCGCCGACGCCGGCTCCGGAGATCAGGACTGTGCGCTCGGTCATGGCACCTCACTAGCCTGAGGAAGATCTTCCGGACATCTCCACAGATACTTGACTGCCTCCCATACCGTGCTTCTTCGCTGCCCAGATGATGAGCATGACCAGCGCCCAGATCTCCATCGCTCAGGCCTGCGCGGGCACAGGATGGTGGCGGCGCAGACGAACGCCGACGGCGATGATCCAGGCGAAACCGACCAGCAGGGCGACGTGTTCGAGCAGTCCGGCGGGCGCGGGCCGCAGCACGTCCCGGATGTCCAGGCGGAAGGCGAGCCCGGCGGCGAAGGCAAGCAGCAGCAGGCCGCCGATCACGAAGTTGGCCGTTTGCAGCCAGCCGCGCTCGCCGGTGCCGAGCTGGCTGGCACTGTGGCGCCAGAGGCTGTAGCCGGGCCGGGTGGCGCCGTCGATCAGGAGCACGGCTGGGACGAGTGCTCCGGCGGCGATGCCGCAGCCGAGCAGGATCGCGGTCGGGCACATCGGAAGTAGCCTCCTAGCTCCGTGATCCCAAGATCGCGGGCCGACCAGGCTTCCCGGCTCACCGACGTTCGCGCCCCATCCGGGCGCGTTTCCTGCAGTCGCCTGGAATGTAACACCCGGCCGCCTGCCCGGCCAGGTGTCTTACGACTTCAGCCTTTGATGAAGCGGCGCGTCATGTACCGGCGCACCGGTGGCAGCGAGGCCAGCCGCAGCGGTAGCAGGCTCAGCCACAACAGCAGCGGGTTGGCGGGGGCGTAGACGCCTTTGACCCGGCGGCCGATCTGCTGTTTGCGTTCGGCTTCGGGCCGGATGGCCGCCTCCCACACGATCAGCGCGGCGGGGATGTCGCCGGGGTGGGCGGCCAGTTCGGTGCCCAGGCCGTCGGCGCCGCCGACGGCCAGCGCGGAGCCGTACCCGGCGAACAGGGTGACGCACCAGGCCGCGTCGCCGACCAGCACCACCCTGCCGCTGCTCCAGCGTGGTGCCACGACCTGGCTGATGGTGTCGAAATAGACCGAGTCGGCCCGCGCCAGCCCGGCGAGGGCTTCGGGGATGACCCATCCGAGGTCGCCGTAGACGCGTTCCAGCTGGGTGGCGGCGTCCTCGCCGGGGCGGGCGTGGTCGGTGCGGTAGCCGAAGAAGGCGACGTTGCGGCCATCGCCGACGCTGATGACCGCCGCGGTGCGGCCGTTGGACGACAGGGTGCCGGTCGCCCCGGGTGCGATGGTGGCGGGCCGGTGGTCGAGCATGTAGACCGCGACCTTGTGCTCCAGGTCGAGCAGGAAGTCCTCTTCCGGGCCGAAGACCAGGGCGCGGGTGGCCGAGTGCAGCCCGTCGGCGCCGATCAGCAGGTCGGCCTCCTCGATGCTGCCGTCGTCCAGGGTGACGCGGACGGCGCGGCTGTCCTGGTCGATGGCGGTGAGGGTGGCGCCGAAACGGATCTCGGTGTGGCCCTTCACCTTCTCGTACAGGACGGATTCGAGGTCGCCGCGCAGGATGGTGATCGAGCGCGGTCCGGTGGTGGCGGCGATGGTGGCGCGGTCGAGGGCGAAGCGGCGCGAGCCGTCTTTCTTGTAGTAGATGAGCTCGGTGGTGTCGAAGGCCTTGGCCCTCAGCTCGTCCAGGATGCCCATGCGTTCGGCTGCGTCGTAGCCGATGCCGCCGAAGGTGACGGCGTAGCCGCCGCCGCGGCGCTGCGGGGCGCGTTCGACGATGAGGCTGTCCCAGCCGATCTGGTGCAGGCGCAGGGCGGTGGCCAGGCCGGCGATGCCGGCTCCGATGATGATGGCGCGCATGAAAGTTGGTTGTCCTTAGTGGGAGAGCTGGTCGAGCAGGCGCTGCTCGGTGGCGGCATCGAGCCAGGTGTCGGGGGAGGGGGCGTCCGCGCGGGGCGTGGGATCGCCTTCGGCTTGGAGCCAGGCCCAGGTGTCGGCGAGGGTCGCGCGCAGTGGGCGCGTGGTGAGGCCTTCGGCCAGGGCGGCGCTGACGTTGGCGTCGTGCATGCCGCTCGGGACACTGCCGTCGGGCATGCGTAGCCCGAGTTCCATACCGAGAGGCAGGCCGTATTGCTGGAGCAGTTCCGGCTCGGTCCACACCAGTTCGGTGTCGACGCCGGTAACCTCCAGCGCCGTGGTGAGCAGCTCGCCGAGGGTGATCGCGCCGGGCGGGCCGGTCACGGTGAAGGCGCCGCCCAGGCCGCGTTCGGCCGAGCGCAGCATCCAGGCGGCCAGGTCCCGAACGTCGAGGTACTGCAAGGGCATGCCAGCGGGGGCAGGGGCCAAGACGCGCCCGCCTTTTTCCAGGCGGCGCAGCCACCACGGAATGCGGCCGACGTCTTCATACGGGCCGAGGATCATCCCTGCTCTGGCCAGCAGCGCCCGCTCGCCGAAGGATTCCAGGACGGCGAGCTCGCCGCCGCGCTTGGCGGCGGCGTAGTCGGCGTCGTCGATGCTGCCGGGATCGGCGTCGACCAGGGGCGCTCGCTCGTCGGCGCCCGCCGGCCAGGGCCAGCGGTGCACACCCCGGCTGGAGACGTACCCGTAGTGCCCGGCCCGGCCGGCCAGCAGGCGGGCGGCCTCGCGCACCACCCTGGGCGCCCAGGCCCAGGTGTCGACGACCGCGTCCCATTCCCCGTCGCCCAGCGCCAGCCGTATGGACTCGGGGTCGGTGCGGTCGGCGATGAGTGCCCGGACGCCAGGCGCGGGGGCGCGGCTGAGGCCGCGGTTGAGCGTGCTCACCTCATCGTCGCGCTCCAGCGCGGTCTCGACGAGGGCGCGGCCCACGTGGTGGGTGCCGCCGAGGACGAGTAGTTTCACGATGCTCCTGCAGTGAGGGGCAGCCAGAGGGCTGGCGGGCGGATGTGGTCGTGGAAGATCTCGTGTTCCGAGGTGCGCAGGCCGCGCCCGGTCGCGAGCTGGTTACGTAGGTGAGAGGCGATAGCGGTTGTCGGTGCCGGGGTTGCGGTCAAAGCGCAGGTGGGCGCCGCTGGAGACCTGCAGCCGGATGCGGTGGCCGCGCCGGAAGCGGTGGGCCATCGGCTACAGGGCGACGTTGGCCACCCGGACGTCACTCGCCCGGATTACGCCGGGTTTACCACCGGACGATGCCGTCGCACACATTGACCGAACGGCCGCGCGCGTCACCTCGCACAACCGGGCGAAGTAGTCGACGTTCGGGTTGGCCGAGCGCGCGTGCAATCGCACGCGGCGGCCGTACGGGCTACGCAGCAACACCAACGGACCGCCGGGTAATAGTGCGTGGCTAGCAGCCGCGCACCATCGGCGGCCGGGATCTTCACGTTCCGCCGGACGCGCACCCGGTGACGCAGGGTGGGGCGCACGCCGTACAACCGGCTGAGCAGGGTCATGGCCGGTCACCTTTCTGTCGACGCTGATGAGAGGTCACATCGCCGACCAGGCTTCCCGGCACACCATCGAACCTCTCGCGAGGCCGATACGAGGAATATACCGACTTTTCGGAAATTTCTGAAGAGTCAGGATGTTCGGTATCCTGATTCTCCCCAAGGAGGTGAGCACGTGAACGACCGGTATGAGCAGTGGCAGGCGGCGGAACGGCTGGCCCTGACGCTGATCGAGGGCGGGCTACAGCGCATGGCCGCGCGCACCCTGGCAGTCTTCCTGTTCACCGATCAGGACAGCGTCACCGCCGGTGAGATCGCCAACCGGCTGGAGGCCAGCGCAGGCTCGGTCTCGGGCGCGATCAAATCCCTGGCGACGGTCGGACTGATCGAACGCCTGCCATCGCCCGGTAGCCGGCGCGAGCACTACCGGCTCCGCGACGACGCCTGGGCCACCCTGTTCACCAGCCAGAACACCGTCATCCAGGCCATGCTCCAGGCCGCGGCCGCCGGGATCGCCGCCACCGACGAGGGCGATCCCGCCCGTCAGCGCCTGGCACAGATGCACGTCTTCTACGAATTCCTGCTCGGCGAGCTCCCCGCCCTGCTGCACCGCTGGCACCAGCAGACCCGCTGACCCAGCCCAAGGCCCAAGAAGCGGTAGCCGCGCTCAGTCCGCGGCGAGGAATTCGCGGATCTTCGTGGCGATGCGGGGGTAGTCAGGGCCGAACCAGATCATGTGACTGCCGGCCCGGCTGTCCTACTTGCCGTCTACGCCGCCTCCGCCAAGGCGGTGAAGTCGATCGCGGGCAGGTCGGGGTCGAAGTCGTCGGGGCGCAGGCGCAGCACGTCGGTGGCATACAGGCCGAACCGGCTGATGTGGGCGGTCAGATAGGGCGACAGCTGCGCGATGTCGGCGGCGGTGAGTCGGAGCCCTGCTCGGGCTGCCAGCCCTCGGCCAGGAGCTGGCGTAGCACGTCGGTCATGTCAAGCGCGGTGTGGAAGATCACGCAATTGGCCAGCAACGAGTTGAATTTGATCATTTTCTCCTGCTCGGCCGGGTCGTTGCCGAAGCGCAGCCAGGCGGAAAAGCCGTTGAAGCCTTCGACCTTGTTGGTGACCGCGGTGATGCGCCGCCGCAGCGCGGGATCGGCGAGAAAACGAAGCAGCGCCACGGTGCGCACGCTGCGTCCGACCTCGCGAAAGGCCCGGTAGATCTCGTTCTTGCGGGAGTGTGAGCCGAGTCGGCGTAGCAGGGTGACGGAGTTGAGTCGGCCCTCGCGGATGGAGATCGCCACTCGCATGAGGTCGGGCCACATCTTCTCCACCAGCTCCCAGGCGATCACGTTGCGGTTCCCGCCTTCACCGCGGGACAAGGAGTCGATGTGGTGGTAGGTGACCTGGTCTGTGTGCTGGAAGAAGGTCAGGCCCTTCCAATTGCGGATACGCGGCATCAGATCGAACCCGAACAAATGCGCCAAAGTGAAGACGGGGAACGATTGGCCTTGCGTGTCGGCGTGTACGGTCTTGGGCTGGACCTCCGAGGCGTTGGCCAGCAGCCCGTCGATGATGTAGATCGCCTCCCACACCCCGCATGGCACAAATCTGGAAAACAACGCAATGTAGTTGTCCGATACGTAATGGTAGGCAATCCTGCCGAACCCTCCGTAGCGGATCGAGGTCTCGGCCAGTAGGTTGTCGATGTAGGTATCGACCTGGGTGCCGTCCGTGCCCACGCTGCTGCCGTCGCCCCAGGCGTTGACCACGTCCAGCTGGGCGAAGGCGTTGACCACATCGGTGATCGCCTTGTTCAGCTTGGCCAGGGTGATGTGCCGGTTCTCGGCCAGCGCGAGCATGGTGGACCGGTCGGCCTTGAAGAACTGCTGGATGAGCAGCTCGTGGTTGTCGTGCTGGTAGGCGGTGACCTCTTCGATGTCGGCCAGTTGCGCGGCCGCGCCGCCGGCCCGCTCCACCACCTGCCGGACCGACCCCACACCGGCGGCCTGCATCCGCACCGCCTTGACCAGCACCTCAACAGCGGCCCCGAGACCCGCCCGCTGCTCTGAACCTCGGGGGGAACCTCAGCCTCGACCAGGAGTGGTACTGGCGACGCAGTCGCCAGTACCACTCCTGCCGCGTTGCTGCTGTCGGCCACCCCGACGACCGCCTGTCACCACGCTCGATCAACATCGTCGTCGGCGAGATCGGCCGCCTGCACGACGGCCAAATCACCGATGGGCTCGCCGGAGCCGCTGGCGGTTTCCTGCGGCGCTGTGTCCGGTGCCAGCGGCAGGAAACTGCTGGTGCACTGAATCACCTCCGTGCTGCTACGGCGGACCTGACCTTTGTCTGCCCGGCCAGCTTGCGGTCGAGCGTGCCGGGCTCGCCCGCCTGGGAGCGCGCCCGACGGGCCAGGCGCCGCCATCCTCACCGGATGTGCGGCCATGGAACTCAGATCTGGTTCAGGCCGCCGTCGACGTGAAGGCTCGAACCGGTGATGAAGCTGCTCTGCGCGGAGGCGAGGAAGGTCGCAGCGGCGGCGATCTCCTACTATGAGCCGGTCCGCTCGGCGACGGGTACTCTGACGCCGTCCCCGGAGGGGTTCCCAGATCACAGCTCTTCCCTGACGCACGCCCAGGCGGGCAGTGTCCGAACGCGACTTCTCCTGTTCCCCTCGAACGCCGCAGACCGGGCTCGCGCCACTCCATGCCGGACACCACCTGGCCAATAAGCAGACATCCGCCAGGCTCGTCCCGGGGCCGTATTCACTCCCTGGTTTCGATGTCATCTGTTCTGAGCGGTAGGAGTTTCGTACACACCCGGATGGGCGTCACCTACGACGCGGCCAGAGTGCGGACGGTGGCCGACAAGGCGATCCGCAAGGCGGCGGTAGCGGTCTTGCGCAGATACTCCGCTGGTGGGTCGCCGTCTGGATCTTCTCCTCACACCGTGAACGGTCAGCGCTGGGAGACCCAGTGCAGCGACAGGTCCGTGGCCTTGCGCTCGGCCCTGATCTCCATCCACTCGCCGAGGATCGTAGCGTGATCCATGACGAGCAGGGCGCCCTGGTCGTCATAGGTCGCCCGTTCGCTGACGAAGACCGGGCTGCCCGCCGGGTGCTGCAGCCGCGCCGCGACCAGGGCGGTGAGCAGGGCCGGCCTGACCCGTTCAGTCGCCCGGTGCACTCGCGCACCGACGTCGGTGAGCGCGGTGTACAACGGGGTCTCGGTGAAATCGATCCCCTTGATCGCCGAGGCGTGCGGCTCAACGATCCAGGAGATCTGGTGGACGGCGGGCCGGCCCAGCAGATGCCGTACGCGTGCCAGCCGGAGGGCCCGGTGGTCGGCCGGCGCGTCGCCCAGCAGCCGGGTGAGCGAGCGCGGGGCCTGCCGGATCGCGGCCGACAGCACCTCGGTCCGCAGGGGGTAACCCTGCCTGCGCAGGTCGTCGCCGAGACTGCGCAGCGTGTCGAGGGGGTACTCCGCACTGGCCGGCGTCACATAAGTGCCGCGGCCGGCCCGCTGGACGATCAGACCCTCGCCGCTGAGGACCTGCAATGCCTGCCGCAGCGTCATCATCGTCACGCCATAGAAGGCGCTGAGCTCACGCTGTGCGGGCAACGCCTCGCCCGCGCGATAGTGGCCCGACTTGATCCTGTGGGTCAGGTCGTCGGCGATGGCGCGGTAGCGGGGCGTACTGCTCATCTGGCTCCCTGGTCGAGTGCGCGTCGAATACTCGCCACATATTCTCCCAGCTCGCGTGGCCGGGCGCCGTCGAGGAGCTTGCGCATCAGCGCCGAAGCCACCACGACACCGTCGGCATGACCCGCCAGCTCGGTGGCCTGCGCCGGGTTGGAGACCCCGAAACCGAACAGGACCGGCCGGTCGGTGAGTCCCTTGAGCTCGCGGCCGAGCCGGGCGGCCTGCTCGGGAATCTCGCCGCGCTCGCCGGTGGTGCCCATGCGGGTCAGGGCATAGACGAAGCCCCGGCTGCGCTCGGTGATCTCGCGCAGTCTGGCCCGGGAGGAGGAGGGAGCGGCGAGCAGCGCGAGATCCAGGCCCTCGGCCGCCGCCGCGTCTGCCAGCTCCCCGACCTCCTCCAAGGGCGAGTCGGGCACGATCAGCCCGCGCAGCCCGCTCGCGGTGAGCGCCGCACAGAACCCCGCGGTGCTCTGCTGCACCACCAGATTGCTGTAGGTCATCGCGATGAGCGGTATGTCGACGTCGAGCGTCGCGACCTCCTCGAGGATCCCCTTGACCGTGGTCCCGGCCGCGATCGCCCGGTCGGAGGCCTCCTGGATCGTGACGCCGTCCAGCATGGGATCTGAGAAGGGGAAGCCCAGCTCGACGGCGTCGGCTCCGGCATCGGCGTAGGCGTGGACGACGTCCGTCCACGCGGGAGTGACCCCGGCGGTGACATAGGGCACCAGCAGGGGACGCCCCGTGCCACGGCGTGCGATCAGGAATTCTTCCAGGGATTCGGTCACAGCAGCTCCTTGATGGAGGCGATGTCCTTGTCTCCCCTGCCGGAGAGAGTCAGCATCACGGTCGACCCCGGCGTGATCTCTCCGGACTTGGCGGCCCGGATCACCCAGGCCACGGCGTGCGAGGACTCCAGCGCGGCCAGGATCCCCTCGGTGCGGGCCAGGCACAGCAGCGCCTGGACGACCTCTTCGTCGTTCACGGTCTCGTAGCGGGCGCGCCCCCCGTCGCGTAGATGGGCGTGCTCGGGGCCGATCCCCGGATAGTCGAGGCCGGCCGCGACCGAATGGGCCTCCGTCACCTGGCCGTTCTCGTCCTGGAGGACCAGCGAACAAAAGCCGTGCAGCACCCCGGCCCTGCCGAAGGTCGCCGCCGCGCCGCCCTCGGCCTCGACCCCGACGAGCCGGGCAGTGGTGTCGACGAAGCCGGCGAACGTGCCCGCGGCGTTGGAGCCGCCGCCGACGCAGGCGACCACGTAGTCGGGTACACCGACGGGGAGTTCGGCGGCGCACTGGGCGCGGGCCTCCTCACCGATCACCCGCTGGAATTCGCGCACCATCCACGGATAGGGATGCGGGCCCATCACCGACCCGACGCAGTAGTAGGAGTTGTCCACCGACGACACCCAGTGCCGCATCGCCTCGTTGCAGGCGTCCTTGAGGGTGCGGCTCCCGGTCGTGACCGGCACGACCTCCGCGCCCAGCACGTTCATCCGCAGGACGTTGAGTTCCTGCCGTTCGATGTCGCGCTCGCCCATGAACACGGTCGCCTTGAGGCCCAGGAGCGCCGCGGCGGTGGCCGTGGCGACGCCGTGCTGGCCCGCGCCGGTCTCGGCCAGCAGACGTTCCTTGCCCATCCGGTGAGCGAGCAGCGCCTGGCCGATCACATTGTTGATCTTGTGTGAGCCGGTGTGCGCGAGATCCTCGCGTTTGAGGAACAGGGTGATGCCGAGCTCACGGGAGAGCCGCCAGGCGGGGGTCAACGGAGTGGGGCGGCCGGCGTAGACCGTGAGCAGGGTGTCGAACCTGCTGTGGAACTCGGGGTCGCTCCAGGCCCCACGGAACGCCGCCTCGATCTCGTGGCAGGCCGGGATCAGCGACTCCGGCACATATCGCCCGCCATAGGTTCCGAACCGGCCGGTGGCGCCGGGGTCGCTCATCGCGCGGGCGGCGGGCGCAGCGACACCCCGCCGACCGGACCAGGACATCCCGTCCATGATCGCCTTCTCTCTCTCGACTGTTCTAGAACAGTAGCCCAAGGCTGCCGGTCGGCAAACCCTTGATCTCGGAGGGGGCCCAGCAGTAATTGTGGAAAATCCAACGAACCCGCCTCTAACCTGTGGAAACTCTCGCCGTTCGGGGCGGCCTCCGGCGTGCTCGCAGGTCGGGACGCTATGGTCTAGGCAAGGATGTCCGCTCTGCCGCCGCAGAGGGCCGCATCGGATACGGGATTCACGCATCCGAGGCCAGTTGCACTCCCAGCGGAGCCAGCACGCCGGCCACCACCTCAGGAGGGCCTCGGCGTGGTGGCGGTCGCCCGTCACCATCAGAACGAAGTCGTCGGCGAACCTGACGAGTCTCCAGTTGCCCTGGTCTTGGTCCTTACGTTTGCGCCGCCGCCGTTTGGTGCCCATCTCCTGATGCCATTGCCGGTCGAAATGATCGTCCAGCGCCGACAAGGCGATGTTCGCGAGCAGTGGGGAGAGGATCCCGCCCTGCGGGGCCCCGGTCCAGGTCTCTTCTCGAGCGGCAGCTGGGACAGAGCAGCCCCTCGGGGGTGCGAACGCTGACCAGCCGCCGATGGCTGCATCCGATGCAGACCTCCTGGTTGGAAGGGGCGGTGATCAGGCAGCGAGGGCAGAGCAGCCTCCCGTTCGCGTCGCGGGTGGCGGCCTCGCGGACGGTTCCGCAGCGGGAGCATGGTTCGGCTCGGGACTTGGCCACGCAGTCCCTGAACACCGCCTCCATAAGCGGGTCCAGGCCGGCGCATTCGCCCGGCCGCCTCCGCGATGCGGAGCGGGGACCAGGTGCGGAGAAGAGCCCGGCGTCGCCGACAACCTCAGCCAGGGGATCCGCAACAGCGGGGAAGCGAAGGGGCTTGGAAGTGGTAGGCGCCCTTCCTCGTGATCATGTAGACCAATGTCAGGGGTGACAAGACATCAGGCTCGGGTAGAACGAACGGTCCGCCCGCAGCGGACTTCGGTTGCGCTTCAGGTAGTGGCGCGGGGCTTCGGCGCGCTTCGTCGCAGCCTCGGGATGAGCACGGCCGCCACTGCCAGGTGCATGAGAGACAGCATGCTCTTTGTGCCGGAGGTCGCTTCGACGCCGAGGATCGGCACAAAGGACAACATCAGTACCGCGATGGCAATCACGGTCCAGATGGTTCTGGCCCGGCGGATGTACTGCTCCAGCACAGCGAGCGCACCCCAGCCGAGTAGGGCCAAGACCAGCGTGAAGCCGATGACCCACCCGTGGCTCGCCCCCCCTGCTCGGCTCCCGCCCAGCGCTCGGCCCGCACTCACTGCGCCAGATGGACTACGCACTGGCGGTGGCCGAGTCGCTGACGGCGGATCCCACCTGGGCCGCCAACGTCATCGGGCTGATCGGCGACTACGTGCTCGGCGCCGTGTCACGCGAGCTCGCCGAGCTGGAGGCGCAGCGCCGTACCGGACAGAATGAGGATGAGTGGCGCGCGAGCGTCGCGCCGTACATCCGCGAGGTCGTCGAGAGCGGCGCCTACCCCCACTTCACCAGAGGGGTGGTCGAAGCGCGCGACCAGAGCTTCACCGAGCAGTTCACCTTCGGGCTCGAGCGCATCCTCAACGGCATCAGCACAGACTGAAACCCTCCAGCAGGACCTCCGGGGGGACCTAATTTCGCGTCTGCGACACGGATCCACCTGGGGCCTCGAACCGGCATCCAGCCGTTGGTTGAGCTCAGGCGGGTGTAGGCCACCAGGTGGTGGAATCGCTTCCCCTACCCCGCCCAGCCACGAAGACTGCACCACACGTTCGTGGCGAGGTCCTTGCCCGCCGGGGTGGCGAATCCCATGCTGGCCACGGGAGCCGCACATCCGCACTGTGACACAGAACGTCGAAGACCTCGACCTGGAATTCCGTCGGGCCCGTGTCGTCTCCAAGGGTGGCGCCATCGAGTACGTGCACTGGGCCACCCTCGCCGCCCGGCCGCACCACCGGACCGGTGTTCCTGGCCGACCGGCGCGCTCCTGCCTCCGGCCCGCGCATGCCCGCGGCCGCCGACATCGACCCCGCCACCGGACGCGGACGGCTGTCCTACCCGCGCGCCGAGTACCTGTTCAAGACCGCCTCGGCCACGCTCGATCCGCACCGGCAGGGCTGGACGCTGCACCAGCTCCGCCACAGCGCACTCCAGCATCTGGCCCAAGCCGGCCGCACCGCGCCCGAACTGCAGGCCAAGAGCCGCCACCAGCACCTGGCCAGCCTCGGCCGCTACGTCCGCCTCGGCGAGGAGACCTCCGCCCGCGTCACCGCCGAGGCCGACCCCATCCAGCGCCACCGTCCCCGCTGAACTCATACCCCCACCGGATGACCTCACCAGCTCACGCGATCGGCCACACCCGCAGCGCCTGATCGTCGTCGGGATCGAGCTCGACCCGGTAGCCAGCCACCAGCGGCGCGGCCTCATATCGTGCCAGCTCCTGCGCGGAGGTGCCGGTGTCGTCGGCGCAGGCGACCAGGAAGGGCGCGCCGCCCTTCCCGCCCTCGACGACGAACCCGCCATGCCGTTCGCCGAACTCGCGCCTGCCCGCCTGGCGCAGCATCGTGCGAATGACCTCCGCGTCCCGATCCCGCACCGTCCACAACGGCCGCTGGCCTGCGCCGTACCCGAATTGCGGGTCGTCGTCGCTCATGGTCCAGACCGTAAGCGAATCGAGACCTTAGTCATAGAGGTCCGGGTTCACCGCAGGTCAGAGGCTACTTCGTTGGAAATTTCTTCATTGCTACCGGGACCCCGTGGAGGCGGAACGCAGTCGGAGAGCTCCCTTATATCTTGGCGGTGTCGACGCCGAGATCGGCCCGCTTGGAGATGCCCAGCCGGTCGCCGAGCCGGTCCCCGACGGCCCGGGTCACGGGCGGCCTGAACATGGTGGTCGAAGACCGCACGTACCCCCAAGCAGGACAACGGTCGCATGGATCCGAATGGTGCGCCGCCATCGCGGCTTGGGCGGACGCCAGCGCAAGGAGCGGCTACGTCGTCGGGAGGCCGACCGCGTTGGACGCGTCGGCCTCGAAGTATTCCGTTGTAGCGAAGGGGCCGGCGTGATCTTCGAAGAAGCTCCTGACGCCGTCGATCGAGTCATGGACGATGACGTTCACTGCCTTGGTCCCGTCGGTGCTCGCCACCGCCAGCGTCCACTTGGCCCCCTTGGGAAGCCGACCGTACGCCTTCTTTATGGAATCCCAGAAGCCGTCGTTGTCAGAAATCGCGGAAACAGCCATGACGTGCACTTCGGCACCCTCCTCGTTGACTTTCGGATTCACTCGGCAATTGATGTGAAGATACTGTGCGGCACCATTCTTGAAGTCGTAGATCGCGACGGTCTGGGGGTCCTCGAGCGGATCGTCCGAAGGCATCAGAAAGTGGGTCTCGCTGATCGGGAACAGCTCGTAGTCGAGCTGTTCCGGTTTATTGAGGAGTTGCGCCTCCATGGGGTTCAGGGTGAATTTGAGGTGGAGTTTTCCGCGGTCGGCCGCTACTTCGTAGCGGGTGCCGGGGCGCTCGTAGGAGCCTTCGTACCTGGACAGGTCGAGGGTCAGGGTCGGGTCGGGCTCCGGCAGGTCGGGGATCGTGACCACGCCGAGATCGGCCAGGATTTCGTTGAACACCTTCCGGTAGAAGCTGTCGCGCGGCCCGGCGTTCGCCAGCATCGAGACGGCGATGTCCGATTCCGGCAGGATTCGCAGGCGGGCGCTCTGGCTGACTGTGCTGCCATCGTGGGCGTAGACGGTTTGGCCACGCCAATCGCACACGATGAGGCCGAGTGCCCATTCCGGCCCGAACATGTACGGGTCAGGTATGGGCACCCGCGACTCCGTCATCTCGCGGATGATGCCGGGTGAGACGATTCTGGTCCCGTTCGGCGCCTTTCCTTCGTTAAGGAAGACGTACGCCATCATAAGCAATTCCCGGGCCGTCGTGTTGACGTTGCCTCCGGGGCCGAAGGAGCGCGGCAGGTGACCCAGCGGTGAGAGGACGGGTCCCTCTTCCAGGGATCGGATCAGGTATCCGGTCGCGGCCCGGTTCTGGTCCGCGTGCTCACGTCGGCTGCTTGTCGAGGTCAGCCCCAAGGGGTCGAACAGGCGATCCTTCATGATGTCGTCCCACCGCTTGCCATCGCTCACCTCCATGATGCGGGCGAGGATCGCGTAGCCCAGGGCCGCGCTGTAGCCGTGAGTGTGGCCCAAGGGGTGGACCTGGCATGCGCCGACGATGTTCTCCACCATGCGCTTGTACACGTCGTCGTCCTCGCCCGGATCTCCGTAGTTCTCCTCGATGCCGCTGGTGTGATTGAGGAGATGGCGGGGTGTGACCTTGGCGCCGACGTCGGGGTCGGCGACCCGGAAATCAGGAAGGTAGGTCCGCACCGGCTCGTCCAGAGCGACTTTTCCCTCGTCGACGAGCTGCATGAAGGCGAGGGCGGTCCATGTCTTGGATACGGAGCCGCACTGGTAGATGGTGTCGGTCGTCGCGGGCTCTCGCGTGGAGATGTTCTTGACGCCGACCGCGAAGTCGGTGATCTCCCCGTCGCTGAGAACGCCGATCGTGGCACTTGGAATCCGGTACTCCGCGAGCAGCTCGGAGATGTGAGCTCGCATCCGGGTCACATCCAACGCTCTTGCCATAAAGACTTCCTCGTCCTGTCCGATTCTTTCCAAGCGGGAAAAGGCTACGTTGCATTTCAAGTCTCGTCAACGAGAGATCTTCAATGATGTGCCTTAATGCTGGGCTTTCATGTCAATCGTTGCAACAGCATTGTCGATAAATGCAATCCATGCCAACCGGCCGTTGCAATGTAGTGTTGGTGAACGCACCCGTGAACCCGAACCGACAGGGGGCGAGCCGATGCCCGGAGGCAGGCTGAGCCACGAGGATCGCCGGCAGATCGCGATCTGGCTGGCCGAAGGGCTGGGATACGCCGAGATCGCCAGACGGCTGGGCAGGCCCACATCCACGATCAGCCGCGAAGTGGCACGCAACAGCGCGCCCAGCGGCTACCTGGCCGACCGCGCCCAGCAGGTCGCCGGGCAGCGCGCCCACCGCCGCAGACCGGTTCAGGCCCCGGAGCCACCAGCCGACGGGCGGCCGGCCGAGTCCGTGCGCGGTTTCGTGAAGCAGTTCGCGACGCTGCTGGTCGGGACCGGCCTTCCCCGGATGCCCGCTCGTGTGTTCGTCTGCCTGCTCACCTCCGACTCCGGGAGCCTGACGTCCGCCGAGCTCGTACGCCGGCTACAGGTCAGCCCGGCGTCGGTGTCCAAGGCCATCGGCTATCTCGAGGCGATCGAGCTGGTCAGGCGCGCACAGGATTCCGGCCGCCGCGAGCGGTACGTCATCGACGACGAGGTCTGGCTCCGGGCGTTCAAAGCCGACACCGGGGCACATGCCGAGGTCGCGGCGGCCGCGCTGCACGGGATCGAGATCTTCGGTGCCGACACGCCCGCCGGCACCCGGCTGGGTCAGATGGCTCAGTTCTTCACCTGGATCAGCGAGCAGATGAACAACAGTGGCCTCACCGACTCCGTCGTGCACGACGCGCTGACAGTGCTGGCCGCGCTGGTGTACGCCGCTCGGCCACTCACCGTGAACGAACTCGCCACGGCACTGGACTGGCCCATCCAGCGGGCGACCGACGCCCTGGACACGACCAGCCGTCATCCGATCCTCTCCGACCCGCTCACCGTGGAGCAGGTCGGGCGCGGCGCGTACGCCATCACCCCGAGGCCGGACCGCCTGAGCTCCACACAACGCGACGCGCTGACCGTCAGCCCGCGCTCGACCCGGGGGAATCGAAAATGACGAAGCCGGGTGACGTCGCAATCGCGATCCCTCCAGCCACACCCGCGCGTCTGCCGGACAGCGTCCTCGTTCCCCTCTGAATCGGCAGGTACGACCCAGCTCTCATCGCCTGGGCCGACGTCGGCGTGTCGAGCACCTAGGTCGAGCAGGCGACGGGCCTCTTCGTCTTGCTCCCTGTCGGTCGGGTTGACGTCGAGGTGGAGCCTGTTCTTGACGGTCTTGCAAAGGCCACACGCTAATCGCAGTGTTCGACGGCGAGGTGAGCCGCGCATGGTGTGCGTTCGTCGAGGGCGTTGCCGTCGCCGATGATGGCGCGGTAGAGATGTTCGTATTTCAGCGTGCCGAAGAACCGCTCGACTCGTTGGTCTGTGGGCTCCGGAGGCCTGCAACGGAACCGTTTCGTACGTTAAGCAGGTCTGGGCAGGTCAAAGGGGGCGTTGAACGGGGTCGGCAGGGGGGCGTGGGCATACGTTCCGGTTCCGTTGCGGTTCCACCCCCGACCCGGCCCTGTGAGACCCTGGCACCCGTCGGCCGGGCATTGTTCAGATCGTGTTTCCGAAGGCCGGAGCTATTGTGACCGTGATGATCACGATGAGTGCCAGGGACTTGGCCGTGGGGCGTCAGCGACAGTCGATGCGGGGGTGGCTCCGTGCCCTCCCAACGGGTCTATTTTGGTATTACGGTGCATGCAAGGCGCGTACGGCGTGGTAGGAGATCATCGTCCATGACACAGGATCCCGTCTCGATCGAGCCGTTGTGCCTCGATGAAGGGCACGCCCTTGGGGAGTTCTATCCGCTGAAGCAGCAGGCGCAGGCTGAGGACTTCCCGGCTGATCCTGCGGCCTGCCGGAAGGACTTTCTCGGGCAGATACTCCATCCGCGGCCCGGGAACTCCGTGTTGGCCTGGGGCGCACGGATGGGCGGACGACCAGTGGGGTTGTGCGCGGTCGGCGTGCCGGAAGCCGGTCGGCGATGGACCGCGGACGTCGTGCACTTCGTCGTCCATCCAGATGTCCGCCGGACAGGCATCGGGAGCCGGCTCCTGGCCACGGCCACTGGCCACCTGGCCGGACTTGGTGTCCAGAAGATGACCGCCTTCACCTCCGGCCCTGCGGACGGAGCGGGAGCGGGGGATGCGTTCGCCGAGGCCACCGGGGCGGCGCGCATCCTGCGCTATCAGCGGTTGTCGCTGCGCATAGGCCCGACCAGACTGGCCACCGACGGCGATACCGGCGCCGGATGTGAACTACTGCATTGGCGAGACGACGTCCCCGCAGAATATCGGGCGGCGTTCGCCGCGATGTCGTCCCGCCTGGCAGCCGAGGAGGCGGCGCGTTCGGGCAGCGACCAGGTGCCTGAGGACTTCGACGAGGACAAGGTTCAAGAGCTTTACGCCGTCCTTCGCGCATGGGGCTATCGCACCTATTTGACCGCCGTACGGCATCGCGAGACCGGACTGCTGGTCGGATACTCGGCGCTCGGCATGGCCGACTCGCACCAGCGGCATGCGAGCCAGTGGGACACCATCGTGCTTCCGTCCCACCGAGGCCGGGGCCTGGGAGTGGTCCTCAAACGCGCGAACCTGTCGTGGACCGTTGAGCACGAACCTGAGCTGGCGACCGTGACGACCTGGAACGCGATCGGAAACCCTGCAATGCTGCACGTCAACGAGTCCTTTGGGTTCCGTCTCGACCAGAGCGGAGCACGCCGGGAATGGACCTTGTGAAGTTGCCGGAGTACAGATGGTGACGGCTGGGACCCCGCCTCAACCGATGAGTCCGGGCTTCTCCGTCCAGCCGCCGGCGCAGAGTGGGGTCGAGGCCGAAGACGGCGGCGAGATGGAGCGGGTCGGGACCGTGGGGGGAGGGCTTCTTGAAGGTGCCGGTCGACGCGGAGGCACTCCAGGGTCGTGGCTTGGCCGCGGAGCTCCTTGGTGAAGTAGATGGCGCTGACCGGGTCGGCACCATGGGCGCACATCTGGTTGATGAGCGGGTGGGGGTTGGCGATGTTGGGCCAGCGGCTGAATTGGTCGATCGGGCGGGGCCGTCCGGCGATCGTGAGCCGCCGGTTGCCGAGGTCGAGGTCGTCCAGGAGAAGGGCGCGGATGGCGGCGAGCATGAGGACCGGCCGCGCGGTTGGGTTGAGGCTGTTCGACCACGACGGCCTGGCTGAAGGCCGGGCTGCGATGGAGCCCCTCGGGGTTGATGTGCCGCACACCCATGTGCTGCCTCCTGCAATATTGAAACCAGTTATAGCGGTTTCGGTATGCGGCACCAGTTATAGTGGTTCCATGCGAGCGAGCACAACCGGGCGGGTGCTGCACGACCCCAAGGGCGGGTCGTTCCGGTTCGACGCCGGCGCCGTCTGCCTCGACTTCGCCCACACGGGCGGCGAGGGCCGGTACGCGGTATTCGAGACCCTCCACGAGCCTGCCGACCTCGGCGAATGGCTGGCCCAGCCGCCGCTGGCCGCGGTCATGACGATCCCCGTGACGACCCGCGAGCTGACCGCCGCCAAGGCCCTCCGCCAGGCGATCTGGGGCGCGGCACACGCCCGGGCGGCGCGTCGCGCCCTCCCTGCCGGGGCGGTCGTCACCATTAACCGGGCCGCGGCCACGGCGCCGCTGATCCCTGAGCTCGCCGCCGACGGCACGACCGCGGGGTGGGCGCCGCCGGTGCGGGCAACGCAAGCGCTGTCGACACTGGCGCGGGAGATGATCGAGCTGCTGTCCGGGCCGCTGTCCGGGCGCATCCGCGAGTGCGCGAGCGACAACTGCCCGCTGGTGTTCGTCGACACGTCCCGCCCCGGCGCCCGGCGCTGGTGCGCGATGGAGCGTTGCGGCAACCGCCACAAGCTCCGGGCTCTTCGCGCCCGGCAGGCCATGGACCTGTGACGCGGCCTCAAGCACTGCGAACCCCGTGTTGTCCCAGCCCTGTTGACTTCCCCGGATCGCGAACAAGCCGTACACGATGTCGCTATTCCGAGAACGACAATAACGGACAAACAGGACACGGCGTACTGGTGATCTGTATCTCGCGGAACTGGTCCATTTCTGCTGGTCACACACCGTCACGCAGAGCTATCTCACCCTCGGTGATGCGGACCCCAGTGGGGGCCCAAGGGGCCTGGTGATCTCGCGGCGCGTCCCCGCTTGACCTTGACACAGTGACAAGGTCTTCACTGTTGCCAAGGAGGTGGTCCCGATGACCATGCAGAAACAGGACACGGATACGATTCGAGCTTTCCAGGGGCTGGAGGACAGCCACTCGTCAGTGCGGCTGCGGACGGCGATGGCGGTCGGTACGACCCCTGACCCGCGATTCATCGGCAAGCTCATCGAACGATGCGCGATCGAACCTGAATTCTACGTGCGCGACATGCTGACGTGGGCACTCACCCGCCACCCGGCATCCATGACGGTTCCAGAGCTTCTCAATGAAGTCCGCTCGGAGCGTGCGCAGGCACGAAGCCAGGCGTTGCACACACTGTCCAAGATCGGGGATCGGCAGGCGTGGCCGGCGATCACCCGGGCGCTTCTGTCCGACGCCGACGATGAGGTGGCGCGGAGCGCTTGGCGGGCAGCGGTCGTGCTCGTGCCCGAAGGTGAAGAGCCCGAGTTGGCCGCGGTGTTGTCGACACAGCTCGGGCGCGGCGAACGCCAGACGCAGCTGAGCCTCAGCCGGGCGCTGGTCGCGCTCGGTGAGGTGATCGTGCCGACTCTGCGCGCTGCGATAACGGATCTCGACCCTCGCGTGCGCGCGCACGCGATCGCCACGGAACGGTTGTTGCGCGACCCGGATGCCGGATTCGAGTTCGCGATCGAGGAGGCCAAGCGCGTCGTAGCCCTCGGCAGCACCAGCCGGGAGGAGTGATGGGCAGTGTTGATCGGTGATGTGGCACGACGGTCCGGGGTCAGCGCCCGCATGCTCAGGCACTACGACTCACTCGGCCTGGTGCGGCCAACGGGTCGTAGCGGCGCAGGCTATCGGGAGTACTCCAGCGAGGACATTCGGCGGATCTTCCATGTCGAGAGCCTGCGGTCATTGGGGCTGTCATTGCGTGAAGTCAGGCGCGCTCTCGATGATCCCGGCTTCACGCCCTCGGAGCTCGTCGACGGCCTCATCCGTCAGACGCGAGAACGCATTGCGGCTGAGACGGAGCTGCTCACGCGGCTGCGTCGGATCGACGCCGTAGAACCCGCCGGCTGGGAGGACGTCCTCCAGATCGTTACACTCCTGCAGGCGCTGGGGTCAAAGAGCGCCGACAAGCGCCAGCGCGCGGCCTTGTCCTCAGTTGACGAGGTTCCGATGCCAGTGGAAGCACTGGTCGAGGCAGCACTGAGCGAGACGGACCCGAACGTCGCCGGAGCCCTTCGATGGGCTTTGGCGCAATCGGGCGATGGCGGATTGGCGCTGCTGGCAGAGGGCCTCGGCTCACCAGTAGCCGAGGTGCGCAAACGTGCCGTCCAGTCCATCGCTGAGATTCCAAACGATGAGGCGACCGCACTGCTGCAGGACGCCCTCGCGAACCCCGACATCGTGGTCCGCAGGTATGCGGCTCTGGCGCTCGGGGCACGTGGAGCGGCCGAGGCGATCCCGACGCTCATCGATATGGTCGTCGAGGGAACGAACGACGTCGACGCGGCCGATGCCCTGAGCGCGCTGGCGAGTCGTTCCGCGTTGGTGGACCAGATCGCCACCGGGCTCGTTGATCGCCTCGCCCGCGCCAGCGTTGAATCGTCCGCACGTCGCCGGCTGACACAGGCCCTCGCGGATATCCCGGGAACCACAGCGTCACGAGCCCTCGCGGACCTGACACATGACGAGGACCGTGCCGTCGCGCTTACCGCGACATACATCCTCGGGATACGCGACGCACGATGACGGATCTTTCCGGGGTGCTGTGTGCGGCGCCGGACCACGAGGGCGCCTCGGTTCACCGCGCCACCCTCATGCTCGGGGTGGCCGAACATCAGGTACTTCCAGGGACCGTTCACCACAGCGGGTTCGATCACTTGGTCGGGATCAGCAGCGTCGTCAGGCGACTGCGGTAGGCCGGCACGTCCGCACCCTACGGATCTCCCACTGGGGGTCGAACCGGGTCTTGGTCCGCTCGGTGTACTTCTTCACCTGCGACGGATCGGCAATGCCGAGCTATTCGGCTCACAGACGCGGTCACCAGGGCTGCGCAACTGCTGGGAGTTCGTGGTCGCCACACTGGCCGCGGCCCGGGTGGGCGGGGCGCCGGTGCGTGCTTCGCATTCGGCCACCAATGCCTTCCCGATTTGAGTGGCCGGGCGGGAGCGATGGTTATTACGGGTTGTCACGCGAACTTGCCGGTCAGCCGCATGAAGGTCGTTAAGCCACGTTAGGCGAGTAGTCCCCGGCATGCCTGAGCGTGGCCGCGCTCAGGCGAAGAGTTCGCCGAGCAACTCGGGGCCGATGGGGATGGGGGCGGGGCGGTAGGCGGGTGGCCGCGTGCCCATCAGCTCACGCACCAGGAAGTCCCAGCAGCGCTTGCGGACGTAGGCCAGGCAGTCGATGAACGTGTGCTCGGCCCCGGGCACGATGAGCAGCTCGAAGTCCTTGTCGGCGGCGATGAGCCGGTCGGCCAGCCGCAGCGTGTGGTCCGGGTGGACTTGGTCGTCCATTTCGCCGTGGATGAGCAGCAGCTTGCCGGTCAACCGGTCCGCGAGGTCCACGTTGGAGGCACGCGCCCAGGCCTCGGGGTTGTCCGCGCCGTCGTAGGTCTCCACGAAGCCCAGGTTGAAGTAGCGGGCGTCGTGCGAGCCGGAGAGGGCGACCCCGGCCTTGTACACCTCGGGGAAGTCCAGCATCGCCCGCGCTGCGGCGAACCCGCCCCCGGAATGGCCGAAGGCGCCCACCCGGTCCAGGTCCATCCACGGCCGGGTCTGGGCCAGCTGCCGCAGCGCCGCGACATGGTCCTCCAGGCGGCCCGCATCGGCCAAGTGGCCGTAGGAGGCGTCATGGAAGGACTTGTTCCGCCCTGGGGTGCCTCGCCCATCCACCGCCACCACCACGAAACCCAGCGCCGCGATGGGTTCCGCGTCGAGGCCCATCCCGCCGGGGTCGAAGCACGGGGTGACCCGGTCGACCTGTGGGCCGGGGTATACGTTGTCCACCACCGGGTAGCGCTGGGCGGGGTCGAACCCTCGGGGCCGGTACAGCACCCCGTAGATGTCCGTCACCCCGTCGGCCGCCTTGACGCGGAAGCGTTCCGGCGGTGTCCAGCCGGTGGCGGTGAGCTTGCTGATGTCGGCGCGCTCCAGCTCGACCAGCACCCGCCCGGACCAGTCACGGACGCGGGACACCGGCGGGGTGTCGACAGTGGAGGCGGAGTCGATGAAGTACTCCATGGTGTCCGGCATGGTGACGATGTGGTCCAGGTCGTCGTCGGTGACCTTGGCGAAACCTGAGCCGTCCAGGCCGACCCGGCACACCGTACGCCGGTACGGATCCTCCTCGACCAGCCCGGCGGCGGTGAAGTACACCACCCGCTCGGCCTCGTCGACGCGCAGGATCTGCCGCACCGCCCACTGCCCGGAGGTGACCTGCCCGAGCAGCTCGCCGGTGCGCAGGTCGTACCGGTACAGGTGGCCCCAGCCGTCCCGCTGCGAGTACCACAGCACCTCGTCGGCCAGCACCCGCACGATCGGCGGCTCGTACATCCACTGGTTGGGCTCCACCCGGGTGGCCCCGGTCTCGCTGAGCACGGTGGTGACCTCGCCGGTGGCCGGTTCCAGCCGGTGCAGGGTGAGCGTGCGCAGGTCGCGGGGCCGGCCGAGGTAGTACACCGCCGAGCCGTCCGGATCCCACCACGCCCACTTGGCCATGATCGGCGACAACTGCGGCATGAGCAGCGGCTCGGCCTGCGCGCGGACCACTGTGCCCCCGGCGACGTCCAGCACGACCAGCTGGGCCTGTGGCATGTTCTCGTCCCCGGCGTAGGCATACCGCTGGGTGCGCAGGAGGGGCGCGCCGCCGTCGGCGGGCCTGGCCTCCACGAGGTGGGTCTGCCGGACGCCGCGCTCATCGGTCCGATGCGCCAGCACCTTCGTCGAGTCGGGCGACCAGGCCACCACGGGAGGCAGGTGCGGCAGGCCGAACTTGCGCAGCAGGGTGCCGTTGCTCGTGCAGTCCGGGCCGGAGCCGTACCGGTAGTCGGGCTCGCCGTCGGTGGTCAGCGCCCACTCGCGGCCGTCGGACAGCGAACGCGCCCACAGGTCGTGCCCCCGCCGGGACACCGCGACCTTCTTGTCGGGTGACGGCACCTCCAGCGGATTGCCCGGCGGCGTGAACTCGGCCCGCTCGCAGGCGTAGCTGTCCAGGCGGCAGCGCCAATGCTCGCCGAACGCGTCGAACTCCACGGCGTTCCCGGCCGGTTCGATGGCCATGAACGGCAAGGCCTCAGGGTCGACCTGCTGCCCGGAGGCGGCGGCCAGCGCGGCGGCGAGCAGGGCGTGGTCGAAGGCCGGCTCGCGGGTGCCCGCCGCCGGGTCGACCAGCATGAACCGCCTGCCGACGCCATTGCTCACCGCGTACCAGAAACGGGCGCCTCCGTCGATCCACTGCGGCCTGACCTTGTCGGCGATGACGAGCTCGCCAGGGCGGGCGGGTCGGCGAAGGAGTTGCTCCGCGGCCTGGTAGTCCTGAGTGGTGCTCATTCTTTTTGTCCTTCCTCAGTGTTGGTTTTGGGCATGGTGATGCCACGGTGGTGCCATAACGGCAGGGCTGATGAGGGGTTGGGAGGGCTCAGGCGAGGGCGCCGGCCGTCTGGCGAGCCGGGTGAGGCGAGGTGGGCACGGTCGGTGCCGCGTCGGGGTCAGGCGCGGCGGATCTCGACTCGGGTGTCGTGGGTTGAGGGTGGGTGTGCCAGGCGCGGGCACCTATCGGGCGCGGGCTCCGGTATCAGTCGTCGATCGCCTGCTCTCAAGGGCCGCCTTGTCGAATCTCAGTGAGCGGATGTTCCGCCACGAACATCGGAACGGCACGGTCCGTGCCGAATGGGGGCGCGATCAGTCTGGATGCGTCCCGTCGCATTTGTCAACACGGCACGTGCCGTACCAATAAGATGGCGGCATGACCATCGGCCCCCCCGAGCGCGCCGTCGCCCGCACCAAAGTGATCATGCAGGCCACGCTTGCCCTGGCCCAGGAGAGCGGCTATGCCAAGCTGAGCATTGAAGCGGTCGCCGCGCGCGCCGGCGTCGGCAAGCACACGATCTACCGCCGCTGGCCCTCGAAAGGCCTGCTGTTCCTTGACTCGCTGCTGTCGCTGAACGAGCCCGCCCTCAACTTTCCCGACACCGGCGATGTCCTGGCCGATCTACGCCAGCAGGCTTACGCGGCGGTAGACCTGCTGGCCAATCCACCGTGGGGCCCGCTCTACCAGGCCCTGGTGGGCGAGGCGCAGCATGATCCCGCGGTCGCCGCCGGCCTCGGCGAACGCTTCATCCGCCCGCAGACGGATAGGACCATCGTCCGGCTCAAGGCAGCCCAAGACCAGGGGCAGGTCTCGCCCGGCCTCGATCTCGACCTGGTCATGGCAATCCTGTCCGGACCTCTGTACTTCAGACTTCTGATCACCCAGGAGCCCATGACCCATGACTACGTCGATCGCGTCTTCGAAGCCATCTTTACCGGCCTGAGCCCGAGGCATTGAGCCGGCCATACGCCCGGTATCGCAGTAGCCGTCGGTGACCAGCCGCAGGGTTCGTGCCTTATGGCCGGTGCGCAGGTCACAGAAGTCCAGCGACGTCCCGCGCAGGGTGATCAAATACCGCCCGTCAGGGATGATCTCGGCTGAAACAGGGTGTGGCGGGCCTCGTGACTGCCGGGTTCCAGGCTCGCCGCGACGACCGTGAGCCGTTTGGCGGTGAGCGGATCGGTACGGCGCATCGCGGTGGCCAGTCCCGCCACACGGGTGCCGACAGCCTGCTCCAGCTGTCCCGGCGTGTTCGCCGGGGACGACCAGGCGCAGGAATGTCCGGAGAAAATCATTGAGCCTGCTGGCAAGGAACGGGGCACCGGCCGGTGGCTCGCGCCAGGGAACCGAGTGGGCCGCAGCGGCACGATGCGGCAGGGGCGACGTTACGCGACGGCCTTTAGAGTCGGGGCGTGGAGGATCTCAATCGGCTCCTGGCCGGCCGGTACCGGTTGACCGGGCTGCTGGGGCAGGGCGGTATGGGGATCGTCTGGCGTGCCCACGACGAGCGGTTGGGCCGGGAGGTGGCCGTCAAAGAGCTCCGGCTGCCCGAGCACCTGGACGCCGCCCAGCGGCAGATCCAGATCGCGCGCCTGGACCGGGAGGCACGCGCCGCCGCCCGGCTGAAGCATCCCGGCATCATCACCGTCCACGATCGGATCACCGGCGAGGACGGGCGTCCCTGGATCGTCATGGAGCTGGTGCGTGGCCGGTCGCTGGCCGACCTGCTGCGGGCCGAGGGGCCGCTGCCGCCCGCCCGGGTCGTCCACATCGGATCGCAGATGGTGTCCGCGCTGCGTGCGGCACATCAGGCGGGCATCACCCACCGGGATATCAAACCCGCCAACGTACTGTTGGAAGGCGATCGCGTCGTCCTGACCGACTTCGGGATCGCGGTCGTCGACGGTGAGGCGGCCTTGACCCGTTCGGGCGTGCTGATGGGGACACCCGCCTTCATGGCTCCCGAACAGGTGCGGGGCCTTGCGGCCACCGCCGCTTCCGATCTGTGGTCGTTGGGCGCGACCCTGTACACCGCCGTGGAAGGCCGCCCCCCGTTCGGCGGCGCGAGTCCCGGGGAGGTCTTCGTCGCCATCATGACGGAGAACCCCGCCCCGGCCGTGCACGCCGGTCCTCTCGAATCGTTGCTCGACAGCCTGCTTCGCAAGGATCCGGCCGAGCGACCAACCGCCGATCAACTCCACACGCTGCTGGCCCGGCTCGCGCCGGAAGGTCAGGAACCGGCTTTCCCCGTCCGTGCCCAACCGCCGATCCCTGGAAAGGGTCCCGCGCCGCGCAGGCGAGCCGCCCTCATCGCGCCGACCGTCGCGGCCCTGTCCGTTCTTGCGGTGGCCGCGCTGGTGATCGGATATGTGACGCTCGGGGAAGCCGACGCCATCTACGAGGCCAACGTGCGCGCCGCTCGGGACCTGGGAGCGCCCGCCGGTTTCATCCAGATCTCCGAAACCGACGCCGGAGACGGAAGGGTGCGAAAAACGTTCACCGCATGCTCCACCTCGTGCCCTGTCGGCCCGGCGGCTGAGAGCGCACGTCAATGGCTGAGGTCGAAGCCCAGCGTGCGGCAGGTCGGCACTGTCGGCCTCGATGACTGCGTCGACGCGAGCGGCTGCGTCATCCCGGTCCTCACATACCGCCGGCCCGAGCTCTCCGACGCACGGATGTTCTTCACCGCGGATGGTCGGCTTCTCTTTGAGATCAAGGTCGGCTGACAGCCAGGACAGACCCGGTGTGTTCAGCGGCCGAGGAAGGCGCCGGTGGAGGCGCGGATCGCGGATACGAACGCGGCTATGGCCGGGTGGGTGGCGGCGCCTTGCCGGTAGGCGATGTGGGTCCGTCTGCGGATGGACAGCGGGATGAGGCGGACCCCGGCGGGGGGCTGCGCGGCGGCCAGCTGCGGTACCAGCGAGACGCCTTGCCCGGCCGCGACCAGTGCGAGCACGGCGGCGAAGTCGTCGGCGTGGTGACGCGCCCGGGGCGTGAAGCCCGCGCTGCGGCAGACGTGCAGCGTAACGGTGTGGCAGAGGGTGCCGGGGCTGGCCATGATCCAGGCGGCGTCTCGCACCTCTCGGAGCGGTCCGGCCTCCTCGGCCGCGGGTGCGGTGCCGGGCACGGCGAGGAACACCGTTTCGTCCAGCAGCGGAACCGTGTCCAAAACAGGATCCGGCTCGATCGGCACGACGTCGTAGTCGTGCAGCAGCCCGACGTCGAGTCGCCGCTCGCGCAGGGCGTCCGGCACGGTGACCGGGTCCAGTTCGGTCACCGTCAGTTCGAGCTCGGGGTGCCGGTGACCCAGTGCGACCAGCGCCGCCGGGAGGAACGTGCGGACCGCGGTCGGGAAGGCGCCGATGCGCAGTGGGCCGGACAGGCCGGTGGCCAGCGCGGCCAGCGCGGCCGTCGTCTGTTCCAGCGCGGTGAGGACCACCTCGGCGTGCTGTACGAGAATCCGACCGGCCGTGGTGAAGGTGACGCGCCGGCCGGTGCGTTCCAGCAGTGCTACGCCCGCTTCTCGTTCCAGTGCGGACAGCTGCTGGGAGACCGCCGAGGGGGTGTAGGTGTGCGCCTGCGCGACGGCGGCGATCGTGCCGAGGCGGGAAAGGTCGCACAGCAGGCGCAGGCGGCGCACATCGAGCATCAGCACAGCTTACGGTTCTGTTCAGGGATGTGAACTGGACCTTACCGATTGACCTGCCGGATGCTGAGACCATGACGCTTACCGGTGTGTACGTACCGCTGATCACCCCGTTCGACGCCACCGGTGCCGTGGCCCTCACCGCGCTGGAAGCCCTGGCGCACGAGGTGCTGGACGCCGGCGCGTCGGGCGTCGTGGCACTGGGCACCACCGCCGAACCGGCATCGTTGACCGTCACGGAGCAGCGTGGCGTCGTCGATGTGATCTCCCGGGTGTGCCGTGAGCGCTCGGCCCGGCTTATGGTCGGCGCCGGCACGGTGGAGGCGGTGAGGGCACTGTGTGGGCGCTCAGAGGTGGTCGCCGCGCTCAGTGTGGTGCCGCCGTTCCTGCGGCCCGGCGAAGCGGGGATCATCGCGCACTTCGCGGCTCTGGCCGCGGCCAGCCCCGTCCCGCTCGTCGTCTATCACGTCCCGTACCGGACCGGGCAGCACCTGTCCGCCGACGCCGTCCGGCGGTTGGCCGATCTTGCCGGTGTGGCCGGCATCAAGTACGCCGTCGGCGGAATCGACGCCGACACCATCGAGCTGCTGGCAGACCCGCCGGCCGACTTCGCGGTGCTGGGCGGCGACGACGCCTTCATCTCGCCGCTGCTGGCCCTTGGTGCACACGGCGGCATTCTGGCCTCGGCGCACTTCGCCACGGCACGATTCGTCGAGCTGGTCGACGCATGGCACGCCGGCGCCACCTTTCGGGCCAGAACGCTCGGTCACCGCCTCGCCGCCATGTCGAGCGCGATGTTCGCCGAGCCCAACCCCACGGTCATCAAGGCGGTCCTGCACGCACAGGGGCGCATCCCGACCGCCGCGGTACGGCTGCCGCTCCTGCCGGCCGCTTCTGGCAGCGTGCGGGCGGCGTTACGGCACGTTGACGCCGAGCGTGGGACGCTCGCCGAGGCACCGGGCTGACAACCGCGTGGATCCGCGCCGGGCACGTGGTGCGTGAGCCGGGAGGTCCGCCCGTCCGGGTCGACCTGCAGCATCAGGCTGTCAGGTGGTTCCAGCCGGCCCCAGGCCAGTGTCCGCTCTCCGTGCGTCCAGATCGCCGTCGGACACTTCTCGTCCCGGTCAAGGTACAGGCACCAGTTCCAGGTGAGGTCACCGATGTGCCGGAATCCGGTCGCCGGGAAACTTCGGGCGGCCAGGCTCTGCATGGCGTGTAGCGCCGTGGGGTCGGTGTACTCACGGCGTCGCATGGCCGCCATGCTGCCCGCTCGGCCCCCGAGCGGGCAACGCGATTATCCGGCGCTCGGCGGCCTTCGCGCCGCCAGACGGGGTCGAGGTAGACGCGCTCGGCCCCGGCCGGCGGCAAGAGGTGTCGACGGGAGCCGGCCGGGCAGGGTGGTGGCCAGGTCAGGGGGACCGGCTCACACCTCTTGGATCGGACTTCCTCCACCGGCCTGCCTGACATCCAGCCGGTAGCGGTGCAGTGCCTCGACCTGCTCGTAGGACGGGACGCCGACGGTGAGCGGTTCACCAGCGGCCACGCCCAGCGCCGTGGTGACGGCGGCGTGCAGTGCCGCCCGGAACAGCAGTGACCCATAGCTGATCCGGGCCACGCCCAGATCGGCCAGCCGTCGCACCGGCACGCCGGGCCGGACGAGCACGTTCAACGGCACCCCGGTCCCGGCCACCAGCGCCTCGATGTCGTGCTCGGTGCTCGCACCCGGCACGAACACCCCGTCGGCGCCCGCCTCGGCGTAGGCGCGGGCCCTGGCCAGTGCCACTGCCCGCGCATCCGGCAGGCCCAGCCAGAACGCGTCGGTCCGCGCGTTGAGGAACACCCGGGGAACCCGTCGCTTGACGGCGGCGATCAGTTTCGCCTGCGCCGGGGCATCCGCCAGGCCGGTGCCGCGCCCGTCTTCGAGGTTGATCCCCGCCACTCCCAGTCCGGCCAGTCGCGCCACCAGGTCGGCCACCTGGCCGGGCGTCTTGCCGAATCCTGCTTCGATGTCCACGGTCACCGGGATCCCCAGCCCCGTGATCGTCCGTGCCAGCGACAGCGTCTCCTGACGTGTCGCCCGCCCGGCGTCCGGTTTGCCCGCGGCGGCGGCCACCCCCAGGCTTGTCGTCCCGATCGCGGCGAACCCCGCCCGTGCCAGCGCCGCCGCGGAGGCGTGGTCCCATGCACAGGGCAGCAGCAACGGCTCATCCGCGTGGTGCAGCGCCCTGAACCGCTCGAACGTCATCGGGCCACCGCCTCGACCGTTCCGGCCGCCAGCGCCAGTGCCACCCGCCTGCCGGGGCAGGCCCGTGGCCCCGCGCCGAACGTCAGGTGCGACAGAGCCCGCGGATCCCGGTTGGCCGCCGCGATGTCGAGCACCACGGCCCTGCCGTCGCCGGGTGCCCTGCGCCGCAGCGTCCGGACCGGAGGATCGTCGCGCAACGTCTCGTCGAGCAGTTCCTCCACCGTCTGCTCCACCGACTGGGACGCCGCCGCCCTGGCCAGCGCGCCGCGGACCAGCCCGGCCGTGGGGCCGCATGCCTGGGCGAGCAGTCCCGCCAGCACGGCCAGCCGCTCAGGAGCCGGATCGCCCAGGAGCCGCGCCAGCCGCATCACCCCCTCATCGGCGGCCTTGGGGTCCGCCTCTTCGCGTCCCGGAAGGTAGGCCGGGGCGAGCGCCGTGACGGCCTGCACGGCCAGTGGCCCGTCCTGGGCCGGCACTCCCAGCGCGACGGCCAGCACCAGCACCGGAACCAGCTCCGGGGGGCAGGGCAGCGGGCCGGCGTCCTGTGAGGCGAGCCGGAACGCCTCGGCGCGTAGCGCGTCGGGGTCCAGCCCGGCCAGCACCGCCTCACCGGCGGCCCGGCGCCCGGCGTGCGTGGATCCCTCGGCGAAGCGGCCGACCGCGCCGCGCAACCATGCCACGCTCAGCGCGAACGGCGGCCGCGGTACGGGGTCGACGGTGAATCGGGGATCGGCCAGCACGGCCTGTACCTCGGCGTGGCCGCTCACCACCAGCGAGTCAGATGTCATGACCGGCAGGCTAGGGGCCGGACGCTTCGGCGTCCGCCGAAGTGTCGGGGTCCGACCGGCAGACGGTTCCGGGGCTTCGGCTCCTCACGGGGCGGCCATCGATAGATCAGAAGCCTCAAAGATGGATATTTTAGCAGCTAGAATTTCCAGCTATGGAACTGAGGCAGCTCGAATACTTCGTCGCGGTCGCCGAGGAGCGGAACTTCACCCGGGCGGCCGAGCGGGTGCACATCAGCCAGTCCGGGGTCAGTGCCCAGATCCGCCAATTGGAACGTGAACTCGGCGCCGAGCTCTTTGACCGGTCGGCGCGCACCGCCACCCTCACCGTCGCGGGAAAGGTCGCGCTCGAACACGCCCGCGCCGCGCTCGCCGCCGCCGGAGCCCTCGGCCAGGCGGTGGGCGAGGTGACCGACCTGATCCGGGGCCGGCTCACCGTCGGCATGGTCATCGGCTGCACCGTCACGCCGCTGTTCGACGCCCTGGCCGCGTTCCACCGGGCCCATCCCGGCGTGGAGATCTCCCTGCTGGAGGACAACTCCGACCGGCTCGTCGAGGAGGTGCGCGCCGGGACCGTCGACCTGGCTCTCACCGGGACCGCGACCGCCGCCCCGGAGGGGGTGAACGCGTTGACGATCATCAGCGAGCGGCTCGTCGCGGCGGTCCCCGCCGGGCATCCCCTGGCCGGGCGGCGCCGGGTCACCCTACGCGACCTGGGCGCTCACCCGCTCGTGTGCATGCCGCCGGGCACCGGCCTGCGCGCGGTGTTCGACCAGGCCTGCGCCGCGCAGGGCCTCCAACCGGTGATCGCGCTGCAGGCCAGCGCCGCCGAGGCCATCGCCGACCTCGCCATCCGCGGGCTGGCCGTCGCCATCCTCAGCGAGTCGATGGCCGCGCACCACCGTGACCGGCTCACCGCCCTGCTCATCGACGACGTCAAAACACCCGCCCTGCTCACCCTGATCTGGAGGAGCACGCACAACCCCGCCGTGCGTGAGTTGCTCGCCCACAGCAGGCGGGCGTTCACGCAGGGGCAGACCGCGCCGTAGCGCTCCCGGAATCCTCGGCATCACCCGGAGCCCCGTGAGTCGCGGGCGTCCACGGCACCCTGTCCTGGGCGGTCCACCGGCGATTTCGCATGAGAAACGGCGTCAGAAGGCGGTGCGCTCACGACCGCCGGTCATGCCCCCGCACAGGTCCGCCGCGCGCGGCCGACGTGGCCCTGCTGACGGACGCCGAGGCGAAGGCGCCGATGACCGGGTGCGGACGGCGTCCGTCGCCGGCCAGTTCCGGCTGGAAGAGGGTGGCAAGGAAGAACGGGTGCTCCGGCAGCTCCAGGACCCGCACCAGCCCCGCCTCGTCGTGGCCGGTGAAGCGCAGCCCACCCGCCTTTAGGGCGGGCACGTGGTCGGGGTTGGGGCCGAAGCTGCAGTGGTACCTCTCCACGGTCTTCTCTGCGCCGATGATCCTCTCGGCCAGCGACCCCGGCTCCAGCCGGACGGTGTTCTCGTGGCCTGCCAGCGAGCACGCCAGCGGTAGCAGCAGGAAGTCCCCGGCATCCGGATCGTTCTCGGCATGGGCGACGGGCATGTCCAGCACATTGCGCGCGTACTCCAGCAGGGTGTGCTGGAAACCCCCGCAGGTGCCCAGGAACGGGATGCCGTGCTCGCGGGCGGTGCGGACGGCGTTCAGTGCGCCGGCCTCGCTGCGATACGGGCTGCCGGGCAGCATCCAGATGCCGTCGAACCCCTCAAGGCCGGCGGTGTCGGTCGTGGGGATCCAGTAGGCGTCCAGGTTCAGCCCGTCGCGCTCGCGCAGCGCCTCCAGCAGCGCGGGGATGCGGGTGTGAGACTGGACGGCCGATGACTTGTCGCCTACCAGGGCGATCCTCGCGGTGGTCACGCCCCGATCCTGGCCCGGCTGCCAGGGTAACGGCCTGGCACTGAGCGACCTGACCGACGCGCTGTGGCTGCGGGCGCCGGTCGCCGTACCGGTGGAGCGGTTGCGCGAGCTGGTCGGCGGGGGAAGGTTTCGCGCCGCGCTGCGCTACGACGGCGAGGACCTGCACACGGTGTTGAATCTGGCCGCCGCGGGGAACGGACTGGTCCTGCTGCCCGTCTCGGCGGCGGCCGGAGTGCCGCGGAGGGTGCCGCTGATCGCGCCACGGGTGGTGCACCGGGTGGAGGTCCTGTACGCCGAGCCCGCGGGCCAGGCCGCCGCGCTCGCCGCTCAGCTGCGCCAGCCGCCCTCGTCCACCCCGCCGGGCACCTCCGCCCGCGGATCGTAGGGGGTGCGGGTGAAGACGAAGGTGTTGAGATCCAGGTGGCTGGGTGAGCCGTCGGGCCCGCGGACCACGCGCAGGGTCTCACCCGCGTAGTAGCCGTCCAGTCCCAGCCAGGTCCCGTCGGCCTGGGCGGCGAACCGGGAGGCCCGGCCGGTGCCACCGACCGGGTCGAGACAGACACCGCCTTCGGGCAGCAGCCGCAGCACGTACGCGCTGGGCCCCCAGTACCACGGGCCGGTCAGCTCCAGCAGGCCCGCGCTGTCGGCGACGGGCACCCACTCCTCGGGCAGGCGTGGCTCGTGCTGGTCGAGGATCGCCAGCAGGTCGGTCAGCAGGCCGCGGCCGACACCCGAGGTGGAGTTGGCCATGAACAGCACGCCGACCCTGTCGGACGGATCGGCCCACACCGTGGCCAGGAAGCCCGGCATGGAACCGGTGTGGCCGGCCAGGCGGCGGCCGTTCGCGCGGGTCAGCTGCAGTCCCAGACCGTATCCGCCGGTCCAGGCGTCGCCGTCGTCGACGGTCGCGGGTTCGCGCATCTCGGCCAGGGTGGCCGGGGCGAGCACGTCGCCGGTGTCGCCGGCCACGAACGCCGCCCACCGGGCAAGATCGGCGGGGGTGGACCACAGCTGCCCGGCGGGAGCCATGGCGACCGCGTCATGCTCGGGCTCGGGCAGCAGTACGTCCGCCCAGGGGTGTACGGCGTAGCCGCACGCGTGTGGCGCGCGCGGCCGGGGCGTGGTGTCGCGCATGCCCAGCGGCCGCAGGATCTCCTCGTCCACGGCCTGCGCCCAGCTCACGCCACGATGGCGGGCCACCAGCTCGCCCAGCAGGGCGAAACCCACGTTGGAGTAGTGGTAGCGGCGCCCGGGACGGTGCTTGGCGGCGTCGGACCCGAGCGCGGCGACCAGTTCCTCGGCCGGCATGCCCGGGGTCCGCTCCCACCACTGGCCCGGTGACTCGGCGCTGAGCCCGGAGGTGTGCGACAGCAACTGGGCGACGGTCACCTCACCGACGCCGATCCCGAGACCGGGGACGTGCTTGGAGACCGGGTCGAGCAGATCCACCCTCCCCTCGTCGCGCAGGCGCATGACCACGACCGCGACCAGGCTCTTGGTGATCGAGCCGATGCGGTACTGGGTGAGGGGGGTGGGGACGGCCCCCTCCACCCGGCCTCGCGCACCGAACCAGGCGAGCCCCCCGTCGCGCACCACCGCGGCGGTCAGCGAGGGCAGGCGCCCCTGGGACTGCTCCACCGCGACCCTGCGCAGCAGCGCGCGAGCCGTACTCTCCAAAACCGCCGACATGAGATGAATCCTCCCCGACACGACACGAAGTTCCCCCAGGTTAGTGCCGCCCGGGCCTGGAGGGTTCCGCCTGAGTGATCGCCGGGTACAGCTCGCGCTGATCAGTATGTACCCCGGCCTGGTCGTCGATGTCCTGCTGCGGGCGCCGGTCACCGTACCGGTGGAGCGGTTTCAGCCGCGGGTCAGATCCTGGAGGCCGACCACGCCCAGCAGTCGCGATCGCTCATCAGCCCAAATCGAGGAACACCTCCTCCCCAAGTGGGAGATCGGCGCGCATGTGCCCTCCGTGGAACAGGATCACGGCGTCCTCACCCTGCCGCTCCAACCGTTACTCCACCGGGCCCGCCCCGCAGACCGACACCTGGAGCCCCCTCGTGACCGGGAAGGACGAGCCAGGCGGAGGCTGCGGCCGACCGCCCGGCGGCGCCCGCTCTGGCCGGAAGAGGGACCTTCGGCTCTGACCGCAACCAGCCAAGGACCCTGGTATGCCGGGGGCGCATGTCACACGGTGGAGGCAACACCACGGGGGAGGTGACCCGATGAGTTCCTTCGGCTACCGGATCCGGTGCCGTCTGCGCCTGCATCGGTTCGACGGCAACCCGTTGCGCAGACGCTCGGACCGGATCGAGACAGTCGCAGTGCTGGTGAGCCTGCTGCTTTTCGTCGCCGGGCTGTGGCCGGCGGTCGGGCTCGGCCGGCAGGCCTACCAGGACGGCCTGCGGGCCGAGCTCACCGCTCCCTACCGGCGGGCGGTCGCCGCCGAGGTCGTGGACACGGCCCGCCCGGCGGATCCCAGCCTTGGTGGGCAGGCGCGCACGGTGCGCTGGAGGCCGGCGAACGGGCCCCCGCGCACCGGCCAGGTCGTGCTTCCCCAGGCGGTACCGGCCGGCTCGCGTATTGAGATCTGGTTGGACGCCGCGGGCAGGCCCACCGATCCTCCGCAGAGCCGCGTGGAGACGGTCACGGTCGCCGTGTTCACCGCGATCGGAGTGATGGTGTGTGTCTCGATGGCCCTGCTGGTCTTCCTGGTCGGCCTCCGGGTGCTGCTGAACCGCTACCGTGACGCCGAGTGGGAGAGGGCCTGGTTCCTCGCCGACCAGCGATGGCACAGGCCGAAGCAGGGCTGACCGCTGCCGTGCCGCCCGCCAGGAACGTGTTGCCCGGCAAGAGTCCGGAGCTGGTGTTTCAGGAGGTCACGGCATTGCCGCCAACCGGACACACCTACGCCCGGCGACCCGACCGGCCGCCCCCTACGAGGCTCGCGCACGACAGTGGGTTCCGGTGTGGCGCGGGGGGCGCGTGGGACGGGGCAGGGCTATCGGCCGGAACCGGGCGGGGAGGCCGACCGGTCGGGCGTGATGCGGAAGACCGGGTAGTGCGCGGCGATCTGCTCGAACTCCTCCAAGGGCGCCTGTGGGTCCACCGGGATGTGGGTGCGACCTCCCGGCGAGCGGGTCAGGTAGCGGCGCAGGATGGGCGCACGGGCTTCGAGGTCGACTTCGTCCAGGCGCACCGCCTCGCTGCGGCCGTGCCGCAGCATCGCCCGCCCTTCGGCCGCGCGGACGTTGTGCACCCAGTTGGTGTTGTGGCCGAGCATCGCCACCAGGTAGCGCTCGCCCTGGTGGTCCGCGACGACCAGGGGGAAGGAGATGACGCGGCCGGTACGCCGGCCCGGCACCTGCAGGGTCACCATCCGGTCCGGCTGCAGCACCCCGGCCGCGAACACGGTGGCCCAGACCCGGTTGATCGCCCGCGCCAGGCGGTTGGGCCGACCGCCGCGATACAGCCAGTGGTCCAAGCGGTGCAGGCGGGTGGGTCCGGCCCTCTCGTTGTGTCTCATGTCTGGCGCCTCCTTGTGGATCCGGTCTTGCCGGGATGACCGCGATGCGTGCCTGCCAGCGGAAACGGTCGCCTAATCAGCTACCGAACTGCCCTGTACATCGTTCATGAACGTTGTACATGTACGTTGCTTAGAAGATCCTGTGCCGAGTATGGTTGTCAAGTGGCTCCCGAGAAACTGACCCGCCAGGCCGTCATTGAGCAGGCGTTGAAGCTCGCCGACACCGACGGGCTTCAGGCGGTGACCATCCGCCGGCTCGCCGCCGAACTCGGCGTCACGCCGACAGCGCTGTACTGGCATGTCAAGAACAAGGACGAGCTGCTCTCCGCGCTCGCCGACCACCTGCTCGCGGCGCTCGTCGCCGATGTGGACCCGAGCCGGCCCTGGAGCCGGCGTCTGCGCGCGATGATCACCGCGCTGGTGGAGCAGACTCGCGCACACCCGTATCTGTCCACCCTGCTGCCGATGATCGACAAGAGCGCGGCCGAGGAATACCGCCGGGCCACCGACACCGCGATCGGGCTGCTCACCGAGGCCGGGTTCACGCTCCAGGAAGCCGACCAGGTGGCCACCTACCTGCTCCTGGGGGCCGCGGCGATGGTGTCCTGCCAGCCCGGCGGCGTGGGAGGCGACGAAGAGGAGGCCATGGAGCTCAGGCGGCAACATCGCCTCGACCTGGAACGCCTGCCTCCCGGTCGTTACCCCCACCTGGCCGCCTTCGCCGCCACCCTCTCCACCCCCCCTGACCTCGACGCCTACTACTCCTTCGGCATCGACCTCCTACTGTCCGCGGTGAAGGCCACGGCCCCGAACGGATGTCGCAGCTCCCAGGCCGCAGCAGCGCGGCCGGAGCCGGCAGGGGCCCCCGGGAACTCAGGGGCTGTTTCCTGAGTCGTACCCGTGGGCCTCAGGGTGGTGGAGTCGAAGCCCGGCCCCGCGGCGACTGTCGCGGTGCCGTTGCGCCGCATTCTGCCGCCGGTGGCGCTGGCCACCAGGACGATGACCCCCGACCTTCCTTGGGCCCGGCAGGCCCACCGCCTCCAGGTCGATGCCGTACGCATGGGTGCGCGACAGGATCAGCCGTGCCGGCACGTTGCCCGCGGCGTTGCACAACTGCAGCGGGGCGTGCCACCGAAAGGCGTGGATGTCCTCGCCGTCGACCACAGGCCGGGCCGGGTCGCGCTCGGCGACCAGGTGCTCGGCGACGTGGGCGCGGGCGGCCGCGTTTCCGCAGGCCCGGCAGGCATGGCCCGCGGTACCGGTCATGCGCCCGCGTCCGGCGCACACCGGACGCGTTCGCGGCCGATGGTCAGTGTCCCGGACGCCAGCGCGGCGACGATCATCTCCAGGGCCAGGCCGGCGACCGGGTGGTCGGCGTCGGTGACGATACCGCCCGGCGGCAGGGGAGCGGAGGCGTACTTGGCGGCGATCGCGTCGACTTCGACATCGGCGCGCCGCCGACCGGAGCCGGCCGTTGTGCGCCGGGGCGCAGGCCTCCGCTCGGGGTGGCGGTGTTCGAGTGCTGCACGGTCAGGCGCGACATGCCGCAGCGCACCGGGGTGGAGTCCGTGATCCACACGGTGTCCGTCCAGAAGTCGCTGTCCGTTGCCAGCTCCCGGATCATACGCTGGACCAGCGGCAACGCCGCGCGTAGGCGCTTGTTGTACCCAGACCGCTGTGGAAGGTACGGGAACAGGGCGGCCAGGCGCTCGCGGGCGAAGCGCAGCCAACGCGCCTCGGAGTGGAAGCCGAGCAGGGCCTGGGACACGGCCAGGCAGACGAGTTCGGAGTCGCTGAGCAGGGGCGGTCGTCCCATCCACCGCGTTCCTCCGATCTCGTCGTCGATCTTCACATACAGTGCGGTCAAGAGGGTCTCAAGGTCCGTCGTCACAAACGGATCATCGAGGCCCTCGCCCCTTTTCCGTGACCGGACCGGGAAGCCAGACCGTTTCCTGCGAGGGGCAAGGGCGAGGGCGAAACCCGGGCCGTACCTTGCTCCGCGGGAGGCTGCGTGCAGGCGCGACTCGTTACTGTTCGGCCATGACGTTTCCCACCGCGCGGTTCAAAGGGTGCTTTCCCGAGCTCTTCGGCTTCGTGCTGCTCGATGCCACAGGGCTCGACGAGGTCGGTGCCAGCAGCCCCGTCGGCAGGAATCTGCTGCAGCTGTTCAGCACGAGTGAGCAGGGCGATCAGGTCGTACGTGACGGCATCGCGATTCCCGCGCAGAACATCGATCCCGGCTTCTACACCGTGCTCGTACGCCACGCCCAGAGCCCTTCACCGTGGCAGGACCCCAAGGTGACATCCGCCGGGTGGGTTCTGCACGTCCGGTCAGAAGAGCTGCTGCTGTGTGGCCTGGGCTACCTCACGAAGTGGACGCCCGACGATCCCCGGCATCGTCGCATTTCCGTACCACCCGGCTGGTACGAAGTGGAAGTCCGCGGACACCTCTTGGACCCCGACGACCCTGACGACGCCGCCTACGAGTTCGTCCTGAGCGGTCCGACCGGCGCCCGGCCCACGTTCCATGCCCACCTCAACCACGGCCTCAACCTCATCGACAACGACTGATCACATCAGACTCATTCGTCTAGCTCGCGAAGCCATCCAAGGCGGCGGAAATCGCCGTGGCCATGGTGGTGCTGCCAGTATGCCCGGAGTTCTCCACCACGACGAGCCGCGCGCCGGGCCAGGGCTGGGCCAGTTGCCAGGCGTTCTCCAGCGGCGAGCCCAGGTCGAAGCGACCGTGGATGAGCACGCCGGGGATGCCGGCCAGTTTGTGCGCGTCGCGCAGCAGTACGCCTTCCTCCAGCCGGGCGGCGTTGGAGAAGTAGTGGGCGCGGATACGGACGGAGGTTCATCAGGTCGGCCTCGGGGGCGCCGTCCTCTTTGGCGTGGGTGAGCCGGGAGTGGCGTAGATCGCGCAGGTCCCAGCCACTGGTAGCGGTGCCAAGGTGTCGTTCGGTGGTGCGGTAGGTCATCCGGCGCCGTCGACTGCTCTTGTCGAACTCCCCGGAGCGCGCGGTGCCGTCCTCGGGTGCGCGGCGGGTGGACAGGAACACCGGCCCGGTGCGGCGGCGGCCGAGGAGCCGGCCGGGCATCCGGGCGGTGCCGATGTCGTAGAGCAGGTCGTCTTCCTTTCGGTGGCCATCGGGACCCCGCTTCCCTCAGCTGTCAGACAACACGCATAAAGGAGTGTCGCCGCCGGGGACGTCGCCCCAGGAGCGATCCTCCAATTTGTCAGATAATGCGGGATTATCTGACACGCCGAGGCCCGTCGACAGGAAACGTGATCACTATGACCTCAGCGTACGACGGCGCCCATCGACGCACGGCTGCACGAACAGGCGCTCGCGCACCTGAGGGTGCCGCCGGAGCCGCTGACGCTGAACAGCAGGCCGCGGGCTTCGTCGAGCGGGCAAACACGCCACCGGACAACGACGCGAAGCTGTGGGGTACTACGGGGACCCCACCTCGACATCGAGGGTGTGCCCGACCCGGAGCACGTCCCCTGTATCGACCCGACCCACCCGGCCTGACGAACGGCCTGGTGTCAGCGGCTTCACCGATCAGAAATCCTCCGCCACGTCGTCAGTTCTGGTAGCCCCTCGCACCGGTGGAAGGATTGATGACCATGACCGACACCAGACCGCTGGGCGCCGACGAGGCCACGTTCCTCGCTGCGGTCCGCTCAGACGACACGGCGAGGTTCGCACTTCTCACGGAGCGCCACCGGCGTGAGCTGCAGGTGCACTGCTACCGGATGCTCGCGAACTACGAGGATGCCCAGGACCTGACGCAGGAGACGTTCCTGCGAGCGTGGAACAAGCGGGAGTCGTTCAAGGGCCACGCGGCCCTGCGGACCTGGCTGTACCGGATCGCGACGAACGCCTGCCTCGACTTCCTGGAGAAGCGCAACGACCGCACACCCGTACCATCCGAGCTGCCGGACCCCGGCTCCGAGGTGCTGTACCTGCAGCCCTACCCCGACCGGATGCTCCCCGAGGACCCGCAGGAATCGGTGGTGGCGCGGGAGACGATCGAGCTGGCGTTCATCGTCGCCGTCCAGCACCTGCCGCCGCGGCAGCGGGCGGTGTTCATCCTGCGCGACGTCCTCGGCTGGCCGGCGTCGAAGGCCGCCGACGCCCTCGAGCTGACCGTCGCATCGGTGACCAGCGCACTGCAGCGGGCGCGCGTGACGATGCGCGAGCAGCTACCCGACCGCCGCCTCGACTGGCGGAGACCCGCCACCCACGAGCTGTCGAATGACGAGCGTGGCGTGGTGAAGTCGTATATCGACGCCCATGAGCGCAACGACCTCGACGGGCTGATGTCCCTGCTGCGCGACGACCTGCGCTTCGCGATGCTGCCCGAGCCGGGAACCTCGGTCATCACGGCCAAGGACGCGGTGGACGGCTGGGTCTCCGGTGGGCTCTTCCAGCGTGGCCACGACGACTGGCGCTGTATCACCACGACGGTCAACCGCATGCCTGCCGCCGCGCTGTACCTCCGCACCCCCGACGACCCGGAGTACCGGCTGTTTACCATCGCGGTCCTGCACATCGTCGACAGGAAGATCGCCGAGCTCACCGGATTCGACGCCACCGACAAACCATGGCTGGGCCTGCCCCCGACACTGTCATCAGACGAAGGCCCCATCGTCGACGAGTCCAGCGCACGGGCCGCCGTCACCGAAGTCACCGCGCAATGAGCATCCCGACCAGCTGAACACCAACGCGGCAACGCGAGCACCACCGCCCCGCCGGCGTTGCCGGCGGGGCATCTTCATGCCCGAAGAACATCGTCACGATCAACGATGCCGTCGTCCCTCATCTCCAGCACGCCGGTCAACAGCTCACTCGGAACGCGAGGAAGGGCCCAGGGAAGGTTCCCTCATAGCCGAGGGTCACGGTGAGCACGCCAGGAAGGATTTCGACCTGGCCTCACGAGCCGAGCATCTGGCCCGTGCTCATCGTCTCGTCTCGTGTCGGGTCAGCACCACGCCGCCGGGAAACGTCCGCGTCTCCACCAGGGTCAGGTTCACCCAGCTGTCCAGGACCGTGAAGAACGGCGTGCCGCCGCCCACCAGGACCGGGTGGGTGACCAGCACGTACTCGTCGATCAGCCCGGCCCGCATGGCCGCCCCGGCGAGCGTGGCGCCGCAGATGTCCATCGGGCCGCCGTCCTCGGCCTTGAGCCGGGTGATCTCGGCGACCGCGTCGCCGGTGACCAGGCGGGTGTTCCAGTCGACCGTACTGGTCGTCGAGGAGAACACCGCCTTCGGCATGTCCCGCCAGCGGCGGGCGAACTCGATCTCCGCCGGGGTAGCGCCAGGCTGCTGGTCGGCGGTCGGCCAGTGGGAGCTCATCGTCTCCCACAGTTTGCGCCCGTACAGCGCCAGGCCGGTCGCCCCCACCCGGTCGGACCACCACTGGAACAGCTCGTCGCTCGGTACGCTCCAGCCGAGGTCGTCGCCGGGCGCGGCGATGTAGCCGTCCAGGGTCACGTTCATGCCGAAGATCAGTTTCCGCATCATGCCAACCTCTCGTGAGTCGATCTCACACGTACAGACGGGCGCGGCGCGGAAACCTAATCGGTGCGCGATCTGCGTCCGTAGATAGTCCCCCGGGTTCCGGACGCAGCACGGCGTACCCGGCGGGCTCGAGCACCACCCACCGGATCTCGACTTCACCCTCGCACGGGCAGGGGCGCCCCCATGGCCAACCCTCCCCGACCGCCGCTGCCGTCGGACGGGAAGGCCTTCCCCGGCCACCTGCAACAGCGGCTGTCTGCTTTCGCAGAGGCGTTGCGGTAGCGCTGACGCGCTCGCGTGCGCGAGCAGGAGTGTGAGCGAGACGCTGGGCATCTCGCTCGGCGACCAGCGGCCGCACACGTACACATCGCCGGTGCGCAGTCGCCTTCACCGTGGCCGGGGAGGCCTCGACCGGGCCGGTGGCCAGCCACCGCAGTCGTGTGGTCTTGACCTCGGGGTCGGTGACCAGCAGCCCGTCCAGTGCGGCGCACCGAACGTCGGTGAACTCGTGCGCCAGCCGGGCGAACGTCTCCCGCTGCGCTTCCTCGCGGGCGTGCGCGACCCGCTTGACCACGATCACCGGTCCAGGCCGGATCACCCGCGCGGAGATCAGGTACTCGCACGCCAGCCGGAACAGCAGCGTCGGCGAGTCGTGCTCCATCGCTCGTGCGAGCAGGAACTCGTCGAGCTCCTTGAGCTCCAGCGTCAACGGCGGGCGCCACCCCAGGTACTGCGCGACCAGACGCAGGTGTTCGGTGCGGGTCTTCGCCCGCCGGCCGTAGGACCGCAGCTCGACGGGGTCGACACCCAACTGGTCGGCCAACCGAGCCACCGCCACCGGCGGTGCGGTGGGCACCTTTCCAGCCAGCCCCCCCAAGATCCCCAGCTCAGAAGCCTACTCAGCCATATCCGCCCGAAATTTCCTGAGAACTACGGGAACCCCCTCCCAAGCCGTCCAGTCGTGAGCGGCCTTGTTCGTCGGCAAGCAGTACGACCTCAGCGCCACGCTCCTCGCGGAGCTGCCTGATTGGTTCGCGACGCACGACGAGGACGAGGACGAGGACGAGGAAGACCTGTCGCCCTTCCAGCAGCAGCTGGCCCGTGACCTGGAGCGTGACGTGCCGCACCTGGGCGAACTCCGCGCTCTGGCCTACGACCTCTGGCCGCCTGACGAAGGGCTCGCCAGCGCCTACATCGGCGGGTATGTCGACGATGAGGTGATCACGAGCATTGCGGAGCAGACCCTCACGGGGCGCGAGAAGGCCGGCGAGATCGTCATCCCGATGGCGAAATGGTATTCCCAGGTGGAGAGGGAGAAGCACCTGCTGACAAGTGAGTGGATGTCGCTCGCCCGCTTTCTCGTGGCCGACGAGTTCTATTACGGGAGTTTTGTGATCCGCCACGACGACCTGGCCGCCGGCCAACTGGACAAGGCGTTTTCCGTGACCGAGTTCAGCGAGTAGAACCCCCGGGGGCGCCGAGTGCGGCCCCCTGGTGTCCACCGCGATGACCAGCTGGCCGACCCCGCTGCGCTTCGGGGAGTCGTAAGGCTCCTGTGTACCTGGTGACACGAGCCTCAACGACACCCCGCTTCCTGGTCGTCCGCGTCGCGATCTCTCTGTCTCCCACGAACCCCCTCTGAACACCAGCGCCGAGGGAAGGCCGGGCCACGCCCGCCCTCCTCCACGGCAGAAAGGGGCACCAGGAAGATCCGGCCCGGGTATTGGCGCTAAGGGCCGAGCCGCACGTCAGGCGATCGGGTCAGGCCGATCGGGTAGCAGGTCGGCCAGCGCGGTTCGCACGGCGGCGCGGCTGACCCCGTGTCCCCACCGTGCCCTCTTGGAGAGGGGCGCCGCGGAGAGGACGTCAGAGCAGCAGGCGCACCGCGGCGAGCAGGGTAAGCCCCAGCGTGATGCGTTCGAAGAGCGTCCGGTCGATCCGGCCGATCACGGCACGCCCGGCCGCGGCCCCGGCCAGCACCGCCGGGGCACCCAGCGCGGCGAAGAGGAGGGTGGCCGGAGTGATCAGGCCGAGCGCGACGCTGAACGGCACCTTGAAGGTGTTGATCGTCAGGAAGAACCACGCGCTGGTCCCCAGGAAGCCCAGCATCGGCAGGCCCGCCGCCAGAAGATAGACGGCCATGACGGGCCCCGCGGCGTTGGCCGTCATGGTGGCGAAGCCGGCCAGGACGCCCGCCAGGGCCGCCACGGGGCGGCGGTGGGCCAGGGAGTCCTCCTGCGCCCGGCGCCGGTTCCACAGATGCACGACGACGATCACCACCAGGATCACGCCGATCAGCCGTCTCATCTGCGCGTCGTCGACCCGGCGCACCACGAACGCGCCGGCCACCACGCCCAGGGCGACCCATGGAAAGAGCCTGATCAGCCTGGGCCAGTCGGCATGGCGGCGGTAGGAGAACACCGCGACCACGTCGCCGACGAGCAGTAGCGGCAGCAACGTGCCCGTGGACTGCCTGGTCGGCAGCACGAGCGCGAACAGGGCGATCGCCACCGTCCCCGCTCCGGAGACGCCGGTCTTGGAGAAGCCCACAAGGAACAGGGCGGCCAGCAGTATCACCCACTGGACGGCGTCAAGGGAGAGCATCGGCCTCGCCGGAAACAGGGCACGAAGGGGACGTACCAGATGTGAGAGGTCAGAGGCGACGGTACATGACGCGCAGGCCGGCGGAGTCTTCGGCCGGCACCCCGCCTGGATGCCCGGTACCGGTCACAGAAGCCTTGCCGTACCAGCCATGTGCTCGGGTGCCCCGGCCGACGCGCCCGGCGGGAAGTCGGCACCCAGGTCGGCGATGAAAATTCCGATCCGTCGCGGACATCCACTCACGACCGAGTCACGAATTCCCGCAGAGCCTATGAGCACACGGGTGAAAGTTTCACTCCCCACCGGGCGCAGGGGCGCCCGATCGCGTCTCGCCCGCGCCTGGTAACCGCAGGTGGAAAGGGATGCGGAGGGCGCCGGAACCTCTTCGAGCACCGAGGCCACCCCATCCCCCGATGGCTCCAGGAGGGGATTTTCGGTATGTGATGAAAGTTCTGAAAGCGCTTTCCGAACTCGTGCCCGCTCAACCACAGGGGGAGAGCATGTCCCGATCATCACCACCGTTGATCTGCTCGGCGGCCGCGCTCGCGCTCGCCGCGAGCCTGGCACCGGTCCTGGTCGCCCATGCCGCGGCGACCGGCTGCCGCGTCGACTACTCGGTGTCCACCCAGTGGTCGGGAGGCTTCACCGGCAACGTGGCGCTCACCAACCTCGGTGACCCCCTCAGCGGCTGGACCCTGAACTGGAGTTTCGCCGCCGGACAGCAGGTGAGCCAGGCCTGGAACTCCACCGTCACCCAGAGCGGCGCCCAGGTCAGCGCCACCGACGCCGGCTACAACGCCGCGATCACCACCGGCGCCACCGTCTCCTTTGGTTTCAACGCCTCCTGGAACAACTCCGCGAACCCGGCGCCGACGGTGTTCACGCTCAACGGCGTCGCCTGCACCGGCCCGACCGGCCCGACCCCAACACCGACTCCCACTACTCCCACTGCCACTCCCACCCCGACGGTGACCCCTACGTCCTCCGCCGGCGCCCGGCAGGTCGAGGACCTCGACCGCGGGCTGATCAGCGCCCGTTCCGGCAGCGGCAACTTCGTCGCCTGGCGCCTGCTGGGCACCGACCCGGCGGACGTGGCCTTCAACCTCTACCGGGGCTCGACCAAGGTGAACGCCTCACCCATCACCGCCTCCACCAACTACTTCGACCCCGGCGCCGCGGCCGACGCCTCCTACACCGTGCGAGCGGTGGCCGGCGGCACCGAGCAGGCCGCCTCCGAATCCTCCCTGCGCTTTTCCGGCGGCAACTACCTCGACGTGGCGATCCAGCCCCCCTCCGGCGGGACCACACCCGACGGCGTCGCCTACACCTACGCCGCCAACGACGCCAGCGTGGGCGACCTCGACGGCGACGGCCGCTACGAGGTGATCCTCAAGTGGGAGCCCACCAACGCCAAGGACAACTCCCAGTCCGGCTACACCGGCAACGTCTACCTCGACGCCTACCGGCTGGGAGGCGGACGGATGTGGCGCATCAACCTCGGGCGCAACATCCGCGCGGGCGCGCACTACACGCAGTTCCAGGTCTACGACTACGACGGTGACGGCCGGGCCGAGGTCGCGACGAAGACCGCCGACGGCACGGTGGACGGCACCGGCACCGTGATCGGCAACTCCTCCGCCGACCACCGCAACTCCTCCGGATACATCCTGTCCGGCCCCGAGTACTTGACCATATTCAACGGGCAGAACGGCGCGGCGCTGTCCACGGTCAACTACGACCCGCCCCGCGGCACGGTCTCGGCCTGGGGCGACTCCTACGGCAACCGCGTCGACCGGTTCCTGGCCGGGACCGCCTACCTGGACGGCACCCGGCCTAGCCTGATCATGGCCCGCGGCTACTACACCCGTACCGTCGTGGCGGCCTGGGACTTTCGTAACGGCTCCCTGACCCAGCGCTGGAAGTTCGACTCCAACAGCGCGGGATCGGCCTACACCGGGCAGGGCAACCATCAGCTCTCGGTCGCCGACGTCGACGCCGACGGCAAGGATGAGATCGTCTACGGGGCGATGACCCTCAACGACAACGGCACGGTCCTGTGGAACACCGGCCTCGGTCACGGGGACGCGTTGCACGTCGGCGACCTCAACCCGGCAAGGAGCGGCCTGGAGGTGTTCAAGGTCGACGAGGATGCCGCCAAGCCCAGCTCGTGGATGGCCGACGCCCGCACCGGGCAGATCCTGTGGCAGACCGGCGCAAGCGGCGACAACGGCCGGGGCGTGTCGGCCGACATCTGGTCCGGCAGCGCCGGAGCCGAGTCGTGGTCGGCCTCCGGCGGGGACGGCATCTTCAACACCTCCGGCCAGATCGTGGGCCGCAAACCCTCCTCGACGAACTTCCTGGCCTGGTGGGACGCCGACCCGGTACGGGAACTGCTGGACGCCACCAAGATCGACAAGTACGGCACGAGCGGTGAGAGCCGCCTGCTGACCGCCAGTGGGGTGCACTCCAACAACGGCACCAAGGCCACCCCGGCACTCTCGGGGGACCTGCTGGGCGACTGGCGCGAGGAGGTCATCTGGGCCACCTCCGACAACACCGCGCTGCGGATCCACACCACCACCGCCGTCACCGACCGGCGGATCCACACCCTGATGCACGACACCCAGTACCGCACCGCGATCGCCTGGCAGAACACCGCCTACAACCAGCCACCGCACCCGAGCTTCTTCATCGGCTCGGGCATGTCGGCCCCGCCCAGGCCCAACGTCTACGTGCGCTGAGGTCGGGCTCGTTCTGGTCGTGCCCAAAGTGCCCGGCCTGCCAGACGACGACGTTGGTGACGCTGACGCTCTCGCCGTTGACGAGGCGCTTCAGCATCGCCCGGTTGCCGGAGCCGGGGTCGCCAGGCCGGCGACACCGCAGGGCTCTGCGGGGTCGCCGTGCTCACCGGGGCAGATCCACCTTCCCCGGCCCACCGGATCGGCGCCGGTCGCGGTCGGTGACGCCGTCCTCCTCGTACTGGACGTTGAGGCACGTGCGCCCGGCGCGGCGCGAGCCTGCCCCGGTAGCGCACGTCCCTCAACTCGACCCCGGAGCCGGCGACGAGGCCCGGGGCCGCACCGCGACCGAGATCGAACTCAGCCGCGGTCGAGCCGGATGGCGATGTCGAGGACCTGGCGGTCGGCGGGAAAGGCACCGTAGTTGTAGTTGACGGCACCGGTGAGCAGGTTGATCCCGTAGAACCCGTAGCGGCCGGCGACCTTCAGCGCCGCGAAGGCGCTGTTGGAGACGGTGACCCCGTCGCGCAGCGAGCTGTAGACGTCGAAACCCGCCGCGCCGCTCGCGGCCACCCGCAGGCTGCCGGTCTGCACCAGGGTGCCCGCCCCCGCGGGCGACTGCAGGCTCACCTGGCCGGTGGCGGTGTTCACGCCGAAGAGCGTCGTGGCGGTGTCCGGGCTGAGGTCGTTGTTGGTGTATCCGGCGCCCGACACACCGGTCGCGACCGTTCCCGCCACGGCGGGCGGGACGGGCGGGAGGGTCAGCGTACGGTCGGCCACGGTCTGCCCGGCGGCCGGGCCGCCCGTGGGGTCGTCGAGGTTGTGCCGCAGGTTCTGCCCGGTGTCGCTGATCACCCGCAGCCGGTTGGCCGCAGGACTGAAGTCGACGCCGAAGTGGTAGCCCTTCAGCGCCACGGTCAGCTGGGAGACCTTGACCGCCCTGGCCGGGCCGCTGAGCGTGTAGACGCCGCCGCGCTCTCCGACGCCGTACAGCCTGCCGTTCTGCACGCGGTAGTCGATGCCCACCAGCCGGGTGTCGCCGTCGAGCCCGCGGACCCTGCCCAGATCACGCGTACGACCGGGGAGCGGATCGCAAAACCCACCAGACGCTGGTCGCCGGTCAGCCCGATGACCTCGATGCCGGGCCGCCCGGCGGCCGGCGGCGCCGCGGCGCCGGCCGTCGCCACCGTGCCCAGCGCCATCATCAGGGCGGTGAGTGTCCTTCGCATGTGCCTCTCCTTCGCAGCCGGGTGCCATGCGCCCCGGACTTCGGCGGCAAAGCCGTTACGGATCGGAGAGACTCCATCACACACGGTGCCCTTCTGGCCCGCGAAGAGGGCAGGAGAGGCCGGCGTGTCCGCGGCTCGCCCCGCCCGCCCGCGTACCGGGCCCGGCGAACCCGGTGAAACCTCGCACCCTGCGATCCCGCGCCGCGAGGCAGGCGGGTCGGGGGCACGGGCGGGGGCGGCCGTCACCGGGTGAGCCCGGCTTGGAGCCGGAGGCCGGCTGCGGCACAATACCCGCCATGACCACCCCTCCGGCGCCCCCCACTCCCGGCAGCGTGCTGGAGGCCGTGCTCGAACGCATCACCTACGCCAACGAGGAGAGCGGCTACACCATCGCCAGGGTGGCCATAGACCGCTCCAGCGACCTGCTGACCGTGGTCGGGCCGCTGCTGGGAGCCCAGCCCGGCGAGTCACTGCGGCTGACCGGGCGCTGGACCTCCCACCCCAAGTACGGCAAGCAGTTCGAGGTGTGGTCGTACGCCACCGTGCTGCCCGCCACCGTGCAGGGCATCCGGCGCTACCTGGGCTCCGGGCTGATCAAGGGCATCGGGCCGAGGATGGCCGACCGGATCGTCGAGCACTTCGGCGTCGAGACCCTGGAGGTCATCGAGACCACCCCCGAGCGGCTGGCCGAGGTCCCCGGCCTCGGCCCCAAACGGACCAAGATGATCGGCGTCGCCTGGGAGGAACAGAAGATCATCAAAGAGGTGATGATCTTCCTGCAGGGGGTCGGTGTGTCCACCTCGATCGCGGTCCGGATCTTCAAGCAGTACGGCGACAACTCCATCACCGTCGTCAAAAGCGAACCCTACCGGCTGGCCGACGACGTGTGGGGCATCGGTTTCAAGACCGCCGACACCATCGCCCAGGCCGTGGGCATCCCTCACGACAGCCCCGAACGCGTCAAGGCGGGCCTGCGCTACACCCTTTCCCAGGCCGCCGACGACGGCCACTGCTACCTTCCGGCGCCCAACCTCGTCGCCGACGCGGTGAAGATCCTGGAGGTCGCCGCCGAGCTGACCACGCGCTGCCTGCAGGAACTCATCGCCGAGGAGGGGGTGGTCGCCGAGGACATCCCGGTCGGCGACGGCACCGTCCCCGCGGTCTACCTGGTGCCCTTCCACCGCGCCGAACTGTCCCTGGCGAGCTCCCTGCGCACCCTGCTGACCTGCGCGCACGACCGGCTGGGGGTCTTCGGCTCCGTCGACTGGGACGTCGCGCTCACATGGCTGCGCACCCAGACCGGCGCCGACCTGGCCGAGGAACAGGCCCACTCGGTGCGGCTGGCGCTGACCCAGAAGGTCGCGGTGCTGACCGGAGGCCCGGGCTGCGGCAAGAGCTTCACCGTGCGCTCCATCGTCACCCTGGCCCGGGCCAAGAAGGCCAAGGTGATCCTGGCCGCCCCCACCGGCAGGGCGGCCAAGCGCCTGGCGGAGCTGACCGGCCACGAGGCCACCACCGTGCACCGGCTGCTGCAGCTACGCCCCGGCGGGGACGCCACCTTCGATCGCGACAACCCTCTGGACGCCGACCTGGTCGTGATCGACGAGGCCTCGATGCTGGACCTGCTGCTGGCCAACAAGCTGGTCAAGGCCATCGCCCCGGGCACGCATCTGCTTTTTGTGGGCGACGTCGACCAACTACCCTCGGTCGGCGCCGGCGAGGTGCTGCGCGATCTGCTGGCCGCCGAGGAGGAGATCCCCCGGGTACGGCTGACCCACATCTTCCGCCAGGCCCAGGAGTCGGGGGTCGTCGTCAACGCCCACCGGGTCAACACCGGCCTGCACCCGGCCCTGGAGGGCATGAGCGACTTCTTCCTGTTCCCGTGCGAGGAACCCGAGGAGATCGCGGCGCTGACCGTGGACGTGGTCACCAACCGCATCCCGCGCAAGTTCGGCCTCAACCCGCGCCGCGACGTGCAGGTGCTGGCCCCGATGCACCGGGGCGCGGCCGGGGCGGGCAACCTCAACCAGGCGCTGCAGGAGGCGCTGACCCCCTCGCGCGAGGGCATGCCCGAGCGCCGCTACGGCGGGCGGGTCTTCCGGGTCGGCGACAAGGTCACCCAGCTGCGCAACAACTACGAAAAGGGCGCCGCCGGGGTGTTCAACGGCACCGTGGGCCTGATCGTCGACATCAAACCCGACGAGCACAAGCTGACCGTGCTGACCGACGAGGACGAGAACGTCGAGTACGCCTTCGACGAACTGGACGAGCTGGCCCACGCCTACGCGGTGTCGATTCACCGCTCCCAGGGCAGCGAGTACCCGGCGGTGGTGATCCCGCTGGCCACCAGCGCGTGGATGATGCTCCAGCGCAACCTGATCTACACCGCGATCACCCGGGCCAAGAAGCTCGTCGTCATCGTCGGCTCCCGCCGCGCGCTGGCCCAGGCGGTGCGCACCCGCGGCGCCGGACGCCGCCACACCAGCCTCACCCACCGCCTGCGCCGATCCTAGGGGGCGGTTTCCGCCAGGCCGGTGACGCCCAGCAGGCGGGCCAGGGCCTCCCGTCCGGCGGCGGTGACGGCCAGGGCGCGTCCTGAGCCGATCCGGCCGACCCAGCCGCGCTCCAGCGCGGTCGCGCAGAGTACGGCCCCGGCGGTGCCGGCCAGGTGGTGGCGGCGCTCGGTCCAGTCCAGGCAGGGCCGGGCCAGCAGGCGGCGCCCGCCGGCCGGCAAACAGACCCCCAGCTCGGTGGCGAACCATGACAGCCCGGCGTCGCTGAGCGCGAAACCGGCGTCCTGGTGCAGCAGACGGCGCGCGAGGAGCGCGTCGGTGATCGTCACCCCGAGCCGCCCGGCCAGGTGGTCGTAGCAGGTGCGCCCGGCCGCCAGCGCCCGGGTGGCGCTCGCGGCGCGCAGCGTGGTCGGCCGCGCACCCGCGCCCATGCCGGCGCCGGTGTGGGCGTGGGCGGCCAGGTCCTCGATGAGCTGGGCCACGTCCGGCCCGGCCAGGCGCACGTACCGGTGGCGTCCCTGCCGCTCCTCGGCCAGCAGCCCGCCGCCGATGAGCCGCGACAGGTGCTCGCTGGCGGTCGAGGCCGCCACACCGGCGTGGGCGGCCAGCTCTCCGGCACTCCAGGCGCGCCCGTCCAGCAGCGCCAGGCAGAACCTGGCGCGCGTGTCGTCGGCGAGCAGGGCGGCCAGCGCGGCGAGCGGGACCGGGGGAGCGAACGTCATACGCCCATCATCGGCCCGGGACGTTTCGGTGCCGGCCGAAGTCTCCCTTTTTTGGGCTCGGGCCCCGCCGTACCGCCCACTCCTGACTCCTGGTCAGGATTTTTCCTCCTTTAGGAAGAGACCGAAATGTTACCAAACCGGTCGCAACCATGTTCATTCACCATGCATCTCCTATTAGTGTTTTAAGGGCAGTTTGCTGTAGTGGGGGAGAGAAATTGTGCTGACCGTGGAACGCCACAGGACGCCACTGGCCGCTCTGGCCCTGGTGACCGCGGCGGTGCTGGCCACCGCCTGCTCTACCGGGGCGGACACGAAGACTCCCGCAGCCGGGCCGGGCGCCGAGGCGCCCAGCACCCCGGCCGCGCCGGAGATAAAGATCAGCCCCGCCCAGGGCAGCAAGACCGTGCGCCCGAACAGGAAGGTCGTCGTCAGCGCCTCCAGCGGCGCGCTGGAGGAGGTCACCGTCAAAACCGGCGGCCAGGTGCTGGAGGGCGACTTCGACGCCGAGCGCACCAAGTGGACCTCCACCACCCCCATGATTCCCGCCAGCGACTACACCGTCTCGGCACGCGCGGTGGACGGCACGACCGCCAGCAGTTCCTTTCGGACGCTCAAGCCCGAGCACGAACTCGAGGTCGCGGACGTGACCCCGGCGATCAAGGGGGAGAAGGTCGGCGTGGGGGCACCGATCATCGTCACCTTCAACCAGCAGGTCGCCAACAAGGCCGGGGTGGAGAAGGCCCTGAAGGTCACCTCGGAGAAACCCTCCCAGGGAGCCTGGCGCTGGATCAACGACACGACCGTGATCTACCGCACCGCGAAATTCTGGCAGCCCCACCAGAAGGTGACCTTCACCGCCCGCCTCAAGGGCGTCCAGGGCGGCAAGGACATGTACGGCGTCAAGGACATGACCAAGGTCATCCACATCGGGGCGGCCCAGATCGCCACGGTCGACACCCGCAAGCACAAGATGATCGTCAAGCGTGACGGCAAGGTCGTGCAGACCATGCTGATCAGCGCGGGCAACGCCAGCACCCGCGAGTACACCACCACCAGTGGCGTCCACCTGGCGATGGGCAAGGCCAACCCCGAACGCATGATCTCCCCCGGCCGCAAGAAGGGCGATCCCGGCTACTACGACCTGATGATCAACCACGCGGTCCGCTTCTCCAACAGCGGCGAGTACGTGCACGCGCTGAACAACGTCTGGGCCCAGGGACGCCAAAACGTCAGCCACGGCTGCATCAACTCCCGCCCCGACCAGGCCAAGTGGTACTACAACCAGGTCCAGCGCGGCGACGTGATCACCATCACGGGCACCAACCGCGAGATGGAGTGGAACAACGGCTGGGGCTTCTGGCAGATGCCGTACGCGCAGTGGAAGAAGGGCAGCGCCCTGGCCTGACCCCGCGGCCGACCCCGCACCGCCACCACCGCGTACCCCGGACGCGACGGTGGCGCCGGCGGCCGGCGAGAACCTCACATGGTCGCTGGAGCAGCGCGAACTGCACCCCGACCCGCCGGAACACTTCTGACCCCGCACCGGGAAGGCTAGAGCAAGGTGAGCTGGGCCTGGCGGGGCAGTGCCAGCGGCAGGGGCTGCTCGGGCCGCACCGGCCCCATGCCGTAGCGGGCGGCCAACTGCAGGACCTGGTCGGTGACGCGACGCACGTAGCCGGCCTCGGCCTCGGCCCCCTTGGCGTACAGCTCACCGTAGCGGGGCACCAGCGCCCGATGGTGCTCACCCAGCCAGGCCAGATACCACTCACGGGCCCCCGCAGGCAGGCGCAGCACGTGCGGGACCAGACTGACGGCCCCGGCGTCGGCGATTCGGCGCACGGTGGCCGCGAGCTGGTCGGGGGAGTCGGTCAGCAGCGGCAGGATCGGCGCCATCGCCACCCCGCACGCCACCCCCCGCTCGTTCAGCTCGGCCACCAGCTCCAGACGCTTTTGCGCGCTGTGGGCACCGGGCTCCACACTGCGGCGGATCCGGTCGTCGACGAAGGCGACCGAGACGACCACCCCCGCTCCCGGAGTGGCGGCCAGCAGATCGGCGTCGCGCAAAATCAGCCGGCTCTTGGTGTGCACGGTGAACGGCGCCCCGGCCTCACGCAACGCGGTGACCAGGCCGGGCATCAACCGGTAGATGTCCTCGGCACCCTGGTAGCAGTCACCACCCACCCCGACCGTGACATGCTCGCCGTCCCAGCGCGAGGCCAGCTCCGCACGCAACCGCCGCACGATGTTGGTACGCACCACGATCCGCGAATCGAAGTCACCGCCGACGTCCAGCCCCAGGTAGCGATGCCCCCGGCGCACCGAGCAGTAGCGGCACCCCTGGGCACACCCCCGGTAGGGGCTGAGGCTCCACCCCTCGGGCGCGCGCTCCAGCGCGGCGCGCGCCTGCACCTCGTAGCAGGTCAGCGCCCCGTGCACCCTGACCAGCGCGGAGCGCTCGATCCGCGGCCTGGCATCGGGCGGCACGGCGAGCAGGGAAGGCGCGTCCCATCGCATACGGCTCAGTGGAACACGCTTTCGACACCGCCCGCAAGTCAGCTTCTCGGCCCTGAAGGGCCGAGCTCGCAGCTCCTGACCCGTGCATGGCATGCACGGGTCAGGCCGCGCCGCCGGCGGCGTGACTCACCGCCCCGCGACCGATGTCGATCGCAGCGTTGTGGCCGGCGGGGCCGGCGAACCCGCGGCCCGGGACGCTGCGATGAGACCCCAAGTAGCCCTGCGTAGTAATCACTACGGCCTGTGACCAGCGTTCGGTGTGGAACGTGGCGTGATGCTCCATGCCGCGCTCGGTTCACAGACGGCCGGCTGCCGGCCGCCAACCCCGGCCCGGCCTGGGCGATGGTGGCCGAGTCGGTCGTCGTCGGTCGTCTGCCCGGCGATCCGCAGGGCAGGGGCCGAATGCCTCACGGCGTGGGCCCCGCCGATGGAGGCGCTGGTGGCCGAGCGCCGCCCCGACCGGCCGGTACCGCCGCGATCGGGGCGGTTGTGCATCCGCCGGCCACCACCATCGAGGAGGGCCGGGGCCTGTCCTCGATGGTGGTGGCGTCCTGACCGACCGCCTACCGTCTACCGTCTGTCGGCCTGACGGCGGGGCCGGCCGGCGGCTAGCGCTGGCTCAGGTGCCGGGCGAAGAACCGGGCTCCGGCGTCGATCTCGAACGACGGGACACCGGTGTGCCCGCCGAGATTGGCATGCAGCGTTTTCTCCTTGGTGCCGAAGGTGTCGAACAGGTCCAGGGCCGCCTGCCGGTCGTTTCCTTCGTCGTCCCACTGCAGCAGGACCTGCAGCGGAATGGTGACCTGGCGGGCCTCCTCGAACAAGGTGGCGGGCACGAAACTCCCGGCGAACAGATTGGCGGCCGAGATGCGCGGCTCGACCACCGCCAGCCGGATGCCGACGGAGATCACTCCCCCCTCATACCCGACCGGGCCGCCGATCTCCGGCAGCGAAAGGAGAGCGTCCAAGGTGGCCTGCCATTCCGGGACCGCCTTTTCGACCACCGGGAGGACGAGGGCGTCGACGATCTCGTCGACCGGTTCGCCGGCCTCCATCGCCCGCCGCAGGTCGGCGCGGGCCTGCTCGGCGGCGGCCAAACGGGGCCGGTCGCCGCCCCCGGGGACCTCGATGGCGGCTGCGGCGAAGCCGTACTCCGCCGCGTAGTGCCGGGCCCGGGCGGCCAGTCGGGGGCGCATCTGCTGCAGCCCGCCGGGGTGGCCGACCAGGATCAGCGGCGCCGGTGCGGATCCGGATTCGGGCGTCCACAAGATGCCGGGGATCTCACCGAGGGTGAAATCGCGTTCGAGGACGCCGTCGTCGAGGCGCTGTTCGGAAGTGAATCGCATGGTCGTGCCTTTCGGGAGTGCTCTTGAACGGCGCTCCCGGACGACCTATCGTCCGACCGTGACCCCGGAGGGGAGCACCCATGTCGATATCGCGTTCACGGGTACCACCTCCTCGTTCTCTCGCACGGCCTCCGGCAGGTTAGCAGTGGTCGCCGTGGTCCGCCAACAGGTTTTTGCGGAGCACCATCAGCTCCGGTTCGCGCTCCAGATGTGCACGGTGCGGTATGTGGGTCTGTTCCTGGAGGACCCGCTCGCGATGCCGTGGCCGGTGGCCGAACCCTTGGCCGGGCAGCTCGGCGTCGAGGACGGCGTACGAGCACGCGTGGGAGATCCGGGACGCCCACGGCTACCGCCCGTACGAGTCCGCACGTTCCGCTCAGTTAACTGCACTTCCTTCACCTGGTTGATCATGGCTATCTACGTCGTGATCAAGGAGCGTGAAGTGGACCTTCGTCGCCAACTGATGGAAGGCCGTGTACAGGTTCCGAGCGTCGGCTCCGTCGCCAAGGTGGCGCGGATACACCCGCCGCTACCTGACGGTCGGCGTGGAGGAACTGTTCGACAAGCTCACCGAGCACTACGCCCGCCCGCGCCCCGAGCCGCGCTACTCCTCCGGCTACGCCGCCGCCGACATCGAGGCGGTGTTCGGTGGTTAAGCCCGAAGTTCGTCCGACCACCGGAGTGAGCCGGCGCCATCTGCCCGTCCGAGTCGTTGAGGAGGAAGCGGGACGGAGTATCCACGTTGAGGCCAACGAGGAGCAGGCGTTTGGGGAGTGGGCCTGCATCGAGACCCTGCGCCACTCGGGCGTTCGCATCGAAGAGATGTGCGAGCTCACTCACCTGAGTGTCCGCCAATACCAGCGGGCCAACGGCGAGGTCATCGCCCCCTCCAAGACCGACCGCGAACGCGTGATCCCCATGAGCGCCGAGTTGTTCCACGTCATCGCCTCGATCATCCGGCGGCACACACGCGACGGCCGGACGATCGAGCTGATCAAACGCTTCGACTATCACGACAAGATCTGGAGCGCGCCCCTGCCGTTCCTGTTCCAGCGCCAACACGGCTCCACGCGGCGGGTCATCTCTCCCGCCACGGTGCTGCAGCAGCTCAGACGGCGCTGCGAGGAACTCGCCGAGCACTATCCGCAGTTCCGGACCGTGCGGTTCACCCCGCACGACTTCCGCGGGATCTTCGCCACCGAGTTGGTCAACAGCGGCTTGCCGATCCACATCGGCGCGGCTCTGCTGGGGCACCTCAACATCCAGACCACCCGCGGTTACGTCGCCGTCTTCGACGAGGACGTCGTCCGCCACTACACCGCTTACCTCGCTGACCGCCGTACTCTGCGCCCCGGCGACGAATACCGCCAGACCAGCACCGAGGAATGGCAAGAGTTCGAGGAACACTTCGACAAGCGCAAAGTCGAGCTGGGCTCCTGCGGCCGACCCTACGGCACCCCATGCCAGCACGAGCATGTCCCGTTGACCGAACTAACTTGTCGTCGGTGTGCGTGGCGGAGCCGGTCAAGCCGAGGCGCGAGTGGCCGGGTTCCGTGGCTGTGGTGGTTTGATCGTCACTGCGGGTGATCGGCTGGATCTGTTGTGATCGCGTGTCGTTGAGGTCGTCGGCACGCGGAGGCTGAGGATGGCAGAGCCCGGGATTCGGGACGTCGCGGCGTTGAGGGTGGATCGGGTCGGTCGGGTCGTGGAGACGGGCGATCCGCTGCGGCCGTACGCCTTGCTGGATGAGCATGGTGTCGAAGTCGCCGTGGTGAGCGAGTTCCTCCACCACATGCTGGCTGACGACGCTCGGCCGACGTCGCTGAGGTCGTACGCCTTCGAGCTGCTCGGTTGGTTTCGGTTTCTGCGGGCGGTCGGGGTGGGATGGGATGCCGCGGGTCGGGCCGAAGCCCGGGATTTCGCTCTGTGGCTGAAGACTGTCCGCAAGCCGTCTCGGCCTCGTCGGCCTGATGCTCCGGCTCCCGGAACGGTGAACTCGCTCACTGGGAAGGCGACGCCAGGGTTGCAGTACGCTCCTCGGACGCGTCGCCATGCTCGGGCGGTGATTCGTTCGTTCTATGAGTACCACCGCGAGATGCACGGTCGGCCGTTGGTCAACCCGTTCCCGGCAGCCGAGGGCGCCGAAGAGGGCGGGGTCAACGCTCACCACAATCCCATGCAGCCGTTCCGTCAGCCGACGCGGCGGGCCGCCTACCAGCCCAAGGAGCCCAAGCCGTCACCGAGGATCATCCCGGACCAGGCGTTCAACGAGCTGTTCGCCGCTCTGACCTCGAACCGGGATCGCGCTCTCATCGCGTTCTACATCTCCACCGCGGCCCGAGCCTCGGAGCTCCTGGGAGCCGTGCAGGGGCTGGTCGCCCCGGAGGATCAGACGATCGGTGTGATCCGCAAGGGCAGCCAGGCGTTGCAGTATCTGCCCGCCTCGACGGACGCGTTCGTCTGGCTGCGCCTCTACCAGCAGGAGATGCACGGCTTGATCCCACGGGGATCTTCCGAGCCGGTGTGGTGGACGCTGCGGCGACCGTTCCGGCCGCTCACCTACGACGCGGCCAGAATGGTGTTCACCCGGGCCAACCAGATACTCGGAGCCAACTGGACCCTTCACGACCTGCGGCACAGCGCAGCCAAGAGGATGATCCGCGACCCGAACCTGACGCTCGCCGACGTCCAATGGGTGCTCGGGCACGCCCACATCACCACCACGGAGATCTACACGAATCCCGCCCCGGACGAGGTGATCAGCCACGTCCTGGCCCACCATGAGCGGCAGCGCAGCGGGCCCCCGTCGCTCCCGGCGCCACCTGCGCCTGGGTATCGGCCCGAGGTCCTGGCCGCTCTGTTCGGCACGTCGCAGATCACCGGGGAGGCATGATGCCTCGCAAGATCCATGACGGCCCCGCGGACGGGACCGCGCAGCAAACCCTGCCGGAGCCTCCGTCGGAGTGGCAGGCACGTCCGCTGGCTGATGGGTGGTGGCAGGCTCGGCAGGAACGCCAGGCCATGACGACGCGGCTGCTGGCCACCTTCACCGACACCAAGACGGTCAGGCGTGACCTGACCCGGCGACGCGGGCTGATCAAGCTCCTGGACTGGCTGGAACAACAGCCTGGCGACACCTGGCAGGACCGCTGGCTGGCCAGCGGAGCGGACGCCGCCGGGCAGGACTGGACCGACCCGATTCTGGGCAGCGACACGCGACGGTTCCGCCGTGACGAGCTGATCGGCGGGCTCACCCTGCTCATCGTCGGGCAGGTGATCCGCCCGACCTACCGGTGGCTCCTGCGGCAGCGCCTGGCGCTGATGCTGGCCGAGGCACGTCAGGTGCTCGATCCCGAAGGGTTCACCCGGCTTGAACAGCACGCCCAGGACGCGATCGGATGGGCCCGCTCAGACGCGATGAACAAGCTCACCTGGATAGTGATCCACAAGGGTGGCGTCGTCGCGGACATCACCGTCGGCGACTGCGTCGAACTGACGGCCACCCTGGAGGAACATCACTTCCGGGGAAGCGCCGGACGGCCGCTGTTCTACGCGCTGCTGAAGGAGACCGGGATCCTGCCCGCCACCGCTCCACCGCGGCTGCGGGCGCTGCGCATCGAGGCCCGACCCAGCATCGAGCAGGTCGTCGACAAGTACGGCATCGAGTGCCGGCCGATCCGGAACCTGATGATCGACTACCTCACCGAGCGGGCTGCCGACCTGGACCACACCTCGCTCCGCTCGATCGCCCGCAACCTTTGCCGACTGTTCTGGCGCGACCTGGAGCTCCACCACCCGGGCATCGACTCCTTGCACCTGCCGCCAGAGGTCTCCCGGGCATGGAAAGAGCGGCTCGCCTATATCCGCGATGCCGACGGCAACCCGATCCGCCCGCGCATCAACTTCCGCAGCGAACTGGTCTTCGTCAAAGCCTTCTACGAGGACCTCGCCCGCTGGGCCCTCGACGACCCCGCCCGCTGGGCCAAGTGGGCAGTCCCTTGCCCGATCAAAGCCAGCGAATGCGCCACCAAGAAGTCCAGGTCCGGCGTCAAGTCGCGGATGGACCAGCGCACCCGAACCCAGCTCCCGCTCATGCCCGCGCTGCTACGCGCGGTCGAACAACAGCGCAAAGCTGCCGAACACCTGATCAGCACCGCCCGGGCCACGCCAGAAGGCGAGGTCTTCACCGTCGAGGGCCGCGCGTTCCAGCGGTGCCGGCAAGGGCCGTCAGGACGCGTCTACGTCATCGAGGTCGCCACCGGCAAGAAGCGCAGCCTCACCCACGAAGAGGAGGCCGCGTTCTGGTCCTGGGCGACGGTCGAGGTGCTGCGCGCGACCGGGATCCGGATTGAGGAGATGCTCGAACTCACCCACCACAGCTTCGTCGCCTACACTCTGCCAACCACCGGTGAAGTCGTCCCCATGCTGCAGGTTGCCCCGTCCAAGACCGATGCCGAGAGACTCCTGCTCGTCTCGCCTGAGCTCGCGGAGGTTCTCACCGCGATCATCTTCCGAGTCCGGCGCGGCAACGCCGCCATGCCCCTCGTCTCCGCCTACGACGTGTTCGAACAGACCTGGAGCGCGCCGATGCCGTTCCTGTTCCAACGCCGCTACGGCTCCGAGGATCGTGCCCTGACCCGCAGCTACATCCGCGAATGCCTGATCGCCACCTCCGCCGCCGCGCAGATCACCATCGCCGGACAACCCCTCGAATGGCGGCCCCATGACTTCCGTCGAATCTTCGTCACCGACGCCCTGCGCTCCGGACTCCCACCCCACATCGCCGCCAAGATCTGCGGACACGCCCTGCTCGACACCACGATGGGCTACGCCGCGATCTACCCCGACGACGTCATCACCCACCACCGCGCGTTCATCGCCCGCCGTCGCGCCGAACGGCCCAGCGAGGAATATCGCGACCTCACCGCCGGCGAATGGGAAGAATTTCTCGCCCATTTCGAGCTGCGGAAAGTCGCGCTCGGAATATGCGGACGCGACTATGCAACCCCTTGTGCGCATGAAAACGCTTGTGTCAGATGCCCACTCCTTCGCGTTGACCCAGCTCAGAAGCCCCGGCTCGAAGAAATCCACGCCAACCTCATCGACCGGCTCGCCGAGGCTAAACAACAGGGCTGGCTCGGCGAAGTCGCCGCCATCGAGACCACCCTCGCGGCAGCGAAGCAGAAGCTTCAAGCCATGCATGAAGCGACTGTTCGCACGAGCACCGTCAACCTCGGAATGCCCAGCATCCGCAAGACAGCCGGACGATTCACCGACGCTTCCACCACTCCCGATATCGTGCAGCCGTGACCGGATCCGCACAGCGTCCGCTGCTCTTCCTCGACGTCGACGGACCACTCATCCCCTTCGGCGCTCCGTCGCAGCAGTATCCGACCTACCCGACCGTCTCCTCGCCGCACGTCGAGGCAAATCCGCTCTTGTCCAGGATCAATCCCGACCACGGAGCCCGGCTGATGACGCTGCCCTGCGAACTGGTCTGGGCCACCAGCTGGATGGACGACGCCAACGAGTGCATCGCACCACGCCTCGGTCTGCCTCAGCTGGCGATCGTCGGCTGGCCCGAGGCGCCCGAGACCGAGCAGCAGGACGAACGCGACGGCCTGCACTGGAAGACCCGCACCCTCGTCACCTGGGCGGCAGGACGCCCTTTCGCCTGGCTCGATGACGAGATCACCAACAAAGACCGCGCCTGGGTCTCCGCGCACCATCCCGGGCCCGCTCTACTGCAGCGAATCAACCCAAGCAGCGGCATCACCGAGGCCGACTATCGCGCTCTCCTGAAGTGGCTACGCAGCATCGACGCCACTCCGCCATCGAATGCCTCCTGAAAGCCTTGAAATGGGGACGGTGAAAGACAATCAGGCTCTTGCCGCGTTCATGGCGACCGTGAACGTTGGCGACACCCTCGCCGGCACCGTGGCCGACGTCACGCGATCGGGGGCAACGGTGCTCCTTGATGGCTTCGTCGCCGCTCCGGTCGGCGTCATCGGCTCCCTTGATCTTTCCTGGCAGTCCTTCCAACGTTCGGCTGGTGGGATCCTGCAGGTGGGCGATCGGGTCTCTGCCGAGGTCATCGCCGTCGATTCTCAGGGCGGGCGAGTCCTGCTCTCCCGGGCAGCCGTCGAGAACCCCCAACTATGGGCGTTCCTCAAGGCATTGCGAGCGGGACAGCGCTTGTCCGGCACCGTGGCGGCTATCGAGCGTTTCGGCATCTTCGTCGACCTGGACGACGGACCGAAGCATCCCGTCTTCCCCGGCGTCGGCTTCATCACCATGCCCGAGCTGTCCTGGAGCAGATTCGAGGACCCGTCCGAGATCATCTCGATGGGACAGCACATCACCTGCGAAGTCATCACATTCGATACCACCAACGGTGAGGCCCGGCTGTCGCTGCGTGCCACCCAACCTGATCCCTTCCAGCATTTCGCCCGCGACATTCACGTTGGGCAGATCCTGCACGGCCCGGTCACCAAACTGGTGCCTTTCGGAGCCTTCGTCCGCGTCGCGGACGGCATCGAAGGCCTGATTCACCTCAGCGAGCTCTCCACCGCACCCATCGAGACACCTGACCAAGTAGTCCAAGAAGGCGAGGAGGTCACGGTCATCGTCACTGACATCGACCTGCCACGACGCCGGCTCGCTCTATCGCGCCGCCGCCGCTCAGCGCTCCAATGAGTACGCTGGCAGCATCCCCGCGACACGCCGAAGACCCAAGACCAACAGGCTCAGTCAGTCACCATCCGTCACCAGGCTCTGAAGCCGTCACTCCACCAGCCGATCAAGATCAGTTCGGTTAAGCCTGCATCCGCTGCCCGATGCTCAACGTCAACCCCAAGATGCTCGACCGGCTCAACGAGATCGAAACCGATCTCCTCGCCCGTCGCGAACGCGCCGACGCCGAGGGCTGGATCGGTGAGACCGAAGGCATCGACCTGACCCTCACCTTCCTTCGCACGAAACGCGACGAGGCTGAGCGCCAAGCAAGACGGTCGGTCGTCAGCCTCGGCATCCCATCCCTGCCGCCCAGCAGGAGACAGGAGCCCGAGCAGTGAGCATCCAGGTTGCCAAGATCGGTCAAGTTCAGATAGCACCTTCGACCACAGCAGGTACCCAGGGCGATGTTGGTGGCTACGCAGGCCGTCGCCGAGCTCGACTTGTCCGCCGGGCCCGCTCGCGTGCTCTACTGAGGGCGTGTGAGAGCTGGCGAATCGATCGGCCGGGCTGGCAAGTCACCGAAGTCCGTCAACACCTCCCCGCTCGTCCGCCTACCACAAGCCGCACGCCGATGCAGGTCACAAGCTGGTGCGCTGCCTCAGAGTGCCCGTGTACTGTCCGACGTCCAGCCCTTTCCCGGCGGCCCACCCGTCGTCGTGACAGCTCGCCAGATGTCGATCGGCCGCGTCGCCGATCAGCGACACCACCGTGCCGGTCTCGCCCCTGGCCCGCATGCGCTCCACCAGCTCCAGCGCCGTCCACAACGCGGTGCCCGACGAGGCGCCAACCGGCAGCCCGGTCACCTCGCGGATGTGCCGGGCCGCCGCCACACTGGCCGCGTCGGGCACGGGGACGACCAGGTCCACGAGGTCAGGCCGGAAGCCAGGCTCGACGCGCGGCCGTCCGATGCCCTCGATCCGCGAGGGCATCCCGGTGCCGTAGTCGGACACGTCGAAGGTCCATCCCGGGAAGTAGGCCGAATTCTCGGGATCCGCCACCGCGACCCGGCAGTCCTCACCGTGGGTCCGGATCCACTGGCCGAGGGCGGCCGAGGTCACGCCGGTGCTCGCGCCCGTCACCACCCAGTCCGGCCGCACCTGCCCGAACAGCTCCTCCGCCAGGTCGTGCGGCGCGGCCCGCCCGAACTGGTCCAGGAAGTGCCCGTCGATCTCCCGAGCGGCGTTGTAGATCGCCAGCGGTGGCGTTACGAATCGGCACTCCCCGCCCAGTTCCTCCACCGGCCGCGCCCGCGCCTGGCTGCGCTCGCCCGGCATGACCACGATGTACAGCAGCCCGAGCCGCCGCGCGAACCAGGCCTGCGCCACAGCTGCGTTGCCGCCGGTCGCCTCCACCACGGTCACCCCCTCGGTGACCGACCCGTCGAGCACGGCCCGGTGGAACAGTGCTCTGGCGTGCCGGTGCCGCAGGCTCCCCGTCGGTTGCGCGGACTCGTCCTTCAGCAGCAGCCTGATCCCGGGCGCCGATACCGAAAAGCCAATCAGCGGGGTGGGCTTACCCACCGCCAGCACTTCGAGCGCTCGCGTGTTCCAATTCACCGTCCCACCATGCCAGGCGCGGCTCAAAAGACCGCGCCCGTTCGCCAGGAGCGAGCGGGTCAGGGAATCCGCGCGCGCTCCCCTGAAATGACTGTCGCGGTTGCCCGATCAGCCCAGGCGGTGGGCCGACTGCGCCGTCACCGGGTACTCTCGGTCAGCCACAGCCGAAATGTGTTGTCGTGCAGAAGGCGATCAGAACACCATCGTGAGCAGGTCGGCGAACAGCTCCTGGTCGTCGATCTCGAGCCCGCGGTTCGTGAACCACGTGGCCATGTTGTGGCAGTCGCGCATCAGGAAGTCCATGCCCTTCGGGTTGCCGACGATGTCGACGACCTGGGGCAGGTCGATCATCACGATCCGCTCGGCCTGCGCGAGGACGTTATACGGCGAAAGGTCGCCGTGCGCGAGCCCCGCGCGGGCCAGTTCACGCATGCCGTTGCGGAGCTGCTCGAAGTACACACCGAGCAGCTCCTTCGACGGCCGGACCTGGGCGAGCCGGGGCGCGGCACCGCCCTCGCCGTCGTCGACGAACTCCATCAGCAGCTCGGTGCCGTCCACCTGCACGGGATACGGCACCGGGACGCCGGCCTTCCACAACCGGTTGAGGGCGTCCCATTCGGCGTATGCCCACTGACCGGCCGCGACACTGCGGCCGTGCGAGGTCTTCTTCGCCATCGCCCGGCTGTCGCGGCTGTTGCGGGTACGGCGGCCTTCAACGTACGACGTACTGCGGTGGAAGGACCGATGCTCCTCGGTGCGGTACCGTTTCGCGGCCAGCAGCGAGGACTTCGCCGGGTTGTCGCCGATGGCTTCGACGGCCCGTTCGAGCAGGAAGACGTCGGCTTCCTTGCCGGTTTTGAGGATGCCGAGCTCGGTGTCGATCGCAGCCTGTTCCGTCACAACCCACGAGGGGCGTGGTTCCGGGCCGCGACAACCGCGCTCGACCTCCAGCCAGGTGGACCACCGCTGATCCGGGCGCAGCTCCTCGTCGACCGAATGGAACGTGAAGACGAAGGCTGCGGCCGGATCTGGCCGGGACTCATCACCGGTGAATTCGGACCGGCGGGACTCGAGGTCGGAGTCGGAGTAGGTATCAGAGAGTTCGTACTCGGAAGACAACGGGTGTGCTCCTGAACAAAGAGGTGGGACTGATGCGGACATGCCGCAGCGCAGTGATGGCCATCCGTCAGCCCTCCTTAGTCCAGGCAGCGCTCTCCGCCGCTCGATCGACCCAGCATGCCCCACCCGTTCGGACCCCGCAACGTATTTACCGGAGCTGGGACCGTGCGGTCGGGCTCAGCCGGAGCTCCTGCATCCCTTTGTGTGAGACCTCCGCCCGCACCGCCGGACAACCGGCGCGGTCTCGGAACACCGGACCGGATGAAATCATACGTTCGTGCAGATTTCGGGGGAGTGGTCATGGCGTGGTTGATCCTGGCTGGGGCGATCATCGCCGAGATCGTGGCGACCACCGCCCTCAAACTGAGCGACGGCTTCGCCCACAAGGGCTGGGCCGTCCTGGTCGTCGCCGGCTACGCCGCCGCCTTCGTCCTGCTGGCCCAGGTGCTGAGACTACAACTTGAGGTCGGCACCGCCTACGCGGTCTGGGCCGGAGCCGGCACCGCGGCCATCGCCGCGATCGGCGTGCTGTTCCTCGGCGAGACGATCAACCTGGCCAAGATCACGGGCATCATCCTGATCATCGGCGGAGTCGTGGTGCTCAATCTGGCCGGCAGCCCCCACTGATGCCCGGCCGGAAATAACGCCTCGCCCGCCACCGAACACCTGCCTTACCCTGACCCGGTGCTGAAACCCACCTACCCCATCCGGACCGACCGCCTGATCCTGCGCCCCTACACCCCGGCCGACCTCGACGCCCTGCACGCCATCCAGTCACTGCCGCAGGTGACCCGCTACCTGTACTGGGAACCACGCAGCCGGGAGCAGACCGACGAGGCACTGCACACCAAGATCACCCAAACGGAACTACTCGAAGAGGGCCAGATCCTGACACTGGCGGTGGAACTGGCCGCCACCGGCGAGCTGCTCGGCGACGGCATGCTGATCTGGCACAGCCTCACCCACCGCAGCGGCGAGATCGGCTACGTCCTGCACCCCGCCCACCACGGCAAGGGGTACGCCACCGAGACGGGCCTGGCCCTGCTGGAACTGGGATTCGACGGCCTCGACCTGCACCGGATCATCGGACGCCTGGACGCCCGCAACGCGGCCTCGGCCCGCGTGCTGGAGAAACTGGGCATGCGCCGCGAGGCACACCTGGTCGACAACGAGATGGTCAAGGGCGAATGGACCAGCGAGCTCGACTACGCGATCCTGCAGCGGGAGTGGCGCGCCCGGCAGTGACGCTCCCCGCCTTGAGTTGAAGAACGCCCCCCCGCAGGGCACCATGTCTGCGATGACCATCCTGCATCTGGCCCTGGCCGCCGACTGGGACGCCGCCCTGCGGGCGGGGGAGTACCGCATCTCCACCCTCGGCCGCACCCTGGACGAAGAGGGCTTCATCCACGCCTGCGCGAGCCACGAACAGCTACGCGGAGTGGTGGAGCGCTTCTACCGCGACGTCACCACCCCCCTGGTACTGCTCAGCGTCGACCCGCGCGGACTGGACGTGCGCATGGAGGTGCCCGCCGACTCACCCGAGGCCTTCCCGCACATCTACGGGCCGCTACCGGTCGCCGCGGTGACCTCCGTCCTGCCGTTCGTCCCACCCGGCTCCGGCCCGCCCGATCAGGCCGACGCACCTCGAACGGAGCCGTGACAGCAGTAAGCTGCGCGCCATGACCGACGTACCCGGACCGACGATCCGCACTCTCGACTCGACGGTCGTCTACACCAACCCCTGGATGAGCGTGCGCGAGGACCGCATCGAACGTCCCGACGGCTCCCACGGCATCTACGGCGTGGTGGACCAGATCGACTTCGCCCTCGTGCTGCCCATGGAGAACGACGGCTTCCACCTGGTGGAGGAGTACCGCTACCCGGTGCGGCGGCGCACCTGGAACTTCCCCCAGGGCGGGGTCAAGGACAGCCCCTCGCCCCTGGTCACGGCGCACACCGAACTGTCCCAGGAGACCGGCCTGCGAGCCGCCTCGATGACCCACCTGGGCCGCCTGGACAACGCCCACGGCACGACGGGCCAGCACTTCGACATCTTTCTCGCCACCGACCTGACCGCGGGCACCCCCGACCGTGAGCACACCGAGCAGGACATGCGCCAGGAGTGGGTCTCCCGGACGGAACTGGAGCGGATGATCCTGCGCGGCGCGATCACCGACAGCGGCTCGATCGCCGCCTACACCATGTTCCTGTTGCGCGGGGCGGCCTGAGAGCCCGCCGAGAGCCGGCCGGACCGTTGCCGGCCGGCCGCCGGACGGCTCGGCCACCGCGGGGACTCCGCGCCCGAAGAACCACCACGATCCAGTCGTTTCCGGCACACACGCGATGACCTTGTGACGATACGCTTGGCTCATGTCGAACCCGATCGTCGTTCTCCTTCTGACGGCGGTCGTCGTGGCGGTGGTCATCGCCCTGATCGTCCTCACGGTTCGGGCGGCACAGCACCCCAGAAACACGCTGGTCGGGGGTGGGATCGGCCCCGAGCTCGTGGAACGGGTCCTGGACCTGAAAGCCACCGGCCAGATCGACCAGGCCGTCTTCCTGGTCCGGGGCGAGACCGGTATGAGCCACCGTGCCGCCGCCCGCTTCGTCAGGAAGCTCACACCGCCCCCTCCGCACTGACCTTTCCGTCCTCCCGATGCAAAAGGGAGCGCTCCCACGGAAAACACCTCCCGCGGGGCCCCGCCTCCGAACTGTTAGCGCAAACACTCGGATACGCTTGGAGTAACTTCGACAAGGCGGACAGGGTGACCCAGCAGGTATCCGGACAGACGTTCTCCGAGCGGCCCAGAGCCACCGTCATGGAAGACGTCGCCGCACGCGCGGGCGTCTCAGCCATGACCGTCTCCCGCGTTCTCAACACCCCGGAAAAGGTGCGCCCCGACACCCGCGCCCGCGTCCTGGACGCGGTACGCGAACTCGGCTACCGCCCCAACTTCGCCGCCCGCTCGCTGGTCACCGGCCGCTCAGGCGCCCTGGGGGTCGTCAGCTTCGACACCACCCTGTACGGCCCGGCCTCCACCCTGCACGGCATCGAACAGGCCGCCCGAACCCACGACTACCTCGTCACCATCGTCAACGTCACCACCCTCAACCGCCGCTCCATCGCCGAGGCCGTCAACCGGCTGCGCTTCCAGTCCGTCGACGGCGTCATCATCGTCGCCCCCCACGAATCGGCCGCCGACGGCCTGCACCACCTGCCGCCCGACCTGCCCGCCGTCGTGGTCGGCGCCCGTGAGAGCCTCCCCGTCCCCGTCGCCGCCGTCGACCAGGCGGCCGGAGCCGTGCGAGCGACCAGACACCTGCTCAGCCTCGGCCACGACACCGTCTGGCACCTGTCGGGCCCCGAGGACTGGATCGACGCCAGCACCCGCGTCGAAGGCTGGCGCTCGGTCCTGAGCGCCGAAGGCCGCCAGATCCCCGACCCCCTGCGCGGCGACTGGAGCGCACGCTCCGGCTTCGAGGCGGGCAGGCAACTGGCCCGCGACCCCGAGGTCACGGCCATCTTCGCCGCCAACGACCACATGGCCACCGGCGTGCTGCGAGCCCTGCGCGAAGCCGGCCGCCGAGTCCCCCAGGACGTCAGCGTGGTCGGCTTCGACGACGTCCCCGAGGCCCCCTACCTGTGGCCACCGCTGAGCACCGTACGACAGAACTTCACCGAGGTCGGCCGCCTGGCCTTCCGGCTGCTCCTGGAACGTATCGACGGCCGCACCGCCACCCCGCACCGCATGATCGAACCCGAACTCGTCGTCCGCGAGAGCACCGGCGCCCGCCAATCCGGCTGACCCCAGGCTGAGGAGCACCCTCAACGACGACCGCAGATCGGCGATGGACCGCCCGATCCAGCGAAGAATCCAACAGATACAGCTTTGAGGCGAGGGCGAGGAAGAACCGGTGGCGCGGGAGGCGTTCCTCGGCGGCGACACCGACGCGCACGTCGAGGACATCGCCCGCAGCGCCGGCGTCACCGGCTCCACCCTGCTTCGCGCACTGGGCGGCATCTGCGAAACGCGCGCGACGGAAGGCTGGCTGGGCGAAGCCCAACAGATCACCGCCCTCCTCTTCGACGGCCTGCGCTACGGCGCCCCACGGGCAACCTAGAGCCAGGTGCCGTGACCTCGCTGGTGGGCCCCGGTTCCGCCCCTGTCGTCGTTCTCGTCCAACTCCGGCGCGTCCGGGTCACACAGCAACCCCGTCCCCACCGGACCGGCCCCCGACACAGCGACCTACCTCGGCTCCGCACGCCTTCGCCGCCACCAGAACACCCTGCACTGGCCCCACGAATGGATCCGCTGGCCGGACTTCCCGCTGCCGACAGACCGGCACGCGGCCGCCCGCTCCATCACCCGCCTGCACACACGCACGAACAGGCCTCGGTGTCGAAGTCGCTTGCGACGGGGGAGTGGGCCGCACCGGCACCGTCATGGCCTGCCTGGCCCCCCTCACCGGACTACCCCCAAGACGCCATCGCCGAAAAGGACACAGGCACACCAAAAGGTCGCCTCACCCAATCGGCTCAAGGCCGCTCATGCGACAGCGACGACACGCCGTTCACTACGACGGCACCGAAAAGTGCGATCTGGCAAGGCCGAGATCATAGCGTCGAACTGCGGCTTCACCTCCCCCGAGCTGACAGTACGAGCTGCGACGTTCGGGAAAAAAGGGGGACCGGCCAGTGACCTTGTCATTTCCGCCCGACCTGTGGCCACGACCCGGGACCGAGAACGCTGTTGCGGTCATGGCCGGCGTCGCGCTGCGGCCGGTTCGCAAAGCCACACCTCACCGGCGGCCAGACGGCAACAGGGGACACGATCGATGAGCCAGGCCGAAGAGCCCGCGCCGGGATTTGATCCAACCGAGCGACTGGAGTTGCTGCTGCGTGATCTACGCAGCGCCCGGTCGGGACTGTCGTCGCGGGAGGCGGCACGACGGCTGACCCACCACGGCCCCAACGAGCTTCGCCGCCGCGGCAGTCGGCAATGGCCACGAGAGCTGGCGCGACAGTTCACCCACCCACTGGCGTTGCTGCTGTGGGCGGCGGCGATCCTGGCGTGGACGGCGGGCATCACCGCGGTGGCGGTGGCAATCGCGGTGGTAATCATGATCAATGCCGCATTCGCGTTCACACAGGAGGTACAGGCCGAGCGAGCGGTCGAGACACTGGCCGCCTACCTGCCGGTGCAGGCCAGAGTGCTCCGTGACGGACAGCCCCAGATGACGCCGGCATCGGAGCTGGTCCCCGGTGACGTACTGGTGATCGAGGAAGGAGACCGGATCTCAGCGGACGCCCGCCTCATCGAGGGCGGCATCGAGGTGGACGTGTCGATGCTGACAGGCGAGGCGATACCGGTGCTTCGCTCCGCGGACCTGGCCGACACCAGGGTCGGCATGCTCCAGGCCCGCGACCTGGTGTTCTCCGGAACGATGTGCACCGGGGGACAGGCCCGGGCGGTGGTGTTCGCCACCGGAATGCACACCGAACTAGGACGGATCGCGGCCCTGTCGGAACGCGTCGAGCGAGAGGAAAGCCCGCTGGAGCGCCAGGTCCGCAAAGTGGCGTGGCTGATCGCGGCGATCGCGGTGGTCTCCGGAGCGGCATTCATCCCGGTGGCGACCTTCGGCGCGCACCTTCCGCTGGGCGACGCGGTCGTGTTCGCGGTGGGATTGCTGGTAGGCAACGTACCGGAAGGCCTACTGCCGGTGATCACGCTGGCACTGGCACTCGGCGTACGCGACCTGGTCCGCCGCGGAGCCGTGGTCAAACGGCTGAGCGCGGTGGAAACGCTCGGCTCGACGAGCGTGATCTGCACCGACAAAACCGGCACGCTCACCGAAAACCGCATGCGCGTCACCACCTTCTGGACCGCGGCAGGCTCCTACGACCCCCACAGCGGGGGAGCAGGAGACGACCGACTTCGCGATCCGGCACTCCGCGAACTGATCACCGTAACGGTGGCGTGCAACAACGCCCAACGCGACAGCGCCGGCACCCTGATGGGCGACCCCACCGAGACGGCAATGCTGCGGGCCGCCGCCGAACTCGGGGCATCCCCAGCACCGACCGGACAAACCACCCAGCGACTACACCAGTTCCACTTCGACCCGGCGCTGAAGCGGATGTCGACCATCGACCAACGCGACAACGGCGTGTGGGTGGACACCAAGGGAGCTCCCGAGGCAGTCCTTCCACACTGCTCCACAATCATGGAAAGCGACGGCGAGATCCAGTCTCTCACCCCGGCACGACGCCGCGACGTCGAACAGGCGGTGGACGCCCACGCCCGCCGGGGACTGCGGGTACTCGCCGTCGCCACACGCAGCCTCGACCCGGCACAACCACCCCCGTCACAACGTGAAGACGCCGAACGCGAACTGACCCTGCTCGGCCTGGTGGCGATGCACGACCCACCGCGCCCCGAGGTCGCCGAGGCGGTCGCGCACTGCCATACCGCCGGGATCCGCATCATCGTGGTCACCGGAGACCACGCCATGACCGCGGCAGCGATCGCCCGGCAGGTGGGCATCGTCGGAGAGCATCCCAGCGTGATCACCGGCGAGCAACTTGACGCCATGAGCGAGAACGACCTCGACAGACTGCTCCGCGAACACCGGCAACTGATCTTCGCGCGGAGCTCACCCGAGGCCAAGCTGCGAATCGCCGACGCACTGCGAGCAGAAGGGAACGTGGTGGCGATGACCGGCGACGGGGTCAACGACGCCCCGGCGCTGCGCCGCGCCGATATCGGCGTGGCCATGGGCCGCTCCGGCACCGACGTGGCCCGCGAAGCCTCCACCATGGTGCTCACCGACGACAACTTCGCCACCATCGTCGCCGCGATCAGAGCAGGCCGCCAAGTCTACGACAACATCCGTAAGTTCATCTGCTACATCTTCGCCCACACCACCCCAGAAGTCGTCCCATTCCTGGTGTTCGCCCTGGCCGGCGGCACCATCCCGCTCCCATTGACCGTTCTGCAACTACTGGCCTTCGATGTCGGCACCGAAACCCTCCCAGCCCTCGCACTCGGCCGTGAGCCCGCCGAACCCGGCCTCATGCGACGCCCCCCACGCAGCCGCTCCGAAAGCGTCATCCGTCCCTCCATGCTGCTGCGCGCCTGGCTGTTCCTCGGCGTGATCTGCGCCGCCCTTTCCATGGCCGGCTTCTTCTACGTGCTACTGAGGGCCGGCTGGCACCCGGGGGACCCCACCGACCCCGGCAGCCCCCTGCACCACGCCTACCGCCAGGCGACCACCATGACCTTCCTCGGCATGATCACCGGCCAGATCGGCACGGCGTTCGCCGCCCGCACCGAACACGCCTCCCTGCGCTCGATCGGCATCACCTCCAACCCCCTGCTGCTGTGGGGCATCGCCTTCGAACTGGCCCTGGCCGCCGTGCTCATCTACACCCCGCCGTTTCAGGCGCTGCTGAGCACCGCCGCGCTGACACTGGACATGCTGGTCTTTGTCGCCTTCTTTCCCCTGATCGTCTGGGGCGCCGACGAGGGCCGCCGCTGGCTGCTACGCCGGCACGGTCAGCCGCGCCCCACCCAGGCCGGCAAGGAGCCGTCGTGAAGAACCACATCGACCACAGAGCAGGGGAGGGGGGCCTCCAATCAAGGTCATCGGTGCCGGGCGGCGCTCAGCCCGTCCAAGGTGCGGTCGAGGAGGCGTTCGGCCTGCTCGCGCTGTTCGGGTTTTCCCGAGGCGAGGGCGATGCCGGTGAGGCCGGCGAACATGTCGGTCGCGCCGAAGGCGTAGGGATTGACGCCTGACTCGACAAGGGCTCACAGGGCGTCGACCATGCCCAGCTTGGCGGTCGCGTAGTCGATGAAGCGGCCCATCCAGGTCTGGTCCATCTCAACGGAATGCTCAAGCTGCCTCACACGATGTGGTCTAACGTGGCAGATCATCACTCGGCTGCGGGAGCGGTTTCGGCAACCTGTTTGACGTGCTGGTTCCGGACTCGGATCAACCTGCGCATGTAGCGGCGGAGGACCAGGATTTCAGCGATGGTCCCCAGAGGACCAAGAGGTGCGGCGAAATCGATGATGTCGCTCATCACCGTGGCGCCATGACCGTCGGACTGGAAACGGTGAGCGTGGTGCCAGTGCTTGAACGGGCCCGTCACCTGCTCGTCAACAAAATATCCCGGCCGGTCGTAAGCGCTGATCGTGGAAGTCATCCGCCAGCGGATGCCGAGGTGTCGCGCCTGCCAGGTGACGCTCTCACCGAGCCCCAGGCCGCCGGCGGTCACTCCGCCGACCGCCTTTTCGGACGAGCCCGCCATCGAGGTGGTATGGACGCCCACGTCCAGCGAGATGTCGAAGACCCGATCCGGCGGCGCGATGACATGCGTAACGACCTCGAAGCGCGGCATGCGCTAAGTCTAAGGCTGCGACATGTCAGCTGACCTGCCCATATTTGTCCGCCAAAGCGAATATTTGCCCTGACGACACAGCAGATCGCTTGAGAAGACCATGATCACCAAGCAGGTCAAGTGAGACGACTGCAGAACCGAAGCGGACCAATTGCGACACCGGGTAGGTCGATGTAGATCATTTGAGACGACCATGACCGCAAGGCGGCTTAGCAATCATGGTCACACGAATCGGCTAAGAGCGACTTCTACGCAAAGCGGTCTTCGCTGCACAGATGCAGCGAGATGAACACAGAATCACGCGGGACCCTTGAAGTAAGACGATTGGGGTGAAGGACGACACACTTGTACTATTAACTGGATACCAGACAGAAGCTTGATTCTGTCTGGTATCAGAAACTCCTGCCCAGCCGGCTCCAGCCGCGACAGGTCGGTTCCCGCCGCAGGATCAGGTTCTCGCCGTGCGCCCGCTCCAACGCCTGACGCAGCCCGACCGCCTCCTGCCGATGAACGCTCTTGAGCCGAACGATCATCGCCGCCAAGACGAGAAACACTTTGTCCGCAGTGTTCCTTATCGGCCTCGTCGGCAACGACCTCTCGCAGCGACATGAACCACCGGCGAAGTTGTTCGATACGCCGCCATTGGATGGCCGGCCCGGCGCACAGCCGTTCCAGGACATGACGCGCCTTGAGCAGCTTGACCCGGGCACCGTACGGCCCATGACGAAGTCGTCGATCCGCAGAGTCTCATCCCGCTTTCGGCCGGCAACGCGAACAGCATGCGGTCGCGTAGTTGGTCCGTCACTCCCCCGTGGTGCCGTCGTGGGCGGATGTTGACGCTCATACGTGCCGGGTGTTGGGAGGCACGCCGTCGGCGATACGAGCCCGGGCCTCATTCACTGAGCGCGTAGTCCACCTTCAGGTCCCGCTCCCCCACTCGGATGGCTGTCCTTGACGCAAGCACCGAACCGCCGGCCGATTCTGTATTTGCTGGCTGCCTTTAGTCCGTTTTGTCTTGTTTTGTCTTAAATCTACCAAACGCCTTTACAATGTAGATTTATACTAATATGTCTCCGTACTTCCGGTAAGGAACGTCGCACTGGCTAATGGGGTGAGGTGCGGCCCAGCATGAGGTAGGCGATCGGGCCGAGGGGCTGGACGAGTAGCAACGGCCACCACAGCGCCTTACGTCCCCGGATCTGCCCAGCGGGCCTGCACCACAGGTCTGTGGCCGCCGTGGCGGTGAGCGACAGCTCTATGGAGACCAGCGTCAAAATCGCCGCCCGTTGCCGGTCGGAGAGGTCACGCCAGCGCTTGTGCGAACGTGTCATAAGTGCTCCTTCGTTGAGAGCGGCACGGGCTCGATGCGGAACCACCTGAGACCGTTCCCCTCCCCCATGGTCGTCGAGGCAGGGGATTCGCCGGGCCCGCCTCCAGGCGGGCCCGGCGCGACCAGGAGGATGAAGGTGAGGTGACCGTCGTCCACGCGTCGCCTCCTTTCATGGCGGCGGTCTACAGCAGTGGCGGGATGACGAGCAGGTCGTCGTTTCCGTGCTCGAGCCGCGAGGTGACGTCGATGACGCCTTCGAGGCGGCGGATCGCCTGGATGAGCCGGACGGCCTGTGAGCGGTGTTCGACCTTGCCTTCGAGTGTCACCACGCCGTTCTCGACGCCGATCGCCACGTCGGTTCCGGTCAGGTCGCGGGCGACGGCTTCGGCCTCGGCCCGCAGTTCGGCCTCGGGGCGGTCGAAGACACGCAGCAGGCCTGATCGGTGCAGGATGCCGGCGATGCGGCCGGTCACCGGGTCGATCACCGGGAGCTGTTCGATCTTCTTGTCGTGCATGAGTCGTGCCGCGTCCCGGGCGGGCATGCCCGGGGTGACGGTGATCGCGGGTGAGGTCATCAGGTCCTTCGCCATGACCGCCGCGGCCTTGTCGTGCTCGCGGCGGCGGGCGGTGCTCTCGAAGATCGAGATGCTGTGGCGCATCGTGTCGCTCTCCTTGAGCAGCAGGTCGTCTTGGGACACCACCCCGATCGGACGGCGGTCCAGGTCGATGACCGTCACCGCGCCCACGGCGAAGCGCCGCATCACCTTCACGATGTCGGCGAAGCCCGCGTCCTGCCGTACGGCGATGGCGGTGCGGCCCATCACGTCACTCACTTTGATCGGCATCTTCTTCCTCCGTTTTCGTGATTCCTTTGAGCGTTCCTATGAGCGGACGACTGCCACGGCGCAGTGCGCGTGGTGCAGGACGCCCCGGCTGACCGAGCCCAGCAGCAGTGAGCCGAGGGCGCCGCGACCGTGGGAGCCGACGACGAGCAGGTCGCTGCCGGTGGAGGCTTTGGTGAGCGCTTCGACCGGGTGCGCGCACCGGACGTTCTCGATGAGGCTCACCTCGGGATACTTCTGCTGCCAGGTGGCGAGTCTGTCGGCCACGACTGCGTGTTGGGCGATGCGGATCTCGTCCATGTCGTAGGCGATCTCGGGGGCGTAGGCGTGCACGGGCAGTTGCCAGGCGTAGATCGCGCGTAGCGTGCAGCCGCGCAGCTTCGCCTGTTCGAAGGCGTAGGCGAGGGCGGGTTCGCAGGCGTCGGAGTCGTCGATGCCGACCGTGATCTCGCCGATCTCGCCGATCTCGCCGTGCGTCGGCACCTGGCCGGGGCGGACCACGACGACTGGGCAGTGCGCGTGTCCGGCGACGTGCATGCTGACGGAACCGATGACGGCTCCAGCGAACCCGCCGAGGCCTCGGCTGCCGATGACGATCTCCGTGGCGTCCTGTCCCTGGTCACGCAGGACCACCGGGGGCAAGCCCTCGATCAGAGCGGTGCTCACCTCGATGGCGGGGTGCCGGGTGCGTGCCGTCGCCTCGGCTTCGTCCAGTATCCTGCGGGCGCCCCTGGTCATCAGGTCCTCTCCGTCGGGGGCGACGAACCTGGAGAGGTCGTTCGGCCAGCGGTGCACGGCGGTGACGATGCGCAGCGGCAGGCCCGTACGAGCGGCGTCGTCGGCGGCCCATTCGACGGCGGCGGTCGCGCCGGTGGAGCCGTCGGTTCCGGCGATGATCAGAGCAGACATGGCTGTTCTCCCTTCTTCTCCCATCAGACCCCGTCGGAAGGCCCGGCCCCAGGGCCACAGGTCCTGATCCCGCCGCGGGAGGACAGGGTCTTTCGCCCCTCACGGCCCGCTTTCGAGATCAACGGGGTCCGGTGCCGGGCGGTCGGCGGTTGAAGGCATTTTCGATCAGGGGTGATGGTCGCGCCGCTGGTCAACTTCTCCCGACGGAGAAGGCCGGGGTTCGCCGGTGCCAGGGTATGGCTTGTTCCAGCGCGGTGTACTTGTCGCCGATGCCAGGCCCGTGTACGGCGTCAAGCAGGTGGGCGGCGTCGCGGACGGTGCGGGTGAGCCCGAATTCGTATGCCATGCCGAGCATCGGTTCGCCCATGTCGGGACCGCACGGGGTGCGGCCCCGGCTTGGCTTGAGCCCGACCAGCCCGCAGCAGGACGCGGGGACCCGGATGGATCCGGCGCCGTCGCTGGCATGCGCGAGCGGGACGGCGCCGGCCGCGACCAGGGCTGCGGCGCCGCCGCTCGATCCGCCGACGCCGTGATCACGATCCCAGGGGTTGCGGGTGGGTCCGTACCTGAGGGATTCGGTGGAGAAGCTGAGCATCATCTCCGGCACGGTGGTGAGGCCGAGCGTGACCAGTCCGGCGACCTTGAAGCGGGTCATCAGGTCGGTGTCGCGCTGGGCGAGGATGCCCGGTAGTGCCCGGCTGCCGAGGAAGAACGGCACGCCCTCGGCTACCGGTCCGTGGTCTTTGATCAGGAACGGCACCCCGGCCAGGGGGCCGTCCGCAACGTGGCCGAGCGCGGGATCGAACGGGGGTAGCGCCAGCCCGTTCAGTACGGCGTCCGCGATCGTGATGGCCTCTCGGGCGACGGCCTCGACCTCGGCGGCGGTGACCTGTCCCGCTTTGATGAGGTCACGGAGGCCGATGGCGTCAAAGCTCGCGTATTCGTGAATCTGCATGATGAGTCCTTGGTTTCGCACATCGATGACTGGGGGGTGGTCGGCGACCATCCCCTTGGTGGAGTCGAGGTGTTACTACGCTCGGAACATCAGGTTCATCGTGGCGGTTGTCGGCCCTGGCGGTCGAACGGATTTACCGGTCCAGCAGGCCGACGGCGTTGCCGTCGGGATCGGTGAACACGGCCGGCCGTCCCGTTGCGGGTGTGCTCCGGCCTCCGGCTGCCGCCGAGCTTCTCCGTCCGGGCGAGCGGGGTCTGAATGTGAGAGTCAAAGGGTTTGAAGCAGACTGGCGATCTTGTAGGTGACACGGTCACTCAGGCTCTCCGCCCGGTCTGTGTCACCGGTCGCAAAGTAAGGGAGTTTCCGTTCTTGGACACCCACTGCCTATGTTAGTGATCATGAGCCGGTATTCCTCCGATGAGGAATGTGGCGTACTCCCCCGGCAGGCGCAAGTGTTTGCGGGGTGGGTTATCGCCGTGTGGTGGCCGCAACGTCTGCCGTGACGCGACGTGGGGCGGACCCACCGGCATCTCGCATGATGCGCGGGTGCACGGACTTTCGCCAGGGCTTCGCGGAGCGGCTACTCCTCTACCGTGGGGGCATGGACATGACCGGTGATCCCCCGGGCGCGGGCGCAAGACCGCTCTCCCCCGGTCGGTCACCGGCCTCTCCCCTCCCCCCGGGGTGGGTTGGATACGGAAAGGGGTGTTGTCGGGATCATGCGGCCGGCTGATCTGAATCGTCTCAGTGTGGGTGAGTGCGCCGACCGTTACGTGGAGCTGGTGCGGGCCAGGACCCTGACCGGTGCGTTGTCGATGTCAACGGCGGAGGTGTACGCGCGTGATGTGACCACCTTTGTGCAGTTGGTCGGCGAGGAGGTGGTCTTGGATGACCTGACGGGCGAGGAGGTGGACGCCGTTCTGCTGGCCTTCGCGCGCAAGCCGGACGGGCGGCGGCGCTCACAGCCGGAGGCCGTCTCGGGGGCGTTGCAGTCCGCCTCCTCGCAGGCGCGGTTTCGGCGCTCGGTGTCGGCGTTGTTCAAGCACGCGGTGCTGGTCGGATGGGTGCAGGTCAATCCGATGGCGATGGCGACGGTCACGGCCAGGGAGCGCGGGGGGCTGCGGCCGGAGCGGCGGGCGCTGACCCGTGAGCAGGCCCAGGGGTTGATCGGTGCGGCACGTGACCTGGGCGGCGGGCCGGAGGGGGTGGCGGCGAAGGAGGCGGCGGGCTCGGGGCGCAGGCGCCGTCGTGATCAGAACACCGAGTTGCGCGACGGGCTGATCGTGCTGATGCTGTCGACGATGGGGCCGCGGGTGTCGGAGCTGGTGCGGGCCAATGTGGAGGACTTCTACACCAACGACGGGGTGCGTTACTGGCGGATCTTCGGTAAGGGCGGTAAGACCCGGGACGTGCCGCTGCCCGGTGATGTGACGCTGGTGCTGGAGGCCTATCTGGCACGGGGGCGGATCGCCTCCCCCGACAAGGCGTTGCTGCTGTCGTGGCGGGGCCGGCGTCTGGCGCGCGGGGATGTGCAGGCGGTGATCGACCGGGTGCAGCGGGGGGTGGACCCCGATCGGCGTCGTTCGGTGACGCCGCACGGGTTGCGGCACACCACGGCCACTCATCTGCTGGCCGACGCGGTGGACATGGACGCGGTGCGCCGGGTTCTGGGACACAGTGATCTGGCGACGCTGGGGCGTTACCGCGATGAGCTGCCCGGGGAGCTGGAGGTGGCGATGCGTTCGCATCCGTTGCTGCGCGGCCCGGCCGTCCGCGGCGCGGGGGCGTCGGGATCGGTCTCCGCCCAGGGGGCGCGAAGGTCTGGGCCTGCGGCGTCGGCATAGCCGGCGCCGGGCGTGTCCCCGTTGCCGCAGGTGGTGGCTGGGTCAGGCGGCGCGTTCGTCGGCGCACACCTCGGCCAGCACGTCCAGGGAGATGTTGAGGGCGGCGGCGAGCGCGGCGATGGTGAAGAAGGCCGGGGTGGGGATGCGGCCTGTTTCGATCTTGCGGAGGGTTTCGGCGGACAGGCCCGCGGCGGCGGCGACCTCGGTCATGCTGCGGGTGCCGCGTGCCTGGCGCAGGAGCGTGCCCAGGCGGTGGCCTCGTTCGCGGTCAAGTTCGGTCAGCGGGGGTCGCACCATGTGCCGGATCCTAGCAAGCGTGCTAATAATACCGCTACCGGTGTATCACCGCGGGCGTGCCGGGTGGGTGCCCGGGTGACAGCGGCCACGTGGTGCACGCGGCGGGGCGGACCGACGGGCCGCGCCTGCTGCCCCCCGCCGTGAGGACGCGGGGGGTGCGTGACCCTGCCCGGCACGGTGCGGGCGACGCTCAGCGGGCGGGTACGGCGGAGAACTCCTCCCCCAGGTCTTGCCTGGAGGCGGTCCGCTGGTCGAACTGGGTGCGGTGCAGCTGGGCGTAGCGGCCGCCGGCGGCCAGCAGCTCGGTGTGCGTGCCGCGCTCGGCGACGCGCCCGTCCTCGATGACCAGGATCAGGTCCGCGGCGCGGACCGTCGACAGCCGGTGGGCGATGACCAGCGCGGTCCGGCCGGCCAGCGCCTCGGCCAGGGCCTCCTGCACCGCGGCCTCGGAGGTGGAGTCCAGGTGCGCGGTGGCCTCGTCCAGCACCACCAGCCGCGGCCGGGCCAGCAGCAGCCTGGCGATGGTCAGTCGCTGGCGCTCACCGCCGGAGAGGCGGTAGCCGCGTTCGCCGACCACGGTGTCCAGGCCCTCGGGCAGCGCCGCGACCAGGTCGGCCAGCCGGGCGCGCCGCAGCACCTCCCACAGTTCCCCGGGTTCGGCCTCCGGCCGGGCCAGCAGCAGGTTGGCCCGGATCGAGTCGTGAAACAGGTGCCCGTCCTGGGTCACCATGCCCAGTGTCTGGCGGATCGAGGCCGCCGACAGCTCGCGCACGTCCACCCCCGACAGTCGTACCGCGCCGCTGTCGACGTCGTACAGGCGGGCCAGCAGCTGCGCGATCGTCGACTTGCCGGCTCCGGAGGAGCCCACCAGCGCGACCAGTTGCCCGGCCTCGGCGCGGAAGGACACCTCGTGCAGCACCGCCTCGCCGCCGCGCGCGTCCAGGGCGGCGACCTCCTCCAGCGAGGCCAGCGACACCTTCTCGGCCGACGGGTAGGCGAAACCGACCTGGTCGAACTCCACGCTCAGCGGCCCCTCGGGCACGGTCTTGGCGTTCGGCCTGTCGGTGATGAGGGGTTTCAGGTCGAGGATCTCAAAGACCCGCTCGAAGCTGACCAGGGCGCTCATCACCTCCACCCGGGCGCCGGCCAGCGCCGTCAGCGGCGCGTACAGGCGGGTCAGCAGCAATGCCAGCGCCACCACCGCGCCCGGCTCCAGCTGCCGGCTCAGCGCGTAGAAGCCGCCCAGGCCGTACACCAGGGCCAGTGCCAGCGCCGAGACCAGGGTGAGGGCGGTGACGAACACCGAGCGCACCATCGCGGTGCGTACCCCGATGTCGCGTACCCGCCGCGCCCGTGCCAGGAACTCGGCCGACTCCCTTTCGGGGCGGCCGAACAGTTTGACCAAGGTGGCGCCGGGCGCGGAGAAGCGCTCGGTCATCTGCGTGCTCATGGCCGCGTTGTGGTCGGCGGCCTCGCGTTCCAGCCAGGCCAGCCGGGCGCCGACACGCCGGGCCGGCAGCACGAACACCGGCAGCAGCACCAGCGCCAGCACGGTCAGCTGCCAGGAGATGCCGATCATCACCGCCAGGGTCAGGGTGAGGGTGACCAGGTTGCCCACGACCCCCGACAGGGTGTCGCTGAAGGCGCGCTGGGCGCCGATGACGTCGCTGTTCAACCGGCTGACCAGTGCGCCGGTGCGGGTGCGGGTGAAGAAGGCGACCGGCATGCGCTGTACGTGGTCGAAGACGGCGCCGCGTAGCCGCAGGATCAGTCCCTCGCCGAGGTTCGCCGACATCCATCTGGTCACCAGGCCCAGTGCCGCCTCGGCCAGCGCGATCACCGCGATCAGCCCGGCGATCCCTGCCACGGTACCCACCGCGGCGCCGGTGACGATCGCGTCGATCACCTGCCCGGCCAGCACCGGGGTGGCCACCGCGAGCACCGCCGAGACGACGCTCAGCAGCAGGAACCAGGCCAGCAGGGCGCGGTGCGGGCGGGCGAAGGCTGCGACGCGCCGCAGTGTGGCGGCCGAGAACGGCCGCCGGTCGCGCTGGGCGTTCATCGCGCCGTACAGCGAATGCCAGGCGGCCATTTCCATGCTCATCACACATCACCGTGCTTTCTGGGGTCCCGGTTTCCCGCGCTCTGGGGGTGAGACCACCGGCGCGGTCACGACACGACCCTAGAAGCTGAACTTTGGTTGAGGTCAAGGGTCGTTGTGTTCCGGGCTCTTTCGCCGACGTCGGCGCTCCCCCGGCGGGCCGACCGGCCCTCCACCCCCATAGGCTGAAGGCCATTGCCCGATCCGCCCGGATATCTCATTTTCGGATCACCCCTTTTGAGGAGAGGTGTACTTCGCCGTGCCGACTCTGCCGCTCGCCCTGCGTCTGTTCCGTTATGTGGCGTTCGCCGAGGCGTGTTCGTGGACGGGACTGCTCATCGGCATGTACTTCAAGTACGTGACCGCCACCGGCGACCTCGGGGTGAAGATCTTCGGGCCGGTGCACGGCGCCCTGTTCGTGCTCTACCTGGTCGCACTGCTGGTCGCCGCCCGCCAGGCCCGCTGGAGCCTGGGCACACTCGTCGTCGGCCTGGTGTGCGCGGTGCCGCCACTGGCCACGCTGTGGTTCGAGCGGCGGATGTTCGCCCGCCGCGAACCGGCCACCGTCTGATCGTTCCGGCCTGATCGCTCCGGCCTGGCCTCACAGATCCAGGATGGCGCGGGTGGCCGCCCGGCAGCGCCGCGGATCGGCCAGCAGGTCGGCACAGTCGCCGAACTGGTCGACCGACCCCACCGCGGGCAGCGCCCGCACCCGGGCGTCGACGATGGCGCCGCTGAGGGCGTCGGCGAACCGGCCGGCGTCGATGACCTGGAAGGGCCGCCGATGATACGCCCGCAGACTCCCCTCCAGCGCCGGGCCCACCCCCATCCGGTTGTACAGGGCCGCCACCCGCCGGTAGACCGTCCCCAGATGCTCCTCGCGCTCCCGCCACCCGGTGGCCGCCACCGCCGCCGACAGAGCCTCTGCGGGCTCGGCCGTACCCGACAGGCGCGCGAAGGCACTGCCCAGCCATTTGGCGTACGGCGGGTAGCGGCGGCGCAGCAACAGCACCAGGCGCATCAGATCGCGGGCCAGGCCGGCGGTGGCCAGCGCCGAGCCCAGATCGTCGCCGACCTCCCCGCACCGCCCGGGGAAGGCCTCCTGCTGAGCCAGGCGCCTCCACTGCCCGGCCAGCACGTAGCGCTCCAGATCCGGCGGGTACCAGCGCAGCGCGCCGCGAACACGTTCCAGGACATCCAGGCCGTCGTGGAAGACCTCCCCGCAGGTGACCTCCGCCAGTTTCTGCCAGGGGGTCGACAGCCAGTCCAGCAGGCTCACCCCCCGCAGCGGGTCGAAGCCGAGCCGCCCGGTGAACCAGGCCGCCGCGTCACCGACGTACACGCCGTGCCCACCGGCACCGGTCACAGCGGTGGGGTAGCCGCGAAAAACCTCCGGCAGGCCGCCGTCGACGGCGCGGCGAACCTGCTCGATCCGGCGCTCCTCGACGAAGAGGACCACCCGAGGACCCCAGTCATGGTCGGTGGAGCGTTCGGTGTCGAACGCCAGTACCTCGGAACCGGCGCCGACCAGCGCGGCACTGTGCGGCACCTCGGCCACGATCGGCCGCACGATCTGGGTGTAGAAAGTACGAGAAAGCTCCAGACCAGGTATGAAACCAGACATCATTTCGTCCACTCTGCCCGCCGCGCCCTCGCCCCGCACCAGGTTTTCCCGCCCCTGCCCAAAGGCCGGTCTCAGGCACCGTCCAGGGCCGCGGCGGCCAGCGGGCGAAGGCGCAGGCCCAGCCGCCCGTACAGGGCGAGCGCGGTGTGGTTGGCGGTGTCGACCATCAGCGCGACGCGGCCGTGTGCGGTGAGCAGGTCGCCCAGCGCCAGGCGGCACACCGCCTCGCCGTACCCGGCGCCGCGACGGCGCGCGGCGGTGGCGACCCCGGCGACGAAGCCCACCTGCGGGCAGGACCAGGCGTCGGCGGCCACCGCGACCAGGACGCCGTCCTCGTCGCGCACGCCCGCCCAGCGGCGTACGCCGGCCACCCCGGGCGCCGCCCACGAGGAGGGCGCCGCAGCCGCGAGCAGGGCGCTCACCTCGTCGTCCTCCTTCGGGTCCAGCCACCGCGCCCGCCGCCGTGCCCGCCCCGGTCCCGCGCTGAGGACGGGGCTGAGGACGGGGCTGAGCCGGTGGGTGTCCATCCACTCGAAGGCGCCCAGCAGGCGCAGCCCCGGTGAACAGGCGGCCACCTGCCCTACCAGTGCCCGGCTGCCCACCACCCGGTAGGAGGGGCCGACCCGCTCCAGCGCCCACTGCGCCAGCGCGGCCACCTGCTCGGGTTCGCCGCACACCGTCAGGCGGTCGCGGCGGTTGAGATCGGGACAGGCCACCGCGACCGCCTCCCCCAGCGCCCAGGCCCGTACCCCCCGCGCCATCCCCTGGGCACCCCACAGCACGAGCGGGTCGCCGCCGCAGGCGGCGGCGACCTCGGCCACCTCGCGCAATACCCTCGGCGCCCCCGGCGCGCTGTTCAGAGAATCGCCCCGGGCCGGTAGGCGGCCGCCTGCGGGTAGCGGGTCACGACCTCCTGCACGCGGGCCACGACCGCCGCCACCTGCGAGGTGGCCGCCCCGGTGAAGGAGAGCGGCTCGCCCAGCAGGCCCTCCAGCGCCGCCCCATCCAGCGGGAAGCGCTCGTCGGCCGCCAGGCGGGCGAGCAGTTCGTTGCCGCCGGCGCCCTCGCGCATGGCCAGCGCCGAGGCCACCGCGTGCTCCTTGATCAACTCATGGGCGCTCTCGCGGCCCAGCCCGGATCGCACCGCGGCCATCAACATCTTCGTGGTGGACAGGAACGGCAGGTAGCGCTCCAGCTCGGCGGCGATCACCGCGGGGAAGGCGCCGAACTCCGCCAGCACCGTCAACATGGTCTCCACCAGCCCGTCGAAGGCGAAGAACGCGTCCGGCAACGCCACCCGGCGCACCACCGAACACGACACATCGCCCTCGTTCCACTGGTCGCCCGCCAGTTCCCCGGCCATCGACGCATACCCGCGCAGGATCACCGTCAGCCCGTTGACCCGCTCACACGAGCGGGTGTTCATCTTGTGCGGCATCGCCGAGGACCCCACCTGCCCCTGGGCGAATCCCTCGGTGACCAGTTCGTGCCCGGCCATCAGCCGGATCGTCTTGGCCAGCGAGGAGGGCGCCGCGGCCAGCTGCACCAGCGCGGTGAGCGCCTCGTAGTCCAGCGAGCGCGGATACACCTGTCCCACGCTGGTCAGCCGGTGGGCGAACCCCAGATGCGCGGCCACCTCGTCCTCCAGCGCGCCCAGCTTGGCCGCGTCCCCGCCCAGCAGGTCCAGCATGTCCTGGGCGGTGCCCACCGGTCCCTTGACGCCACGCAGCGGGTAGCGGCCGATCAACTCCTCCAGCCGGGAGAACGCCACCAGCAGTTCGTCGGCGGCCGAGGCGAAGCGCTTGCCCAGCGTCGTGGACTGCGCGGCCACGTTGTGCGAACGCCCGGCCATCACCAGCTGCGAGTGCTCGGCCGCCAGCGCCGCCAGTCCGGCCAGCAGCGCCACGCACCGGTCTCGCACCAGCACCAGGCTGTCGCGGATCTGCAGCTGCTCGACGTTCTCGGTCAGATCCCTGGAGGTCATGCCCTTGTGCACCTGCTCGTGCCCGGCCAGCGCGTTGAACTCCTCGATGCGGGCCTTGACGTCATGGCGGGTGACGCGCTCACGGGCGGCGATCGACTCCAGGTCGACGTGCTCGACGACCTTCTCGTAGTCGGCCACCGCCTCGGGCGGGACGTCCACCCCCAGCCGGGCCTGCGCGGCCAGCACGGCCAGCCACAGGCGCCGCTCGGCCACCACCTTGTACTCGGAGGACCACAGGCGGGCCAGCTGCGGTGAGGCGTAGCGGGCGGCAAGGACATTGGGGATACGCGGCTTGGCAGTCACGTTGCGTCAGTATATTCCGCCCGCCCGCCCGCCCCGCCCCGCCCAGGGTTGGGAGCCGGGCGGGCGCGCCTGCCGGAGCGGGCCCGGCGGCAACGGGAAAAGCCGGTCGTCGCGCGGTGCGCACCGTGCGACGACCGGCTCACGGGCCTGTCTCGGGCCTGCTTCGGGCCCGGTCGGCGACCTTACTGCCTGGCCGGCGCCAGCTCGTCTTTGTCGTAGACCTTCAGCTCCGGCCGCGAGCCCCCGTCCTTGACGGCAAGCCGCAGCCGCTCCTTGAGCCGCTCCACCATCACGTACAGGGTCGGCACCAGCACCAGCGTCAGCAGCGTCGACGACAGCAGCCCGCCGATCACCACGATCGCCAGCGGCTGGGAGATGAACCCACCCGAACCGGTCAGCCCCAGCGCCATCGGAATCAACGCGAAGATCGTCGCCACCGCGGTCATCAGGATCGGCCGCAGCCGTCGCCGGCCCCCCTCGATCACCGCCTCCACGATGCCCATGCCCTGCTCGCGGTACTGGTTGATCAGGTCGATCAACACGATCGCGTTGGTCACCACGATGCCGATCAGCATCAGCATGCCGATCAGGGCCGGCACCCCCAGCGGCGTGCCCGTGGCCAGCAGCAGCCCGATCGCACCGGTCGCCGCGAACGGCACCGACACCAGCAGGATCAGCGGCTGCACGAAGCTCCGGAACGTCGCCACCATGATCATGAAGACGATCGCGATCGCCGCGAGCATCGCCAGCCCCAGCTGCCCGAACGCCTCGGCCTGGTCGGCGCTGACCCCGCCCACGGTGAAACTCGCCCCCGCGGGCATCGTCAGCTTGTCCAGCTTCGCGGTCAGCTCGGTGCTCACGGCACCCAGGTCGCTGCCGACGGCCGTGCCCGACACCGTCGCGCTGCGCGCACCGTCGATCCGGGTCACCTGCGTGGGACCGTCGACCTTGGCGACCTCGGCCACCTGCGACAGCCTGACCATGCCCGCCGCCGTCGGCAGCGTCAGCGCGCGCACCGCCTTGAGATCCTCGGGCGCCTCACCGGCCCGCAGCACCACCGTGCCGGCGCGCCCGTCCAGCGTCAGCTCCCCCAGCGGCATCCCGCGGAACCGCTGCGCGACCAGCTGCCCGATCTGTGTCTCGCTCAACCCCCTGGCAGCGGCCTTTTGACGGTCGACCCGCACCTCGACGCGCTGCGCGCCGGCCTCCAGGTTCGAGCCCACGTCCCGCAGCCCGCCCAGGTCCGCCATCGCCGCGCGCACGGTCTCGGTCGCCGTACGCAACGCCGCCACATCCGGCGCCTGCACGATCACCTGCAACTGGTCGGTCGAACCGCCGGGGGCGCCCTGAGCGCCGCCCACGGTGATCTCCCCGACGTCGGAGAGCCCCTTCAGCCGCTCGCGTAGCGTGTCCTGCAACGCCTCGACGTCGGCGCCCTCCTTGATCGTCAGCGAGTAGGAGGCCCGGTCGCCACCACCACCGCCGGTCAGGCCCTGGAGCCCGCCACCGGCACCCACGTTCACCTGGTAGTCGCCCACCGCCTCCAGCGACTTCAAAACCTCCTCGACCTTCTTGGCCGCGGCGTCCGTCGTCGCCAGATCCGTGCCCGCGGGCATCCGCTGGCTGATCGAGACCGTGTCCTGCCCCGAGGAGTCGATGAAGTTGGTCTCCAGCCGGCCGGCCAGCCCCATCGTCGCGGCGAACACCACCACCCCCACCAGCAGCGTCACCAACCGCCGCCGGGTGGCGAAACGCAACACCGGCAGGTACGCCCGCTGCAACGGGCTGCGCAGTTCCTTGGCCTCGGCCTCCTCGCGCACCGCCCGCGCCTGCTCGGGCGAGAGCAGCGGCGTCTTCAAAAACCAGTAGGCCAGCACCGGCACCACGGTCAGCGACACCAGCAGCGACGCCAGCAGCGCCACGCTCACCGTGATCGCGAACGGTGCGAACAGCTGCCCCACCATGCCGCCCACCACCGCGATCGGCACGAACACCGCGACGGTCGTCAGGGTCGAGGCCGTCACCGCGCCGCTGACCTCACGCACCCCCTCCAGCACCGCCTTGCGCTTGGCCTCGCCATAGCCGAGGTGGCGCTTGATGTTCTCCAGCACCACGATCGAGTCGTCGACCACCCGGCCCACCGCGATCGTCAGCGCGCCCAGCGTCAGCATGTTCAGCGAGTAGTCACCCACCCACAGTGCGATCAACGCGATGATCACCGACAGCGGGATGGAGGCCGCCGTCACCAGGGTCGAGCGCACCGACAGCAGGAAGACCAAGATGACCAGCACCGCGAACGTCAGCCCCAGCAGCCCCTCGGTCGTCAGGTCATGGATCGACCGCTCCACGTACGGCGCCTGGTCGAAGACCACCGTCACCTGCGAGGAGTCACCGATCGCCCGCACGAAGCCGGGTATCTTCTCGCGCACCGCGTGCGAGATCGCCACCGCGTTGCCGTCCGGCTTCATCGTCACCACCACGCCCAGGCTCGGCTGCCCGTTGGTGCGTGTCAGCGAGGTGCCCTCGGCCAGCGACCGCTCCACCGTGGCCACCTCGCCCAGCCGCACCGGCTCGGGGGCCGGCGCCGGGCGCTGAGCCTGAGCCTGCTGGCCCCCAAGCCGGGCGCCTCCCGGCTGTGCCTGCGCCGGTGCCTGCGCCGGTGCCTGCGCGGGAGCCTGCGCCGGAGCCGCGGGGGTCAGGTAGAGGTCCTTCAGCTCCTGCAGAGTCGAGACCCGCGCGCCGACCTGCACCGTCAGCGACACCTTGTCCTCGGTCAGGCTGCCCGCGGGAATCGGCTGGCCGTTGGCGCGCAGCAGGTCGGCCACCGCCGTGGGCGCCAGGCCCAGCAACGCCAGTTTCCCAAGGTCCGGGGTGATCGTCACCACCTCGTCGCGGGTGCCCGTCACCGCCGCCTCGCGCACTCCCTCGATACCCTGCAGCTCCGGCACCACCAGCCGCTGCAGCCGCTCGGCCATGGCCCGCTGGTCGCCGCTGTCGCCCACCGCCAGCTGCACCACCGGAATGTCGTCGGTCCCGCCCGTCAGCACCTGCGGGTCGACCTGCGCCGGCAGCTGCGTCTTGATCCGCGACAATGCCTGCTGCATCTTCGAGACCGAGGCGTCGATGTCGGTGCCGTACTCGAACGCCACCTGGATCTGCGCCATCCCCTCCCGAGAGGTCGAGGTCACCTTCGTGACACCCTCCAGCCCCTGAAAGCTGTTCTCGATCGGCTCGGTGACCTGCTCCTCGACGATCTCGGGAGAGGCGCCCGGGTACGGGGCCACCACGAACGCCCCCGGGAACGAGAGCGAGGGCAGCAGTTGTTGCTTCAGTGACGGGATCGCGAAGACACCGAACGCGCTGAGCACCAGCGCGATCAGTATGACGAGGCTGCGGTTGGCGAGGCTCAACCTGGCCAAGGAGGTCATGGGGGCGGGACTCCTCAATGGATGTCACAACAAGATTCGCCCCAGACTAACACTTCGCCTCATACGAATATTTAAGGAAGCTTACCGTTCCTGATAACCTTCTCAGGAAGCGAGAGGTGAGCGTGAACGACAACCGCGAACAACTGATCGACCAGATCGGTGCCATCCAGCGCGACCTGGGACGACTGTTCGCCCAGCACCGGCCCTCCTCACCCCTCTTCGACTCCAACCTGACCATGCGCCAGCTCAAGGTCGTCATCTTCCTGTCCTGCCAGGACTCCGCCTCCGGCCAGGACCTCGCCGGCCACCTCGGCGTCGGCCTCGGCACCGTCACCGGCATCGTCGACCGCCTCGTCGCCCACGGCCTCGTCGACCGCCGCGAAGACCCCCACGACCGCCGGGTCCGGCGCATCGGGCTCACCCCGGCCGGCCTGGCCCTGACCGAGCAGATCGCCGACGCCGGCTTCGCCGACTTCCGCCGCATCCTGTACCACCTCGACACCGACACCCTGCGCGACCTGTCCAACCTCATGGAGAAGATCCAGCGGACCGCCTCCACCCTGCGGAATCACCCTCCCCACGAAAAGGTGGGATGATAGGTTTTGTCGCTATGATCAGCCCTGCCAACGACCTCTTCTCCCTCGCGGGCCGCACCGCCCTCGTCACCGGCGGCAGCTCCGGCATCGGACGCACCATCGCCCACACCCTCGGCCGCGCCGGCGCGGCCGTCGTCATCGTCGCCCGCCGCACCGAACACCTCACCCGCACCCTCGGCGAACTCCACGACCACGCCATCAGCGCCGCGGCCATCAGCGCGGACCTCGCCGACCCCGCCGACCTCACCCGCATCCGCGACCAGGCCCCCACCCACTTCGGCGAGATCGACATCCTGGTCAACAACGCCGCCAACAACATCCGCCACCCCATGGCCGACCTCACCGACGACGACTACCACCAGACCATGGCCGTCAACGTCACCGCCCCCTACCTCCTCGGCCAGCACTTCGGCCCGCGGATGGCCCGGCGCGGCTGGGGCCGCATCATCAACCTCGGCTCCCAGCAATCCCACAGGGCCTTCGGCGACAGCGGCGCCTACGGCGTCTCCAAAGCCGCCATCACCGGCCTCACCCGCTCCCAGGCCGAAGCCTGGTCCCCCCACGGCGTCTGCGCCAACACCATCATCCCCGGCTTCGTCCTCACCCCCCTCACCGAACCCGCCCAGGCCATCCCCGGCCGCGTCGAAGCACTCGCCGCCCGCTCCATGACCGGCCGCAACGCCACCCCCGCCGACTTCGCCGGCATCACCCTCCTGCTCGCCTCCGACGCCGGCGCCTACATCACCGGCCAGGCCATCTGCGTCGACGGCGGCTTCTCCGTCCACTGAGCGAACCGCCCGTCAAGATCAGCCCAGCATCTCCTCGATGAGATCCGCAGCCCGCACCGTGCCCCCCTCGGCACGCGCCTCGGCACGCAACGACGCCGAACGCCGGGCCACCTCCACATCACCGACAAGGTCCTCCAAAGCCGCCCGCAAATTCACCGCGGTGGCATCCTGGGCATCGACACGGCGAGCCACCCCCAACTCGACAAGCCGGTCGGCGTTGGTGAACTGATCCACGGCCTGCGGAACCGCGACCATGGGAACCCCGGCAAACAACCCCTCACTGCTGCCCCCCATACCCGCATGGGTGACGAACGCGTCGGCCTGCTCCAGAACCGCCAGCTGAGGCACCCAGGAACGCACCTCGACATTGGCCGCGACCTCCCCCAGTTCCCGCGGATCGGTGTACCTGCCGATCTGGAGCACAACATGCCAGCCGGACAGACCACCAAAGGCCGCCAGACACTGACGGTAGAACTCCGGCCGGCGCGTGTACGCCGACCCCAAAGAGATCAGCAGCACATTCTCGGCATCGACCGGACGCCTCCAGACCCCCTGCCCTGCCCGCGCGCCGAAACAGGGACCGACGAACGTCACCACATCGGCGTCCACCCGATCCGCGTGCGGCTGCATGGCCCGGGGAATCAACGCCAGAGCCCGCGCGGGACGACCGGAGAAAACATCCACATCCATGGTGGAGGCGCCACACCCGGCGAGCCACCGCGCGAACCTCGCCCGGTAGGCATCAGCCCCCGGCAGCTCCCACAACGACGCCGCGACCTGCTGGTCATAGCCCTCCCACGCCACGAACGTCGGGGACAACTGCAGGACAGGACGGCCCTGCGCCTCGGCGAGAGCACGCGCGGCATAGGCGCCGATGTCGTACAGATAAAGATCCGCACGATCATGGTCATAGGCGGCACGCAACTGCGGAAGGACCTGAACCGCGTCGTCCAGGAAGACGCCCATCGCGGCGATCGGGTCATCCGGCCAGTCGTTGTCGGCGACCGGCAGGACCGAACCGTAGGGGACGAACTCGGCACCGGTGGCCGTGACCAGGTCGGCCACCGCCGAACCGTTGGCGTAGGTCACCCGGTGGCCGCGAACCACCAGCTCACGGATGACCTCCAGGCTGGGCAGAACGTGACTGACGGCGGGGATGCCGACCATCGCGATATGGGCACGGCGACGGGACAAGACAGATCACTCATTTCCGGTCTACGGCGAAAAGGACACGGCAAACCGGTGTGCCGGCACCCCGACAACGAAACCTGCCGCAGGGACGCGCAACAAAAACCTGTACACCTCCCCACCCCCCTGCCGCACACCAACCGCCGACGTCACCGGCCTTCCCCCCTTGTACACCACCGGTCCACACACCACACACCAACACCCCACCATGATTGAATAACGCCCCGGATCCAACACACCCGGGGACGCTCATGACCACCACACACCAACACCCCACCAACGCCCGCCGAGCCGTCTCCTACTTCTTCATCCTCCTCGGCACCGTCTCCGGGGCCTGGGCCGCCCGCATCCCCGCCGTCAAACACACCCTCGACCTCAGCGACGGCCAGCTCAGCTACGGACTCCTCGCCGTGGCCATCGGACTCATCACCGGCATGCGCTTCGCCGGACGCCTCACCGACCGCCTCGGCAGCGCCCGCCTCCTCACCCCCGCCGCCATCGCCACCTCGCTGACCGTCATCCCCCCCGGCTACGCCACCACCCTGCCCGCCCTCATCGCCACCCTCTTCCTCTTCGGCCTCGTCAACGCCTCCCTCGACGTCTCCATGAACGCCCACGGCGTCGAAGTCGAACGCGCCTACGGCCGCCCCATCATGTCCTCCTTCCACGGCATGTTCAGCATCGGCGGACTCATCGGCGCGGGCATCGGCGGACTCTTCGCCTGGTTCGACCTCAGTGCCGCCACCACCCTCACCGCCGTCGGCATCCCCCTCGCCCTCGCCTCCCTGTACGCCCGGCGCCACCTCCTCCCCACCACTCCACCCCCGGCCACCCACGCCACCACCCCACGTCGCGCCCCATGGACCAGCTGGATCATCCTCATGGGAGTCGTGGCCTTCGCCGGACTCGTCGGAGAGGGCGCCGCCAACGACTGGACCGCCGTCTACCTCTTCCAGAACCTCGGCGCCCCCCAGGCCGTCGCCGCCGCCGGATTCGCCGTCTTCTCCACCACCATGACCATCGGCCGCTTCGCGGGAGACCACCTCGCCCAACGGTTCGGCCCGGTGCGCCTGGTCCGCTACTCCGGGCTCGTCGCCGCCCTCGGCCTCGGCACCGCCCTGCTCGTCGGCCAGACCCTCGTCGCCTTCGTGGGATTCGCCCTGTTCGGCCTAGGCCTGGCCACCATCGTTCCCCAGGTCTTCTCCGCCGCCGGAAACCACGACCCGGCCCGTGCCGGGCAGGCCATCGCCCAGGTCGCCACCGTCGGCTACGCCGGGCTCGTCGCCGGACCCGCCATCATCGGCGGCACCGCCGAACTCATCGGCCTGCCCGCCGCCCTGGGGATTCCCGTCCTGCTCGCGGCCTTCATGGCGGCCTCCGCCGGAGCACTCCGTCACCCGCGATCGTCATGATCGACAAACAGGCGGTCCGTGTTCTTGGAAGAGAGTCCTGGGGAGTCCCGGCAGCAACACCAGCAGCCATGACCGGCCGCATCCCAGAGCGCTACGCCGCGGTCATGGACCGCCGGCACACCTGAAGGCTGCCCTGAAGCGCCTGACCGGCTAACCTGGCCGGACTTCGTCGCCGACTCTCAGCTCGCCGAGGTTCCTGGGCACCAGGCGGATGCCGAACCAGGTCTTTCCATCCCAGTGGCGGTGTCTGGCCAGGGTTCTCAGGGGTTCCTTGCCGCGGTCCTGAGTGGCCGGATCCCAGATGGTGGCGGCGCAGCGGTCGCACAACTCCGAGACACCGAAGTCGATCTCGCCGATGCGGACCGACGTCCAGGCGTCCTCCGCGAAGGGTTCCGCGCCGTCGATGACGGCGTTGGGCCGGAAACGGGCGACATCGAGGGGGTCTGGGGGGTGCTCCTGACGTTCCATGGCGCCTTCGGCGATCCAGCCGTCCAGGCGCTGGAGCGAACTCCTGGAGACGAGCAGGAGGGGGCCGTCCCAGAGGCCGCGGTGTTCCTCGGTGATGGTCCGGCATCCGGGATCGTCCAGCCGGACGAGGCGAGCGGGCTTGCCGAGCAGGCGGGTGAACCATTCATGGGCGTCGGCGTGGGCGAGCACGGCTCGGTCGAGGTTGGAGCAACCCAGCGGGATCGTGTCGCCGGTGGCCGGGGGGACCTTGAGTTCGCCCATGCCCTTCGCCGACAGGCAAAGGCCGCCTTCGGGGGTCTCGACGGCCGAAACCGAGAGGAGCCGGGGGTGTTCGCCCACCCAGATCAGTTCTCCCAGCGGGTCCACCACGGCCCAGCATCGGTCGCCCTCCAGACCCCAGGGGAGGACTTGAGCGGATGGGCGGGAGATGCCTTTGGTGGACTTGAGGGGGTAGGTGCGGATCTCCGCTAGTTCCATTGCACAAGGATAGGAGAAAGCGCTCTCCTGAGGTATGGGAGCGTGTCCACGGGGCATCCGGAGCGGGGGGCCGGGCCCCCTGCGGGATGTGGGTTTCGCCTGCTCCTCGATCCGGGCCGGATCGGCGTCCGGCACGGCGGGGGTGGCGGCCTCACAGACGGCGGTGAACAGGTCCAGGCGGGTGCGGGCCGTGCCATCGCCCGGTGCCCGCCCGGCCGCCCACCTCGGCCTCCGAACCGGTCGGCCAGGTGGCGCCCGGCCACGTGCAGCGACTGCTGGACGCGCTCGCCGGCTTCCCGGCCTACGCCATCGCCCCCGACTGGACGATCACCGGAGCGCCTGGCGAGCAGCGGCCTCTCGCGCCTTGGACACCAAGGGCCTCCCCGTGCCCATCCGGGGCGCCCGGGAGTGTGCGAAGTCTTTTGAAGTCCGCCAGGAAATGTCGCGCTGGGATGTCGAGAACCCGAGCGCGGCTTCGTCCCCGCAGTGAACACGGCCACAATGGGCCGTATCACACTGAGGAGAACCTGATGGCCAAGTACCTGCTGCTCAAGCACTACCGGGGCGCGCCGGCATCGGTCAACGACGTGCCGATGGACCAGTGGACGCCAAAGGAGCTTTCGGCCCACATGCAGTACATGCGTGACTTCGCCGCTCGGCTGGAGGGCACCGGCGAGTTCGTCGACAGTCAGGCGCTCTCCCCGAAGGGCACGTTCGTCCGCTACGACGGCGAGGGGCGGCCGCCGGTCACCGACGGCCCGTTCGCCGAGACCAAGGACCTGATCGCCGGCTGGATGGTGATCGACGTCGAGACCTACGAGCGGGCGCTCGAACTGGCCGACGAGTTGTCCGCGGCTCCGGGTGCGGGTGGCAAGCCGATCCACGAGTGGCTCGAGGTGCGCCCGTTCTACGCCGAGCAGCCCACGGCAACCGAGTGAACGAGTCGCTGCTGCGGGAGCTGGTGCCCGCGGTGATCGGTGTTCTCGTCCGTCGCGGAGCCGACTTCGCGGCGGCCGAGGACGCCGTGCAGGACGCCCTGGTCGAGGCCGTGCGCGGGTGGCCGGACGACCCGCCGCAAGACCCCAAGGGCTGGCTGGTCACCGTGGCCTGGCGTAAGTTCCTCGACGCCACCCGCGCCGATACCTCCCGACGGCACCGCGAGGTACGCGTCGAGGGCGAACCCATGCCCGGCCCGAGCCAGATGGCGGACGACACGCTCCAGCTGTACTTCCTGTGCGCGCACCCGTCCCTGACACCGGCTTCGGCCGTCGCGCTCACGCTGCGCGCGGTCGGCGGCCTGACCACGCCTCAGATCGCGCAGGCCTACCTCGTGCCGGAGGCGACCATGGCCCAGCGGATCAGCAGAGCCAAACGGACCGTCTCGGGCGTCCGATTCAACCAGCCCGGCGACGTCGCCACGGTGCTGCGCGTGCTCTACCTGGTCTTCAACGAGGGCTACTCCGGCGACGTCGACCTCGCCGGCGAGGCGATCCGGCTCACTCGCCGGCTGGCGGCCAAGACCAACCACGAGGAGGTCGCGGGCCTGCTCGCGCTCATGCTGCTGCACCACGCACGGCGCCCGGCACGGACCGGCCCCGACGGCAGGCTCGTGCCCCTGGCCGAGCAGGACCGCAACCTGTGGAACACCCGCCTGATCGCCGAGGGCGTCGACGTGCTCCAGACAGCCCTCACCCGCGACCGCCTGGGCGAGTTCCAGACCCAAGCCGCCATCGCCGCGCTGCACGCCGACGCCCGGACGACCGAGGAGACCGACTGGGTGCAGATCGTCGAGTGGTACGACGAACTGGTGCGCCTCACCGACAGCCCGGTGGCCCGCCTCAACCGGGCCGTCGCGGTCGGCGAGGCCGACGGCCCGCGGGCCGGCCTGGCCGCCCTGGCGGGGCTCGACCCCGCCCTGCCCCGCCACACCGCCGTCGCGGCGTACCTCCACGAGCGTGACGATGACCCGGTGACCGCAGCACGGCTCTACACCGAAGCCGCCCGATCGGCGCCCAGCCTCCCCGAACGCGACCACCTCACGCGCCAAGCCGCACGACTCAACGCGCGGCTGCGCAGTTGAGCGGCGGGCATTCAGCGTTCCGGCGGCCCTGCTCCCCATCAGGAAACGGCATCTGGTCGCACGCGGCAGGCAGCCGATCCTCGATCCCACCCTCCTGCGGGTCGGTGGATGGCGGTAACCCCGCCCGCGTCGGCTCGCTGACGCCACTGACCGTTCCGCTGTCAATCAAGCCCTGTATGCGCGAGGATGGCGGCGGCCAACTCCTCGTGCACCTCCGGCGGCAGCGTGTGGCCCATGCCCGCCACGATCATCAGCCGCGCCCCCGGGATCTGCTCGGCGATGACCGCGCCGTGACCCGGTTTGACCGGCTCGTGGCTGCCCTCGATGACCAGCGTGGGCGCCTTCACCCGGTGCAGCACACCCACCGGCTCGAAGTCGGGGCCGGCCGCCGCGGCCAGCCGGTGGTTGGCCACCGCCGACAGGTCGCGGGCCCGGTCGTAGATCCGCTCCTGCAGCCGGCGCGCCGCGTCCTTGTCGAACGGCAGCCCGGTGCCGTGCAGCACGCGCTGCTCGGCGATCATGCCGTCGATCAGCGCGCGCCGGTCCTGCGGCGGCGGGGCGGCCATCAGCGCGCGGTAGAAGGCCACGAACTCCGGCGCCGGCGCCGGTAGAGCGCCCTCGGGCTGCGGCTGCCCCGTCAGGGCCCGCACGAGCACCTGGCCCTCACCACCGCCGAGCGGCGAGGAGGCGATGACGCTCAGCGAGCGCACCCGCTCCGGCCGCTCCACCGCGATGAGCTGGCCGAGCAGCCCGCCCGCCGAGTGGCCGACCAGATGCGCGCTCTCCAGGCCGTGGGCGTCCATCACGCGGTAGACATCGCTCTTGATGTCATCCCACGTGTACGGCTCGGTCGCGAAGTCAACGGTGCCGGACATGCCGGTGTCACGATGGTCGTACCGGATCACCCGGCGGCCTCCGGCGGTCAGGCGGCCGACGAACTCGTCCGGCCACATGACGCCCTGCGACATCGACCCCATGATCAACAGGATCGGCGTGTCCGTCTCGGCGCCGAACTCCTCACTCCAGATGTTCATGTTTCGCATGTCTCACAGCATGCCGTCTTCGGCTACGGGCGCCTTCTGTAGAACCACTAGTCGCGCCAGATCCGTACGGGAGCCGATGCCCAGCTTCGGATAGATCTTGTACAGGTGGTACTCGACCGTGCGCGGGCTCAGGAAGAGCCGGGCGGCGATCTGTTTGCTCGACAACCCGTCGGCGACCAGGCCCGCGATGCGCAGCTCCTGCGGGGTCAGCACGTCGAGCACGGCCACGGGCGGGGCCTGCCCGCTCTCACCCGCCGCCCGCAACTCGTCCTGCGCGCGCCGCGCCCACGGCCGGGCGCCCGCCCGCTCGAACGTCTCCCACGCCATCCGCAGATGCGCCCGCGCCTCGCCCGGCCGCTGCGCGCGGCGCAGGCGCTCCCCCAGCAGCAGGGCCGTCCTGGCCGCCTCGAACGGGTTGGTGTGCAGCCGCAGCGCCTCGCCGAAGGCGTCCTCGCAGGAGTCGGCCAGGCCCCGGCAGCGAGCCAGCAGGGCGCGCGATTCGGGCGTCGCGGCGTGCGCCGACCACCGCTCGTACGCGACCAGCGCCGCCCGCGCGCCCTGCTCGTCGCCCACGCGCACGGCGGCCTCGACGCGGTCCGGCGTCATCCGCCACACCACGGCCGGATGCCCAGTGCCCGGTCCCGCCGCGGCGATGGCCGTGAAACGGTCGTGCGCCGCCGCGTAGCGGCCCAGGCACAGGTCGAGCAGCGCCCGCGCGTACGCGGCCATCCCCGCGCGCAATCCCACCCGGTGCGAGATGGCGATGGCCAGCGCCTCGCGGGCCTGCCGTTCACAGAGCTCCTCCTCGCCGCGCAGCGCCGCCAGCGCCGCCAGGTTGGCCAGGTGGGCGGCCACCGTGTTCTCGTACCCGGCCTCCCGCGCCAGCGCCAGCCCCTCCTCGGAGAGGGCCTGGCTGCGCGCCAGCCGACCGGCGATGCGCTCGGCGGTCGCCACGAACTCCAGTACGACGGGCAGCTGCCCGGTCATCCCCGACACCCTGGCCACTCGCCCGGCCCGCCCGGCCATCTCAGTGGCCAGATCCGACTCGCCCAGCTGGCTGGCCGCGGCCGTCGCCCACAGATACTCCGCCGCCTCCCCCAGCTCCTCGACCCGCGCCAGTGCCCGCCGCAGCAGGCCCGGTCCGGCGGCGTCGCCGTCCAGCGTCAGGCCGATCCCGGCCACCGTGTCCCGCAAGAACCCCTCGGGGTGGGCTGCCGCCCTCCGTCCGAGCTCGACGACGGCCGCGGTGTCGCCGACGTAGGAGGCAGCCTCCATGGCATCGGCCAGCATGTCCAGGCTGTCGCCTGCCGCCAGGATCCGTACGGCCTCGGCGGCGCTGCCCGAGTTCAGCTCGAACCGGCCCCGCAGCCGGGCGATCTCCATGGCCAGGTCGGCATCCGCGCCGACCTGTTCGCGAGCCTCGGCCAGCAGCGACTCCGCCTGCCCCGGGCGACCGCCGAGCCAGGCCGCGACGGCGGCGTCCTTCAGGCGGACGGCCCGGGCGCGCGGCTCGGGGGTCAGCTCGGCAGCCCTGGCAAGGGCCGTGGCGGCATCGCCGTACCCACCGCGGTCACGCGCCCGCTCCGCGGCGGCTACCAGCGCGCCGGCGACCCGCTCGTCTTGGCCGATGGCGGCTCCGGCCAGGTGCCAGGCGCGGCGCTCCCCCTCGGACAGCTCAGCCAGTACGGCATGCACCCGGCGGACGTCGGCGGGAGTGGCCACCTCATACACCGCCGACCGGACGAGCGGATGGCGAAAGTGCACGCGCGTGCCCGAAAGCTCGGCCAGCCCGGACTCCTCCAGCTCCGCCAACGCCATCCGCCCAGCCCAGCCCACCGTGGTCTCCCCGGGCCCTACCGTGGGCCCTACCGTTTGCCCGGCGGACAACCGGTCGCCGGCGCGCAGGATCAGGCCGAGGTCAGCCTCCACGGCGGCGACCAGAGCGAGCAGCCGGGCAGCGGCGGACAACGTGGCCACGCGATCGCCGAAGAGCCGGACACCACCGGGAAGCGGGTCGGGCAGCGGTTCGCGTCCGGCCAGTTGCGCGGGCGTCAGGCGAGCGGCGATCTCGCCCAGAGCCAGCGGGTTCGCGCGGGTCAGCGTGACGAGTTCCCGTGCCACACCGGGCGGCACAGCGTAGCGAGATTCCAGCATCTCGGCCGCCGCGGCTCCGGGCAGGCCACGCACCTCCACCGTCAGCGGCACACCCTTGAGCGGAGCGTCCCCGCGCACGGCGAGCAACATCGCGATCCGTTCCGTCCCCAGCCGCCTGGCGGCGAACAGCAATGCGTCGGCCGAGGCCCGGTCGACCCACTGGAAGTCGTCGACCACGCAGATCAGCCCGTCCGGCGCGGCGGCTTCGGCCAGTAGCGAGAGCACACCGGCCCCCAGCAGGTACCGATCGCCGGCACTGCCCGCGGCAAGCCCCAGGGCCGCGCGTACGGCGTCGCGCTGCGGTTCGGGCAGCTCGTCGAGCGAGCCGGTCACCGGCCACAGCATCTGGTGCAGCGCTGCGAACGCGAGGTCAGACTCGGGCTCGACCCCGGTGATCCGTAGCACGCACATCGCGCCGCCTCGCACGGCCACCGCGTCGAGCAGGGCGGTCTTGCCCGCGCCTGCCTCGCCCCGCAACACCACCGCACCGCCGGAGCCGTCGCGAGCCCGCGCGATCACCTCGTCGAGTGCGCTGATTTCCGCGGATCTGCCGTAAAGCACGAACATCACTGTAGGAGACCTTCACGCCGCCCCGTCCACACCGGAGCCGCTTCTCACGGATCACCGATTGCGCGAGGTCGGAGCCGCCCTCGTCGACCCGGCGCCCGGGCCGCCGTCGCCGGGGGCACAGTAGCGCTGCGTCACGATGGTGACGCTACCGTCACAGTCGAGAGCAGGAACGGCTGCGTGCTCACCATCGCCGGGCCGGACGGCAAACCCGGCCAGGCCGACGCCTCCTACTCCAACCCCGACGGCACGATCGTCATCGACGACCAAGGCCACCTGCGTGTCACCACCCAGAGCAGCGCCTGCAACGCGGGCATCAAGATCGGCGACAGCATCATCCTCGACGGCCGGTTCGAGCTCCCCCCTCGCGGAATCATCACCAGCCCATGACCCCGGCCCAAAAGACAATCCCTGACCACGCCACGACGACCGCGACCACGCTCGGGGCCGCGCTCGGGGCCGCCGAGGTCTCGGCCACCGGCCGGAGCCAAGGCACCGAGACAAGGTCAGCCAGGACTCGGGCCGTACAGCGCGGCCAGGTCGGCGACGGTGGTGGCCATCCGCTCACGCAACTCGGGCGGCTCCAGCACCTCGATGTCCGCGCCCAGGCGCAGCAGCAGCCAGTGGGCGTGCCTGACGGACTCGGTCGGCAGGCGCAGCACCACCCAGCCGCGCTCGTCGGGCGGGCCCGCGGCGGCGAGCGCGACCTCGGCGACCTCGGCGCCCACCGTGTACCGCAGCATCCCCTCGGCGCCGGGCGCCATCCGCACCAGCGCCTCACCGGTGTACATCCGCTCACGGAAGCCGGCCGCATAGCGCTGCCAGAACCCAGGCAGATCGAAATCGGCGGGACGCTCGAAACGCCCCGCCAGAAGTTCGGCACTCACGATCCGCGCCACCTTGTAGGTACGCGGCTCCCCCTCACCGGCGACGGCCACCATGTACCACGACCCGCCCTTGAGAACCAGGCCGTACGGGTGTGCCAGGCGCTCGACGTCGCGAGGCCCCCAGCGGCGATAGGTCATGCGCAACGGACGCTGCTCCCACACCGCCTCGGCGACCTCCCCCAGAAAGGGAACCTCGTCGGCGTCGCGATACCAGCCGGGCACGTCCAGATGGAAGCGCTCACGCATCCTGGCGGCATGGAAGCGCGGCTCGGGGGGCAGCGCGGCGAGCATCTTCAGCTCGGCGTTCGCCGCGACCTCGGCCAACCCCAGTTCGGAGGCGGGACCTGGCAGCCCCGCCAGGAACAGTGAGGAGGCCTCCTCGGCGGTCAGGCCGTTGAGGCGGGTGCGATAGCCGTCCAGCAGGCGATATCCACCGGCGGGCCCACGGTCGGCGTAGACCGGCACCCCCGCCGACGACAGCGCCTCGACATCACGGTAGACCGTGCGGACGGAGACCTCCAGTTCCCTGGCCAACTCGGTGGCCGTCAAATGCCCCCGCGTCTGCAGGAGCAGCAGGAGGGAGAGCAGACGACTCGCGCGCATGGCCGCCATTGTTCCGCACGTTTGCCAATCTCACACAGCCAATGTTCAAATGAACACGTGGAAGGTAACAATCGCATTCGCGCGATCATGTCGGCGCTGCGCACCAACGACGCCGTCTCCGTCGCCGAACTGGCGACCGAGCACACGGTCTCAGAGATGACCATCCGCCGCGACCTCGACGAACTCGCCCAGCAAGGCGTGGTCAGACGAGTCCGCGGCGGCGCGGTGAGCCTGCTACTGCGCGGAGAGGAACCACCCTTCGTGGTCCGCGAACGCGAAGCGACCGAAGCCAAGCGACGCATCGCGAACGAGGTCGCAACCCTGCTCGCCGACGGCGAAGCCGTGCTGCTCGACAGCGGCACCACCTCCCTGGAGATCGCCCGCGCGATCCGTGACCGCCGCCTGACAGTCCTGCCGCTCTGCCTGCAGGTGACCGCCGAGCTCAGCACCGCCCCCCGGATCCGCCTGGTGCTGCCCGGCGGAGAGGTCCGCCCCGGTGAACTGAGCTTCACCGGCTCATTGACCGAAAGCGCCATCCGCTCCCTGCGCTTCGACACCGCCGTCATCGGCTGCTGCGGCCTGTCCGCCGAACACGGCCTCACCACCCACGACCTGTCCGACGTCGCCGTCAAGCAGGCCGCGATCGCCTCCGCCAGGCGCGTGGTCGCAGCCACCGACTCCGGCAAGTTCACCCGCACCGCGTTCGGCGCGGTCTGCCCACTGGACCGCCTCGACATGGTCGTCACCGACACCGCGCTCCCCCCCGCCGAGCACGACGCCATGATCGCGGCAGGCGTCGCCGTCCGCACCGTCTGATCCGCACCACTTGACTGGAGCCCTCCCCCGTGCATGTCACCCCGCTCGACCGGACCGCGCTGCTGCGCGGCCGGGTAGCGATCTACCTGCTCTTCCTGCTCTCCGGCATGGCCATCGGCACCTGGACGGCACGCATCCCATCGATCAAGCAGGGACTGGGACTGAGCGAGGGCGAGCTCAGCATCGCGCTGCTCGGCATCGCCGCCGGGGCGATCGCCGGCATGCAGGTGGTCGGCCATCTGGTCGACCGCTACGGCAGCGTCAAGGTGATGCTGCCGATGGCCTTCGCCCAGAGCGTGGTGCTGGTCCTGCCCGCCCATATGCCGAACCTGGCCGGCCTGGCCATCGCGCTGTTCCTCTTCGGCGCGGCGCACGGCACCCTGGACGTCGCGATGAACGCGAACGCCGTCGAGGTCGAGCAGGCCATGGGCCGGCCGATCATGTCGTCCTTCCACGCGGTGTTCAGCATCGGCGGGTTCCTCGGTGCCACCGCCGGAGGACTGCTCGCCCAGGCTTCGTTCAGCCCGGCAGCCACGTTCGCCGCGCTCGCCGTGGTGATCGCCGCGCTCGCGCTCTGGGCGGCCCGCTGGGCGCTCCCCCTGACCGCACAGGCCGTCCCCTCGGGAACGGAGCCGGCGTCCGGCGGGGGTGGAGGGGTGCTGCTGCTGGGTGTCCTGGCCTTCTGCTGCATGGTCGGCGAAGGAGCCGCGGCCGACTGGAGTTCCGTCTACCTGAGCGAGAGCCTCGGCAGTTCCGACGGGTTCGCCGCGGCCGCCTACGCCGCCTTCTCGGTCATGATGACCGCCGGCCGGTTCGCCGGTGACAGGCTGGCCGCCTGGCTGGGGCCGGTGAACCTGGTGCGCGCGTGCGGCGTGCTGGCCGCCTCCGGACTCGGCCTGGCTCTGCTGGCCGGCCATCAGGTCGCCGCGGTGATCGGTTTCGGCTGCTTCGGAGCAGGCCTGTCCTGCATCGTCCCCCAGGTCTTCTCCGCGGCCGGGCGCCGCGACCCGGCTCGCGCCGGACAGGCGCTGGCCCGGGTGTCGAGCCTGGGCTACGCGGGATTTCTCACCGGACCCGTGCTGATCGGGGGTGCCGCCGAGTTGATGGGCCTGCCTCGCGCGCTGGCGATTCCCGCCCTGCTGGCTTTTTTTGTTGCTCTGACCGCGGGGGCGCTCAGGACCACGCCCTTTACAAAGTAGATCAAAATAGTGGACGGTGTCGCTGACCGGCCGAGTGAGACTCGGCCGGTCAGCGACGGCCCCGTGTTCCGGGCCTTCGGACAGGGATCAGATCACCCGGAGCCAGACGGCGGTGTCGGAGGGGAGCCTGTCCCCCTCCATCGGGCCGCTGGCCAGCAGGATCGACTCGTGCTCCGGTAGGGAGACCGGCTCCGCGCCGAGGTTGACCACGCAGATCAGGCCCGACTCCCGGCGGAAGGCCAGCACCCCCTCCCCCACCTCCAGCCAGGCCAGTGTGCCGTCACCGAGCAGCTCACGACGCAGACGCAGCCCGGTGCGGTAGAGGGTGAACATGGACGCCGGGTCGGCGGCCTGCACCTCGGCCGTCAGTGCCTTCCACTCCGGCGGCTGCGGCAGCCACGGCTGTCCCGCGCCAAACCCGAACGGCGGCTCGTCACCCGACCAGGGCAGTGGCACCCGGCAGCCGTCACGGCCGGGATCGGTGTGGCCGGAACGGACCCAGATCGGGTCCTGGCGCAGTTCGTCCGGCAGGTCCTCCACCTCCGGCAGCCCCAACTCCTCGCCCTGGTAGACGTAGAGCCCGCCGGGAAGCGCCATCGCCAGCAGCGCGGCCGCGCGAGCCCGCCGCTCGCCCAGCGCCGGATCCGACGGCATGCCGTGCTTGCGGTCGGCGTGGTCGAAGGAGGTGTCGGCCCTGCCGTACTTGGTCACCGGGCGGGTCACGTCGTGGTTGGACAACACCCAGGTGGGGGGCGCGCCCAGCGGGATGTGCGTGGCCAGGGTCTCCTCGATCGACCGGCGCAGCGCGGCGGCGTCCCAGGCGCACGCCAGGAAGTCGAAGTTGAACGCGGTGTGCATCTCGTCGGGGCGCAGGTAGAGCGCGAAGCGCTCCTGGTCGGGCAGCCACACCTCGCCGATCAGGATCCGATCGTCGTACTCCTCGGCCACCCGGCGCCAGCCCCGGTAGATGTCGTGCACGCCGTCGAGGTCGGTGTACGCCTCCTCCCCCTCGCCGTCCATGTCCTTGACCAGCAGGGCGGCCGAGTCGATCCGGATGCCGTCCACGCCCCGGTCGAACCAGAAGCGCAGCACGTCGTGGAACTCCTCGACGACCTCGGGGTTGGCCCAGTTGAAGTCGGGCTGCTCGGGGGCGAACAGGTGCAGGTACCACTGGCCGTCGGCGACCCGGGTCCACGCGGGACCGCCAAAGATCGACTGCCAGTCGTTGGGCGGCAGCTCACCGCCCGCTCCCCGGCCCTCGCGAAACAGGAAGCGTTCACGCTCGGGCGACCCGGGCCCGGCCTCCAGTGCCCGCATGAACCACTTCTGCTGGTCGGAGCCGTGGTTGGGGACGATGTCGGTGATCGTCTTGATACCCAGGGCATGCGCCTCGGCGATGAACTCCTCCGCCTCGGCGAGCGTGCCGAACGATGGCTCGATGTCACGGTAGTCGGCCACGTCGTACCCGCCGTCGGCCATCGGCGAGGGGTACCAGGGGTTGAGCCAGATCGCACCGATGCCCAGGTCGGAGAGGTATGGCAGGCGGGCGCGGAGCCCCGCGAGGTCGCCGATCCCGTCGCCGTTGCCGTCGGCGAAGCTCCGGAGATAGACCTGGTAGATCGCGGCTCCCCGCCACCATGCTTCGGGGTCCGGGGTCGCTCCCGGGAAGGTGCTGCCGGACATGCTGGAACCACTCCTTGCGGTTGAAAGTGGGTAACGAGGTCAGCCCTTGAGACTGCCGGCCGTGAGGCCGGCCATGATGCTGCGCTGGAAGATGAAGAAGACCACCATGGTCGGGATACTCGCGATCACCAATGAGGCGATCAGCACGTTCTGCGGCATCTGCGCCGAGAGCGAGGCGATGCCCACACTGATCGTCATCTTGTCCCCGTCCGGCAACACGAGCAGCGGCCAGACGAAATCCTTCCAGACGTTGACCACCGAGAGAATGGACACCACTCCGAGGATCGGCCGGGAGACGGGCAGCACGATCGACCACAGGATGCGGGCCGGAGAGGCGCCGTCGATCTGGGCGGCCTCCAGCAACTCCCGGGGGATCGAGTCGAAGAACCGCTTGAGCAGGAAGATGAAGAACCCGTTGGCCGCCGCGGGCAACCAGATCACCCACGGGGTGTTCAGCAGGTCCCAGCCGAAGATCGGCATGTCCTTGACCGTCAGATAGGCGGGCAGCAGGATGACCATCGGCGGGATCATGAGCGTGGCCAGCATCAGCGCCAGGACCACATTGCCCAGCACCGGCCGCAGCTTGGACAGCGCGTAGGCGGCCGAGACGTCGATGGCCAGTGTGAACAGCCAGGCGCCACCGGCGTAGACGACGGTGTTGGTGAGGAAGAGTCCCAGGTCGAGCTGGTCCCAGGCCTCGGCGTACACCCCGAAGTCGAAGGAGGTGGGAAAGAAACTCGGCGGGATCTGCGCCAGCTCCTCGGGGGTCTTCAGCGCGCCGGTGACCATCCAGTAGAGCGGGAACACGAACACGGCGGTGAAGACCACCACCACCAGGGTCAGCGTGATCCGGTAGATCAGCCGCCCGCGCGGGGTGTTGAGCGTGTGCGGGGAGACCAGGCTGCGAAACTCCCTGGGCGCCTCCTTGGCCGCACGTGTCCGCCTGGTCTTCTTCCCCGAGCCCCGCTCCGGTGGCCGGGCGGGGACGGGGCGAGGTGGGTGGACTGTGAGGTTCGACATCGGCTCGGCTCCTCCCTAGCTCTGGTTGTCCCGCGACAGGCGCAGGTAGAAGGCGGAGAACACCATCAGCACGACCATGAGCATCAGCCCGAGCGCACCTCCGGCGCCGAAGTCACCGAAGTTGAAGGCGTACTGGTACATGAGGTAGGCGACGGTGAGCGTCGCGTTCTCCGGGCCGCCGCCGGTGAGCAGGTACGGCTCGATGAAGACCTGCATGGTCGCCACGATCTGCAGCAGCAGCATCACCAGCAGGATCAGCCTGGTCTGCGGGATCGTGACGTGCCAGACCCTCTTGAAGAGCCCGGCACCGTCCAGTTCGGCGGCCTCGTACAGCTCGCTCGGGATGCTCTGCAGCGCGGCGAGGTAGATCAGCGTGCCGGTTCCCAGGTTCATCCAGGTGGAAACGATCACGAGGGAGATCAGCGCGGTGTCCGTGGAGTCCAGCCAGCTCAGGGCCGGCAGGTGCGCCAGCTCCAGGATCTGGTTGAACAGTCCGGCGCCCGGGTCGTAGAACCACTTGAACAGCAGCACCCCGACGGCCGGCGGCAGCATCACCGGAAGGTAGACGATGAACCTCAGGTAGGCCCGCGCGTGTCGCAGCTCGTTGAGGACGATCGCCGCCACGAAGGGGATGACGTAGCCGAACACGAGCGCCAGGCCGGTGAAGGCGAGGGTGTTGAGCCACGCGTCGGCGAACGCCGAGTCCTCCGTCACGGTGCGGAAGTTCTCCAGGCCGACCCAGGTGGGGTCGTCGACGAAGTTCGTCTGCTGGAAGCTGAGCAGAACCTCTCGCACCATGGGGTACCAGGAGAAGAAGGCGAAGCAGATCAGCGCCGCGCAGAGGAACCCGTAGGCGGTCAGGTTGCGTTGCAGCCCACGCCGGAACGCCCCCGGTCCCCGCCGCCGTGCACCTTTCACGGTCATTGTGGTCATCGGTCGACTCCCGATTTCGACATGAGTGCCGGGGTGCCGGCCGACGGGCCGGCACCCCGGGAGGGCAGCAGATCAGCTCGACTTCGCCAGCACCTTGTTGGCCTTGGCCTCGGCGTCGGCCAGGAGCTTGTCGATGTCGGCGTCCTGCCTGGTCAGCACCGCCGACATGGGGACGTCGAGGATCGCGTAGATCTCCTGGGACTTCGGCGGCTCCAGCTTGTTCTGGATGGTCGCCGACCCCTCGACGAAGGGGGTGAAGTTCTCCACCGGCACCGTGGCGTTCGCCTTGCGCAACTCGGTGATCTCCTTGCCCGGCGCGGCGTCGCCGTACAGGTCGGGGATCGGCAGGCCGACCGGGCGGCCCTGCTGCTTGCTGCGCGCGTAGTTGAACTGGCCCTGGCCCGGGGTCAGCTCGTGGAACTCCAGCCACAGCATGGCGGCCTTGATCTTCTCGGGCGTGGCCTTGGGGTTGATCATGTAGCCGTCGCCGCCGTTGAGTGAGGCCTTGGCCTCGGGCAGGGCGGTGACCCCGTAGTCCTCGAACTTGCCCTTGAAGTCGTTGTTGACCGTCTGGACGACATCCGGGGCGCCGATCATCATGCCGAGTTTGCCGCCGCCCATCATCCGCATCAGGTCCTCCCACTGGAGGAGCTGCTTGGTGCCCATGCTGTCGTCGGTCCAGCGCATGGTCTTGAGGTTCTCCAGGACGGCCTTGCCCTCCGGGCTGTTGAACGCCGCGGTCTTACCGTCGGGAGTGACCATCTCGCCGCCCCGCCCGTAGAGGGAGGCGGCGAAGTGCCAGCCGCCGGTGTTGCCGGCGCTGTACTCGCCGAATCCGACATATCCGGCACCAAGTCCGGAGATCTTCTTCGCGGCCTCCCGCACCTCGGCCCAGGTCTTGGGCGGCGCGGCGGGGTCGAGACCCACCTGGGTGAACAGCTTGCGGTTGTAGACCAGGCCCATGGAGTAGTTGTTCCTGGGAAGGCCGTAGATCTTGTCGCCTTCCCTGAAGATGCTCATGACGTCGGGCCGCAGGTCGCCCAGCTTGGTGACGCCGCCGACGTACGGGCTGATGTCGGCCGCCTGGCCCGCGGCGATGATCTTCTTGACATCGGTGTAGTAAACGTAGAAGACGTCCTCCATCGTGCCGCCGGCCAGCTTCGCCTGGAAGGTGTCCGGGTTGATGCAGGGGAAGGCGTCCTTGCTGTCGATCGTGATGTTCGGATGCAGCTTCTGAAACGCGGCGACGTCCTCGTCCCAGGCGGTTCGCTCCAGCGGGTTGCTCTTCGGCGGCTGGCAGCCGACGGAGATCGTGACCGGAGCATCGGCCCCAGCGGCGCTCGGACTGGTTTCGGCGGCCTTGGATCCGCTGTCGTCGTTGCCACAACCGGCGGCGGTGAGCGCGATGGCTGCGGCGAGCAGCATCGAGAGCTTGGGGGATTTCATCCGAGGCACTCCTTGGCGGGTCGGTTGCGAGAAACATATAGAGGCGTGCAGAAAGTAGCAAGAGTTCGTCAGTTCAGATGCAAAAAAGTGACAGTGATCGGTCGGCCATCCCGCCGTAACACTTCGCCGCGAGCCAAAACCCAATCTGACCTGCGGCTATATCGAGACGACACGGAATGGAGTCATCCGGCTGCAAGAAGATGCTTGATGACGTCATTTTCTTGTCAGAACTTTCAGAAAACGGTTGCTTGAAGCCGTACCGCCCGAAGGAGGGTCCAGGCCGCGGGGAGCGGCGTCCGACTCCCGCGTGGACACTCGAAAGCGCGCGTGGGCACGGGGCCTCTCGTCCGCAGGCCGGGTGGGATGACGCGTTCACTCAGGTGGCGGACCGGTTCAGGCGGCGGGAGGTACGCCTGCGCGCCCGCGCCTGCATTCAGGGACCACTGTCCAAAGTGGAACGCCAGATCCGGGTCGCCGCCACCTCGTTCAATCCTTCGGAGACGGCGCTGCGGTCGGGGATGCTGCGAACCGTGCTGCCGGTGAAGCTGCCCCACACCCTTGGCTGGGACGTCTCCGGCACGATCGCCCGTGTCTTCGACTGCTTCTACCGCGCGATCGCCACCCGCGGCCCGCCCGGCTCTGGCCTGGGCCTGGCCATCGTCAAGGAAGTCGCACACCGCCACGGCGGCGGAGCCAGCGCGGTCCTCACCCTGGGAGCGGCGGTGACCCCCTGCGAAGAGAAGATCCCTCCACCGCGCCCTGGCCGAACACGATCAACACCTACTTTGCCCCTGGCCGCGGCCAGGGGAGTTCCAGGCCTGGATGGCCGTTTGAGCACACCACGCGGTGGAAGCCGTAGCATCGACGGTCCACGAGGGGGAGACGATGACGGAACGACTGGTGGTGATCGGCGGCGACGCCGCGGGAATGAGCGCCGCCTCCCAGGCCAGGGACCGGCGCGGGCCCGACGATCTGCGGATCGTCGCCTTCGAGAAGGGCGCACACGCCTCCTACTCGGCCTGCGGAATCCCCTATCTGGTGGGCGGTGAGGTCACCGACGTCGAGTCCCTGGTCAGCCGGCGCCCGGAGGTGTTCCGCGACAAGCTGGACATAGACCTGCGGCTGCGCAGCGAGGTCGTCGAGATCGACCTCGACCGGCGCGCGGTGGCCGTACGCGGCAGGGAGGGCGACCTCGGCTGGGAGCCGTTCGACCAGCTCGTCATCGCCACCGGCGCCGTGCCCGGCCGCCCCGACCTGCCCGGGGCCGGCGCCGGGGGCATCCACGGCGTGCAGACCCTGGACGACGGCATCGCGCTGCTGCGGGCCCTGGAGAGGAAACCACGCGAGGCGGTGGTGGTCGGCGGCGGCTACATCGGCCTGGAGATGGCCGAGGCGCTGGTGCGGCGCGGCCTGAAGGTCTCGCTGGTCGACGCCGCCGACCAGCCGATGAGCACGCTCGACCCGGACATGGGCGCCCTCATCGCCGGCGCACTGCGCGACCTGGGCATACGGGTGCACCTCGGCGAGCGCGTCGAGGGATTCGAGGAGTCGGGCGGGCACGTCACCGCGGTCCGCACCGAGAACCTGAGCCTGCCGGCGGACCTGGTCGTCCTGGGGCTCGGTACCCGGCCCAACAGCGCGCTGGCCGAGGCTGCGGGCATCGAGGTCGGCGAGACCTCGGGGATCAGGACCAACCGGCGGATGCGGACCCGGACGGAGGGCGTCTGGGCCGCCGGCGACTGTGTCGAGACCTTCCACCTGGTCTCCCGGCAACCCGTCGCGATCGCGCTCGGCACCCACGCCAACAAGCAGGGGCGTGTCGCGGGTATCAACATCGGCGGCGGCTACGCCTCCTTCCCGGGGGTCGTCGGCACCGCGGTGTCCAAGATCTGCGAGTACGAGGTGGCGCGTACCGGCCTGACGACCGCGGAGGCGGCACGGGCCGGGTTCGAGCCGGTCGGTGAGATCATGGAGTCAACCACGCGCGCCGGCTATTATCCCGGCGCCCGCCGGATGAAGATCAAGATGATCGCCGACCGGGGGACGGGCCGGCTGCTGGGTGCCCAGATCGTCGGCCAGGAGGGCGCGGCCAAGCGCATCGACGCCCTGGCCATCGCCGTCTGGCACGAGATGACCGTGGAGGAGATCACCGGCCTCGACCTGTCGTACGCTCCCCCGTTCGCCCCCGTGTGGGACCCCGTCCTGATCGCCGCACGCAAGGCGGCCGGGCACATCGAGCGGCTGGGCAGGAAGGGCTGATCCGCCGGCACGCCCAGGACACCGCGGCCACAAGAAAATCCGGGTGGATGGTTGGGCCGGATGAGAGCGGGCAAGGGCGAAGAATCCAAGTCCCGATACCGACAAGGAGTAGCAATGCTCACATTGACGGACACCGCAGCCCAGGTAATCCGGGATCTCAGCTCGCAGGTGACGGACTCTCCCGACACCGGGGTGCGCATCTCGTCCCAGAGCGACGGCACCGGATCGCTCATGCTCTCGATCGCCGAACACCCCGAGTCCGCCGACAGGGTGGTGGAGTCGGCAGGAGCACGGATCTTCCTCGACCCACAGGTCGTGGACATGCTGGACGACAAATCCCTGGACGCCGACGTCGACGAGGGTGGCGGCGTCGCGTTTCTCGTCACCGAACAGCCTCACTGACCATCCGCCGTAAATCCGGCACGCGTGCCCCCGATCCCCTCAGGAGACCGGGGGCACGTCCGTGTTCCAGCGCCCTCACGGCCGTCCTCGTCAGGGGCTGAGCATAGTTGGGTGTTCTCCGCTGGGGGTGTGCCCCGCCCGGGAAACCGGTGCGGCCTCCATGGGCAGGGCACGGGCAGGGTCGTGGTCAGTACGGCCAGGTCCAGTCCCGGATCTCGGCGGGATCCTCTCCGTACTCGCGGGTGTGGGCGCGAGCGCTCAGCCGGCGGTCCATCATGTGCTGACGCAGATGCGCCGACCGCTCCGCCAGTCCCGGAACCCGGTCGATGACATCCATGACCAGGTGGAAACGGTCGATGTCGTTGAGCATGGCCATGTCGAACGGGGTGGTGGTGGTCCCCTCCTCCTTGTAGCCGCGCACATGGATGTTGTCATGGCCGTGGCGCCGGTAGGTCAGCCGGTGGATCAGCCACGGATAGCCGTGGAAGTTGAAGATGATCGGCTTGTCGGCGGTGAAGACCGTGTCGAACTCCGCGTCCGACATGCCGTGCGGATGCTCACTCGGCGGCTGCAACCGCATCAGGTCCACCACGTTGACCACCCGCACCCTCAGTTCGGGCAGATACTCGCGCACCAGGGCCGCCGCCGCCAGCGTCTCCAGCGTGGGCACGTCCCCCGCGCACACCAGCACCACGTCCGGCTCGGTGCCGGCATCGCTGCTGGCCCATTCCAGGATGCCCAGGCCCCGGGTGCAGTGCGCGATCGCCTCGTCCATCGGCAGCAGGTCCAGCACCGGCTGCTTACCCGCCACGATCACGTTGACGTAGTCACGCGAGCGCAGGCAGTGATCCGCCGTCGACAGCAGCGTGTTGGCGTCCGGCGGCAGGTAGACCCGCACCACCTCGGCCTTCTTGTTCACCACCACATCCAGGAAGCCCGGATCCTGATGGCTGAAACCATTGTGATCCTGACGCCACACGTGCGACGACAGCAGGTAGTTCAACGACGCGATCGGCCGCCGCCAGTGGATCTTCCGGCAGGCCTCCAGCCATTTGGCATGCTGGTTGAACATCGCATCGACGATATGGATGAACGCCTCGTAGCAGTTGAAAAGCCCATGACGGCCGGTCAGCAGGTACCCCTCCAGCCACCCCTGGCACAGGTGCTCGCTGAGCACCTCCATCACCCGCCCACCCCTGGCGAGGTTCTCGTCGGTGGGCAGGATCTCGGCGTCCCAGGCCCGGTCGGTGACCTCGAAGACCGCCGACAGCCGGTTGGACGCCGTCTCGTCGGGGCCCATCAACCGGAAGTTGTCGGGGTTGACGGCGATCACGTCACGCAGGAACATCCCCAGCACCCGGGTGGGCTCCGTCGACACCCGGGCGGGAGCCTTCACCTCGACCGCGTAGTCACGGAAGTCGGGCAGCACCAGCGGCCGCAGTAGCTCACCGCCGTTGGCGTGCGGGTTGGCGCTCATCCGCAGCGGCCCCTCGGGGACCGTCTCCAGGACCTCCGCCACCGGGTGGCCTCGGCCGTCGAACAACTCCTCCGGCCGGTAGGAGCGCATCCACTCCTCCAGCATCGCCAGGTGCTCGGGACTGTCGCGCACTCTGGTCAACGGCACCTGATGCGCCCGCCAGGTCCCCTCCACCGGCAGGCCGTCGACCTCACGCGGCCCCGTCCACCCCTTCGGCGTCCGCAGGACGATCATCGGCAGGCGGTCGGCCCGTCCCTGCCGGTAGTCGGCGATCTGGTCGAACACCCGCTCCAGGGTCTCGGCCATCAGCACGTGCATGACCTCGGGGTCCTCGCCGGAGACGAAGTGCGGACGGTAGCCGTACCCCTCCATCAGCTTGACCAGTTCCTCCTCGGGGATCCGGGCCAGCACGGTCGGGTTGGCGATCTTGTAACCGTTCAGATGCAGGATCGGCAGCACCGCCCCGTCGCAGGCGGGGTCGAGGAACTTGTTGGAGTGCCAACTACCCGCCAGCGGCCCGGTCTCGGCCTCGCCGTCGCCGATGACGCAGGCCACCACCAGGTCCGGGTTGTCGAACGCGGCTCCGTAGGCATGGGCCAGGGCATAGCCCAGCTCACCGCCCTCGTGGATCGACCCCGGTGTCTCGGGCGCGACATGGCTGGGTATGCCGCCGGGAAAGGAGAACTGCCGGAACAGCCGCTGCATCCCCTGAGCATCCTGCCCCACATCCGGATATTTCTCGGTATAAGAGCCCTCCAGCCAGGCATGCGCCACCGCCGCGGGACCGCCGTGACCGGGACCGGCGACGTAGATCATGTCCTGGTCGCGTTCGGTGATGATCCGGTTGAGGTGGGCGAAGCAGAAGTTCAGCCCCGGCGTGGTCCCCCAGTGCCCCAGCAGCCTGGGCTTGATGTGCTCGGGTCGCAACGGTTCGGTCAGCAGCGGGTTGGCCAGCAGGTAGATCTGACCGACCGACAGGTAGTTGGCCGCGCGCCAGTAGGCGTCGACGTGCGCGAGTGCGTCCATACATCGACAGTTCCTCCACGGAGGCGTTCCAACCGCACCGCGGCAAACGTAGTTCACCCCCGTGTGCCGCGGCGCGAACGGGAAGGTGCCCGCGGCGAGCGGCCCTCACCCGCACCCGGCCGGAGCCGAGATCTCCACACCACCGTGATCATCTGTATCTTCTGTCCCATTACCGTATTGAGGTGGAATGTACGAAGATCTCCAGGGTGAGCCGAGGGCACCGTGGCGGTGTTCGAGGATGCGGTGGTTCCCCTCGGCGGGAACGTCGGGAGTGAACGATGAGATTTGTCGGGTTCCGGGATGGTCGTCAGGTCCGGGTGGGAGTGCTGACCGGCACCGGCCAGGTGGTGCCGCTGGCCGAGGTGAGCGAGTTCTACGAGGACCTGCCCGGCTGGACCGCCAGGGCGCGCGAGCTCACCACCGGTGAGCCGACGGGTCAGCCGGCGTTGGGCGAACTGAGCCTGGCTCCGGCGGTGACCGGTTCCGCACGGGTGCTGTGTGTCGGGTTGAACTACCGCGAACACGCCGCGGAAGGCGGTTTCTCCACCCCGGAGACACCGACGATCTTCGGACGGTGGACGACGTCGCTCGCGGTCGACGGGACACCTGTGCCGGTGCCGCCGGACGAGGCGGGCCTGGACTGGGAGGTCGAACTGGTCGCGGTGGTCGGTACGGCCATGCGGTGCGTGGACCCGGAGACCGCGCTCGCCGGGGTGTTCGGCTACGCGGTCTTCAACGACCTGAGCGCCCGGCGGGCACAGCGGCTGACCGCGCAGTGGACGCTCGGCAAGAACTCCGACCACAGCGGGCCGATCGGGCCCGTCGTGACCGCCGACGAGGTGGGCGACCCGGCTGGCGGCCTCCGGCTGGTGACCCGGGTCAACGGCGAGGTCGTCCAGGACGGCAACACAAAGGACATGATCTTCCCGGTCGGGCAGGTGCTGGCGCACCTGAGCCGGACGATGACGCTGCTGCCCGGAGACCTGGTGGCGACCGGCACCCCCTCGGGGGTGGGGCACGCACGCACCCCGGCGTGGTTCCTGCGACCCGGTGACGTGGTCGAGGTGGAGATCGACCGGCTGGGCTCGGTGCGCAACCCGATCGTGGCCTGGCCGGAGAGCTGAGACGACGTCGCGGGCGTGTCGGCCGGTGCGCCGGAACGAGACGCCGTTCGAGGAGAGGAACCCCTGAGTGAGAATCGTCATCATCGGCGGAGGCCTCGGCGGGCTGGCCGCCGCCCTGCTGCTGCGGCAGGCGGGTGTCGAGGCGGTCGTGTACGAGCAGACCGCCGAGCTGCGTGAGGTCGGCGCCGGGATCGTGGTGGGCCCCAACATGGTCCGTCCCCTGGCGCGGGCCGGGCTCGGCGAGCGGCTGGCGTCCTTCGCCGTGCCGCTGGAGGCCGCCTGGGAGTTCCGGCGCTGGCAGGACGGCCGGGTACTGTTCTCCCAGCCGATGGGCGAGGAGTGCCGCCGGCTGTACGGCGCCGACTGCTACGTCGCGCACCGGGCCGACCTGCTCCAGATGCTGCTGGAGGCACTGCCCTCGGACGCGGTCAGGGCCGATCGGAGGCTGGAGACCCTGCGCCAGGACGGCCCCGAGGTCGAGCTGGTCTTCACCGACAGCCGGGGCGAGAAGACGACGGTGACCGCCGACGGGGTGATCGGCGCGGACGGCATCCACTCGGTGGTGCGGCCCGCGGTCGTCGAGAAGGAGCCGCCGCGTTTCTCCGGGCTGTGCGCCTACCGGTGCCTGGTCGAGGCCGAGCACGCGCCGGAGCTGGCGCTACGCCGGGTGCAGACGCTCTGGCTGGGCCCGGGCCGTCACTTCGTCCACTACCCCATCAGGGACAGAAAGCTGATCAACATCGTCGCGATCGTGCCCGCCGGCGAGTGGCGTGTCGAGTCGTGGACCGCCGAGGGACGGATCGAGGACCTGGCATGCGAGTTCGAGACCTGGGACCCGCGGCTGAGGCAGCTGGTCGCCTCGGCCACCGAGACCAGGCGCTGGGCCCTGTACGACCGCAGTCCCCTGGAGCGCTGGACGTCCGGGCGGGTGGCCCTGCTGGGGGACGCCGCCCACTCGATGCTGCCCTTCTTCGGCCAGGGAGCCGCCCAGGCGGTCGAGGACGCGGTGGTCCTCGCGAGCTGCCTGCGCGTCGCCACCCGCGAGACGGTGGCGCAGGCGCTGGTCCGCTACGAGGAGATCCGCCGGCCCCGGGCCTCGCAGGTGCAGCTGATGAGCCGAGGCCGCGAGGTGCAGAACCACCTGCCCGACGGGCCCGCCCAGCTGGAGCGCGACGCGGCCTTCGCCGGCGGCGATCCGCTCCGGCAGAACGCCTGGCTCTACGGCCACGACCCAGAGACGATCACGGCTGGCTGAGGCGGCCGGTACGCACGCTCCGGTACATCCCAGGCCCGGCGTCGGAGCCTCCGCCGGGCGGCCGGGGCGCTCAGCGGCGCGCCCGGCCGTTCACGGTCCGGCCGCGACCTCGTCCCGGGGCTCGGTGGACGTCGCGGTGGACGCCCTCGGCGGCGGCTGCCTCTCGGCGGCGGTGAGCAGGTCACGGGCGTGCATGATGGCGGCGGGGGTGTCGGGAAAGATCAGGCCGTCGTGCCGCAGATGGTCGGCCACACCGAGCGCGGCCAGCACCTGATCGTGACCGGGCCGGATGCCGGACAGCAGCACGGTGACGCCGCGGTGTTCCAGATCGGTGATCACCTCTCCCAGCACCCGCGCCCCGGTCGCGTCGAGAGTGGAGACCCGGGACATGCGCAGGATCACCACGCGCGTGTCGGCGACCTCCGACAGCTCCAGCAGGAACCGATGGGCGGCGGCGAACACCAGCGGCCCGTCGAACCGGTAGGCGACGATGTGCTCCCGCAGCAGCCGGTACTCCTCCTCGCTGTGGTCACCGCTCTCCAACGGCACCCGCTGCACCTGCGTGTTCCTGACGATGGCGCGCAGCGCCAGGACGATCGCCGTACCGATGCCGACGGCGACCGCGGTCACCAGGTCCACGGCGACCGTGACGACGAAGGTGAGCAGCATGACGAGCCCGTCACCACGTGTCGCGCGGGCGATGGCGCGCAGCGAGCCGACCTCGACCATCCGCACCGTCGTGGCCAGCAGCACACCGGCCAGCGCCGCCAGCGGGATGTGCCCGACGACTCCGGAGGCCGCGAGCACGATCACCGCCAGCACCACCGCGTGGCTGAGTGCGGCCAGCCGGGAGCGGGCGCCCGAGCGGACGTTGACCGCGGTGCGTGCGATGGCGGCGGTGGCCGGGATGCCGCCGAACAGCGGCACGGCCAGGTTGGCGATGCCCTGGCCGAAAAGCTCGCGGTCGGGGTGGTGTCTCTCGTTGACGCTCATCCCGTCGGCCACGGAGGCGCACAGCAGGCTTTCCAGGGCCGCCAGCGCGGCGACGGCCAGCGCCGAGGGAAGCAGCGCGGCTATCGCGCCGGTGTCGAGGAAGCCCAGCGAGGGGGCGGGCAGACCTGTGGGAAGCGCTCCGACCTGGGCGACATCAAGGCCGGCGAAGACGGTGACCACCGTCGCCAGCGCCACACCGATCAGCGAGAAGGGCAGGCCGGGCCGCAGACGGGTGCCGACCAGCATGAGGGCGGCCACCGCCACGGCCATCACCACGGGCACCGGGTCGGGGGCGGCGGCGAAGCGGGCGACGGCCTCGGCGGCCACCCGCCAGACCTGCTCCCCGTCCACTCCCGAGACCCCGAGGGCGGCGGGCACCTGCTGTAGCGCGATCACCACGGCGATCCCGGCGGTGAACCCCTCGATGACCGAGGTGGGGATGAACTGAACGTAGCGGCCGACCCTGGCCACCGCGAGCCCGACCAGCACCACCCCGGCCAGCAGTCCGACCATCAGCACACCGGGTGCGCCGAACTGGTGCACGATCGGCAACAGCACCACGGTCATCGCGCCGGTCGGCCCGGAGACCTGCAGGTTGCTTCCGCCGAAAACCGCCGCGAGCGCCCCGGCGACGATCGCGGTGACCAGGCCTGCCTGGGCCCCCATCCCCGAGCTGACCCCGAAGGCCAGCGCGAGGGGCAGCGCCACGACCGCCACGGTCAGCCCGGCCAGCAGATCCCGCCGCGGATCGCGACGTGCGGGTGTCCAGTCGGCGCGAGTGGGCAGCAGGTCCGACAGGCGGGCCCACCATCGCCCGGCGGCGGTGGACGCGCTCACCCGCGAGCCTCGGCGCGCAACTCGGCGAGCAGCTCACCCTGCTCGGCGAGCAGCTCGGTCAGGATGGCTCGCGCCGCGAACATCAGGGTGGCCACATCCGGGGTGGAGAGCGCGTACACGACGGTGGCGCCCTCCCGGGTGGCGGTCACGAGCCCGGCACGGCGCAGCACCGCCAGCTGCTGGGAGAGGTTGGACGCCTCGACGTCGATGGCGCTCAGCAGATCCCGCACCGGCAGGGGGCCGTCCTGCAGCAGCTCCAGCACCCGGACACGGACCGGATGGCCGAGGGTGCGAAAGAGCTCGGCCTTGGCCTGGTGCAGTGGCACCGGCATGATCACGCGGCCCCGGCGACTGGCCCGCCACCGGGGGGTCGTACATCGACGCCGTGCCGGGCGGCGATGCGCAGCAGGTTCTCCAGGCGCCCGGTCAGGACCTCGACCGCGTGATCGTCGGAGGCCTGGCGCATGAGCTCCAACTCGTCGTCGACATCGGCTATGCGCGCCCTTAACTCCGCCGCGAACTCGCTCACGCCCCCCACCTCCCGTGGATCAGGTCATCCCCCGGCGCCCGGTTTACCGGTACACCATTCCTGATGATGTGCCAAATTGCATAATTCTTCAAATCGTAATGACGTTGGCTATGATGGCGGGAGCCGTTTTCCACAGGTCCCCGGCCGGTCGGGCCCGATCAATGACGGATCGACCGGCAAGCGGGATACTTGGTGCGGCTACCGCGGGCTGACCTGCGGCGTCAGAGCGCGCCAGCCGGCGATGCGACAGTGACGAGAGGCCGAGCACGGCCTGCGTGAGGGAGTACAGCCAATGGGACGGGGCCGAGCCAAGGCGAAGCAGACAAAGGTTGCTCGCGAGCTGAAGTACAGCAGCCACAGCATGGATCTTGACCGGTTGCGTAAGGAGTTGGGCGCCGGTGACGATACCGCGCCGGAGAGCGAGGCCGACGACCCTGTCGGCGAGCCGACAGGCAGGTAGGGCTGGTTGCGCGGGACTTCGCGGATCGAGGGAACGGCCCGTGCCCCCGAGTACGACGGCGAATCCCGCGCAACATCCTGCAACATCATTGAGGCGACCGGGCAGAGCTGCTTACCGTCACGGTTGTGCGATACCGCCGCAACGGCGGGTCACACCCCCGTACGGCGCGTCGACGGAGAGCTCTGGCGGGTCCCACCTCATCAAGACGGTGACCGGCTGCCCTTCCCCCCGGACGCCGGGATCCGCCAGTTCACACGCCGTGGCCCCGGGAAGAATCGCCGGCTCCCGCGAGGTCACACCTCGCCGAGGCGGAAAGTCTCCCTGGGCCACGGCCACCACCCATCGCGTGCGCCGGAGAGTCCTTGACGAACCGCTACGGGGCCCAGTTCGGGCCCGACATCACCTTCCTCGGCGTCGGCCGGTGCTCACTGGATGATCCCGCCAGCTACGCGGGCGCCGACATCGTGATCGTGGGGGCGCCGTTCGACGGCGGCACCTCGCACCGGCCGGGAGCGCGCTTCGGGCCGCAGGCGATCCGGATGACCGACTACCTGCCGCACGACGGAGCGCGTCCCAGCCTGGCACTGCGCACCGACGGGCTGCGCGACCTGCGCGTCCTGGACGCCGGTGACGTCGAGATGCCGCCCGGCGACATTCTGGCCTCGCTGTCCGCGCTGGAGGCCGCCGTCGAGAAGGTGGCCCGAGCCGGAGCCATCCCGGTGGTCCTGGGCGGTGACCACTCGATCGCCTTCCCCGACGCCAAGGGCGTGGCCAACGTCCTCGGGCACGGCCGGATCTCGATGATCCACTTCGATGCCCACGCCGACACCGGCGACATCGAGTTCGGCTCGCTGTGGGGGCACGGGCAGCCGATGCGCAGGCTCATCGAGTCGGGGGCGCTGCGCGGCGACCGGTTCCTGCAGATCGGCCTGCGCGGCTACTGGCCGCCGCCGGAGACGCTGGACTGGATGGCGGAGCGCTCGATGCGCTCGTACGAGATGACCGAGATCGTGCACCGCGGCCTGACGGAGTGCCTCACCGAGGCCTTCGCCATCGCGACCGACGAGTGCGACGGTGTCTTCCTGTCCGTCGACATCGACGTGTGCGACCCGGGTCACGCGCCGGGCACCGGGACGCCCGAGCCCGGCGGCATCACCGCGCGCCAGCTCCTCGACTCCGTGCGGCGCATCTGCCTGGAGCTGCCGGTCGTCGGAGTCGACGTGGTGGAGGTCAGCCCGCCCTACGACCACGCGGACATCACCGCAGCGCTGGCCAACCGCGTGGTTCTCGAGGCGTTGAGCGCCATCGCCCGGCGGCGGCGCGACGCCCAGGACGGTACGGCGTGGAACCCGCTGCTTCCCCTGCTCGCCGACCGCCCGGACCGCTGAGAGGTCTACCTGGTTCTCGGGCGGTTGCCCCATCTGGGCTTGCGGAACAGGTCGCGCCGCTCCAGCAGGTAGACGAGCTTGGCGGCCGCGAGCCTGACGGCCTCCTCGTGCCGGTGACGCTTCTGCGGTACGGCGGCGCTCCAGCGCTCAAGCAGCAGGGCGATCTCCTCGGCGAGTTCGCCGATCACCCGGTAGCGGGTGCTGAAGGCGTAGAGGTCCCCGTGCACCGCGTTCACCAGGTCCTCCTCGACCCGGTGGGCGAGCGGCCTGACCCGGCTGAGGATCCCGGCCTCCATCGCCGGGGTGACCGGCGCCCGGCGGGCGTCGCCCTCGGGCACCATGATGAGGGCCCGGATCCGCGCGACGGCCAGGGCACGCTCGGCCTGTGGGGTCGCAGAGTGCTCGGCGAGGTCCAGGAGGCGGCGGAGGGTCTCCTGTGTCTTGTCGTCGAACATGGAAACCCATTCCGCCTTCGCGTCCGATGTTCTCGCCGGACCGGGAGACCGGGTCTCGGTGTCGGCATCCGCGCATGCCGCGCATGTGCGATCACATGCTATTCGACCCGATGGGCACGGGCGGCTCCCGGTGTCCCCCTCGCTCGCGGTGCCCGCTCCCGGCCGCCGGACGATCTTAAAGGGTGTACGGCAGGGTTTCACCCCTTTTGCCGAATCCGGCATCCGACAGCCCCGCAAGCCTGCTTTTTCCGTTAATAGCCTCACTTCTCGGTTTTTCTGCGATTACAGTCCAGCTCTATCGGACGGCGCCCCCCTTCGCGGAAGGGCGGAGGAGAGTGGACGGGGTGGCTCACGGCCATGGATCCGATCGGTGACGATCTGCTCAGAATCATCAGGCCCGAGATCGGGTACCGGGAGGGGCCCGGCAGGCACAGCAAGTTCGGTGAGTGGTACGCGGCCCACGTGGTCCAGGACCCGCAGTACGAGACGGCCCCGTGGTGCGCGATGTTCGTCGCCTGGGCCGCGGAACGGGCGGGCGTACAGCAGTACGTCGGGCAGTTCGCCTGGACCCCGTCGCAGGCCCGCTGGTTCGAGACGAACGGCGCCTGGTCGCGGACACCCGAGCCGGGCGCCCTGGTCTTCTTCGACTGGTCGGGCGGCAAGGACATCAAGGGGATCGACCACGTCGGCGTCGTCGAGAGCGTCGAGGGTGGAACGATCCACACCATCGAGGGGAACGTCGACCGGGTCTGGCTGAAGCGCAAGACACGCGACCAGAGCAAGGTCGTGGGCTACGGCCTGCCGCGCAAGGTCAAGGAGCACCTGGCGGGGAAGGACGACACCGCCCCGCAGCAGAGCGGCCGGATCGAGGTCCGCCCGGCACTCGCCCCGGCCTCCACCGCCCTGACCGACGCCTCGGGTACGCTCCCCGTCTCCATGGAGAGCGCCATGGTCGCGGCGCTGCTGACCTTCGTCCTCGGCACGTCGTTCGTCCTGTCCCGGATGCGTCCCCGCGTCTCGGCGGGACGGCACCGCAGGAGGAACGGGCGGCAGGAGCCTCGCCGGCGGGCGGAACGGCGGACCGGCGAAGCACCCCAGGCCGGGGCGTCCGAACAGGACCGGGCCGGCAGTCCGGAGACGCTCCGGGTGAGCAGACCGGGCTGGGCGCACGAACCGTACCGCGCGGATCGCCCACGATCCGTCACCGGCCTTGTCCCCGAGCCCCCCGTCCCCGAGGCCCCGGCCCCCGAGGTGGAGGCGCGCCGGGCCGCGTGACCTCCCGACCGGCGAACACGGACTCACAGATTGATTAATAAGGTTAGGCAAAGCTAAGTTACTGGGAACGGCACTTCCCAGTAAAGGCGGCGTGATGACAGCGGGCGGCGAGCAGACCCTGGAGCGGACAGCGGGGGTTCCGGCCTACCGGGGCCACCACGTGGAGGTTCTGCGGACGGCACGGCTCAGCCCGAGCTTCGTCCGGGTCACCTTCGGCGGCGAGGATCTGGCGGGCTTCGCCGACAAGGGCTTCGACCAGCGGATCAAGGTGATCCTCCCGCTGCCGGACGGCAGCCTCACCCCCCTGGGCGACGGGGACGACTGGTACCAGCGCTGGCGTGCGCTCCCACCGGAGCTGCGCAACCCGATCCGCACCTACACCGCCCGCGCCGTCCGGCCGCAGCGGCGCGAGCTCGACGTCGACTTCGTCCTGCACGGTGCGACCGGCCCCGCGTCCCGGTGGGCGACCCAGGTGACCCCCGGAGACCGGGTCGTGGTGGTCGGCCCCAACGCCGCCTACCCCGGCCCCACCGGCGGCCAGGAGTGGGCGCCGCCCCCCGGGGCGACGCACCTGCTGCTGGCCGGAGACGAGACGGCCGTGCCCGCCATCACCACGATCGCCGAGTCGCTCTCCGGTTCCGTACCCGCCACGGTGCTGCTGGAGATCCCTGAGACCGCCGACGCGCTCGCCCTCGATGTCCGCCCGGGTGTGCGGGTCAGCTGGCTGCCCCGCGAGGGGGCCCGCCACGGCGACCTGCTCATTCCCGCCGTCCGCGACGCCCTGAGCGCACTCACCGTACCGGCGGGCACCGCCCCCGATGCCACCGCCCCGCTGGAGGACGTCGACGTGGACACGGAGATCCTTTGGGAGGTCCCGGACGCCTCCGCGACCGGCGGCCTGTACGCCTGGCTGGCGGGCGAGGCGGGAATGGTCAAGCTGCTCCGCCGCCACCTGGTACGGGAGGCGGGAATCGACCGCTCCTCGGTGGCCTTCATGGGCTACTGGCGGCTGGGACGCGCGGAGAACGCCTGAACCCGGCGGCAGCGGCCCCGCGGGGCCTTTGCCGTTCCGTACCCGAAAACCTGCCGACTCCTTGACCCGGGACGGAGCCGACCGGGTGTCCGGGCCGCGTAGCTTGAGGGCGTACGATGCCCGGCTCGCGGCCTGGGAGGGCCGACATGACAGCAGCACGGCCCGACCTTCACGACCCGGCGGGAAGCCCCGGATACCTGCCCATCGCCGACCACGGACTGATCGGCGACCTGCGCACCGTGGCGCTGGTGGACACCCGCGGCACGATCGACTGGTACTGCTGCCCGCGCTTCGACGCGCCCAGCGTGTTCGGCTCGATACTGGACGCCACCCGGGGCGGATCGTTCGAGCTGGGCACCGATGTGCCCGCGAGAACCAGGCAGTTCTACTTCCCGGACACCAACGTGCTGATCACCCGGTTCTCCGCGACCGACGGGGTGGGCGAGATCCAGGACTTCATGCCGGTCGTCGACGACTCCGGCGAGCGCGACCGGCACCGGCTGATCCGGCGGGTGAGATGTGTACGGGGATCACTGCCGTTCCGGGCACGGGTGGCTCCCAGGTTCGACTACGGCAGACAGTCCCACGTCCTGAGCATGCGGGACGGCCGGGCGACCTTCGAGTCACCGTCGCTCCGCCTGACCCTCTCCTCCAGCACGACCCTGGAGGCGGACGGCCAGGACATACGCTCGGAGTTCAAGCTCAACGAGGGCGAGTGGGCGGTGTTCGCCCTGGACAGGCTCAGCGACGACCTGGCCCCGCGCCCATGCCCGATCGAGGAGGCCGAGGAGCAGTTCACCGCCACCGTCGCGTTCTGGCGCCGCTGGCTGTCGGCGTCGCGCTACCGCGGCCGGTGGCGGGAGATGGTGCACCGCTCCGCGCTCACGCTGAAGCTCCTCACCTACGCGCCCACCGGCGGGATCGTGGCCGCCGCGACGACCAGCCTGCCCGAGCGGATCGGCGGAGAACGCAACTGGGACTACCGGTACGTCTGGATCCGCGACTCGGCGTTCTGCGTGTACGCACTGCTCAGGCTGGGCTTCGGCGAGGAGGCCGAGGCGTTCATGAACTTCCTGTCCAAGCACGTCAGCCACGACTGCGGCGGCCCCTCCGGGCCACTGCAGATCATGTACGGCATCGACGGGCGCACCGACCTGCCCGAGATCGAGCTGGCCCACCTGGAGGGCTATCAGGGCTCGGCCCCGGTCCGCGTCGGAAACGCCGCCGTGGACCAGCTCCAGCTGGACATCTACGGCGCTCTCCTCGATTCGATCTACCTCTACGACAAGTGGCACCGGCCGATCTCCAGTGAGCTCTGGGAGGAGGTCCACCTCCTGGTGGACTGGGTCTGCGACAACTGGGACCGGCCGGACGAGGGCGTGTGGGAGACCCGCGGCGGGCGCAAGAACTTCGTCTACTCGCGGCTGATGTGCTGGGTGGCGATCGAACGGGCCATGCGGATGGCCGCCCACCGCGGCCTGCCCGCCGCCACCCAGCGCTGGCAGCTGGCCCGCGACGCGATCTACCGGCAGATCATGCGGCGCGGCTGGTCGGAGCGGCTGGGGGCGTTCGTCCAGCACTTCGACGACGACGTCCTCGACGCCTCGGTGCTGATGATGCCACTGACCAAGTTCATCTCCCCCACCGACCCCAAGTGGCTGTCCACCCTCGACGCGCTCGGCGCGAACCTGGTGTCGGACTCGCTGGTCTACCGCTACGACCCCTCGGCCAGCCCGGACGGGCTACACGGGCAGGACGGCACGTTCTCCATCTGCTCGTTCTGGTACGTCGAGTCGCTCACCCGCGCCGGGCGCCTGGACGAGGCGCGGCTGGCGTTCGAGAAGATGCTCACCTACGCCAACCACCTCGGCCTGTACGCCGAGGAGATCGGGCAGACCGGCGATCAGCTCGGCAACTTCCCGCAGGCCTTCACCCACCTCTCGCTGATCAGCGCCGCCTTCAACCTCGACCACGCCCTGGGCTGATCCCCCGGCCACGGCGGGCGGGTGCCAAGGCCCGGACCGCCAGGAACGCCCGGGCCGCTCAGCGGGCACCCTCCCGGACCGGTGGCTTGACCACGGTCCAGATCGTGACGGGCGCCATCGGCCGCCAGCCGGTGAAGCCACCGGCCGGGACGGTCCTGCTGACCGCCAGCCGGACCAGGTCCCCACCGAGTTCCCCCTGCCAGGAGGCCAGAGCCGCCTCCGACTCGACGGTCGCCGCGCCGGCCACCAGCCTGCCGCCCGGCCGCAGCGCCTCCCAGCAGCCCTCCACCACCCCCGGAACGGTCACCCCACCGCCGATGAAGACGGCTCCCGGCGCCTTCAGCCCGGCGAGCGCGGCGGGGGCGACACCGGTCACCACGTCCAGACCGGGAACTCCCAGCGCCGTGGCGTTACGGACGATCACGGCCGCCCGCGAGGGGTGGGACTCCACCGCGACGGCCCGGTTCTCCGGATGGGCACGCATCCACTCGACACCGATGCCGCCCGCCCCAGCGCCGATGTCCCACAGCAGCTCGCCCGGGGTGGGCGCCAGCCGGGACAGGACGACCGCGCGCACCTCGCTTCCGGTGAGCCGCCCGTTGTGCCCGAACACCTCGTCCGGCAGACCGGGCAGCCGGGGCAGCGGAACGGTCCCGGCATCGGCACGGCACTCCACGGCGACGACGTTGAGAGCGTGGGCCACCGGCAGGGACCACTGACCGGCCGTACCGGAGATCACCCGCTCCTCGGCGCCCCCCAGCCTTTCCAGGACCGTCATCGCGCTCGCGCCGTAACCTCGGGCGCTGAGCAACCCGGCGACCCCGGCCGGAGTGTGGCCGCCGGCGCTGAGGACCAGGATCCGGCGACCGTCCTGGACGGCGGGATGCAACACCTCGACGGGACGCGCCACGAGGCTGACCACCTCGACCCGGTCGACCGCCCAGCCGAGCCTGGCACAGGCCAGGGAGACCGACGACGGGTGCGGCAGGATTCGGACCCGGTCGGCGCCGAGCAGCCGTACCAGGGTCGCGCCGATGCCGTGGAACATGGGATCGCCACTGGCCAGCACGCATACCCGGCGGCCCCGGTGGCGGGCGATCAGCTGGGGCAGGGCGGGAAGCAGCGGCGAGGGCCAGACGACGCGCTCGGCGCTGGGCTCGGGGAGAAGCCCCAGCTGTCGTGCGCTCCCCATCAGGACCTCGGCGGCGTGCAGCTCGCGCCGCGCCTCCTGGGAGAGTCCGGCCCAGCCATCGGCTCCGATGCCGACGACGGTGACGAGGTCAGACATCACCCACCCCTTCCCGGTGCCGTTCTACCGCTCCACCGGGCGACATGCTAGCCCGGCGCCGGGTCCGGCCGCGGATCGCGACCAGGCCCGGCGCCGGTCAGCCGTGCACCGGTGTGGCGGATGGGCACGGGCACGCCGCGACCACTCGCCGCCACTCAGCTCCCCGGGTTGAAGATGACGTCATCGGGCGTGATCCGCACCGTGACGCGCTGCTCATCCGGCTTACGGAAGGGATAGGACTCCACGCCGAGATACTTGTTCGCCAGGCCGTCGATGACCTCGTCCGCACCCTCCAGCTCCAGCCGGGCCTTCCCCGAGACGCTGACCAGGTGATAGTCGTTCTTGGGATCCAGGACACTCACCGACACGCGCGGGTCCTCGCGCAGGTGGCGCTCCTTGGCCCGGCCCACGGCCGTGTTGAAGACGACGTCGTCTCCGTCGACGTCAACCCACACGACCGTGCTGTGCAGCGAACCATCCGGCCTGACAGTGGTCACCCAGGCATGAATCGGCTGCTTGAGCAGGCTCTTGGCGTCTTCGCTCAGTTTTCCCACGGGAACCTCCACCTCATGGACGATGTCTACAGGGCAGTCGAACATCGCTCGCACGTGATCGATTCCACCTCCGCCGAGAAAACCGCCGGCGATTCACGGCACCGGGCACGCCTCGGCGGGCAGCGTTCGGGAAGGCGGCGGTCATCGCGGCTTCGCGGGCGGACCCGGCGCGGAATCCACGCCGCCTCCCCGGCAGGACCGCGCCCCGGTCGCCGCGCCCTTCACGGACGGCATCCTGGTAGGCATGAGTTATCGCATATGCGTGGTGTGCATGGGAAACATCTGCCGGTCGCCGATGGCCGAGGTCGTGCTGAGAAAGACCCTGGACGAACACAGCCTTGGAGATCGCGTCACGGTCGACAGCGCGGGCACCGGCGGCTGGCATCAGGGCGATCCGATGGACGCGCGGGCCGCCGAGATGCTCGCCGACCACGGCTACGACGGCTCGCGGCACCGGGCCCGGCAGTTCCTGCGCGACTGGTACGGCCGGATCGACCTGGTTCTGGCCATGGACACCGACAACCTGCGCGCCCTGCGCCGCCTTGCCCCGGACGGCGCGGACGTGCGCCTGTTCCGCTCCTTCGACCTCGCCGCCCCGCCGGACGCCGAGGTGCCCGATCCCTACTACGGCGGCCGTGAGGGTTTCGCCGAGGTGCTGCTGATGGTGGAGGCCGCCTCCGACGGCCTGGCGAGGCACCTGGTCTCCACGTTGAGATGAGACCGGGCTGAATTTCCCGGCCCGAGCTCCTTTACAAAGTAATATACTGGTCGGCGCTCCGGCGTCACCTCACCTCACGCGCCTCCGCGTCACGCGCCCCATCGGACCGGCGCGGCGAGAACCTCCTCTGCCTCCGAAGCCGGGCGGCCTTTCTCTCCGCTGCCGCCCCACCCCGCCAGGCCAGGCCCCGTGTGATGGGGCGGCACCGGCGGCACCGCTCATCGGACGTCCCTGCGGGTGAGCGCGACGGCGGCGGCGCCGAGCGTGACGACGACGTACAGGAACATCACCGCCAGGGCCGCCGGCGGGGAGAACCCGATCCCGGCCGGGGCCTCACCGAAGTCGACCGCCATGGGGGGCCTGCCCATCGCCTGATTGGTCAGGTCCTCCAGCAGCACCGAGCCGATCCTGGCGTTCCACGGCTCGGGCAGCAACAGCGCGAACCGCGGGAGGAGATACAGGTAGACGACGACAGCCGTGATCGCCCCCGCGGTGGAACGCAGAACGGCGCCCACGCCGAGTCCCACCATGGCGAGCACCACCACCGAAAGCCCGCCGACGAACATCTCGGGGAACTCCTCCGACAGCGGCCCGGCGAAGTCCGGGATCGGGCGGTCACCGATGATCAGCCGACCGGCCACGAATGCCACGAGCCCGCTCGCCTGCCCCACCCCGAACGCGACGGCGGCCACGACCACCGCCCTGGCGGCCAGCACCGTCTTGCGCCGGGGCATCACCGTGAAGCCGGTGCGGGCCATGCCGGTGACGTACTCGGAGGTGAACGCGAGAACCCCGAGCACGGCCATGCAGATCTGCGCCGGCATCACGACGATCTGCTCGGGCCGCGAGGCGCTCAGGGTGGCCCGCTGCCGGGGCGACATCCCGTCCCAGAGGCTGCCCAGGTAGAGGCTGTACACGGCGGTGAGCAGGACGAAGGCCGCGACCACCGCCAGGATGTACCAGGTGGAGCGGACCGTGCGGAGCTTCAGCCACTCCGCGGCCAGCACATCGGCGAGCAGCCGGATGCCCGGGCCGCCGAACCCCGCGTCCCCGGGCAGACCGACCGCCGTCCGGCCACCGGGCGCGTCCCCGTCCCGGGCGCCCTCCTGCCCGCTCATCGCCCACCCGCCCGGTACTCGGTGCTGTCGCCGGTCAGCTCCAGGTACGCCTCCTCCAGGGAGGCGGTGCGCGGGGTGATCTCGTGCACGGCGAGGCCGGCGCCCGCCGCCAGGTCACCGATCCTGGTGACGTCCAGCCCTCTGACGACCAGTTCCCCTCCCGGCCCCGTCTCGACCGTCGCGCCCGCGGCCTCCAGCACGCCGGTGAGCCGGGCGGCGCCCGGGGAGCGCACCAGCACACCCCGGTCGTGGCGGGCGGCCAGTTCCCTCGGGGTGGTCTCGGCGACCAACCGGCCCCGGCCGATGACCACGAGGCGGTCGGCGGTGAGTTCCATCTCGCTCATCAGGTGGCTGGAGAGCAGCACGGTGCGTCCCTCGGCGGCCAGCGAGCGCATCAGGTGGCGGATCCACCACACGCCCTCCGGGTCGAGCCCGTTGACCGGTTCGTCGAACATCAGCACACCCGGGTCTCCGAGCAGGGCCACTGCGATTCCCAGCCGTTGCCGCATGCCGAGCGAGAAACCGCCGACCTGCCTGCGCGCCACCCCGGCCAGGCCCACCCGTTCCAGGACCTCGGCTACCCGGGAGACCCCGATCCGGTTGGTACGCGCCAGGCAGCGCAGATGGTCGAAGGCACTGCGGCCCCCGTGCACCGCGTTCGCGTCGAGCAGCGCGCCGACCTCGTACATCGGGTACCGCATCGTGGCGTAGCGGCGCCCGTTGACGAGTCCCCGGCCGGAGGTCGGGACGTCCAGCCCGAGCAGGACGCGCATGGTGGTCGACTTCCCCGCACCGTTCGGACCGAGAAAACCGGTGACCAGCCCCGGTTTCACCTGGAATGACAGGCCGTCCACCGCGGTGGTCGCGCCATAGCGTTTGGTCAGCTCCTCAACTTCGATCATGCCGTCGAGGTTCTCCCCGCACGGGGTGCGGGCGCGTCGGACCACGGCGGGCACTTCACGCTCAGCCCCGGGGCCGACGGCGGCGGCCGCGGCACGAGGGGATGGTCCCCGGGGATGACATCCCCCGGGGGGAGGCGAGGAGAGCCCGGCGACGGATACCGTTCCAGCGTGGACGACTCACTCCTCCTGCGCCGCTGGAGCCGCGGCCGGCTCGTCCGCCTCGACGCCCTGGCCGCGGTCGGATACGCGCTCGCGCTCCTGCTGCTCTCGGCCGAGAACCCGGACGCGGCGGTTCCCCCATGGGCGGAGTGCGTGGTCCTGGCCGGGGTCGCCCTGCCGCTCGCGGTACGGCGGCTGTGGCCGCTCACCGTCTTCTGCATCGTCCTCTCGATGTCGCTGGCCTCCGTCCTCCTCGGCCTGGTGCACGACAGGTTCGCCGCGGCGGCCTTCGCGATCTACATGGTGGCGCTCACCCGCCCCAGGCCCCGACGGGAGCCCACCGTCGCGATCGGCGTCTGTGGCGCGCTGGCCGTCCTGCTGATGTCCGTGATGGGTGTCTCCGAGCCGGCCCCACGGCTTCCCGGAGTGCTGCTGGGAGGGATGACGTTCATGGGAGGCGCCTGGATCGTCGGTCGCGCCGCGCGCGAGCGGCGCGCGTACGCGATCCGGTCGGCCGAGCAGCTCGCCGACCGGGCGGTGGCCGAGGAACGGCTGCGGATCGCCCGCGAACTGCACGACGTGGTGGCGCACAGCATGAGCCTGATCGCCGTCAAGGCGGGCATCGCCAACCATGTCGCCGCGGCCCGGCCCGAGGAGGCAGCGGACGCGCTGCGCGTCATCGAGGCCACCAGCCGGGGTGCGCTGACCGAGATGCGCCGGCTGCTGGGCGTGCTCCGCTCCGATCTCGACGCGCCACCCGACCTCACCCCCTCCCCCGGTCTGACGGACCTCTCCGTACTGGCCGGGCAGGCGGCGATGGCCGGGGTCCGCGTCGAACTGGACGTCCGGGCGACCGGCCTGCCGGGAGGAGTGGAGCTGTCGGTGTACCGGATCGTCCAGGAGGCGCTGACCAACGTCGTCAGGCACGCCGCCCCCGCCCGGTGCCGGGTCTCGGTCGAGGCGTCGGCGGGCGAGGTCAGGGTCGAGGTCGCCGACGACGGGCCCGGGGAGCGGATGCTGCCCGGCGGCCCGGGGCACGGGTTGGTCGGGATGCGCGAGAGGGTGGCCGTGTACGGCGGGAGCCTCACAGCCGGGCGCCGTCCCGAGGGCGGTTTCGGGATCTCGGCGCGCATGCCGTACGGGGAGACGCCGTGATCCGGGTGCTCGTCGCGGACGACCAGGCGCTGCTGCGCGGAAGCTTCCGGCTGCTGGTGGACAGCGCCCCCGATCTGGTGACGGTCGGCGAGGCCGGGACGGGTGCCGAGGCGGTGGAGCTGGCCCGCGACGAGTCGCCGGACGTGGTGCTCATGGACGTGCGGATGCCGGAGATGGACGGCATCGAGGCGACCCGGCGCATCTGCGGTCCCACGGGCGTCCTGGGGGTGCGCGTGCTCATGCTCACCACGTTCGACCTGGACGAGTACGTCCACGCGGCGCTACGCGCCGGGGCCAGTGGCTTCCTGCTGAAGGACACCCCGCCGGGCGATCTGCTGGCCGCGATCCGGGTGGTCGCCTCCGGCGAGGCGTTGCTCGCCCCGACGGTGACGCGCCGGCTCATCGCCGAGTTCTCCCGGCTCCCGGAACCGGCGCACCCGGTGGCCCGCGAGCTCGAGGGGATCACCGGGCGGGAGCGCGACGTTCTGGCGCTCATCGCCCGGGGGCTGTCCAACACCGAGATCGCCGAACACCTGACCCTGAGCCTGGCGACCGTGAAGACGCACGTGGGCCGGCTGCTCGGCAAGCTCGGCGCGCGCGACCGGGCCCAGCTCGTCATCGTCGCCTACGAGACGGGGCTGGTCGCGGCCGCGCGACCGTCCCGCTGAGGTGTGTTTCGCGGCTCCTCGCCGTGGCGAGGAGCCGCGCGGGGCGGTACGGGCGAGCCGGTCAGCGGTGCCCGGCGGTTCCGGTGGCGCGCTCCAGGACCTCCAGGACGGTCCCGGAGAGCAGGGCGAGCTTGTAACGGTTGCGAGCCGCCGGAGCGCACCGGGCGGTGGCCAGCCCGGCCGCCCGGTCGAGAGGTTCCCCGGCCAGGAGCGCCTCCTCGACCTCGGGCAGGCGCACCGGGACGCGGGCGACACCGCCCGCGGCCACCCTGGCGAAGGTGATCCTGTCTCCGTCCACGACCAGCCGTGCCGCCGCCTCCACCAGCGGCCACTCTGCCTCGGACCTGCCGATCGCCCGGTGGTAGGCGGCCCGCTCGCCCGGCACGGGCGGCGGCAGGACGACGGACAGCAGGATCTCCCCCGGCCCCAGCAGGTGGTCGCGGGTGGGGTCGGAGCCGTCCCCGTACAGGCCGACGACCGGGAACGGGGACCCACCGCGGACATCATCGTGAGCACCACCGTGGACCTCGGCCAGGGCGTCGCAGGCGAGCAGCGCCACCGCCAGCGACGACGGGTGCGGGGCTATGCACGGCCCGGTGTCGACGATCGCGGCGTTCGGGGCGAGCCCGGCGCGGGCCGGGCAGTGGTCGCCGCCGTTCTGGTGACAGGAGAAGGCCGGGTTGCGGAAGTACGCGCAGCGGTTGCGCTGCAGCAGGTTGCCCCCGACCGTGGCCGCCTCCCGGATCTGGGGCGTGGCCAGGCCCGCCGCCGTCAGCGCCAGGCAGGGGTGGGCGGCACCGAGGCGCGCGTCGCGGGCGACCCGCGCGACCGTGGTGAGCGCGCCGATCCGGACCGAGCCGTCCGGCCGCCAGGTGACGTCGGACAGGTCGGGCAGGCCGCGCAGGTCCACGTGCGGCCCGGCCGCGCGGCGGCCCATCAGGTCGGTGCCTCCGGCGCGGAACTCGCCCCCGCGCCGCACGGCGTCGCCGAGATCGGTGAGCTTCGGGGAGGAGGTCAACGGGAGATCCCTTCGAGGAGCCGGTCGGGGCGGATGGGCAGGTCGTGAGGGCGCCAGCCGGTGGCGTTGTGGACGGCGTTGCCCACCGAGGCGGCCACGCCGATCGTGGAGATCTCGCCGACCCCGACACCGTGGCCGTTGACGTGCTCCCAGCCGTCGCGGTGGAAATGCACGGTGATCTCGGGGGTGTCACCGATGCCGGGAATGCGGTAGTCGTCAAGGTTGGCGGTCAGCACGATTCCCGTCACCGGGTCGACCAGGCGTTCCTCGTACAGCGCGTAGCCGATGCCCTGCACGACGCCGCCCTCGCACTGACTGCGCGCCAGCCGCTCGGCGTAGATGTGGCCCACCGCGATTCCCGCCCACACCCGCAGCGGCCTGACGGCTCCCAGTCGGGTGTCGACCTCGACCTCGGTGACGTGGACGGCGCCGCTGAATCCCCGGCCGAGGGCCATACCGGCCATCGCGATCGGGGTCAGGTAACCGTGCCGGTCGCGGCGTCGCCTGCCGACGACCCTGGCCCCGTCGGTCAGGCCCAGCTCCCGCAGGCGCCGCGCGGCGTCGCGTACGGCCGGGGCGACCGAGGTCGTGGTGCGGCTGCCGATGGAGGGCGGTCCGTACACGGTGCCCGTCCTGCCGATCTCGACGCGGACGCGCTCGGCGGGCAGTGCGAGTTCCTCCCGCAGGACGCCGGCGATGACGCTGCGGATACCGGTTCCGATGTCCTGGGTGGAGGTGGCGGCCACGACCACGTCGCCCTCGACGCGCAACTCCACCTCGGTGGCGGGGTCGAGTATGTAGGCCCAGTTGGCCGCGGCCACCCCGACGCCCTTGCGGAAGCGGCCCGTCTGGGAGCCGGTCCGCGGCCGGTCGGCCCACAGGGGCAGGGCGAGGGCCCTGTCGTAGAGGGCGTGCCGTTTGCGGTTGCCGTCCCAGCGGCGGCGCAGCGCGATGGGATCCTCGCCGCGGCGGTGTGCGGCCTCGTCCACCGCCTGTTCGAGCGCCCAGAGCAGGGGCGGCGCCCCCGGCCCCCGGAACGGCGCGCCGGGCGGCTCATTGGTGACCACGTCGTAGTCACGGAGCCGGCGAGGAGCCGTGCCGTACATGAGGCGGGCGAGCACCGCGACGGCCGATCCGACGGCCACGCCGCCGCGCCCGTGGACGTCCACGGTGAGGGCGGCGAGGTCGCCCCGGTCGTCGGTGAGCAGTTCGAGCGTGGTGCGGGTGCCGGGGCGGTTGCCCGCGTCACCGAGCTCCTCGGCGCGGCTGAACACCACGCGCACCGGCGCTCCGCAGGCCCGCGCGAGCTCGACGGCCGCGACCGTCTCGACGGTGAGGCCGGCCTTGGCCCCGAAACCGCCACCGACGTGGTCGGCGACGAGGTGGACCCGGCCGACGGGCAGGTTCCACCGCCTGGCGGCCTTTTCGGTGGTCAGTCCGATGGTCTGGGTGGACAGGTGCAGGTGGAGGTCGCCCTCGCCGTCCCAGCGGGCCACACAGGCGTGCGGTTCCAGTGGGGTGTGGACCTGCACGGCGGTGGTGAACGTGCCGCTCACCAGGCGGGGTTCGGCGTCGCGCCGCGCGGTCTCGATCCGTTTGACGGCGGTGCGACCGCGCCAGCTCGCCCGGGTGAAGGGGCCGTGCACGTTGCCGTGCCAGTCGCCGGGCAGCTCCAGCCCCTCGCTGGAGCTGGGGGCGCGCTTCCTTTCGGACTCGTCGTAGACGGGCGGGCTCTCGGGCGTGTCGTCGAGCGCGGCGGGCATCGGGTCGTAGCCGATCTTCGCGGCCTCCGCGATCGCCAGGGCCGCACCGCGGGTGGCAGCGGCGACGGCGGCGACGGGCTGGCCCGCGTAACGGACGGTACGGTCGGGCGGCAGCAGGTCGACGACGTGTGCGGTGCCGACGGTCACCGAGGTGACGCGGGCGTGTGCCCTGGTGGAGCGGATGACCACGCCTTCCAGCTGACCGTCCAGCCGTACGTCGGTGGTGTAGCGGGCTCGGCCGGTGATCTTGTCCATCGCCTCCAGGCGAGCGGGGGTCCCCGCGGCGCCGTCGTGTTCTCCCCGGCAGGCGGCGGCGATCGCCGCGTGGATCCCCTCGTAGGCTCCGCACCTGCACAGGTGGCCCGCCATGGCGGTGGCGACCCGCTCGCGCGGTGGAGCGACATCGCCGTGCTCGGCGCGCCAGGCGTCGACGAAGGCCGCGGCCTCCACCACGAACCCTGGCGTGCAGTAACCGCACTGCATGCCGTCGTGGACCGCGAACGCTCGCTGGACGGGGTGGTCGAGGCCCTCCGCGGTGACGATCTCGCGTTCCTCCAGGACGGCGGCGGGCAGCAGGCAGCTCGCCTGGGGTGTGCCGCCCACCATGACCGTGCAGGCGCCACAGACCCCGGTGCGGCAGGCGGCCTTGGCACCGGTGAGGCCGAGCCCGTCGCGCAGCACGTCCACGGCGGCGTCGTCGGAGCCTGCGTCCACCGTGGCGGGGACGCCGTTCACCGTGATCTTCATAACTCTCCAGTTGACGTCGTCAACATCACGTTGACAGTGTCAACCAGCTACGTTGACATTGTCAACACAGGCTGCCGGGAAAGGTTCGGGCGCATGATGGACGACACCAGGACCCGCCTGGTCGAGAGCGCGCTGAGACTGCTGCGCGAGGAGGGGCTCGACGCCGTGACGCTGCGCGCCGTCGGCGACCTGACCGGCCTGTCCCGCACGGCCCCCTACCGGCACTTCACCGACAAGACCGCGCTGCTGGCCGCGCTCGCCGTCCGGGTCATCGCCGACCTCAGCGCGCACGTCGCCGCAGCGATCTCACAGGAAGCCGGCCGGCGCGACCGGCTGCGGGCCTTCTATCTGAGCTACGTCAAGTACGCCACGGCGCACCGTGAGGAGTACCGGCTGGTGTTCGCCTCGGAGTTCCTCGCGGGCCACCATCCGGAACTGGAGGAGGCGATCGACCAGGTGACGACGGCGCTCGGCATGGCGGGCACCGGGGAGGGGCCGGTGCCCAAGGCCCAGCTGATGGCCCTGCTTTCGACGGCCCACGGCCTCGCGGAACTCGCGGTGGCCGGACAGCTGGCGCACAAGGGAATCGGGTACGGGGACATCGTCGACGTCCTGGTGGCCCCCTACGGAGGGTGACGGCTCAGATCGGGACGGCGTCCGCGTGATCACGGTGCGGGAGCGCAGTTGCGACGAGAGCCTCTCCTCAGGGGAGAGACCACCGGGTGGACGACGTGGCGGGGTCGCCCCCGCCTCCGGCTACCGCTTCCTGCTCAGCTCCTCGCGGATTCCCAGCAGGATCTCGCGGGTGCGGGTGACCGGCTCGGCCTCGATGCACAGGCGCTCCATGACCTCCAGGTAGCTGTCGACGTCGTCGCGCTTCTCCAGGTAGACGGCGCTGGTGAGCTGCTCCAGGTAGACCACGTCGGGCAGGTCGGGCTGGGCGAACCGCAGGATGCTGAAGGGCCCTCCGGCCGCGGCGTGCCCGCCCACGCTGAAGGGCACGATCTGGACCGTCACATTGGGCAGTTCGAGCGCCGTCAGGATGTGGTCGATCTGCTCGCACATCACCTGGACCCCGCCAAGCGGGCGGCGCAGCACGGCCTCGTCCAGCACCGCCCACAGGTGGGGCGGCGCGGAGCCGCGCAGCAGCCGCTGGCGCGCCATGCGCAGCCGTACCCGGCGGTCCAGCTCCTCCCGGGAGGCCGAGGGGAAGCCCAGTTGGACGACGGCTCGCGCGTAACCCTCGCTCTGCAGCAGTCCCGGCACGAACTGGACCTCGTAGTTGCGGATGCCGGTGGCCGACTCCTCCAGCCCCACGTACGTCTCGAACCAGTTGGGCAGCACGTCGTTGTAGTTGTGCCACCAGCCGGTGAGGTTGGCCTTCTCGACGAGGGACAGCAGCGGCGCCCGCTCGTCCTCGCTGGTCACGCCGTACAGGGTGAGCAGGTCTGCGACGTCCCTGATCCGGAAGCTGACCCTGCCGAGCTCCATGCGGCTGACCTTCGAGTGCGAGGCCCGGATGGCTTTTCCCGCCTCCTCCAGGGTGATGCCCCGGTGATCACGCAGCCGGCGGAGCTGCGCTCCCAGGACGATCCGCAGCACCGTGGAACTGCCCTTCGGCACGGCCAAGGGGGTTGGAGCGACCGGCTGATCGTCGGCGTGAGGTGTGATCATCTACAGTCCTTTGGGCACGAAACGCGAGCCTGTTCCGACTTTCTTGCGGCGATCGCGACCTTTCACGGTACTCCGCCCACCAAGCCCAGACCATAGAGAATTTTATTCTTCAACCACTCCTCGCCGGCGGTCAGGTGATCAGGTCGTCGAACTCCCCGCCCTTCACTCCACGGACGAAGGCGTCGGCCTCGTGGCGCGTGTAGATCAGCGCGGGCCCTTCGGGATCGCGGGAGTTGCGCATCGCGACCCTGCCGTCGGGGAGCTCCGCGAGTTCCACGCAGTTGCCGCTGGGGTTGCTGAAGTGGCTCTTGCGCCAGACGATGCCGCCCATCAGGGCTGCCGGCATGCCGTTGTACAGCTGGTTCATCCTCGCCTCTCACCGATTAGGGAGGGAAACAACACCACGAGCATAGAGCTTTTTGTGCAGATGCACGTGCATCTGTACTTGCCTATGCACATTACGGCGTGCAAGATGACTAGACGGATCGCCCTTGCCGCACGATCGCCCACCCCCAAGGTCGTCGATGACTGGTTACCAGAGACATGAAGCCACACCCATCCGAGCTGAGATCGGAGGGTGGGAACGGTGGTTGTCGATGCTCGATCGCCTACTGCCTCCGAGCGGCCTGCCCCCCTGGGTCGGCGGCGAGAGCCACGTCAACCGACTGCAGATGGCCGTACGCAGCTTTCGCCACGATCCGTACGCCGCACGGACCGCCCGTGAGTTCACCGCCGGCGCCCTGAGGGCCTGGGAGCTTGAGCAACTGATCGACGACACCGGTGTCGTGGTCTCCGAACTCGTGACCAACGCCGTACGCCACGGCACGCGGAACATCCAGCACTCCCGGACCTGCCCCGAGGTCAAGGTGATCCTCTGCCACACCGAGCGCTCGATGCTGTGCGCGGTCACCGACCCCAGCGACCAGGAGCCCTGCCTGCGCGAGCCCGACTACGAGGCGGAGAGCGGCCGGGGGCTACAGATGGTCGACGGTGTCAGCGAAATGTGGGGCTGGGCTCCGCTGGAGACCCGCGGCAAGGCGGTATGGGCGGCCTTCGCCCTCCCCGGAAGAGGGGGACGCCACTTGGAGGCCTGCCACTGAGCGCGACACGGCCCGTCACCGGCGAAACGGCGCCCACCCGGAGCGCAGGAAGCCGAGCATCAGGAAGATGCGTCCTCAGAAAGGACTATTGACCGGAAATCCATCATCTCGGGGCCTGAAGGCCGATAATGTCCGCTGAAAGCCGCACCGCCGGACGGAGGACATCATGGCGTCGCCGCAACCTGAGCGCCTCAGGTTCGACCCCACGATCCCGAACGCGGGCCGGATAGCCGACTACTTCCTGGGTGGCAAGGACAACTTCGCCGCCGACCGCGACGCCGCTCGGGTGGCACTCGAACTGGCCCCCGAACTTCCCGCCATGTCGGTGGAGGGGCGCAGGTTTCTCGGCCGCGTCGTGCGGTTTCTCGCCGAGACCGGCGTACGCCAGTTCATCGACATCGGCTGCGGACTGCCGACCCAGGGCAGCGTGCACCAGATCCTGCACGGCATCGCTCCCGACGCGCGGGTCGTCTACGTCGACAACGACCCGATGGTCGTCGTGCACGCCCGGGCCCTCCTGAAGGAGGACAGCCGGGCCACGGTCGTCGAGGCCGACGCCCGCGACCCGGAAGGCCTGCTGGCCCATCCCGGCCTCACCGGCGTGATCGACCTCGATCGGCCCGTGGCGATCCTCCTCTTCTCGTTCCTGACCGACTTCCCGGACGACGCCGAGGCCGCGCGGGTCACCGCCACCCTGAGGAGGGCCATGGCCCCGGGCAGCTACATGGCCATTTCCCACGCTGTCTCGGACCTGTGCCCCGAGAGAACCGCGAAGCTCGCCGACCTCTTTCAGGACCGCGGGTCGATCACCGGTCCCCGCCGCGCGAACCTGCGGACCATAGCCGAGGTCGAGCCTTTCCTCGATGGGTTGAAACCCGTCGAGCCGGGCCTCGTCTACATTCCCCAGTGGCGGCCGGAGGGCGCGGCGCCCCACCGGCCGGACGCCGTCTGGGTCGTCGGCGGAGTAGGCCGTAAGGAATAGACTGCCCCGGAAAAACAGCTTGGCCCCTCGATCGTTACCCACCCCATGACAGTCGGGTGTCACCGGACTCGGCCGGAGAGGGCGTCAGAGGCAGCAGAGGAGATTACAGATGAGCGATGCCGACCGGCGACCGGCGGCCGGCCTGAACACGAGCGTGCCCAACCTCGCCAGGATGAACGACTACTTCCTGGGGGGCAAGGACAACTTCGCCGCCGACCGTAGGGCCGCCGAGGAAGTGCTCGCCATCGCTCCGGAGATCAGGACCATGGCCCAGGAGGCTCAGGCCTTCCTCCGCCGGGTGACGAGCTATCTCATCGAGCAGGGCATGACCCAGTTCGTCGTCCTCGGTTCCGGGCTGCCCACCCGCAACAACGTCCACCAGGTGGCCCAGGCGATCGCGCCGGACACCCGCGTGGTCTACGTCGCCACCGACCCGGTCGTGCTCTCCCACGCCCGCGCCATGTCGGCCACCAACTCCCACACCACCATCGTCGAGGGTGACGTGCTGCACCCCCGCGAATTGCTCAACGATCCCGAGCTGCGGCGCCTGATCGACCTGGACCTGCCGGTGGCGGTCCTGATCCTGTCGGCCCTGCAGTTCATCCCCGACGAGGACGACCCGTACAAGAACGTGGCGATCCTGCGTGACGCGGTGCCCACGGGCAGCCACTTCGCCATCGGCCACGTCGTCTTCGACATGCGCCCGGAGGCGGCGGGTCCGCTGGTCGACATCTACCGGAAGGTCCTCAGCCGCCGCGAGGACGCCTCCCGGCGCAGTGACCAGGTGCTGCGCTTCTTCGACGGGCTGGAGTTGGTCGAGCCCGGCCTGGTCTACGTCCGCCACTGGCGCCCCGACAACCCGCTGGCGACGCAGGGCCGGGAGAAGACGTGGACGATGGGCGGGGTGGCCCGCAAGACCGAGGGCTGACCCACCAACGGCCTTTCGCCCTCGGTCGTCGGCCGTCATGACCCACGCGGCCGGGCCGATCGGAGCACCCGGCCAGAAGTCAGCCCGTGGCCAGAAGGTCCTCGCGCTCGACGGCCTCCAGGGAGAGCGTCTTGTAGCCGACCTCGTCGAACAGTACGGTGATCCGGTCGCTCTCCCTGCTCATCACCACCCCCGCACCCCAGGCGCTGTGCCGCACCTTGGCGTGCATCTCGAAGGGCCCCTCCGCCTTGGCCTCGGACTCGTCGGGGACACCGGCCCTGCAGGTGTCGCATGCCCCGCAGGTGCGCTCGCGCGGCTCACCGAAGTACTCCAGCAGGAACCGGCGGCGGCAGCCCGTGGTCTCCGCGTACGCGCGCATCATGTCGATCCGCGAGTCGTCGATGCGGCGGCGGGTGTCGTCCAGCTCGACGGCGCGCGCCGTGGCCGCCTCGGGCGCGGGCCCGCCGGGTGCCGGGCGCAGGTCACCCTCCCCGGTGACCTCGATCGCGTTCGCCCGCTCCAGCAGGTTGACCACCCGGGTGAGCCGGGTGGCGCCGATGTCGAGAAGGTCGCGCAGTTCCCCGGCGGGTACGGTGCCGCCGTGCTCGTGGACCAGCGTCGCGACCCGCAGCAGGAGTTCCTCGTCGGCCCGCCCCCCGGCGAAGAACCTACGCAGCCCCAGATCCTCCGGACGGTAGAACAGCACCGCGGCGGCGCGCTCGCCGTCCCGCCCGGCGCGGCCGATCTCCTGGTAGTAGGAGTCCGGCGACTCCGGCGGGGAGGCGTGCAGTACGAACCGCACGTCCGGCTTGTCGATGCCCATGCCGAACGCGGAGGTCGCCACGACGACGTCCAGCTCGTCGTCACGGAACATCTCGTGGATCCTGTGACGCTCGGCCGCCTTCACCCCCGCGTGGTACGGCTCGGCCCTGCGACCGGCCTCGCGCAGCGCGGTGGCGTACTCCTCGGCGGCGCGGCGGGTGGCGACGTAGACCAGCCCGAGCCCTGAGCGGGACGCGGCGTCCTCCACCAGCGCCCGCCTCAGGTCCTCCTGGGTAACGAAACGGCGCACCTCCAGGTCGATGTTGGGCCGGTCGAAGCCTCGCACGACCTGGCGGACGTTCCTCAGCCCGAGGGCCGCGACGATCTCCTCGCGCACCGCCGGGGCGGCCGTGGCGGTCAGCGCCACCACCGGAGGGTGACCGAGCCGCTCGATGACCTGTCCCAGCCTCAGGTAGTCGGGCCGGAAGTCGTGGCCCCAGGCCGACACGCAGTGCGCCTCGTCGACGGCGATCAGCGAGGGGCGCGCGGCGCGCAGCCGCTCGACCGTCTCCGGTTTGGCGAGTTGCTCGGGTGAGAGGAACACGAACTCGGTGGTGCCCGCGCGTACCGCCTCCAGGGACGCCTCGCCGCCGGACTGGGTGGAGTTGACCGCGACCGCCCCTCCCGCGTCGGCCTCGGCCAGCCCGGCGACCTGGTCGCGCTGCAGGGCGATCAGCGGTGAGACGACCACGGTGGGACCGTCGAGCAGCAGTGCGGGTACCTGGTAGACGGCCGATTTGCCGCTGCCGGTGGGCATGACCACGAGTGCGTCGCCGCCGTCCAGCAGGTGACGCATGGCCTCAAGCTGTCCCGGCCGCAGGTCTCGCCAGCCGAAGACCTTGCGGGCCACCGTCCGCAACCTCCGCGCCCTCGGCCCGAAGCTGTCCTTGATGCCCATGCCCTCCGCCTTCCCACCGTGTGGTCGCCAGTTACCCGAGGATCGGGGTGCTAGTCACACGAGGTGGGCGCGAGGCGGGCATGGCCGAAAGACGCACGGGACGGACCCGGAGTGAGCGGCGGGCGGGTACGAGGCGGAAAGCGGTGAGACGAGGGACGAGCTCGGGTGAAGCCGAGGAACGGAAGGGGGCGGGTGAGGGGCGCCCTCGCGGACGCCCCCTCCGTCGGCCCCGGATCACGGCGTGGCCTGGCGAGTCGGTCGTGGTCCTTTCGGCCACTGAGGTCACTTGGGCTTGAGCACCCCGTCGACGAGGTAGACGACGGCGTTGGAGGTCTGGATGTCGCCGCAGACGACCTTGGCGTCGTTGACCGTGTAGTCCTCACCGGAACCCTTGACCTTCAGCGTGCCCCCTTCCATCGTGGTCAGCTCGCCCTCCGCGAGGTCCTGCGGAGTCTTCTTCCCCTCGACGACGTGGTAGCCCAGGAGCTTGGTCAGCTTCTCCTTGTCGCCCAGGAGCTTGTCGAGCTTCTCCTTCGGGATCTTGTCGAACGCGGCGTTGGTGGGCGCGAACACCGTGATGTCCTTGGCGGAGTTGAGCTTCTCGGTCAGACCGGCCTGCTCGATCGCCTTGGACAGCATGGACAGGTCGGGGCTGGAGGCGATGGCGGTGGCGACCGGCTGTGTCGCCATCTCGCTGGGACTTCCCGCCCCGCTGGTGGGCAGGGACGCGCAGCCGGGGCCGAACGGCTCCGTCATCACGCCCGAAGGCTCGGGCGATCCGCTCTCACCGGGCATCATGGATTCCGTGGGCGCGGCGCTCTCCATCGGCGGGCTGGAGGCCATGTCCGTCGGGACCGGCGTGGGAGAGGTGATGCGCGCGGGGGCGGCGACCGCCTGCGCGGCGGGGACGGCGGACAGGGCGAGCACGGTCAGAGCCGATGCCAGAAGAGACTTCTGCTTCACGGTTATCTCCTTGATTGGGCGGATGAGCCACCGGGGTCCGTCGGCCGGTTCCCGAGCCACTCATGTGCTGTATTGGAGATCAATTCCCTGAGATTTGATGCTAAATGCCCCATTAGAAGACTCTTGACCACATATCTCCCGAGAAAGAGAGCCATTTTCCACCCGGCAGAGCGTTAATTCAGGCGCGCCCTATCCCCGTACAGTGGAGGGATGAGCCCAAAGACCGCGACCAACGAGGTCGTCTCACACGACCGGCTTCTGGATTTCCTCCGTGATCGCCATCGCGCGCTGGTCATCACGACGCGGCGCGACGGCAGGCCACAGGCGTCCCCGGTGACCTGCGGCGTCGACGCCGAGGGCCGCATCGTGGTGTCCACCTATCCCGAGCGCGCCAAGGCCTCGAACGCCCGCCGCGACCCCCGGGTGAGCGTCGTGGTCCTGTCGGACGACTTCGACGGCCCCTGGGTGCAGGTGGACTGCGCGGCCGAGGTCCTCGACCTGCCCGACGCCCTCGAACCGCTGGTCGACTACTACCGGTCGATCTCCGGCGAGCATCCCGACTGGGAGGATTACCGCGCGGCCATGACCCGGCAGGGCAAGTCGCTGCTGCGTCTCACCCCCGAGCGCTGGGGCCCGATCGCCACGGGAGGCTTCCCCGCCCGGCTGGCCTGAGCATTGTTCCGGGCCGGCCAGGACGGCACCGGCCATCCTGCCGGCCGGAGGCCAGGGCGGCCGGCGTCCAGGACCCTGGCGGCCTTCGGGCACGGGCCTACCCCAGATTCACGGTGATCTCTCCGCCGAGCCGGAAACCACCGGTCAGCTCAAGGTCGTCACCACTCCAGAACCGGCCGGGGTCGTACCAGTTCGGCCTGCGGCCGCCGGGCAGGAGCCCCATCGCCTCGTAGGTGACCGCGACGACCTCGGCGCAGTAGGCACTCTCCAGGGCGCTCTCCCCGGTGCCCCGCTTGAAGATCCTGGGCACCCGCCCCTTCGCCCAGCGACCGGCGAGCCTGGCCGTCGACGGGAACGGCGTGCCGTCCAACCGGGCGACGGTACGCAGAACGGCGTCCTCCATCTCACGGGTGACCTGCGGCTCCAGCTGCCTCAGCCAGCCACGCTGGCCGTATCTGGTGGCCCAGACCGTGACCGCCTCCTGCAGGTCGTGCAGCTGCACGCCGCGCTGGTTGGTCCCCGACCACAGGTCGGGCAGGGACCGGCCCAACTCGGCGTGCCACATCATGGGAGGCATGTCCTCGATGACCACCGACATTCCGACGTGGTTCACCGGGCTGTTCGTCACGGTCTGGATGGCTCGATCGGGCACCGTTCGGCCGCGGAACAGCCATACGTCGCCGGTGCGGGTCAGGTTGACTGCCTCATCGAGGCTGATGCTCTTACCGGACATTCCGCTAGCGTAGGCATATGCGATGGTGGAAGGTACTCGGTCTGGCAGGTGTCGCAGGTGTCGCGGCCACGGGAGTGGTGATCGTACGAGCCGAGCGCCGACGGCAGGCCTACACCCCCGACGAGATCCGCACCCGCCTCCGTGCCCGTCTGGCGGAGTCGCCCGAGGACGGCCCCGAGGCCGTCACCCCCGCCGACCGCAACCCCTGACCGTTCGGGCGCGGCCGTCCGGAGATCAGCCGAAACGGATCTCGGCCGGATCCCACCCTTCGGGCAGCGGTGCGGGCACCGGGCAGGTGCTGGCGATCTTCACGAACTCGGCCCGCTCCGCGGACTCCGCGACGGCGATCATCGTGTCGAGGACGTGCAGGCCCAGCTCGCCGGTGGCGCGATGCGGCCTTCCCTCCCGGATGGCCTGGGCCATGTCGAGCACGCCCAGACCACGACCGGCCTCGGTGCCCGTCGTGGGAGCCGGTACCCATTCCTCGTCGCCGGTCCGGCGCAGTCGTACCTCGCCGCCGAACGTGTTGGGATCGGGTACCCGCATGGTCGCCTCGGTGCCGGTGATCTCGATGAACCCGGCGCGGCGGAGCGGCGAGTCGAAGCTGAAGATCATCGTGGCCGCCTGTCCCGCGGCGAACTCCAGCAGCGCGGTCGTGTGGGTGGGAACCACCGCGGGAAAACGTGTGCCGGCCCTGGGACCTGAGCCGATGACCCGCTCGTCCCTGGCCCTGCGGCCGACGGCGGCCACCCGCTCCGCCGGGCCGAACAGGGTCACCAGTGCCGTCAGGTAGTAGGGGCCCATGTCGAACAGCGGCCCGGCTCCCGGCTGGAAGAAGAACTCGGGGCTGGGATGCCACGACTCGGGACCCGGACTCTGGAACAGGGTCAGGGCGGTGAGCGGCGTGCCGATGACCCCCTCGGCCACGAGCCGGGCCGCGGTCTGCAGCCCCGCGCCCAGAAAGGTGTCGGGGGCGCTGCCCAGGAGCACCCCCGCCGACGCGGCGGCCTCGACCAGTTCCGCCCCGGACTCTCTGTCCACCGTGAACGGCTTCTCGTTGTAGACGTGCCTCCCGGCCAGAACGGCGGCGAGCGCCACCTCCGCGTGCGCGGACGGGACCGTGAGGTTGATCACCAACTCCACGTCGGGGTGCGAGATCGCTTCCTCCGGCGCGGCCGCCACCGGCACGCCGTAGCGCGCCGCGATCTCTTCGGCACGTTCCCGGTCGAGGTCGGCGCACGCCACCACCCGCACGCCGGGGAAGGAGGCGAGGTTGCCCAGGTACTGGTGGCTGATGTTCCCGCAGCCGACGATCGCCACTCCGAGCGGTCCGGTCACGAGCTCACCCGCCCGGCGGCGACGAGACCGGTCAGGTAGGCGTGGCTGTCGGCCAGCGCCTGGAGCATGTCGGTGGCACAGTGGTCGAGCTCCACGATCCGCACCGCGCCCGGAGCGGTGTTCAGCGCGTCCACGATGGGCACCTCGCCCGAGCCGACCGCGGTCATCGGGCCATGGAGGGTGGCGGGTCCGTCCTTGACGTGCAGGTGGCTCACCCGCTCACCCAGCCGGGCCAGCAGCCCCGAGGGGTCGACCCCGCCGGCCGCCGCCCAGTAGAGATCGACCTCCAGCAGTACCGAGGGGTCCAGCAGGTCGGCCAGCACCTCCAGCGCGGGACGGCCCTCCACCCGCTGCTCCAGCTCCCACCAGTGGTTGTGGTAGCCGAGCCGCAGGCCGTGGTCCGCCGCCTCCCTGGCCACCTCGCCGATGGTCCTGGCCGCCTGCTCCAGCTCCTGTCTGCCGGCGAACCACTCGGCGGGGGCGGCGGGCACGATGACGATCGGGGCACCGATGGCCGCGGCGGCGGCCAGCGCCGTCGCGCGCCGCTCGTCGAGCAGCGGGGCGTGCACACTGCACACCGCGAGCCCGGTCTCCTCCAGCTCCTCGCGGAGCCCATCCGGGTCGAGATGCGCGTCGTACGGTTCGACCGCGCCGTACCCCATCTCGGCGATGCGGCGCAGCACGGCGCGGCGGTCGACGGCCGCCTGTTCGCGCACGGAGTACAACTGGACGGCGATTGGGCTCATCGGCTCTCCTTGAGGACCAGTGCCGCGGCGCCGTACAGGCCGGCGTCGCGTTCCAGACGGGTGCGCTCGACGTTCAGGCGGTGCAGGAAGCCGAGGCCCGCCTGCTTGGCTACCGCCTGGCGCAGCGGGGCGAGCAGGATCTCGCCCGCCCCGGAGACGCCGCCCCCGATGACGACGTCGTCGATGTCGAAGAGCGCCGCCGTGCTGAGGATCGCCACGGCGAGCGCGTCGGCGGCCCGCTGGAAGGCCAGCTGGGCCATGGGGACCCCGCGCGCGGCGTCGGCCGAGAGCGTGCGGGCGTCCGTCGGGATACCGGGGTCGCCCCAGCCGTTCGCCAGCGCCCAGCGGACCATGCCGGGACCGCTGGCGATCGTCTCCAGGCAGCCGGTCGCCCCGCAGGGGCAGAGCTCACCGCCCCGGTCCACGGAGATGTGCCCGATGTGCCCGGCGTTTCCTGTCGGTCCCAGGTACGGCACCCCGCCCAGAACCAGCCCGCCGCCCACCCCGGTGGAGACCACGATGCCCAGCAGTGCCCGGGAGCGCGAGCCGCGCCCGCCCCGCCACCACTCCCCCAGCGCCATGCACTGCGCGTCTCCGGCGAGCGTGACAGGGAGCCCTGGCAGGAGTTCGCGCACCGTGCCGACCAGCGGGAAGTCACGCCAGGAGGGGATGTTCACCGGGCTGACCGTGCCGGCCACGGCGTCAAGGGGGCCGGCGGACCCGATGCCGACCCCGCTCAGACCCCCTGGGCCGGTACCGCCGCCGACGTCGCGGACCAACGAGGCCAGCGTAGCGGCGGGGTCGCGGCCGACCGGCAGTTCCACCCTGCGGACCATGGTGCCGTCCGGCCTGACCAGCGCGGCGGCGAACTTGGTGCCGCCGATGTCGATCGCGAGGGCGGTCACTGGCCGACCTCGCGGGCACGCCGGTGCGCGGGGGGACGGAAGGTGGCCACCGGGAGCACCACGTGGCTACACAAGGGGATCCTCCGGTGATCAATAGAACAAAGAGTACGTTCCCCCAATGGCCGGGCAAACAGGCTGAAGGTACGACGCCACTGACAACGTTGTCAACGATGCGTGGGGAGTACGGGGCACCGGCCCGGCACACCGGCCGGACAGCTTGCGAAAACTGTCCGATTCAGCGGAATCTGGCGTGGAACCCCGGGCGTTTACGCCCGGGAGGAAACGACAGCGCGTGAGGGCCTCCAGGCCCGAGCGGTGCCGTGACGGCCGGTTCATGTGAGCGGATCAGTCCGGCCGTTTCTGGTTTTCGATGTACTCCTTGACGATCGACAGTGGGGCGCCGCAGGAGGCGGCGAAGTAGGACGGGGACCACAAGTGCCCGCCCCACAGGTATTGACGCACGTGCGGGCCGAACTCTTTGCGCAGGAGCCGGGCCGAGACGCCCTTGAGGGAGTTGACCAGGACCGACAGGGCCACTTTGGGCGGGTACGGGCTGGCCGCCCAGGCCGCGCAGCACGTCATCAAGAAGGTCGCCGACGCCTACGCCACCCTGCATGCCAATATCCGAGCCGGGAACCTGGGCAAGGCGGGCTCTGCCCGCCGGGTACGGGCCGAATCCACGCCGATCGTCTTCCGCGCCGAAGCCGCCCAGCCATTCGACGACCGCTGCCTGTCCTGGCAGATCGACGCGCGGACGGTGTCGATCTGGTCGGTGGCCGGGAGGCTGAAGAACCTGAGGTTCACCGCGTCCGCCGAACAGCTCAAGACCCTGTCGGCACACCGCAAGGGCGAGTTCGATCTGGCCTACCGGGACGGCATGTGGTTCCTGATCGCGACCTGCGACATGCCCGCCCCCCGTGTCAAGGACCCGGAGGCCTTCCTGGGAGTGGATCTGGGCATCGTCAACATCGCCACCACCAGCGACGGAGCCCGTCATTGTGGCAGGGCTTTGAACGCGGTCAGGCACCGCCGGCGCGAGCTACGCCGACGCTTGCAGGCCAGGCGCACCAAGTCCGCCAAGCGGTTGCTCAAGCAGCGCCGCCGCAAAGAAGCGCGGTTCGCCGCCAACACCAATCATGTCATCGCCAAGCAGATCGTGACCGAGGCAGAACGCACCGGCTCCGGCATCGCCCTGGAAGACCTCCAGGGCATCCGGGACCGGGTACGGCTTCGCAAGCCCCAGCGGGTCACGCTGCATTCCTGGAGCTTTCACCAGCTGGGTGGCTTCCTCGGCTACAAGGCGGCCCGGGCCGGGGTCGCTGTCGTCTACGTCAATCCGGCCTTCACCTCCCAGCAGTGCTCGTCGTGTGGGCATGTGGACCGCAAGAACCGGCTCGATCAAGCCTCTTTCTCGTGTACGTCGTGCGGCTTCGCTGAGCACGCGGACGTCAACGCAGCCCGTAACATCGCCGCACGCGGTGAGACGGGCTGGGCAGTGAGTCACGCTGCCTGACGCGGACCGGACCGTCGAAGCCATCGACGGCGAGGAACTGCAAGCTCGGTCGTTTACGGCCGAGAAGCTGACAAGTGGATACGGTTAGCTCAGGAGTGACATGAGGAGACTGTGATGACGCACGAACGCGCGGGTCAGTCCGCTGAGCCGTCCGATCTGGTCGATGTGGCGCGCCTGGTGACGTCCTACTACGCGCTGCACCCCGATCCGGGCGAGGTCGGCCAGCGGGTGGCGTTCGGGACGTCGGGACACCGGGGCTCCTCGCTGAACGTCGCGTTCAACGAGGACCACATCCTCGCGACCAGCCAGGCCATCGTGGAGTACCGGGCCGCCCAGGGCGTCGACGGCCCGCTGTTCCTCGGTGCCGACAGCCACGCGCTGTCGGAACCGGCCAGGGTCTCCGCATTGGAGGTCTTCGCGGCCAACGGGGTGACGGCCATGATCGACAGCCGGGACGGCTACACCCCGACACCGGCGGTCTCCCACGCGATCCTGACCCACAACCGGAAACGCAACGCGGGCCGCGCCGACGGCGTGGTGGTGACCCCCTCGCACAACCCGCCCGGCGACGGCGGCTTCAAGTACAACCCGCCGCACGGCGGCCCGGCGGACACCGACGCCACCACGTGGATCCAGGACCGGGCCAACGCGCTGATCGCCGGAGGGATGAAAGAGGTCAGGCGGCTCCCGTACATCAGGGCGCTGGCCGCCGACACGACCGGCCGCTACGACTTCCTCGGTCATTACGTGGACGACCTGCCCTCGGTGCTCGACCTTGACGCCGTCCGGGAGGCGGGGGTGCGCATCGGCGCCGACCCGCTGGGCGGGGCGAGCGTCGCCTACTGGGGGGAGATCGCCGAACGGCACCGGCTGGACCTGACGGTGATCAACCCGCAGACCGATCCGACGTGGCGGTTCATGACGCTGGACTGGGACGGCAAGATCCGGATGGACTGCTCGTCACCGTACGCGATGGCCTCGCTCATCACCGGTCGCGGCGCCTTCGACGTCTCCACCGGCAACGACGCCGACGCCGACCGGCACGGCATCGTGACCCCCGACGCCGGTCTGATGAACCCCAACCACTACCTCGCCGTGGCCATCTCCTATCTCTACTCCCACCGGCCCGGCTGGCCCGCGGACGCCGGAGTCGGCAAGACGCTGGTGAGCAGCCGGATGATCGACCTGGTGGCCGCCGCGGAGGGCAGGCGGCTGGTGGAGGTCCCCGTCGGGTTCAAGTGGTTCGTCCCGGGCCTGCTGGACGGCTCGCTGGGCTTCGGCGGTGAGGAGAGCGCCGGGGCCTCGTTCCTGCGGCGCGACGGCGAGGTATGGACCACCGACAAGGACGGTCTGATCCTGGCGCTGCTCGCCTCGGAGATCATCGCGACCACCGGCCGTTCGCCGAGCGAGCACTACACCGACCTGGTGGCCAGGTTCGGCGACCCCGCCTACGCCCGCGTCGACGCCCCCGCGACCCGGCAGGAGAAGGCGGTGCTCGCCAGGCTCTCGGCCGAGCAGGTCACCGCCGACACCCTCGCCGGGGAGGCGATCACGCAGGTGCTCACCTCCGCCCCCGGCAACGGCGCCGCCATCGGCGGGCTCAAGGTCTCCACCGAGAACGCCTGGTTCGCCGCCCGTCCCTCGGGCACCGAGGACGTGTACAAGATCTACGCCGAGTCCTTCAGGGGAACCGAGCACCTGGCACAGGTCCAGCGGGAGGCACGCGACCTGGTATCGGCGTCCCTGAGCGAACGATGACGGGGTGAACACGTGCCGGGCGGCCGAGTCCCGGGTGCGTCCCGTGAACTCGTCGGCCGCCCGGCCGGGGCGCTCCTTCGCGTGGTCCTCCTGATGATCCTTCCTAAGGTCCCCGCCTGCGGGGACCCCGGTCGCGCGGCCCCGCCCCCAGTCGCCAGCAGCGCAGCGCCACCCAGCACCCGGCCCCGACGCCGAACAGCGCGGCCAGCACGTACACCACTTTGATGGCCACGTCCGAGACGTAGCCGTTGCCGGCGACGAGGACGGCCATGAGCAGCGCGGCCAGCAACCCCACACCCGCGCCTCCCACGATGCCGAGCAGCCCCGCCCCCAGCGCACGCGACAGGCGGCCCCTGCGACGGGGCGCCGGCACCATGACGGTCATGATCCGGCCCACGACGAGGGCGGGGTCGTCGTCGATCCCGCCGGCGACGAGTTGGACGGTCACCCCGCCCCGCTCGGGTTCGCTCAGGCAGATCCACTGGCGGTCGTCAAGGAAGACGGTCGCCCCGCCCGCGCCGGGAACGATCAGCCACAGGAACGGCGTGCCCTCGGGAAACGCCCTGACGCCGTGGCGGGCCGTCGGGGCGTGCAGGTCGAACGCGGCGCCAAGGGCTCGCAGCGCCACCTCCTGGCCGGATTTACCCACGGTGGCCTCCCTCCCCATCCCTTCGTAGCGCACGCCGGCCGCCTGCTCCAAGGCCCCGGCGGGGAGCGTTCAGGTGGAGCTCACACGGGGGACCTGCCAAGGGAACCGTCCACGACGGAGAGACCGGCGAAGCCGTGCCTGCCACGCACCTCGGCGGCGCGGCACCGGCGAACCTCACGTTCCATCACACTCGGGGGCCTGCCCGCAGGCAGGGGCAACGAACGCGATGAGGTATGTCGTTCACGAAAGAACAGCCCATTTCTCCACAAAGGGCGGCGAGGGCGCGGGGGGAGAGACCCCCTCCCGCGCTAGGGGGCCTCCGGGAAGGTGCGGGGATCCGCCCGGTCCGTGACCCGCTTGAGCTCGAAGAACGCCTCCTCGGTGGCGAGCACCTTGAACGCGTCCCAGAGCCGCCCGGCCCGCTCACCGACCGGGATCTCGCTGATGACGGGGCCGAACTGCCCGGCGTGCCCGTTCACCGAGATGGTCGGGACGCCGATCAGCGACTGGTTCCGCTTCCCGGCCGGCACCAGGGCGTGCGAGGCGTGGATCGCGTCGTCCCAACCGGGGTCGGTTCTCGCGGCGAGAAGCCCGGCGGGCAACCCGACGTCGGCCAGCGCGGCGGCGATCACCGGCGCCAGCCCCTCCATCGCGGCCCGCCAGCCGGTGAGGCCACCGTCGGCGACGGCCTCGCGGGACCGCCGGAACAGGCCGTCCGCACCGTGGTAGCGGGTGCCGAGCGCGGTGTAGAGGTCACCGACGGCGACGTTCCCCGCCGCCTCGCGCGTCGCGGCGAAGACCCGGATGGTGCCCCGGCCGAGTTCGACGATCTCGCGGTACTCCTCGGACATCTCCTGTTCCTCGTTGAGCACCGCCAGGCTCATCTCCCGCCAGCTGACCGTGATGGGACGCACCTTGCCCACCTCTACGATCCAGCGGGAGGTGATCCACGCCCAGGGGCAGCCGGGATCGAACCAGAAGTCGACCAGATCCTCGCTCACGGCGATCCTCTTTCCTCGGAAGTCCTCACCCCAGGATGGGACCTCAACCGCGATGGAGGTCAAGAGCGAGCCGGGGATCACCGGAGTACGTGGGGAACCTGGCCGCGTCAAGGAACCCTGCCGTTCGAGCCGCCCCGGTCGTGTGCCACCCTTCTCTCCCCGGACCTTCGGACGCGGTGGCGCCACGAACGACTGATCGGATCTGGTGGCCCCGCACACCGGCGAGGCGTGCCCGACGGCCGCGGATCCGGCAGCGCGGATCTCGATCAGGGGAATGATAAAAAATTACTCTCAAGACATTCGTTATGAAGAAAAGTGTCATCAATGGGTAACCTGCTCTGGGACGCCTCCCGCCGCCGACCTGTCCGAAGACGCCTCCCCGACCAAGAAGGTGACCTCATGCCCCACCGCAGCCCCGACCTGGCCCGGCTGGCCATGACCGTCCTCCAGCCGGGCTTCGACGGCACCGAGCCTCCCGACTGGCTGCGCCGCGCGCTCGGCGAGGAGGGCCTCGGCGGGACCGTGCTGTTCGCCAGGAACCTCACCGGCCCCGCCCACACGGCCGAGCTCGTCGCCCGGCTGCGCGCGGAGAATCCCGCCGTGGTGGTCGCGGTGGACGAGGAGGGCGGGTCGGTCACCCGCCTGCAGGCCGTGAGGGGCAGTTCGTGGCCGGGTAACCGGGCGCTGGGGGTGGGCGACGACGTCGAGCAGACCCGGCTGGTCGCCCAGGAGATCGGCCGTCTCCTCGCCGCGGCCGACATCACCCTCGACTACGCCCCGGTGGCCGACGTCAACGCCAACCCCGCCAACCCGGTGATCGGCGTCCGTTCCTTCGGCCCGGACCCAGAGCTGGTCTCCAGGCACACCGCGGCCTGGATCCTGGGACTTCAGGACGCCGGGGTCGCCGCCTGCGCCAAGCACTTCCCCGGTCACGGCGACACCCACACCGACTCCCACCATGCCCTGCCGACCGTGCACGCCTCCCTGGAGCTCCTCGCCAAGCGCGACCTGCCGCCCTTCCGGGCCGCGGTGGCAGCCGGAGTACGGGCCATCATGTGCGGGCACCTGCTGGTCCCCGCCCTCGATCCGGACAACCCCGCGACGCTGAGCCGGCGGATCATGACCGGGCTGCTCCGCGAGGAGATGGGCTTCGACGGCATGATCGTCACCGACGCCATCGAGATGCGCGCCGTCGCCGCCCTGCACCCGCCTGGAGAGATCGCGGTCCGCGCCCTGCTGGCGGGGGCCGACGCGATCTGCGCGGGCATCTCCGCCCCCGGCGGTGAGAACGTCCACGAGCTGCGCGACGCCATCGTGGACGCCGTACGGGAAGGCAGGCTCCCCGAGGAGCGGCTGGCCGAAGCGGCCTCGCGCGTGCTGGCCCTGTCCGGCTGGTACGCCGCGAGCGGCGCCGTGGCGGCTCGAGCGGCCCAGAGCGCCGCGCGGGCGCGGGACGGGGAGGGCCCGGGAGACGAGGAGCTCGGCCTGAGGACGGCCCTCGCGGCCATGCGCGTGATCGGCACCCCACCGGCGCTCTCCGGACCACCGCTGGTCGTCGACATCGCTCCCCGGCTGAGCCAGGCGGTCGAACCGGGTACGCCCACCGGCCTCATCGGCGCCTTCACCGAGCTGATGCCGGGCACCACCGGGCACATCGTCACCGTGGAGACACCCGAGCTGCCCGAGCTGTCCGGCTCCGGAGACGGGGGGCGCCCGCTGGTCCTGGTGGTACACGACGCCTGGCGCCATCCCTGGGTCAGGGACCTGCTGGCACGGGCCGTCACGCTGCGCCCCGACGCCATCGTGGTCGAGACCGGAGTGCCCGGCGAGCCTGCCGGAGCCGTGTACGTGACCACCAACGGCATCTCCCGAGCCTCGGCCCGCGCCGTCGCCCACTGGCTGACCACTGCCCCGGAAGGCGCTCATTGATCTCCTCCCCACGACCGCGACCAGGAGATCCCGCCTCTCACCGGCAACCGTCCGCCCTGCCTGAGCCGGCCGGTTCCCGCGTCTCCCCCACCGGCGTTCCACCTCTCCGCCGATCCGACGGCGAAAGCACCACACGTCATGCTTCGGTAGCTTGGTTATCGCCGCCGCCGAACACCCCACGGAACCATGCGGCACCGCGCCACCTTCCCTCCCCAGAACCAGAGCTCGGGGTCTCCAGGCTCAAGGAGATTTGATGAACGTCCTCGACGGCCCCACCCCCGTGAACCTGGTGGCCACGGTGAGGGCCGTCCTGCCCTCGCTCACCCCGGCGGCCCAGGCCATCGCCCGCCTCATACTCGACGATCCCGGCATGGTGGCCCGCAGCACCATCACCGAGTTCAGCGCGGTCTCCGGGACGAGCGAGGCCACGATCGTGCGCACCGCCAGGGCCCTGGGCTTCGCCGGATACTCCCAGCTGCGCTTCGCGCTGGCCGCAGCGGTGGCCAGGGACCAGCCCGAACGGCTGGTCCCCGGCGACCTCGGCCCGGACGACCCGCTGACCGACGTGATCGCGAAGGTGGCCAGGGCCGAGGCGGAGGCGCTGGCCGACACCGCGGCGCAGCTCAACCCCGACCGGCTGGGCGCGGTGGTGGAGGCACTGATCGCAGCACGCAAGATCGACGTCTACGGGGTGGGCGCCTCCGGGCTCGTGGCGGCCGACATGGCGCAGAAACTGATGCGGATCGGCCTGCCCGCCCACGCCTTCACCGACGCGCACCTGGCGCTGACCAGCGCGGCACTGGGACGGGCGGACGACGTCGCGGTGGTGGTGAGCTGCACCGGCGAGACCCCCGACGTGCTCGCGCCGCTGCGCGTCGCGCAGCGGGCGGGTGCGACCACGGTGGCCATCACCAACAACCCGCGCTCCTCCCTGGCCGAGCTCACCGACCACGTCCTGGTCTCGGCCGGCCGGGAGACGGTCTTCCGCCCGGGGGCGCTGGCCAGCCGGATCAGCCAGCTCCTGATCGTCGACTGCATCTTCGTCGGCATCGCGCAGCGCACCTTCGAGACCTCGGACGCCGCGCTGCGGGCCACCAGGGACGCCATCGACGGGTTCAGAGCCGACCACCGCCGCCGGAGCAGGTAGCACGCCGGGCCGCTCGACGCGCTCACCGGCGAGATCACGCGAGGCCCCGCGCCGGCCGCGATCGCGGACGCGGCGCGGGTTCAGGACAGGCGCAGGGCCTCGGCGGCGACGGCGTGGCGCAGGTCGCGGATGCCCGCGCGGCCGCGTGACGGATGAACGTTGTTGGTCAGCAGGACGACGGTGAGAGCGCGTCCGGGGTCGACGACGAGCGAGGTTCCGGTGAAGCCGGAGTGGCCGTAGGCGTCGGTGAGCGGGCCGACGATCGCGGGATCGCCGATGCGCACGCCCAGGCCGTGACGGAAGTCCGCGCCCTCGACGCCGTGGTCGCGGGTGACCTCGGCGACCGTGGCGGGGCGCAGGACCGGCACGCCTCCGGTGCGCAGCGTCTCGGCGAAACGCAGGAGATCACCGGCGGTGGAGAAGATCCCGGCGTGCCCGGCGACCCCGCCCAGGCCGTGCGCGGTCTCGTCGTGGACCTCGCCGCGCACGCACCCCGGCCCCGGGCGTTCCGGTTTGTGCTCGGTGGCGACGGCCCTGGGCAGCAGGGCCGCGGCCGGACGGTAGCCGGTGTCGGACAGGCCCAGCGGACCGGTGACCCGGGCGCGGGTGAGCTCGTCCAGGGGTGCCCGCCCGGCGATCTCCGCCACCCGGCCCGCCGTGATCAGCCCAACGTCGGAGTAGAGGTAACGCCCGCCCGCGGGTCCGATCGGCGGTGTCGAGAGGATCCGCTCCATCCGCCTGGCGTGGACCTCGGGACCGTCGCCGGGAATCTCCTCGTGGGCCCTGCGGCTCGGCGGCAGGCCCGCCGTGTGAGTGAGCAGATGCCGCAGGGTGACCTCGGGGGCGCCGCCGTAACAGGCGGGCAGCCAGGCGGTGACGGGCTCGTCCAGGCCGAGGCGGCCCTCCTCGACCAGCGACAGGATGACGGCGGTCGTGAAGAGCTTGGTGACCGAGGCGAGGTCGAAGATCGAGTCGTGCCTGGCGGGCGGCCGGTCGGTAGCGAGTTCCTCCGAGGCCGACGAGTAGCGTACGGTCTCCCCCACGGCCGCGGCGGCCACCGTGACACCGCCGACGGCGATCGCGGCCACCGCCGCCGAGCAGACGCGCGGCACCGCCGCACCCAGGATCTCGGCCAGCCCGCCCCCTTCGTCGGGAGGGGCCGCCGGGGGCTCAGGCACCCTGGATCCGCCCCGCCGCCTCCAGTGCCGCCTCCAACCGGTCGTCGTGCCGCTCCAGCAGGACCCGCGCGCCGTCGGCGTCAAGGCCGTGCTCGATCATCAGCACCGCGACCTTCACGTGCCACTCGGCCGCCTCCAGCGCGGAGCGGGAGACCGGCAGGGCGGCCCCGGTGATGTCGCTGACCATCCGGGCCGCACGGTCGGCCAGTTTGGAGTTCATCGCCGATACTTCGATCATGGTGTTGCCGTAGGTACGGCCCAGCCTGACCATCGCGATCGTGGAGATCATGTTGAGGACCAGCTTCTGTGCGGTCCCCGCCTTGAGCCTGGTGGAACCGGTCACCACCTCCGGGCCGACGACCACCTCGATGGGGTGCAGCGCGGCCGCCGACAGCGGGGTCGCCACGTTGCACGACAGCCCCACGGTCAGCGCGCCGCGGCGGCTCGCCTCGGCGAGCGCGCCGAGCACGAAGGGCGCGCGGCCGCTGGCGGAGATGCCCACCACCGAGTCGAGCGCGCCCACGCCCCTCTCGGCGATGGCGCCCGCTCCCCCCTGCTGGTCGTCCTCGGCGCCCTCGACGGAACGGGTCAGCGCGGGGGAACCACCCGCGATGACCCCCTGTACGAGTTCGGGATCGGTGCCGAAGGTCGGCGGGCACTCGGAGGCGTCCAGCACGGCCAGTCGGCCCGACGTCCCCGCGCCCACGTAGAACAGGCGGCCACCGGCCTTCATCCGGGCGACGACCGCGTCGATCGCGGCCGAGATCTCCGGGATCGACGCGGCCACCGCCGCGGGCACCGTGCTGTCCGCGGTGTTCATCAACCGGGCCACCTGCTCGGTCGAGAGCAGGTCGATCCGGTTGTAGCGAGGATCGCTCTGTTCGGTGGAAAGCATGGAAAGCGGATCACTCATGGCGTCCAATGTCATCGGAGTTCCTGTCTCGCTACCGTCAAATAAATGGTCTTCTGACAATGAGGGCGTTGTGGGCATACGCCGGACCGGGGCCGTCACCGCAGACCACGGCGGTAAAGCCAGAAGACCCGCTCGGCGTGCGCACCGACCGCCCGGGCGTAGAAGTGCAGCGGCCCCACCCAGCCGATCTGGGCACTCGACATGCCGGCGGCCCGCTGCTCGGCGAGGCAGCGGCGCAGGAGCACGCGGCCGACGCCCAGGCCCCGGGCGGCCGGCGTGGTGCCCATCGGACCGAACCAGGTGGGCCTGGCCCCCCATGCCGCGAAACCGAGGAGCCTCCCCTCCCCCACGGCGTAGTGACAGCCGGCGGCCTGCTCCGCCTCCCACGCCCAGTTGCCGTTCCACTGCTCCCTGGCGAAGGCCGACACCGCGGCGCGGTTCCCGGGGGCGGCGGCGTGCACGGTGACCCCCAGGTCCGCCAGCCGCGCGAGGTCGGCGTCGACGGACAGGTCGCCGGCGAGGTCGACGGTCATGTTCCAGGCCACGCTGTAGCGTTCGTAGCCGAGGCTCTCGGCCAGGCAGGCCGCCTCGGTGTAGCGCACGTCGATGCCGGGCCAGGCGTAGGCGGGCGGGTTGCCCGCGAGGCGGGCCTCGGTCGCCCCCTGGCCGCGCAGCCAGTCTTCGGCCGCGGCGACCAGCGCCCGGCCGAGCCCCGCCCCCCGGGCCTCGGGACGCACGGCGAGCAGGTCGACGTGGCCCGCGTACGGGTCACGCGCCGACATGGAGGCGAACACCACGCCGTCGAGGCCGCGCGTCACCAGCGCCGTCCAGCGCCGGCACCCGGGCGGCTCGGCGAGCCGGGCGACCAGGCTCGCCGCCTCCCCGGCGTCCAGGGTGAGCGCGGACTCGGCGATCCCGGCGAGCGCCGCCGCGTCGGCCGCGTCGGCCTCACGAATCCCGGACGCCTCGTGCGTCCCGCGACCGCTCCCCAGCGGGTTCACGACCGGCCGATCGGCATGGCGACGACGTCGCGGGGGGTGGGGTGGAAGCAGGCGTGCTCCTGGGGCGTGTCCCCACCGTGACCGAGCACCGGCTGCTCGGACTCGCAACGGCCGGTGCTGAACGGGCAGCGCCGGGCGAACAGGCAGCCCGCGTCGTGGCGGCTCTCGTCGAGCGCCCCGGCCGGCGTCACCCGCTGCTCGCCCGGCCGTTCCAGACCGTGCAGCACCGGGATGGCCGACAGCAGCGACTGGGTGTACGGGTGCACGGGGTCGGAGATGATCGTCTCGACATGGCCGCGCTCGACGACCTGCCCCCGGTAGATGACGTACAGCTCGCCGTCGTCGCCGATGTAGCGGGCGGTCGCCACGTCGTGGGTGATGAAGAGCACGCTCACCCCGAGGCTCTCGCGCAGGTCCTTGAGCAGGGCGAGGATGCCGAGCCGCAGTGACACGTCGATCATGGAGACGGCCTCGTCGGCGACGAGCATCTCGGGGTCGACGGTGAGCGCCCTGGCGATGACGACCCGCTGGCGCATGCCGCCGGAGAGCTGGTGGGGGTAGCGGGGAAGCACGTAGCCGGGGTCGAGACCGACCAGTTCCAGCAGTTCCCTGGCACGCCCGTCCACCCATGACCGGGAACGGCCGGTCTGCCCCGCCCGCAGCGACAGCGGCGCGTCCAGCGTCTGGTGCACGGTACGGGTCGGGTTGAGCGCCGAGTACGGGTCCTGGTGGATGAGCTGGATGCGGCGGAAGTACGGCTCACGCTGCCGCGGGCGCAGCGACGACATGGGCGTGCCGTCGATGATGATCTCTCCGGAGTCGTGACTCTCCAGCCCGGCGATGATCCGTCCGAGCGTCGTCTTGCCGCAACCGGACTCTCCGATGAACGACGCCGCCCCGCCCTTCGGGATGGCGAAGTCGACGCCGCGCAGCGCCTTCACCTCCCGTCCGGCGAGCACGCTTCCTCGTTGCCTGAAGGTCTTCGTGATGTGCTGCCCCGTGATCACTCCTTCTCCTCCCTGGTCTCCGCGTCGCGGGCGGCGACGGCGTGGCAGGCCACGATCCACTCGCCGTACGGGACGGCGGGCGGCTCCTCGGTCTCACAGACGTCCATGCGCAGGTCGCAGCGTTCCCTGAAGACGCATCCCCGCGAGGGAACGGTCCCAAGCGTCGGCGGGCGGCCGGGTAGTGCCCTGGCCTCCCCGAGGTCGCCGACCAGACGGGGGATGGCCCGGATCAGGCCCTGGGTGTAGGGGTGGCGAGGCGCGCCGAGCACCTCGGTGGTCGGCCCCTGCTCCACCACCCGCCCGCCGTACATGATGGCCAGCCGGTCCGCGATCTCGGCCACCACACCGAGGTCGTGGGTGATGATGAACGTGGTGAGCCCGCGCTCCTCGTGGACCTCCCTGACGATCCGCAGGATGGTGGCCTGAGTGATCATGTCGAGTGCGGTGGTGGGCTCGTCCAGCACGACGAGGTGGGCGTTGAGGACCAGCGCGAACATGATGCCGACCCGCTGGCGCATCCCTCCCGACAGCTCGTGCTGGTGGGAGTCGAGCACGCGCGCGCCGTCCATGCCCATCCGGCCGAGCAGGTCCTTGGCGTCCCTGACCAGCCCTCGCAGGTCCCGGATCTCGTGCGAGCGCCCCAGGTCGAGCAGTTGCTTGCCGACGGTCTTGAGCGGGTTGAGGGAGTTCTGGGCGGCTTGGAAGACGTATCCGATGTGCCGGCCCCTCGCCTTGCGCAGGTTCTCACCCCGCAACCGGGTGACGTCGCCGAGACCGTCGATCTCCACGCTGCCCGACCTGATCCTGCCGGGCGGCTGGACCGCGTTGAGCAGTGACAGCGCCAGGGTGGACTTGCCCGACCCGGACTCGCCGACCACCCCGGTGATCGTCCCGGGTGGGAGATCCAGGTCGATCCCGGATACGGCGGGCAACTCTCCCGCGGCCGTCCGGTAGACGACGGACAGGTCCCTGATCCGCACTCCCGGCGGCCCGCTCCTCCGCGCGTCACGGGTGCCCTCGGCGGCGCCGGTGTTCCGGGCGGCCTCGACACTCCGGTCGCCCCGGACGCCCACGGCCGCGGACAGCCGCTCGCCCAGTGTCATGGACACCTTCTCAGCAGGTACGAACATCGGTCACTCCTCCCGCAGCCGGGGGTTGAAGATCTCGTCCATGGCGTCGACGACGAGGACGATGCCCAGGGTGAGCAGCAGGATCGCCAGCAGCGGCGCCAGCATGTACGGCAGCGCGGTGGTCGTCGTCAGCGCGCCGCCGCCGAACACCGCGAGGTTGAGCATGACCCCCCAGTTGTTGGCGTCGAACGGCAGGACTCCCAGGAAGAACAGGCCCACCTGCGCGTACACCGCGCCGGTCACCGCGATGAGCGTGTTCATCGCGATGAAGGGGGCCATGCTGGGCAGCAGTTCCCTGCCGATGATGTGCCTGGTGGACAGGCCGAGTCCCCTGGCCGCCTCGACGAAGCCGCGCTCGCGCAGCGAGAGGGTCTGCGCCCGTACGGCGCGCGCCACCCCTCCCCAGCCGAGCAACCCGAGCACCAGGCCCATCTCGATCGCGCTGGTGAACTTCCAGACCGTCGACAGGACCAGCAGCAGCGGGAGCGCGGGGATGGTCAGCTTCATGTCGGTGATCCGCATGAGCACGGCGTCCCAGCGCCCACGCCTGAACCCGGCGAACAGCCCGACGGCGGTGCCCAGGGCGACCGTGATGACCGCGGTGACCAGGGCCGTCAGCAGGACGTACCGGGCCCCGGTGATCACCAGGGCGAGCACGTCCGTGCCCTCGAAGTCGGTGCCGAAGGGGTGCGCCCAGCTGGGCGCGGCGTAGAGCGCGTTGTCGTCGCGCGGCAGCCGCTCGGGGTAGAGCATCGGCCCGAAGACGCCCATGAAGGTGAACACGCCCAGGATGACCACACCCACCATCCGGCTGGGCTTGCGCCGCAGGACCCGCCAGACGCCGCGCCGGAAGTTGCGTCGCAGCGTCGCGCGGGCGTCGCCTCCGGCGATGACCTGCGCGGTCATGCGATCTCCCCTACCGGCCGCCCGGCGCGGACGCGGCGCCTGTCGGCTGTTGTGATTCGCCGGTTCATGAAGCCTCCTGTCCGGAACGGACCCGTGGGTCGATCGCGGTGTAGAGCATGTCGGCCACGATGTTGGCGATGACGATCGCCACGGTGATCAGCAGGAAGGCCCCGCCCATCAACGTGTAGTCGCGGTCGGTGATGCTGTTGAGCAGCAGCAGACCCAGCCCCGGGTAGGTGAAGATCCGCTCGATGAAGATCGCACCGCCGAACAGCAGGCCCAGCGAGAGGGCCAGGATGGTGAAGAGCGGCAGGATGGCGTTGCGCGCCACGTAGCGGAAGATGAGGCCACGCTTCAAACCGCGCAGCTCGGCGGCCATGATGAAGTCGTCGCCCAGCACGGTGACCACGCTGGACTTCATCGCCAGGATCCAGCCTCCGTAGCCGGCCAGCGCGTAGGTCAGGACCGGCATCGTGGCGTACTGGATCAGCGAGCCGATGTAGGCGGCGTTGAGACCCGGCTCCAGTGTGACGTCGGCCGTGCCTCCGGTGGGGAAGATCGGCAGCAGGGTGGTGAAGACCGCGCTCAGCAGCAACGCGAGGACGTACTGCGGCAGGCCGTGCAGGAGCGAGCCGGAGACCGCCAGGACGTCCCCCAGCTTGCTGGAGCGCTTGATCGCCGCGTAGACGCCCATGATGATGCCGACCGCGAAGCTGAGCAGGGTGCCGACGAGGACCGGCAGGATCGTCCAGGTGGCCGCGGAGGCGAGCAGTGTGGTGACCTCCGCGCCGGGGACGCTCAGCGACTGGCCGAGGTCGAGGTGGAGCAGTCCCCTCATGTAGTCGGCGTACTGCTCCCACAGGGTGCCCTTCGGCATGAAGCCGTACAACGCGGCGGTGGCGCGCTCGGCCTGGTCGGGCGACATGCCCTGCTCGACCAGCTTCTCGTAGCGAGCCCGCATGGGGTCGCCGGGGATGCTTCTGATGATCACGAAGCTGATCGTGGTGACCACCAGGATCATGGCGAACCCCCGGGCGAGATGGCCCGCGAGGCGGCGTGCGATGACCGTCATATGTCGCTACTTCCTCTTGACCATGCCGAGTTGGAGCCAGACTCCCGAGGTGAGGCGCAGCGCGTCGCTGTCGTCACCGGGGAATCCACTGAAGCGCGTGGTGTTCACCACCTGCGTGTTGACGTAGTCCCACAGCTGGATCACCGGAAGATCCTGGTTGGCGGCCCTGGCGAGGGTTGAGACGATCTTCTTCTGCTCCGCCTCGGGTGCGGAGTTCAGCTTGACCGTCAGCTCTCCGAGGTTGATCCTGCCCTCGCCCGCGAGGTCGACGGTCTCGGCACCGCCCATCCAGTTGCCCTTGGTGCCGGGGGCGACGTGCGTGAGTTTGCCGCCGAAGAGCTGCCAGCCGTTCTGGGCTCCGTACAGGCGCTGGTAGATGTTGTACGGGGCGGGTCCGAGTGCCACCAGCCAGAAGCCGAGGTCGTACTTGCCCGCCGCCATCTCCTCCAGGTAGAGCGGGTAGTCGGCGCTGGTGATGACCTCGGCCTCGATGCCGGCGTCGTTGAGCTGACTGGTGACGGCCTTCGCGCCGGCCAGCCAGTCGGAGAAGGACGCGGGCACGTTGATGGTCATCTTCCACGGGCTGCCGTCCGGCATCGTCCACCTGCCGTCCTTCTTCTTCATGCCCGCGGCCCGCAGCTCCCGCTCGGCCCTGGCCGGGTCGGTCCGGTACGGCTCCAGTGCGGCGAAGCCGTCACCCAGCCACGCCTTCGCGGCCTCCTGGTGCAGGCCCGAGGTGGTGACCGAGGCGGTGCCGCCCTCGGGGGAGGCGACCTTGGTGACCTGCTCGCGGTCGATCAGGTATGCCAGCGCCCGGCGGACGTGCACGTTGTCGTAGGGCCTCCTGGACTGGTTGAACGCCAGCGCCTCGCTGACCGGCGAGTAACCCCTGACCACGGCGTTGCCCTGGGTCTGGACGATGCGCCTCATCACCCCGGCCGGGACCGCGGTGAACGGCGCGCTGTCCAGCCTGCCGGCGACCAGGTAGTTCCAGACCTGCTCGTTGCCCGTGTAGTTGAGGATGCGCACCTGGTCGGCGGCGACGTTGGCCGCGTTGTGGAAGTACCTGTTCTTGACCAGCAACGCCTCACCCGGGTTGACCCGCTTCAGGACGAACGGCCCTGCGGAGACGTCCTGGGCCGGGGCGAAGGCGATGACCTTCTCCGCGAGGCTGGTGATCCCGGCCCGGGCCGCCTCGGCTCCGGGGGCGTCGCTCTGCGCGACCTTCAGCCTCTCCCAGAAGTCGGCGGGCAGCACACTGCCCCAGACGTGCTTGGGGACGATGACGGTCTCCATCACGCCGCGGACGAAGGCGGAACTCGGGTTCTCCGCCGTCTGAGTAATCTTGATCGTCTTGTCGTCCACGATCTTGATGTTGGAGGCCGTACCGGCCGCGGAGGGGTCGAGGGCGTAGGCGGTGCCGCCCTGGGTGTAGGCCAGGCCGATGGAGAACTTCACGTCCTCCGCGGTGATCGGCCTGCCGTCGGACCACTTTCCGTCCGGGTGGAGCCTGATGGTGATCGAGGATCGGTCCGGGGCGATCTGCCAGCTCTTCGCGACACCCGGATAGAACCGGTCCGGGTCCGTCAGGTGGTTCTTGGTCCACCCGAGCCACTCGGCGTTGTACCCGCGGAAGGTGTTGCCCTTCGGGTTGTACGGGTTGATCGGCGCGTTCGCGTCGATGCCCGGCTTGAGTGCGTCGATCGTGGTGAAGACGGCGCTCCCCACGGAGGCGGAGCTGTCGGCGCCGTCCGCGCCACCGCCGCAGGCCGCGGTGACGGCGGCGAAGCAGAGGGAGACCGCTGCCGCTACTAGTCGCTTCATGAACGCTCCGTGGGGTGTTCTCCGAGGTCAGGGCATCTGTGTGGAGGTATCAGGTGTTGTCCGGACCTTACGTTCACCTTGACGGTTGCGTCAATAAACTCCACTTTCGTGGAACATTTTGGAGCTTTCCTTCATTCCCCGTTTACCCTTCCGCGACGCCGTCCTCGCGAGCCGGACGATCACTCCTCCGGGGATGCCTGATCCCCGGGCGGAGGAACGGGAACGACGCGGCCCGAAAGCGCCGAAGGGCCGGACGCCGGGGTGACAGGACACCTGCGGCGGGCGGCTGAAAGTTACACCCTCGCCCCAGATCACGTCGCAGGTCAGGGCGCTCCCGGCAGGCGGCCGGCTTCCCGCTCCCACCCGGGGCCGCCTAGCATCGGGCCCCATCGAGGCGGGAGCGGAAAATGCGACGAAAGACGCGCGGAAGCGGCACGATCCTGGCGGTTCTGACGGCCGCGGTGACTGCGGTCGCGACCCTGGGACTCCTCCTGGCGGCCACGGCGATGCCCGCGCAGGCGGCGGCCACCAGGATCATGGCACTCGGAGACTCCATCACCGGCTCCCCCGGATGCTGGCGGGCCCTCCTGTGGAACCGGCTCGCGAACGCCGGTCACACCAACATCGACTTCGTCGGCACCCTGCCCCCGCAGGGCTGCGGCGTCGCACACGACGGGGACAACGAGGGGCACGGCGGGGCGCTGGTCACCAACGTCGCCGACCAGAACCAGCTCCCCGGCTGGCTCTCGGCGACCACGCCCGACATCGTGCTGATGCACTTCGGCACCAACGACGCCTGGAGCAACCGTGCGACCGCCACCATCCTGGCCGCGTACGGCAAGCTGGTGGACCAGATGCGGGCGAGCAATCCCACCATGAAGATCCTCGTCGCCCAGATCATCCCGATGAACCCGAGCACGTGCGGTGAGTGCGCGCAGCGGGTCTCCGCGCTCAACGCGGCGATTCCCGGCTGGGCGGCGGGCAAGACCACCGCTCAGTCACCGATAGTCGTGGTCGACCAGTGGACGGGCTTCAGCACCGCGGCCGACACCTACGACGGCGTACACCCCAACGCCTCGGGCGACCAGAAGATGTCCGACCGGTGGTTCCCCGCCCTGGCCGCCCTGCTCGGCTCGGGGCCGTCCCCGACGATCACCCCCACCCCGACGCCGACCGTCACGCCCCCGCCGAACGGCGGCTGCACGGCCACCTACCAGACCACCAACCAGTGGCCGGGCGGCTTCCAGGGCGAGGTGACCGTCAAGAACACCGGCACGGCGGCCATCACCGGCTGGACCGCGCAGTGGACGTTCGGCGGACAGCAGGTCAGCCAGTCATGGAACGCGACGGTGACCCAGTCGGGCACCGCGGTCTCGGCGCGGAACGCCGCCTGGAACGGCTCCCTGAACCCCGGCGCGACGGCGACCTTCGGCTTCATCGCCTCGGGGACGGGCTCCCCGGCCCCCGCGGTGTCCTGCACGACCGGCTGACCGGCCCGATCGCCGTACGGCCGGGTTCCGACGCGCACATCCGGCCGTACGGCTTCCCCCTACCCGGGACCGGCTCCGCGGCGCCGCACAGCTGTGCGGCGCCGCGGGCGTGTACGGCGGACGCGGGCGTGGCGTGTCGCCGCGGAGCGCCACACGCGGACCGGCACCGCCCAGCGCGGAACCGGCTCGCGCGGCGGCCGATCCCGTTGAACCGCCGCTCAGTTCCGGCTGTCCAACGCGCCGGGAAGCCGCTCCAGCAGGCTCTTCAGGTCGTCGGCGTGCTCCTCCTCCTGGGCCAGCAGATCCTCGAAGACGCGCCGGGTGGTCACGTCTCCGTTGCCGAGCCAGTTGACGATCTCGGTGTAGGAGGCGATCGCGATCCGCTCGGCGACCAGGTCCTCCTTGACCATCTCGATCAGGTCGAGACTGTCGTCGTACTCGGCGTGTGAGCGCGCGGTCAGCGTCTCGGGGTTGAAGTCCGGCTCGCCCCCGAGCTGGACGATACGCTGGGCGAGTCTGTCCGCGTGTTCCTGCTCCTCCGCGGCGTGCTCCAGGAACTCCGCCGCCACCACCCCCGCGTGGATGCCTGAGGCGGTGTAGTAATGCCGCTTGTAGCGGAGCACGCAGACCAGCTCGGTCGCCAGGGCCTCGTTGCACACCTGGATCACCCTGGGCAGGTCGGCACCGTAGGCGGCCGTGATCGGCCCTTTGTCGATCTCCTGACGCGCCCGCGCCCGGATCTCCTTGATATCAGTGAGGAATTCAGCCATGCGCCTGCCCTACCCGGAATCGGCCTCTTTTGACATCCTTCTTTGCGGATATCGCTTGACGGTTTGAGCATCGCTGTCCAAGGTGACGAAGGCGGCACCGGCGCAGGGGCCGACGGGGCGGGAGCGGACGACGATCGGCCGTGAGGTCTCCCGGCGCCTTCCGCGTCGCGCCTGGACGCGGGGCCATGAATATTTCTGCCAATCACAAAAATTTTCCATGCCCAAACCGAGTGCGGAATATCAAAACGTGTGCGACGCATCCGGAAGAAGGTTCGACCAAAAGGGCTACGAGCATGCCCCGGGCGTGGAGCGACACTCCGAAAGGTTTCGGATATGCTGCCGAGCATGTCAGGTAAGCCTCGGGTGACGATCGCCCGCATCGCCCAGGAGGCCGGGGTCTCCGCGCCCACGGTCTCCAAGGTGATCAACGGCAGGTCCGAGGTGTCACCGGAGACCCGCAGGCGGGTCGAACGGCTCCTTCACAAGCACGGCTACGTCCGCCGCGCCGCCGGCGCCGACGGCCCCGTCGGCCTGGTAGACCTGATCTTCGCCGAGTTGGAGAGCCCGTGGGCGATGGAGCTCATCCGCGGGGCCGAGAGCGCGGCCGCGGAGGCCGAGGCCAGCATCGTGATCTCCGTCCTGCACACCCACGCCGGTCCCGGCCGTGACTGGCTCGACCGGCTGGCGGCCCGCCGCACCGACGGCGTGATCATCATTGGCTCCCGGCTCTCGGCGCAGCAATATGGCCAGCTCAACACCCGCTCGATCCCCTTCGTGGTCGTCGACCCCGAGGGCGAGCCCGCCCCCGGCGTGGCGTCGGTGGGCGCGACCAACTGGCAGGGCGGCCTGAACGCGACCCGGCACCTGCTGGAACTCGGCCACCGCAGGATCGGCATGATCGGCGGCCCACCCGACGTGCTGTGCAGCCGCGCCCGCATAGACGGCTACCGTGCCGCGCTGGAGACCGCGGGCGTCGAGGTCGATCCCGCACTGATCCTGCACGGCGACTTCCTCGTCGGCTCCGGTCACGACCACGGTCACGCCCTGCTCTCGCTGCCCGACCGCCCGACCGCCATCTTCGCCGGCAGCGATCTGCAGGCCTTTGGTGTCTTCGAGGCCGCCAGGCAGCGCGGACTGCGCGTCCCCGACGATCTGAGCGTCGTCGGCTTCGACGACCTGCCCCTTTCCAGGTCCGCCTGGCCACCGCTCACCACGGTCCGCCAGCCCCTGGAGGAGATGGCCTTCCTCGCCACCCGTATGGCACTGGGCATCTCCCGCGGCGAGGCTCCCGAGCCCCGCCGGGTCGAACTCTCCACCGACCTCGTCGTCCGGGAGAGCTCCGCTCCCCCGGCGGGCTAGCGCGCGAGTCTCACCGACTTCACCGGCGGCCTGCCGCGGCCGCCTCCGGGGTGTCGCCACGGGAGCACCGTGCCATCGCTCCCGCTTCACGTCGATTACGACGCGCCTCTAATCCCGCCAACTCCTGTGGCGAATTCCCCCGATATTTCATGCGATCTCGCGATAACGCTTCTCCCCTATTACCTTTTCTCATATGGTGACTCTGCCGCAAAAATCCCTCGAATAATAAACCCTTACATCCGGTATGTGGCCACCAGTGACAGGGGAGAAGCCCATGGCCGCTTCACGATGGAGAATCACTCGTCTCGCACTCGCCTCGCTGCTCACCGGCGTTCTGGTCGCGGGCCTCACCGGGACCACGACCGCCGCAGCGAGCGGGAACGCCCCGCTGAACGCCTCCAGCGCGAGAAACCTCGACGACATCAACCAGGACATTCGCAGCGCCCAGTACGTCGTCAATCGTTTCTGGGCGACGCACTGGTCCGAGTTCTTCCCCGGCTGGTATTCACCCCCGCGCGTTCTCGGCGGGTACGACGGCGCGCGGAGCAACGCGCCGAAATGCCAGGGGTCTCCTCTCCCCGATGACAACGCCCTGTACTGCTGGCCGCCCTACGACTTCATCGCGTGGGATGTCGACCTGATGCGAATGGGATACCGGCAGGGGGACGCCTGGGTCTATCTGATCATCGCGCACGAATGGGGCCACGCCGTCCAGGCTCGTATCCCACGGAGGCTGCTGTCACGACGAGTCGAACTCCAGGCCGACTGCCTCGCCGGGGCGACCCTCTTCGGAGCCGCCGAGGACGGCATCCTGTTCTTCGAGACCGGCGACACCCAGGAGATCGCGGCGGCCCTGCGGCAGCACGCCGACGACACTCCCTGGACCGACGTGAGCGACCACGGCAGCGCCTCCCAGCGCCTGAGCGCCTTCAACCGGGGCGCGCGCCGGGGCGTGGGGGGATGCTTCACCTGACGAAGGGCTCTTCCGAGATCTCGGTTGTCCTCGTGAATCCGCCTGTTCGGACGCGCTCCCCTGCCCGCGCGTGAGCCACCCGCCCCGCGCGGGACGTCGATCCCGTCATCGGCTCGTGGTCTCTCCGCGGCGAGTCCGCGTCGGATCGAGAGGGCCCCGCGGGGTGCGCCACGGGTCCGGGGTCTCTCCGCCGTCAGGCGGAGCTGTGTGCCGGGACCCACCTCGCCTCGGCCGGGAATCCTCTGCCCTTGAGGCAGCGGAGGGGGTTGGCCCTCTTCCTGGAGAGTGACTCGGCGCCCCGCCGGTCGTCCGGCAGCACCTGCCAGATGGGATCACGCCGGATGACCGGCCGGTCCCGTTCCGGCTCCGTCTCCGAGATCGGCGTCCAGAGCGTGCGGACGCCATGCTTGTTGACGAGCCTCAGCAGGGTTCGGCACCCCGGGCAGCGGATCCTTCCGGTGCCGAGGTCCTCGCGCCGGGCGGTGAAGTAGCCGTAGTGGTCCACCCCTCGCCCGCCCCAGGCCAGATCCATGTGCCGATCCCAGTCGACCTCCGCGGCGGCTCCGCCCTTCGGGGCGCAGACCGGGCAGGGCACCCGCATCTCCTCCCAGAACCGCGGGCCGGCGAGTTCCGGATCGCGCCTGCCGACGTGCCTGACCGTTCCGGCGACGATCCTCCCGCCGTCCGTCGTCCGCCCTCGGACCTCCGGAGCGGTGGTGATCGGATCGGAGTTGTTGATGAGCCTGGCGAAGCGATCCGCGTGGGCGTCACCCAGGCGGGGGACGCCCAGGAGGGTACGGGCGGTCAGGTGCTCCAGTCGCCGGATGGCGCCCGAGGGCCGGGTGACGTGCGCGGAGGTGATCATGGGTGGCGTGGAACCGCGTGGCAGCAACCACAGAGTGGCCAGCAGTTCGCTCACCGTCCAGAACGACGTGAAGTAGTCGGGGGCGGGATGGACGATGACCCTGCCGGTCGTGATGATCTCGTACATCAGCCGCGCCACGCCTTCCCACATCTGCTGCCGGGTGACCACCTCGGCCGGGTAGGAGTACTCGCGGGGGGGCACCATCCGCACGGTGACCGCGTGGGCCTTCTCGAAGGTGGCACGCCACTCCTCCGCCTCCTGGCGCCCGCCGTCGTGGAAACTGAGAAAGTAGTCGGCCGGGTTGTCGAACATCCAGTAGTGCCCCGACGAGCGCGGCGACGGCGCCCGGTCCACCCCCAGCGCGCGGCGCAGGTGCCGCTCCAGCCACTCGCCCAGCGCCGGGTTCTCCAGGGTCTCGCCGTGGACGGGAGCGTGGCTGGCGCGGGTCAGTACGTTGCGGGGCAACGGGCTGCGGCTGAGGACGATGCTGCCGGGGTCGAGCTTGGCGTGCGTGTCGAAGGCCGCGTAGACGTCCTCGGAACCCTCGACCGAGCAGTCCCACACGACGAAGGCCGACGTTCGCCGCGCCGCGAGCGCGACGGCCCCGCCGATACCGGGAGGCGCGACCACCAGACCGATCCCCAGCCTCGCGCAGATCGGCCGTACCCAGTTGTCCAGCAGGTCACGGCCGTTCTCGGTCGGCGGTACGAAGGCCGTCAGAGTGGCGTTCACCCGGCCGTCCCAACCGGCCAGGCCTGCCCGGCCGGTGCCACCGGCACGCCCCGCGGCCGGTGGTCCGCGCGGCCCGTCGCCGGCCGGCCAAGTCGCCGGCGCCCCCTCCCGAGGTTGTACCTGGAACCCATCTGATGCTCTCCCCTTGGCATGACGCGCTGTGAACGGCTCTCTCCGGCAGCGGAGGGTGTGCGGCGGCGATCACCCGTCCAGATGGTTCTCCAGGAGGGTGACCAGCTCGATGACCCCGTGGAAGGGAAGAGACTGCTCGGCCCCCTCGGCCTCGATGGTTCCGGCGATGTGACCGGTGGCGGTCCTCTGGACGTCTATGGTCAACCGCATTCCGGCCTCCCGTCGGCGGCGCCGTTCTCCTGGCGCTCTGGCAGGCGCTCACGGTAGTCGCGGCAGACGTGGAAGGCATCCAGGTGGTACCCCTACGAATCGCCCTGCGGGCTTCGACACGCCCTGCCTCTCGGTACGCCGGCCTGGGGAGTGGCACCGTCCGGAGCCGCTCCCCGGTTACTCGCCGGGGTCGGACAGGACGGCGCGGAGCTCGATCCTGCTGGTGACGTTCAGCTTGGCGTAGACGCGGTTCAGCTGTGTCTCCACGGTGCTGATCGTCACCGAGCGCCGCTGCGCGATCTGACGGGTGGTCATGCCCTCGCGGACCATCGCCACGACCTCGCGCTCGGCCCCGGTGAGGCGGCCGAAGGCCGCGCTGGGACCGTCCACCGACAGCCTGAGCTCCCCCGCCGTCTTCAGGGCGAGGTCGGCGTAGGCGGCGGCACCGGTGCGGTTGAAGGTGGCCAGCGCCCGCCGCAGCGACCGCTCCGCCTCGGCGTGCCGCCCCCGGGCGTGCAGGGAGCGTGTCGTCACCAGGTCGATCCGGCCGGCCTCGATTGGCAGACCCACCTCTCCGGCCAGGGCGAAGGCCTCCTCACAGTCCCGTACGGCACGCGCGTGGTCACCGCGGGCGGCGGCGATCTGGGCCCGCACCCTGGCGATGGACATCAGCGTTGAGCGGCGTCCGCTGGAGGCGGCCCTGTCGGCGAAGGCGCCCAGGGCGACGTCCGCCTCGTCGAGCCGGCCGAGCAGGGAGAGCGCGTCGGCGCCGACCGGGCCGAACAGATGGGTACCGGGCTCCAGCGAGTCATAGTGGAGCTCGATGGTCTCGGCCGCGCTGAGCAGCCGCTGGGCGTCGCCCCTGGCCTGGGCGATCGCCGCCCGCGCGCCGGCCGCGTAGGCGAGGCTCACCCTGCTCTCGACGATCGGCGCCCATTCCGCGGCCTGGCGGGCGTGCTCCCCCGCCCGGCCCCACTCTCCCCTGGCCGCGCGGGGGTAGCACGCCAGGGAGTGCAGGAGGGCGTAGTCCCAGACCCGCTCGTTCTCCTCGGCGTCGCCGACGGCGAGCCGGGTGAACCTGACGGCGTCGTCGAGCCTGCCCCGCCGGTATTCGACCTCGCCCAGGAAGCCGAGCGCCTGGCCCACCCGCAGCGCCTCGCCGCGCGTGGCCCGCGCGACGCTGTCACGCAGGTCGCTGAAGGCTCCGTCGAGGTCGTCGGTCCACAACCGGATCATGCCGCGGGCCACCAGGCCGTCCAACCCGGCCGCCGAACCTGGCAGGTCGGCGTCCGCCAGGGACCACAGTGCCTCCTCGGCCCGTCCGGCCAAGGTCCAGCCCAGGGACCGGGCGAACCAGGCGAACGCCCGTACCCACGGCTCGCGGCTGCCCGCTGCGACGGCCGCCGTGCCGTACTCGACCATCTCGGGGTAGGAGATCTCGACCACGCCGATGATCGCCAGCTGGGCCGCGATGCGCGCCCGCAGGTCCGCGGGCGCGTGCGGGCTCTCCGCCCCGTCGTGCCCGGCCGCGCCCAGTGCCTTGACCAGCAGCAGCCTGGCCTCCGCGACGCGTCCGGAGATCAGAGCCTGGTAACCGGCGACGTAGTCGCGCCAGGGACCTGCCGGAGCGGCGAGGATCTCACCCTCGTAGCGCCTGGCGACGGTGGCGTCACCGCAGACCAGCAGGGTCTCGGCGGCCGTCAGTACGCGGGCGACCCGATCGGGCCCCGGAGGGGTCAGTTCCGCGGCGTGGCGGGCGTAGACAGCCGCCAGCGGCAGCCTGCCCCGAGACAGCTGGGCCTGGGCCTCGCCCTGGGCCAGCGCGGCGAGCTCACCGTCCGTACCGCCACCGGAGGCGGCGATCCCGTGCCAGAGCGCGTCCGGACCTCCCAGCAGGGCGGCGTCGCGGTGCATGGCACGGCGGCGCTCGACGCTGGAGTCGTAGTAGATGCGGTCCCAGACCAGCAGTGTGGTGAAGGCGAACTCCTGCCCCGCCGTTCCCGGGATCTCCTTGACCAACCCTGCACCGACGGCCTCCGTGAGAGGCACGGTGACGTCGGCGACGCCGGAGAGCGCACGCAGGTCGGCCAGGCGGAAGCGGCGGCCGAGCACCGCCGCCGCACCCACCACCTCGCGGGTGCGGCGGGCACACGACGCCAGCCGCGCCACGACGGCCTGCGTCATGCCACGGGGGGCGGGCAGCGGGCCGTTGCCGAAGTTGATCGAGTGCATCTCCACCTGGTCCAGCAGGAGGATCGAATGCTGCGCGTTGCCTCCGGTGTGCTCGTGCAGTCTCCTGGCGCCTGAAGGGGTGAGGCCGTCGTGGCCTGTCGCGACGGCGAGCCGTACGAGATCGTCGGCGGAGAGCCCCTCGACCTGGAGCAGGCGTCCCCGCGGCGAGTCGAAGATGCGCTCCCAGCCCTCGTGGAGTTCCAGAGGCGCGTCCGGGGCCGCTCCCGGCGCGTACCCGGGAGCCTGGTGGACGACCAGCAGCATGACCTGGGCGTTGCGCAGGCGCCGGGCCGCCAGGCGGAGCGCGGCCATCGACTGCCGGTCGCCGCAGTGCGCGTCGTCGACGACCACGATCAGAGTGTCCGTGGCGGCGAACTCCGCCGCGAGGGCCTGACCGACGAAGGCGGCCTCGGCCTGGCCGGCCAGCGTCCGGGCGAATGCCGGGGTCGGCAGTTGCTCGGCGATCTGTTCCAGCACTCCCCAGGGATGGGTGAGCGCGTCCTCGTCGCCGAAGGCTCGCACGATCCGCACCCCGGGGACGGTCCGCAGGAAGCGCTCGACCAGCTCGGTCTTGCCGACTCCCGCCGTCCCCCGGACACCCACGATCCGCGCGTCGCGGCGTCTGGCCGCTCCCCACGCCTCCCCGAGGAAGTCAAGCTCCCGCTTCCGGCCGATGAACAGCGGAGAGGTTCTGCCGAGCAACGCAGCACTCCCTTTTCACGTTTCGCATGTTCTTGACGGTGATTATGGGTCAAAGATCAACCTGTCGGCACTGATTTCACCTGAAGATTCTTCGCGGAGTGAATCCGAATGAATTTCACGTCGTCGGCGGAAGGTGCGGATTCCGCCTCAGGTATGAACACGAGGACACCCCGGAAAGCGGGCCACGATCATACGGGCTACGGGGATTCGGCCCCGCGGGAGACCCGCTACACCCGGTACCGCAGACTCCCACCTGCCATTTTCCCGATCCCACCGGCTGATTTCCCGCGTGGAGAACGATCCGCGCCCGACAAGGGGAGCGATTCACGAATACGGTCGACCATAAAACGACCGCCACCCTTAATTCCCACACACGCGGTATGGATTTTCCACGACCGGCGAGTTCCGCGCTCAGTAAGTATGCGATGACGCGAAGTATCCAACACCTCGCATCATTACGCAGGGCACACACCGCATGTGATTTCCCCGGCACAGCTCGGCGGCCGGGGTCCCGCACGGGAGTTCCCGCTCTTCCGCGGGTCGACCTTCGGGTGCGCCGAGACCTTCGGGGTACGAGGGGAAGACCTCCCCCCGTTCGGCCGCGCCGAGCGTCCCAGGGGTCGGCGGTCGAGCCGGTAGGGGCCGGTGGGCGCGACGCACATGTGCACGACGACATCGGTGCTGGAGGCGGCCTTCATTCGGCCCCCGGCTCCCCAGCCGCCCTGGCGTGGGGAGCCGGTGGGCCGCTCGGCGAGCCCGGATCAGAGCGGCAACGTGCCGGTGGGTCCCCGGGCACCTCTGGCGTGAACAACCTTGAACCGCATCCCCGGGGCACCGTACGCCCACGAGGAGGCCCCGATCATCTGCGCTTTTCCGATCAGTTGAGGTGGAAGACCTCCTCGAGCGAGACCATGCCCTCGTCCGGGCGGCCGTCGAGGCTCTCGAAGAACGGCGCCATCTCGGCCTGCCAACGGGCGTTGACCTCTGTCGCGGCCATGGCCTCGCGGGCCGCCTCGAAGTCCTCGGTCTCCAGATAGCCGACCAGCAGCCCGTCCTCGCGCAGGAAGAGCGAGTAGTTGTGCCAGCCGGTGGCGCTCAGGGCGTCGAGCATCTCGGGCCAGACGGCATGATGGCGCTCGCGGTACTCCTGGAGGCGTTCCGGCCTCACCTTCAACAGGAAGCAGACACGCTGCATGGGATCGCCCTTCTCGGATGCGGCTCGCGTCCGGACTCACCGGGCGCGGGTCGTGCCGGTGGTGTTCGTCAGGATAGGCAGACTTCTGCTAAAAAACGATTTAACACGTTGGGGCTGGACAGTAGAACCAAGTTTCCGGGGGTGTCAATGGCACACGAACACGCTGTTTCCTTAGCGTTACCCGGCATGCGTCCCGGCCGGGCCGCACCTCCGAGGCCCCACCGCTCTCCACCGCCGAGCATCCGGACCGCCATCTTGTTGCCACGTTTTAAACATTTCGGTAGCTCGCGTGGCCTCCGCGACAGTGCCGACCGCCCCACGAGCGCGGGTCGGCAGGGCGGGTGATCGCGGCCCCGGCGGGGGACGCGTTCCGACGCCCGCGACCGGTCGCCGTCCGGATCGACGGAGGCCCACCTCATGCCGCCGGGCAGAAGAGGCACCGTCTGATCAGCTGTCCGACTCACCATCTGGTTCGATGAGGAAGGCGACTCCATCAGCTGTTTCACCTGATGTCTCTGACATATCACCCATATCAGGAAGGGCTTTCCGGCTACGCTTGAACCGTGCCCGTCTACGTGGCCGTGGATCTCGGAGCTGAGAGCGGCCGGGTGCTGACCGGCGAATTCGATGGTGAACGGCTCGCGGTGCGGGAGGTGCACCGCTTCGCCAACCGGCCGGTCCGCGTCCTCGACGGCCTGTACTGGGACGTGCTCGGGCTGCTCACACAGACACGCGGAGGCATCGCGCTGGCCGCCGCCCGCGGTCGTGTCACCAGCGTGGGCGTGGACGCCTGGGGCGGCGACTTCGCCCTCCTCGACCGTGACGGGCGGCTGCTGGCCAACCCCCGCCACCACCTCGATCCCTACACCTCCGGCCTGGCGGGCCTCGTCTCCTGGCAGGACCACTACGAGCTGACCGGCATCCGCCCCGAACCCGGCACCACGGCCTGCCAGCTGCTGGCGCACGCCGGATCGCCGCTTCTGGAGGCGGCCGACCACCTGGCGATGGTGCCGGACCTGTTCACCCTCTGGCTGAGCGGCGAGATGGTCACCGAGCGGACGGTCGCGAGCACCAGCCAGCTGCTGGACATCAGGACCGGCCGCTGGGCGAGCAGCCTTGTCACCCGCCTGGGCCTGCCCCGCCACCTGTTCGCCCACCGGCTCACCGAGCCGGGCACGGTCGTGGGGCCACTGCGTGAGAAGGGCGGGGACGACCCGGGTGGGGTCGTGGTGGTCACGGTGGCAGGCCATGACTCCGCCTCCACCGCGGCGGCGCTTCCCGTCTCGTCCGGCTCTGTCGGCTACGTCTCCTGCGGTACCCGCTCGCTGGCGGGACTGGAGCTCGACGCCCCGGTCACGAGCCGGGCGGCCAGGCTCGCGGGCTTCAGCAACGAGGGCGGCGTCATGGGGACCGTGCGGTTCACCCGCGCTCTCAACGGCCTGCTGCTGCTCCAGGAGTGCCGCAGATCCTGGGGCGTGCGCACCTCGTACGCGGACCTGGTCGCCGAGGCCGCCGCCGCGCCGGCCTTCGGATCGCTGATCGACCCCGGCCACCCGTGGTTCCTCGAACCCGGCGACATGCCGGCGAGGATCGCGGCCTACTGTCACTCGACCGGGCAGGCGCCGCCCGCCGGCCGCGCGGAGACGGTGCGCTGCGTTCTGGAGAGTCTCGCGTGCTCTTACCGCTGGGCACTGGAGCAGGCCGAGTTCCTCAGTGACCGGCGGGTGGAGGCCGTGCACCTCGTGGGGGCCGGGGCCTCCAGCGAGACGCTGTGCCGGCTCGTCGCCGATTTCGCCGGACGGCCGGTGCTGGCCGGTCCCGTGGAGGCGACCGCCGTGGGAAACCTGCTCATCCAGGCCATGGCCGACGGTCGCATCGGCTCCCTCACCGAGCTGCGCGAGGTGGTCCGCCGCTCGTTCCGGCCCCGGCCGTTCCCACCCGGCCGCGAACGGGGGCCGTACGAGATCGCCTACTCCCGATACCGGCAGCTGACCGGGATAGACGGATTCCACGTCGATGCGGAACCCGGGCTGGGCGTCGGCAGGGAGCGCTGACCCGTACGCGGCAGGTCCGGGCGGCTTCTCGACCCCGTCCGGCGAACGGTAGCCTACGTGCCCGATGCCCCCGTACCTCCGGCCGTGTCCGGCGGCGCCGTCTGGAAGGTCTCACCCGTGAAAGCGTTCGTCGTGACCGGGCCTCGCCGCTTCTCCGTGTGGGACGTCGAGCCACCGGTCCCCGGCCCCGGGCAGGTCGTCGTCGACGTGGAGCGGGCCGGGGTGTGCGGCACCGACATGGAGTTCTTCAGCGGGGAGATGGCCTACCTCAGCGAGGACCACGCCCGCTATCCCATCCGACTCGGCCACGAGTGGTGCGGGAGGGTCTCCTCGGTCGGCGAGGGCGTCGAAGACGGCTGGATCGGCACCCGGGTCACCGGCGACACCATGCTCGGCTGCGGACGGTGCCGCCGCTGCCTGGGCGGGCTGCAACACGTGTGCGAGGACCGCTTCGAGATCGGCATCCGCGGCGGGTGGCCCGGCGCGCTGGCCGAACAGTTGCCGGTGCCGGTCACGGCGCTGCACGCGCTGCCGGACGCGGTCGACGCGGTGGCCGGGGCCATGGTCGAGCCCGGCGGCAACGCGCTGCGGGCCGTCGAGGCCGCGGCCCTCGCACCAGATGACCGGCTGCTGGTGCTGGGGCCGGGGACGATCGGCCTGCTCGCCGCCCGGTTCGCCCTGGCGAGCGGCGCGGAGGTCCACATCATGGGCCTGTCGGAGCCGTCGCTGGAGTTCGCCCGAGGTCTCGGCGTGCACGGGGCGTGGACCTCCGACAGGCTTCCCCGGCTCCCGTTCGACGCGGTCATCGACGCCTCCAACGCTCCCGGCCTGCCCGCCCTGGCCGTCGACCTGGTGGAGCCGGGCAAGCGGGTGGTCTACATCGGGATAGCGCCGAGGTCCAGCGCCGTCGACACCCGCGTGCTGGTGCTCAAGGATGTCACGGCCGTCGGGATCCTGAGCGCCTCCCCCGGCCTGGCCGGGGCGATCGAGAAATACGCCTCGGGCTCGGTGGATCCCCGGCCGCTCGTGGCGGCCGTCGTCGGCCTCGAGGAGGTGGGTGCGGTTCTCGCCGGTTCCCGCCCCGCGGGCTGCGGCCCCGGCCCCAAGATCCACGTCGACCCACGAGCCTGACCTGGCCGTTCCGATCGGGCGGTGGCGTGCCCGCGGGCCGTCCGCTGGGCCGGCACCGGAACCACGCCGCGGGCCCGCCAGCGGAGCCTTCCAGCAGACCCGTGCGGACAAAATATGATCTTTTATAGCCTGGAAGTGTATTGTCGTTTTATGCCTGCCACAGCCTACTTGTCCGATCAGAGGGTGTGATGCCCCCCGACCCGTCGGCCGACTGGGCGCGCAGTGGCGTCGTCACGCTGACCGGCCGCGAGAGCGGCCCTCCGCTGGTGCCACCGGGTCGTGCCGCCACCGTGGCGCGGGAGCTGGCCGACCGTTTCGCCGAGTTCACCGGGGTGCTGGTGGACGGTGCCCGGTTGCTGTCGGAGCGTGCCGCCTTCACCGGCCACCGGCGAGGTGGGGCCGTGTCGGCCGGAGGCGCGTGCCGGCTGCTGCGCACCGCCGACGGCTGGGCGGCGGTCTCCTGCGCCCGCCCCGATGACCCGGCGTTACTGGGAGCGCTGGTCTGCGCGGAAGTGGGCGACGACCCGTGGCCGGCGGTCGCCGGCTGGCTGCGCGAGCACACCGGTGCCGAGCTCGCCGAGCGGGCGGCGCTCCTCGGCGTCGCCGCAGGCCCGGTCCGGCACCGGGCCGTTCCGCCCACCCCGCTCACCCCATCCGCGCCGGTGAGGCCCCGACCGCCGGAGGGTCTGCTGGTCGTGGACTTCAGCGCGCTGTGGGCGGGCCCGCTCTGCGCCCACCTGCTCGGCCTGGCCGGCGCCCGGGTCGTCAAGGTGGAGACCCCGTGGCGGCCGGACGGCGCCCGGGGCGGGAACGCCGCGTTCTACCGGCTGCTGCACGCCGGGCACCGCTCGGTCGTGCTCGACCCCCGCACCCCCTCCGGACGGCATGCCATGGCCGCCCTGGTCGACGCCGCCGACATCGTCATCGAGGCGTCCAGGCCCCGCGCGCTGGCCGGTTTCGGGCTCGACGCCGAGGCCGCGGTCGCCGCCGGCACCGTCTGGATCTCGATCACCGCGTACGGGCGTGGGAGCGACCGGGTCGGATTCGGTGACGACGTCGCCGCGGCGAGCGGCCTGGTCGCCCATGACGCCGACGGGACCCCGCTGTTCTGCGGCGACGCGATCGCCGACCCGCTCACCGGCCTGACCGCCGCCGTCCTCGCCGCGACGGCGGCGCCGGACGGCACGGGCGCGCTGTGGGACGTCTCCATGTCCGACGTGGTCGCCGCCACGCTGGATCCCGCCGTGGCAACGCCTCCGGGCCCGGCCGCCCGGTCGCGGAACGGCGGCTGGGTCGTCGACGCCCCCTCTGGCCCGGTCGACGTCGCCGTCCCGCTGCGGCGGGTGGCGTCCGGAAGGGCGCCCCGGAGCGGGGAGCACACCGCCGAGGTGCTGCGTGAGCTGGGCGTCGTGTCCCGGTGACCGGTCTGCTGCTGCGCGACGCCGAGCTCGACGGGCGCACCGGGGTCGACGTCCGCGTCGAGGACGGCCACGTCGTCGAGGTGGGCACCGCCCTCGGCCGCCGGCCGGGAGAGGCCTGGTACGACTGCCGGGGCGGCGCGCTGCTGCCCGGGCTCTGCGACCACCATCTGCACCTGCATGCGCTCGCCGCCTGGGGCACCTCGGTGCGCTGCGGCCCTCCCGAGGTGACCGGGCCCGCCGCGCTGGCCGCCGCGCTGGCCGCGGCCGTCCCCGACGAGCACGGGTGGATCCGTGGTGTCGGATACGCGGAGACGGTCGCCGGCGACCTCGACGCCGCCGCGCTGGACCGCCTCCGTCCCGACCGCCCGGTCCGCGTCCAGCATCGAAGCGGCGCGCTGTGGACCCTCAACACCGCGGCCATGACCGTGACCGGCCTGGCCGGGGCCGACCACCCCGGCGTCGAGCGGGACGACCGTGGCTCTCCCACCGGACGGCTCTGGCGCGCCGACGGCTGGCTGCGCTCCCGGCTGCCGCCCGCCGGACCGCCCGATCTCGCCCCGGTGGGCGCCGCTCTCACCCGCTTCGGCATCACCGCCGTCACCGACGCCACCCCCGATCTCGACGCCGGCGCCGTCGCGGCGATCACCGAGGCCATGCGGAGCGGGGCGCTGCCCCAGCGCGTCCACCTGCTCGGCGCCCCGCTGGACACCTCGGCCGGGCACGATGACCCGGTGGGGGCACCGTGCCCGGCCGTCGGACCGTACAAGATCGTGATCGCCGATTCCGGGCTGCCCACACTCGACGAGCTCACCGGCCGGATCCGGGCCGCGCACACCGCCGGGCGCGCGGTCGCCGTGCACTGCGTCACCCGCGAGGCGCTGGTCCTGCTGCTGGTCGCGCTGGACGACGCCGGTTCCCTGCCCGGCGACCGGGTCGAGCACGCCGCGCTCGTACCGGCCGAGCTCGCCCCGGAGATGGCCCGTCTCGGCCTGCGCGTCGTCACCCAGCCCGGCTTCCTCGCGCACCGGGGTGACGACTTCCTGCGGGACCTCCCCACCCGGGACCACCGGGACCTGTACCGCTGTGCCACCTTCCTCCGGACGGGCGTACCCGTCGCGCTGTCCAGCGACGCCCCCTACGGCCCGCTCGATCCCTGGGCCGTCATCGGCGCGGCGACCCGGCGGCACACCCCATCCGGGCGGGTCGCCGGTCCGGGCGAGCGGCTCACCTTCTCCCAGGCCCTCGGCGCCTATCTCGCCCCGCCCGAAGAGCCGGGCGGTCCGGCCCGGCGCGTCCGTCGCGGCACACCCGCGGACCTCGTCGTCCTGCGCACTCGCCTCGCCGACGCGCCCGCCGACCCGGAGCCCGTCCGGGCGGTGCTGGTGGGAGGCCGCCTCGTCCGGGACGATCCCGGCACAGGTCCCGCCGGCCGGTAAGGACCGTGGATTCGCCATGCGACGGCCAGGCGCCCGTACCGTCACCGAGTGACCGGAGGATGCCCCGGCCTTCAGGCAGGGAAGGACGTCGATCCTCACCGGCTGCCGACCCGCGAGCGTGTCGAGCTCAGCCCTTCAGGCCGGTGTGGGCCAGGCCCTCGATGAACTGCCGCTGCGCGAGCACGAACACCACCAGCACCGGTAGCGCGGTCATCGAGGCGGCGGCGAGCTGGACGTTCCACATCGGCCCGCCGTAGGCGTCGACGAACTGGGTCAGTGCCTGCGGGAGGGTGAACCTCTCGGGCGAGGAGAGGTACACGATGGGTTCGAGATAGAGGTTCCAGCTGTGCAGGAAGGTGAAGATCGCGACAGCGCCGAGCGCCGGACGGGCCAGCGGCAGCGCGACCCGGTAGAAGGTGCCGAACCTGCCGAGCCCGTCGACACGGGCGGCCTCCTCCAACTCGCCGGGGAGGCTGATGAAGAACTGCCTCATGATGAAGGTGGCCAGCACGCTGGGCGCGCCGAGGACCGGCACCAGGATCAGCGGCCAGTGGGTGTCGGTGAGCCCCAGCCTGTGAAACATCTGGAACAGCGGGACGATCGTGACCTCGCTCGGGATGAGCAGCCCGAGCAGCACGACGACGAAGAGGACGTTCTGGCCGGGGAAGCGGATGCGTGCGAAGGCGTACCCGGCCATCGCCGCCACCGCCATCGTCCCCGCCGTGACGACCAGGGCGATGTAGAGACTGTTGAGATACTGGCCCGCGAAGGGCTGCAGCCGGAAGACCTGCCCGTAGGCCGAGACGTCCCAGTCCGCGGGAAGCAGCCTCGGCGGGAAGGCGAAGATCTCACCGACCGGTTTGAACGACGAGGTGACCATCCACCAGGTCGGGAAGACGAACGGCACGCACAGCAGGCACAGCAGGCCGTACAGGAGCGTCTTCAGCCGCGTCGGCGTCTCATGTCTCATCGATGACCCACTTCCTGCGCATCCGCCACTGCACGACGGTGAGCAGTGCCACGATCGCGAACAGCAGGACCGACAGCGTCGCGCCGTATCCGAAGTGATGGAACTGGAACGCCTGCTGGTACAGGTAGTAGACGAGGACCGTCGTCGACATGCCGGGACCGCCCTGGGTGAGCACCGCGATCTGCGCGAACACCTGCAGCGACCCCACCACGGTGATGATCGAGGTGAGCAGGATGGTCGGGCTGATCAGGGGGACGGTGATCCGTCTGAAGCGGGTCCACGCCCCGGCGCCGTCCAGCGCGGCGGCCTCGTAGAGCTGGGCCGGCACGCCCTGAAGGGCTGCCAGGAAGAGCACCATGTTGAGTCCGACGTTCTTGAGGACCTGAACGACGATCACCGCCGACATCGCCGTGCCCTCGCCGCGCAGCCAGTTCGGACCGTCGACTCCGGCGGCGCCGAGCAGGCCGTTGACGCCGCCGTCGTCCTGCAGCAGGAACTGCCACACGATCGTCCAGGCGACCAGTGAGACCACCACGGGTGAGAAGAAGACCGTACGGAAGAACGTGGTCCCGCGCAGCCGCTGGTTGAGCAGGATCGCCAGAAGCAGGGCCAGGGCGAGATTGAAGACGACCAGGCCGGCCGAGAACACCGCGGTGCCGGCCAGCACCTCGCGCAGGTTGGCGTCGGCGAGCAGCCGGTCGTAGTTCTCCGTGCCGACGAACTCGAAGGTGCCGGCCAGCACGTTCCACTCGTGCAGGCTGTACCAGAGCACGAGCCCGAGCGGCAGGAGCACGAACAGCACGCTGCCCAGGAGTTGCGGGGTGATGAGCAGGTATCCGACCAGGTTGTCGCGGCGGCGCACGGTCCAGAGGGGCCGGCCGCTCCCCGTGCCCCCGGTGCGCCCGGTGGCGTTCCCCCTGGTGACCGGCCGGACGTCGGCCCGGCCGGTCACCGCGGACCTCGGGTGTGAAACGGCCACGTCACGTACCCAGCATCGGCTGGATCCTGGCGCACACCCCGCCCAGCACCGCCTTGACGTCGGCGCCGGGCTGCCAGAGCGGGTCGAGCGCGGCCCGCACGGTCTGCGCGAGTTCCGCCTGGCCGGTGTGGCTGGGCTTGACCACGCCCTTCTCGATGCCGCCGATCACGACCTGCTGGAGCTGCTCGGGCTTGAGCAGCGGGTTGCTCTTGGCCAGGGTGTCCGCGGTGAGCTGGGAGGCCCGGGGCGGCGGGAAGTAGGCGGCGAGCCTGGCGGAGTTGGCGGGGTTGGTGAAGAAGGCCAGGAAGTCGACGGCCGCCGCGGCGTTCGCGGACTTCTTGAAGACGCCCAGGCCCGCCTGGCCGATCACCGAGTACTCACCCTTGGGACCCGCGGGCAGCGGGACGAGGTCCCAGCCGAACTTCGCGTCCTGCAGGAGCGAGGCGCGGGAGATCTGGGTGATGGTCATCGCCGCGTCGCCCGCGAAGAAGTCCGCCGTGGTGCCCGGACCGGGGAACGCCTTGTCCGTGAAGACCGCCCTGTGCAGGAACGTCATCGCCTCGACCATCTCGGGACTGTCGAACCCGCAGGTCCTGCCGTCCTCGCTCCAGGCCTGGGCGCCCCAGCCGCCCCATACCGAGGCGAGGTTGTCCCAGCTCTTGTAGTCGAAGTCGCGGACGACCATACCTGCCTTGCCGGTGCCGGAGGCGACCGCGGCGTTCTGGGCCACCACCTTCTCCCAGGTCCACGTACCCGCCTTGATCATCTCAGCGGGGGTCTTCTGACCCGCCTTCTTGAGCAGGTCGGTGTTGACGAACACCCCGAACGGCGAGGTGGAGAACGGGTAGGCGTACAGCTTGCCCTCGGCCTGCCAGAGCTTGACCGCCGAGGGGGTGAGGTCGTCGAAACCGTAGCCCTCGGCCTTGCGCAGCGTGTCGTCGAGCGGCGCCAGCGCGCCTGAGGAGACGAAGTCGGGCGCCGAGTTCTCCAGGATCCAGGCCAGGTCGGGGGCGTTGCCGCCGGCGATCTGGGTGGTCAGGGTGGTGGTGTAGTTCTCGAAGGGGATGGGGTCGAACGTGATCTCGCCGATGTCGGGGTGGGTCTTCCGGTATTCGGCGGCGATCTCGTTGAACAGCTTCAGATGTGCCTCGTTCGAGGTCCAGATCGTCATGCGCAGCGGTTGCGGGCCCTTCGCCGCGCGAGTGGCCTCGTTCGCCCCGCCGCACGCCGTCAGGGTGAGCAGCGCCGCCAGCGCGACGGCCGCGGGCTTTCCGAATGGTCTCATGGTCCGATCTCCTTGCTGGGAATCCCCCGACGGTCGTGGTGGGTGCGCGGTCAGTAACCGGTCACCTGCGGCCAGCGCAGCTCGACGCCGTCGCGGGTGAGCCGGTGCTGGAAGGCGGCGAGCAGGCCCTCGTCACCGCGTACGGCGTGCGGGGTGGTGGCGTTGTCCAGACAGAAGGCGGCGAGGGCGCCGGCGGCCTCGCCGACGTTCCACTCCACCGGGTGCAGCCGGTAGGCCCCGTTGGTGATGTGTGTGGTGCCGATGTTCTTGGAGGCAGGCAGCAGGTTGGTCATCCGCTGCGGGACGAGCGCGCCGAGGGGGATCTCGAACGGCGAGCTGGCCACGTCTATGTAGTTGTCGCCCCCGGTGGAGGGGTGCAGGTCGATGCGGTACATCCCCACGCCGACCGAGTCGGCGTAGCTCACCGCGCCCTTGTCTCCGCGCACCGCGAGCGACAGGTCCTGCTCGGCCACGGTGTACAGGGCACGGACGCGGCGCGACTCGCGGATGTAGGGTGCCTGGGCCAGGCCGTCGTCGCCACCGCCGGTGACGTCGCCCCGCAGGCGCAGGCCGGGAAACCCGGTCCCTCCGTCGGGGCGCGGCGCCTCGGTCTGCAACCAGTACAGCACCGAGCGGGAGAGCTCGCGGGCCGCGGCCAGGTGCCTGCCGGCGTCCGGCACGTCGATGACCGGGCCCTCCAGGTAGTCGATCATCGGCCAGTTGACCAGGGTGATGTCGCTGGCGTAGGCGCCGTCGGTGAAGTTACGCCGCGCGGCGATCCTGCGGAAGGTCCACAGGTTCGCGTCGCCGGGATTGAGCCGCTGGTCGGCCTCGACGAGCAGCGGGTCGTCGTCGGGGTTGGGGGTGAAGGAGCGTTCCACGATCTCCAGGGTTCTGGGGTGCGGGCATCGCCAGGACAGCAGCCGGTCACCCCAGAAGTCGGGTTGGTAGCCTCGCCAGAACTCATAGGATCCGGGTCTGTCGATGGTGTGGTCGCCGTCGACATGGTCGATCGCGAAGCAGACCGAGACCGCCTGCATGTTCGTCGGCTGGGCCTCGGCGGGCGCGCTCGGCTCGCCGGTGTCGCCCTGCGACTCGAACCCCGTCACGTACTCGGTACCGGTCAGCGGCAGCAGTTCGCCCGTCTCGGTGGCGTCCAACACGTACGGCGCGACGACGGTGACCTCTCCGCCCCCGTCCCGGTGCTCCAGACGGACCGCCCGCACCCGGTCGCCGTCGACCTCCGCGCCGACCGGCCGATACGGCTGCAGAACGCGCAGCCGCCCCGAGCCCCGGTACGGCGCGAGCATGGCCTCGATCACCGCGACCGCGACGCGCGGCTCGTGACAGAGCCGGCTCACGTGTCCGGCTCCGGGATTCAGCTCCCGCCAGGCCCGCGACCGCTCGGTCAGCGGATAGTGGTCGCGGTAGTAGCGGCGGATACCCTCGCGCAGCGCCCGATAGGAGGCCGTCACGCCGAACCTCTCCACCCAGGAGTGCTCGTCGGGCGGCACCGCCTGGCTGGTCAGCTGCCCGCCGAGCCAGTCGTACTCCTCGGTCAGGATCACTGTGCGCCCGGCTCGCAACAGCGCCAGGGCGGCGGCGACGCCGCCCAGCCCTCCGCCGACGACCACCGCGTCCGCCGATATCTCAACCACGTCGGGGCTCTCTCCCATCGTTCTTCGATCAGCTTGGAATCGGTGCGAACGTGGATCCCTCGACCAGCTCGCAGGCCAGCAGTTCCTGCGGTGTCTCCCCACCGCTCTCCAGCAGCTCCGCCAGCAGCTCGACGGCCCTGCGCCCCATCTCGCGGCGCGGGATGCGGAACCCGGTGAGATCGACATCGACATGGACGGGCCTGGTCGGGGCGCCCAGCGCGAGGATCGACAGGTCCCCGGGGATCGCCAGACCCCGTTCGCGCGCCGCGTGCGTGATCGCCACGGCGTCGGCGGGTTCCTCGACGAAGGCCGCGGTCACCCGGGCCGCCGACAGCTCCTCCAGCAGTTCCCCGGGGGTCCTGCCGGTGACCTGGACATGCACCCCCTCGGCTCCGACCGCGGCCACGGCCTCGCGGAAGCCGCGCATGCGGTCGGCGGGTGACTCGGCGCCCGCTCCCGCGCCGACGTAGGCCAGCCGCCGATGGCCGAGTCCCGCCGCCCGGTCGACCAGGGCGCGCACCGCGGGCGGGTAGTCGGCGCCCACGTACGGCACCGGCGCACCGGCGTCGTCGCGACGGCCGATGGAGACGAAAGGTATGCCCTCCGTCAGCAGCCGGGCCAGGTCGTCGCGGTCGACCGTGCGCCCGAGGAGGACGCAGCCGTCGGCCAGCCGTACCCGGCTGTCCTCGTTGAAGATCCGGCGCCGCTCCCCCGCGGCTCTGGCGCTGGTGAACAGCAGCAGGTCGCAGCCCATCTCCTCGGCGCACTCCTCGATGCCGAGCAGGAAGGGGTGGTAGAAGTCGGCGCTCGCGGTCGGGAAGACCGCCTCGTAGGTGAAGACGCCCAGGATGCGGTTGCGCCGCTCGGCGAGTCTCCGTGCGATCGGGTCGGCGACGTACCCGGTCTCCCTGATCACCCTCAGCACCCGCTCACGCGTCTCCGGGGCGATGCGTACCTCGGCGTCGGTCCTGTTGTTAAGGACCAGCGACACGGTGGTCTGGCTCACCCCCGCGATGCGGGCGATGTCCTGCTGGGTGAGTCGGCGACCGGGAGCAGTCACGATCCGTAGCTTCCCATCTGGTGATAATGCGCATTAGCGAGGTTGGGCCGTCATTTTGCAAGTGACCGCCCCCTCCTGTCAAGAGCACGAAGCCGGGGCCGTGCCAAGGAAATATCACCCGTGATAATTCGTATTAGCGCCTTGACGTGCGAGCGCTTCTGGCCGAACCTTTGCGATCAGAGAGATTTGCTCACCATCACTCACAGTGAAAGTTGTCGCGAAGGGATCGTTGATGACCGAACCTCTCCTGGACCGCCGCGGGCTGCTGCGCACGGCGGTCGGCGCCGGTGTGGCCGGCGGCCTCGGCCTCGCCCTGCCCCAGGCGGCCACGGCGTCGATCGTGGACACGTCCGCGGCCACCCTGGCGGGACCCGCCGGTTTCCCCACCTACCAGTACATCGGCACGCCGTTCGCCAAGGCGAGCCTGCGCTACAACCCGACCAACGAGCTGATCTTCCCCTGCGTCCGGGGCATGTACGACAAGATCGCCAGCCCGCTTGCCCGCTACTACCTCTACTACGCCCCGCACGACGCGCCCGGCGGCATCTGCCTGGCCTACGGCAACTCGCTCGGCGGCCGGTTCACCGAGTATCCGAACAATCCGATCATCTCCAACAACTGGTCACCGCACTACTCGGTCAGCCACGTCTCCTCGCCGCACATCATCTGGAACCCCGACAACCGGCAGTTCTACCTGTACTTCCACGGCGAGAACACCACCACCCGGATGGCCTGGTCCACCGACGGCGTGCACTTCACCTACCACGGCAGGGTGCTGCACACCGGAGTCATCCCCGGGGCGACGGAGACGTCCTACGCGCGGGTCTTCGAGCACGCGGTCCCCGGACTCGGCAACAAGTACGTCATGATCTTCATGGGTGTCACCAACGGCACCCGAAAGATCTTCTGGGCCTGGTCGTCCACCGGCAAGAACTGGCAGTTCGACCCGACCCCGCTGGTCTCGCCCGGCCCCGACGGACAGAGCGACGTCTCCGGGCCCACCCTCGTCAAGCGCAACGGCACGGCGTACGTCGTCTACCACGGCAACAGCGGGAACATGTTCATCACCGAGGTGGGCAACTCGTTCGACCGGGAGGTCCATCTCGGCGTCTTCCACCGGCCCCTGGCCGGGGCTCCCGACAACGGCCGCAGCGCCGCGCCCTCCTTCGGCACCGACGGCGGCGTGGAGTACATGTTCTACGAGGCCGGCCAGCGGAGCCGGTCGACGATCGCCGTCGCCCGCGCCGTATAGGGACTCGCGTTCCCTGACGGCGTGGTCCGGGAACGCGAGGTCCCGGGGCGCGGAAGCGGCATTCCGTACCGGGTGGCGAGGTCAGGATCTCGATTCTGGTCTAGTCTCACGATCGTGACGATCAGGAACTCGCACTGTTCCTTCTGCGGTGCGGCCTTCGCCCCCGGCCAGTCCTGGCCGCGCACCTGTGCCGGCTGCCGGAACACCTCCTACCTCAACCCGCTTCCGGTGGCGGTGATGGTGCTGCCGGTCGACGACGGCCTGCTGGTGATCCGCCGTGACGTCGAACCGCACCGGGGTGGGCTCGCCCTGCCCGGCGGCTACGTCGACATGGGCGAGTCCTGGCAACAGGCAGCCGTCCGGGAGCTCCGGGAGGAGACGGGGATCGTCGTCGACGCGGACGAGGTGCGCCTCCTCGACGTGCTCAGCGCCCCCGACGGCACCGTACTGATCTTCGCTCTGGGGCCGAGGACCCTTTCGGCCGCCCTTCCGCCGGTCACACCCACGACCGAGACGACGGAGTGGCTGCTGATCGACGGGCCGAGGGAACTGGCGTTCCCGCTGCACACCAGGATCGTGGCGGAGTACTTCGGCTGAGCGACCACCGAGAGGCGGACAGACGATCCCGTGGTTCTCACCCGCCGGAACGGTACGGCGAGCGCCTTCGCAGGCGATCGGGTACGTCTAGAAATCGACCTCGCCCGTGACGCAGGTGATCGTGCCGCCACCGACCCAGATCGTCCCGTCGGCGTCCCGGGAGACGTGGGCGCGCCCGGCGCGGCCGAGGACCGTCCCCTGACTCGCCACATACGGCGCCTCGGCGCGGCCGGTGCGGAGCAGCCACTGCGCGAGCGAGGCGTTCAGGCTCCCGGTCACCGGGTCCTCGACCGTGGCGCCGTCCTTGGGGAAGAACGCCCGCACCTCGAACGCCTCCGGCGACCCCTCGGGGTACGGGCCGACCACGCCCACGTCGAGGTCCACGAGCCCTGGCCGCAGCGCGAGCACCTCGTCCGCGCTCGCCAGCAGGACGGCCACCCAGCCGGGCCCGTTGTCCGCCCACTCGGCGTCCAGGATCTCGGCGCGGCCGATGCCCAGCATCCGCGCGACGCGCTCCACCACCGGTTCCTCGACCGGTCCCGAACGGAGCAGCGGCGGCGCGGCGAAGGCCAGCCCGTCTCCGGTCCGGCGCACCGGCACCAGCCCCACCCCGCACTCCTGGACGATCACGTCGGCCTCGCCCGGCATCCCGCCCGCCGCCAGCCAGGCGTGGCAGGTACCCAGCGTCGGGTGCCCGGCGAAGGGCAGCTCCGAGACCGGTGTGAAGATCCGCACCCGGTAGTCCGCGCCGGGCGCGCTCGGCGGCAGCACGAAGGTGGTCTCCGACAGGTTCGTCCAGCGCGCGAACTCCGACATCTCCTCGGTGGTCAGTCCTCTCGCGTCGAGCACGACGGCGACCGGATTACCCCGGTATGGAGTGGTGGTGAAGACGTCGACCTGCTGGAAAGGGCGCGGCATGCCGCCGAGTATGCCACGCCGGACCTCGAATCCACGCCTTGACAACGTTCACGGTGAGAGCTTGTAATGATCCACGTCGCGTGTCGCCGGCCGGGAGGACGGCGGTGGCATGGAGGCGCCGGAACAAGGGATGATGTCGTGACTTCTCACTTCACAGGCTGCGCCTGACCGCATCGAGCCCGCGCGCCGTTCCCGCATTCGGCGGTGCTGAGCACCGCCTTCGCATGTGAGCTCTTCTCGAATCCGGCGGCCTACTGCCCCGGGCACCCATCGAGGCTCCATGCCCGCGACCGACCCGGCGTGCGGTGGCTTCGTACTTCCCGTTCATCCCCACCGCGCTTCACCCACGCCTGGAGTAGGCAGAGCATGTCCAGCGACTTCAATCAGCGGATCATCGAAGAGTTTCGTGCCAACGCCGGCCGGGTCGGCGGCCCCTTCGAAGGAGGCCGGTTACTCCTTCTGACGACGACCGGGGCCAGGACCGGCGCGCGCCGTACCACCCCGGTCGGCTACCTGCCGGACGGCGCACGCAAGCTGATCACCGCCTCCGCCAGGGGCGCACCGAACCATCCGGCCTGGTACCACAACCTCCTCGCCGACCCGCGCGTTACCGTGGAGGACGGGATCTTCACCTACCAGGCGCAGGCGGTCGTCCTGGAAGGCGAGGAACGGGACCGCCTCTTCGCCCGTGCGGTGGAGTCGGATCCCGGATGGGCCGACTACCAGGCCAGGACAAGGCGGATCATTCCTGTCATCGCCCTGAACCCCATCGACGGTGGGCCGCCCGCCGGGCCGTAGGGGGACTCCCTTCGCGGGTTCTGATTCCGGTGACGGCCCCGGACTGACCTACGAAGTCCCTCAATGCGATGACCACCCGAACCAGCCGACGCCGGCCGTTCCAGTGGCACCGTGCCGCCTGCCGAACGCGCCGACCGGACCGCGGGAAACGGGTCACCACCACGCTGCCATCGGCGCCTTCCCCCAGAGCCGACCGGCCGCACGCCCTCTGGTGACCACTCTCATCACCGGACCTGTCCCATCAACGAGCTTCAGCCACCCTGCACAGCGGAAGGATCACGTTTTGAACGTCACACACATCCCCACCACGCCCGAGGACAGCGCCGCGGCCCTGGCGGAGCTCGGGACCCTGCAGTCCCGTCCCCCCGTCCTGCCAGCTGATGCCGACCTCACGCCCGTCCTGCCGCACACCGGCGGCATTCCCGGTGAATGGGTCACCGCTCCCCGCCACCCGGCGGGCCTGGCGGCGGCTGAGACGGGGGTCACGATCTACCTCCACGGGGGTGGATTCGAATACAAAAACCCCCACCTGGAACAGGTCATGGCCTATCGCTTGTCCCGAGCGACCGGCCGCCCTGTCCTGGCGGTGGACTATCGGCTCGCCCCCGCCCACCCGTATCCGGCCGCGCTCGACGACCTGGTGGCCGCCTATCGAAGCCTGCTGGACCAGGGCGTGCCCGCCTCACGGATCGTCCTGGCGGGTGAGTCCGCCGGGGGCACGTTGCTGCTGTCGGCGCTGCTCGTGCTCAAGCAGGCGGGCGCCCCCCTCCCCGCGGCGGCGGTGGCCGTTTCCCTGCAGACCGACCTCACCCTGTCCAGCCCGTCCATCGACGCGAACGACGGCCAGGACTTCGTCAACCGGGCCGTACTCGACCACGTCCGCACCCGGTATCTGGCCGGGGCACAGCCGGACCGAGCACCTCAGTCCCCCCTCCACGGCGAGCTCGACGGGCTGCCGCCGCTACTGCTCGCGGTGGGCTCGAAAGAGGTGATGCTCGACGACGCCCGGCGCTTCGCCGAAGCCGTCTCCGCCGCCGGAGGAGACGTCTGTCTCGACATCTACGAGGGCATGCCCCACGCCTTCCACGCCACCGTACTGTCGGCCACCCCGCTTCCCGTCGCCACCGTCCTGCTGCACCGCATCGCGGACTGGATCGACCGCCAGGACCGAGCACAGTGATCATCCCGGGGCTCCGAACCACGCGGCCGCAGTGGCCGAGTGGTGTCGAGGTACTGCTCATCGATGAAACGCCCAGAGATACGACCCGCCAGGATGAGCCGATTGTCCAGCCATCGAGTTCGGGCAGGCCCGATCAGATGAACAGGCCGGCGAAGTCGGCGATCAGTCCAGCATCTGCTGGATGCGGCTTTCGACCAGGCCCTCGATGTCGAGCTGGTCACGGCCGGCGACGTTGTGCGAGGTGGCTTCTGTCAGCTTCTCAGCCCTGAAGGGCTGAGCTTGCAGCTCCTCGCCGTCGGTGGCTCCGACGGTTTGGTCCGCGTCAGGCGGCGTGACTCACTGCCCAGCTTGTGACACCGCGTGAGGCGATGTCACGAGCTGCGTTGACGTCGGCGTGCTCAGCGAAGCCGCACGACGTACAGGCGAAGGTTTCCTGGTCCGGCCGGTTGCGTTTGTCGACGTGGCCGCATGCCGAACACCCCTGGGAGGTGTACGCGGGGTCGACGTGGACCACGGCGACACCCGCGCGGCGGGCTTTGTAGGCGACGAACCGACCGAGTTGGTGAAACGACCACGAGTGCAGCGTGACCCGCTGGGGCTTGCGGAGCCGTACCCGCTCGCGGATGCCCTGGAGGTCTTCCAGGGCGATGCCGCGCCCGGTGCGTTGCGCCTCGGCCACGATGCTTTTGGAGATGCGGTGGTTGACGTCCCGGGCGAACCGGGACTCCTTGCGCCTGCGGGCCTTCAGCAGGCGCTTGGCGGACTTGGTCTGCTTGGCCTGCAGGCGGCGGCGCAGTTCCCGGTTGCGGTGCCGGACCGCGTTCAGGTGCCTGCCGGAGTGCCGTTCGCCGTCGCTGCTGGTGGCGATGTTGGCGATGCCAAGGTCGACGCCGAGAAAGGCGTCGGGTTCGGTGACGTCGACATCGGGGACGTCACAGGTGGCGATGAGCAGCCACATGCCGTCTCGGTGGATCAGGTCGGATTCGCCCTTACGGTAGGCGGCCAGCGCGCGGGCTTGGTCGTCGGAGCAGGCGAACCGGACGCCCTTCATCCGGCCGCCGGTGGTCCAGATGCTCACGGTGCGGGCCTCGACCTGCCAGGACAGGCATCGATCGTCGAACGGCTGGGCGGCGTCCGGGCGGAAGGCGATCGGCTTGGCCAGAGGCTTGCGAAGCTCCGCGCTTACCTGGGCTTTCACTGTCGTGTAGGCGTCGGAGACCTTCTTGATGACGTGCTGGGCGGCCTGGGCCGACAGGCCCATGGCCTTCAGGTCGCCGTAGGAGTGCACCCGCAGGTCGTAGTTGCGGAACGTCTTCGTCTCCCACGCGAGGCGAGAGACGAGGTTGGCGGCTTCGTTGCACAGGCGCAGCGTGTCCGCCAGCGCCGCCTCCTGGGCGGGCGCGGGAAACAGCCGCACCTGCACAACGAATTTCACACTGTGAACTGTAGTGTTGATTCGTCAAACGCGCGGCACCGTATGCGATTCCTCTCGGGCCTGAAGGCCCGAGGTTCCTCGCAAGCACTGCTGAACTACCGAAACCAGTGTTGCCCAGCAGGTCGAGCGGCACGTCATCGGTTACCGTCGCCTGACGTGACGCCCGGGGCCGGGCATGGAGTGGCCACGCGGCTGGAAACGACGGCGGATCCGTGTGATCCACCGTCGTGTCTGTCGGAGGGGGTCAGGCATCGAGAGCTGAGGGCACTGGGAGGCTGGCTCCCGGACCGAACCGGTATTGGAAGGGCCATGACGTGGTCCGCCCGGCGACCTCGGGATAAATCGCACACGTTTGTGCGTCAAGCCCGGATCTGACGGATGATGGAGGGGTCGGTGATGGCTGTGTCGTTCGCCAGCAGGAAAGCCTTGCTGAGGATGAGTGCCAACCGGCCGTCCTCCTCGAAGGGAAGGAACAGTCCGGCATGGGGGTCGCGTCCGGAGACGATGCACAGGTAGGCGTCGTTGGGTTCCATCAGGATGTTCGCCGACCCCAGATGGATCTTGTAGGTGCGTAGATCGCCACGAACGACCAGAAAGCGGTCGGTCATGGTGCACCGGTCCGCGATGGTGGTACGCCCGATCAGTCGGGACAGCGCGTCGCGCCGGACCTGGGCGCTCTCGGCCAGGTCGCCGAAGCCGTAGGACTGCCAGTAGTCCCCGTGGCCGTTGGGGTCCAGGCCGGTGGAGGTGACACCGACGGCCAGGTCGGCGTCTCGCAGCGCCTCCGACAGGATGAGCGGAGGAACCTCGGCCAGCGGGACCCGCGAGATGCCGGCGAGGAAACGGATGTCGCCGCTGACGCAGATGGAGACGGGGCCGACGTTGTCCCGCTCGGCGGACCCCTCGTCCAGGTGGAAGTCCCAGGTGACGGTCAGGCCACCGGGCAGCTTTTTGGCGGCGGTGCACTCGCCGGACCCTCCGGCCCAGTCCCAGTGGCCCAGCGTCATGCCGGTCCAGCCGCGGTCGGTGAGCAGTGTCTTGGCCTGGCCGTACCGGAGCAGGTGGGTGGAGAAGCGGCGCGAGTGGTCGCGCGTCTCCTCCTCGGCGGGGGTGAGCAGGTAGACCTCGCGGAAGGCCTGCTTGTACGGCTGGCGCAGCTCCTTGCCCTGCACCACCTCCCGCCAGGCGCGCACCTCCTCCAGGGACGCGCGGGCCGGATGCCACAGCCGCACCGGCACGTCCGGCACGCTCAACCCCAGCTCGGCGCGCCACACGCCGGGCGAGACCTCGAACTCCCAGATCAGCCGATCGGTGACCGGGTGACCCTCCAGCTGCCGGTACGGCGGAGCCGTCTCGCCGGCGCATCCGGCCTCCAGCGCCCTGACCAGGGTGGCCTGCTGCTGCGCGGTCTGCTTGGCCAGCTCGCGCAGCCGCTTGACCTCATCGGGGTGCTCCCGTTTGACCGCCGCCGGGACCGCCTTCAGCTTCTTGTCCCCATGCCACCACGACAGCTCGACCTTGCCGTCGGTTGAGATCACCGCCGTGTGCTCGCCGACAGCCTGCCGCAGCCGCCCGTCGGGTATCCGGAACGCCACCTCCAGCCGGTTCGCCAGGGCGGCCTCGATGCGCTTGAACATGCGGTCCAGTTGCTTGGGCACCCCGGCATGCCGGGTGGCCTGGCGGGCGGCGCGTAGCGCGGAGATCGCCTCGGGCGTCGGGTGCTCTTCCACCGCGCGGGCGATCTCGAACAGCAACCCCTGCGACGGCAGGGTCTTGGCCTGGGTCGGAGCCACCGCGATCCCGCGCAGCAGCCTGTCCAGCAGCTCGGGCAGCCAGGGCTCGTCCCGGAGGAGCGCCAGCCGTACGGCCCGGCCGATGGTCCTCTTCTCTCCGTCGTCGAACGCCTTCTCCGCTCTGTAGGGAATCTCACCGGCGTGGATCGCCGTGACGCGGGCCTCGGCCGCCTCCAGAACCGTCCGGGCAAAGTCCAGGTAGCCGGGCAGGCCGCCGAGCCATTCGATGACGGCGGGCAGCGGGGCGGCGTGGTCTGGCCGTTCTCGCATTGCCTTGGCCATCGCCTCGGCGAGCAGCGCCCGCAGCTCCACGTCCCAGCCGAACACCACCTCCATCTCGGCGACCTCGATCGGCCCGCGCTTCTCCGCGAACTGGGCGCTCACTTCGGCGTCCATGCCCGCCAGCCCCGCCGCCGCCATCACGGAGAAGGATTCGTACCGTCGGTGTTCGTCCAGCAGGTATCCGACCAGCTCGCGGGCTGCCACGGCCAGCCGCTGCTCGTCGACCACGTACGGTGCCGATATCAAGCTGCCGTCGACGGTCCGGACCGCCGCGCCCAGCCCGGCGCTCAACTGGGAGGCCTCGGGCCAGTATGTGGGGTCATTCGCGGTCCCAGTGATCAAATTGTGCAGGCGCTGCGCGAGGGGGGAGAGGTGCATGCCGATGGTTCCTGTCAGAGGTGGATCTGGCGGGTGATGGGCGGGCCGGTGATGGCTATCGAACCGTCACCGCGCCCAGGCCGATGCGCTGATCGGTTCAATCGCCTCGTATAGGTCTCTACGAGGCAATTGCCACGTGGCTGATTCGAGCTCGTCGATCAGATGAACAGGCCGACGAGGCCGGCGAACTCCTCCGGGCCGACGATCCGCACACCCAGGCTCTCGGCCTTGGTCCGCTTGGAGCCCGCCTTCTCCCCGGCCACCAGCAGTGACGTCTTCGCCGAGACGCTGGAGGAGGATCTGCCTCCGGCGCGTTCGATCAGCTCGTTCATCTGGTTGCGGGTGAGCGCCTCCAGCGCCCCACTCATCGCACCGGTGACCACGACGGACATCCCGGCCAGCGGCAGCTCGGACGCGCCGCTCGTGTCGGTGTCGGCTCTGGCATCGGCGTCAGGAGCCGCGGATGGTGCCCAGCCCGGCTCGGTCATGGTGACCCCGGCCTTGACCAGCTTGTCGATGAGGTCGGCGAGTTCGACCAGCTCCGCCACCACCCCCGGCGCCTTCTTCGGGCCGATGCCCTCCACCGCCTCGATCGCCTCGGCGTCGGCCGCGCGGATGGCGTCCATGCTGCCGAAGTGCCGGGCGATGCGACGGCTCATGGACCGGCCGGTGCCGCGCACGCCCAGCGCACAGAACACCCTGCTGAGCGGTTGGGCCTTGGCCCGCTCGATGGCGGCCAGCAGATTGTCGGTGCTGGTGGCGCCCATCCGCTCCAGACCCAGCACCTGCTCACGGGTCAGATAGAACAGGTCGGCGAAGTCGGCGATCAGTCCGGCGTCCAGCAGTTGCTGGATGCGGCTCTCGGCCAGGCCCTCGATGTCGAGCTGGTCGCGGCCGGCGGCATAACCGATGGAGGCGATCACCCGGCAGGCGCGCCCGCGCACGCACCGCCACCGCTCCTGGGAGGCATCGATCGCGTCACCGCAGGTCGGGCAGACCTGCGGGATGGGGATCGGCCGCTCGTCGCCGGTGCGCAGGTGCACCACCGGTGCCTCGACCCGGGGAATCACGTCGCCGGCCTTGTAAACCGTCACGCTGTCACCGAGCATCAGGCCCCGGCGGGTGATGTCGGCGACGTTGTGCAAGGTGGCGTAGGTGACGACGCTGCCGTCGAGCTCGACCGGCTCCAGCACGGCGCGTGGGGCGATGATGCCGCTGCGACCGGTGTTCCACTCCACGCCGAGCAGTTTGGTGATCTTTTCGGTGGCGGGCAGCTTGTAGGCGATCGCCCAGCGGGGCGCGCGCGAGCTAAAACCGGCCTGGGATTGGTCGACGACCAGATCGCATTTAATCACGATCCCATCGATGTTAAAGGGCAGCTCCGGCCGCACCGTGGCGATCTGCTCGATGCGCCCCTGCACCTGCACCAGCGTCTCGGCGACGATTCCGGCCACTGGGGTGGCGGCGGTGGTCTGCACGCCTTGGCCGGTGACCCATGCCATGACCTCGCTGTGCGGGAGCTCGCGTAGTCGCACGTGTAGGGTCCCGTTTCCCATGTCGTGCAGCAATCCCTTGACCAGCTTGGTTTTCACGCGTCCCAGTTGGTGGCGGACCGGTTCCGTCCCATTTGCATGGCGGTTTTTCTAGGCGGAGCATAAGGCTTTCCCACTCTGTTAAGAGTGAGGCGGTCCGGCCAGCCTGCAACAGATCCAGGACCTTCCAGCGGAACTTCGGGGTATCTCCTCGAGATGCTGACCTCTCCTGAAGGGGCGAAGGCATGTAAGTCGATCAAAGTGACTCCACGAAAGCTGGGGTACATCAGAGCCTCCAGCAATCTTGGCGCGGTTCACTGGACACCATTGTGGCTCTCCCGCTGAGAATTGTGCCCGGATGCCACGACCAAGGCTGCCGCCCTATCCGGCCAGACCGAGACGGCGGGCTGGTCCAGCCTGCGCTAGAGATGCTTGGGATCGCGTTCCGCGGGCCGAAAATTGTCGGTGCCGAACGCAATGATGGGATCATGACTGACGCACCCCCCAGCACCCTTTTGGCCGATCAGAGCGCCTACGCCGAGGCCGTTCAGCTCGCCCTGGACGCCGCTGCGGCGTACTACGGCGATGGCACGTCCTCTCTGGACGACGACGCCTACGACCATCTGGTCCGGGGCATTCAGGCGTATGAAGCAGAGCACCCTGATGAGGTGCTGCCGACCTCTCCGACGGGCAAGGTGGCTGGTGGTGCGGTGGTCGGCGATGTGCCGCACATGGTGCCGATGCTGAGCCTGGACAACGTCTTCAGTGCGGAGAAGCTGGTCGAGTGGGCCGCATCGCTGGAGCGCAGGCTGGGGCGCCCAGTTACGGCATGGAGCGTGGAGCCGAAGCTTGATGGGCTGGCGATCGCCGCACGCTATCGCAGCGGGCGGCTGGTGCAGTTGGTCACCCGGGGTGATGGCACCAAGGGTGAGGATGTGAGCCACGCGATCGGCACCATAGTAGGATTGCCCGCCAGGCTGGCCGAGCCGGTCACGGTAGAGTTGCGCGGCGAGGTGATGATGACCACCTCGCAGTTCGAGGACGCGTGCGCCAAGCGCCAGGCGCACGACGGCACCACGTTCGCCAATCCGCGTAGCGCCGCCGCTGGCGCACTGCGCGCTCAAGATCGGCCTTACGTATGTGAGCTGACGTTTTTTAGCTATAGTGCGCTATTGCACTCCGACGACGCTTCTGAGCAGGCAGCGTCGCTGCGCGGGCTGCCGCACAGCGAGGTCATGGCGTGGGTCGCCGCGCAGGGGGCGCAGACCCCGGCCGTCACCGACGTCGGCGGGATCGTCGCCACCACCCTGGAGCGGATCCAGGAGCGGGTCGAGGAGATCGCCGCCAAGCGGGCCGATCTGGCCTTCGGTATCGACGGCATCGTGATCAAGTGCGATCTCGCCGCCGACCAGGCGCAGGCGGGCTTCGGCTCACGCGCGCCCCGGTGGGCGATCGCCTACAAACTGCCCGCCACCGAGAAGATCACCAAACTGCTCGACGTGGAGTGGAACGTCGGCCGCAGCGGCATCATCGCCCCGCGCGCCGTGCTGGAGCCGGTCGTGCTCGACGGCAGCACCGTCACCTACGCCACCCTGCACAACGTCGCCGACATCACCCGCCGGGGCCTGATGCTCGGCGACTCCGTGGTCGTCTACAAGGCCGGTGACGTGATCCCCCGGGTCGAGGCCCCGGTCGTGCACCTGCGCACCGGCGACGAGAAGCCGATCCCGATCCCACAGGTCTGCCCCCTGTGCGGCGACGAGATCGACGCCTCCCAGGAGCGGTGGCGCTGCGTGCGCGGGCGCGCCTGCCGGGCGATCGCCTCCATCGGCTACGCCGCCGGCCGCGACCAGCTCGACATCGAGGGCCTGGCCGAGAGCCGCATCCAGCAGATGCTCGACGCCGGACTGATCGCCGACTTCGCCGACCTGTTCTACCTGACCCGCGAGCAGGTGCTGGGCCTGGAGCGGATGGGCGCCACCAGCACCGACAACCTGCTCGCCGCCATCGAGCGGGCCAAGGCCCAGCCGCTGAGCAGGGTGTTCTGCGCGCTGGGCGTGCGCGGCACCGGCCGCTCCATGAGCCGCCGCATCGCCAAGCACTTCGGCAGCATGGACGCCATCCGCACCGCCGACGCCCAGGCGATCGAGGCCGTCGAGGGCCTCGGCCCGAAGAAGGCCCCGGGAGTGGTGGCCGAGCTGGTCGAGCTCGCCCCACTGATCGACAAGCTGGTGGCGGCCGGGGTCACCATGACCGAACCCGGCTGGACACCGCCCCCCGCTCCCGGCTCCGACACCAGTGCCGGTGACGATGCCGAGCCGGGCGGCACCCCCGGGCTGCCGCTGGCCGGGATGTCCGTCGTGGTCACCGGCTCCATGAGCGGAGCGCTGGAGGCACTGACCCGCAACCAAATGAACGAGCTGATCGAGCGCGCCGGCGGCAAGTCCTCCTCAAGCGTCTCGAAGAAGACCAGCCTGCTGGTGGCCGGGGAGAACGCGGGCTCCAAGCGCGCCAAGGCCGAGACCCTGGGCGTGCGGATCGTCGGCCCAGAGGAGTTCGCCGACCTCGTCGGAGACCTCATCTGATCGGGACCGGAGCCATGGGAGCGGGGGGCGGAGCGCAGGTCAGCGGCCATAACCGTCGACTACAGGCTGGTCAGCTCACGGGGGCGTCCGCTCACCGTGATGACATCGTGGACTGCCTGCCTCGCCGGGGGCGCCGTTCTCAGGCTGCTGCGCTCGACTGAGCGGTGCCCACTTCTCCGCCGTTCAGGTCGCTGTGAACCGCGCCGGGATTGCCGGAGACTTCATCGGTTGGAAAGGATGAAGCTCATGTCAGGTTGATCTGGTTCGTCGTACCCCGCCCAGCGTCGGTATCTGCTGGAGTTGAAAGAGCGGGCGGTGCGGATGGCGCAGAAGGCCACTGAGCAGTCTAGGAAGTCATTCGGCGTCATCAGCCGCCGGGCTCAGGAGCCTGATGTCACACCGCTGCTGTCCGAACTGCGGAGGGAAGCTCAATTACCAGTTGGCCTTGACGGCGAAGTACTTGACCGTTCGCCGTCGTCATTCTTCCGTGCGCTGAAGGCTGCACCCAGGGCAACACCCAGCGAGACACCGATGGCGAGGTTGTCCAAGGCAATCCCGAAGACCAAGCCAAGGCCGATCCCGAAACAGAACCCGGCGCCCGGGGGCATGTTCTTGTTCGTCATCGCATCTCTCCCGGGGGCGTGGGCGGAAGGCTGACGATCTGGCGGCCCATCACGGCGGATGCGCGACCATCTTCCTCCACACATCAAGGCTTCTGGCACTGACAGCGGCGTCTCGGCGCCGCAGCAGGCGTCAGCGCCTCCCCGTCGACGAGTTGGTTACCGCACGGGCCTTCGCTGCCAGCCTCTGCGCCGTTCTGGACCTCTACCGGTATCGCGGGCTCGGCCGAAACACCTGGCATGCCCTCGATGGAACATGCCTTGAGCGCGCGACAGCGAGATCAAGCGCCGAGTACTCAAGACCCTCGAGGAGTGTCCGAGGTCGGAGAGAAGATCACCTTCCTCAAACTCGCTCGCACTGCCCGCGTCTCGAATTGGCTGGTATACGCCGAGGAACTGCGCGAGCACATCGAGGAAGCGATCGAGAAACAAGGCAGGCCGTTCGCGAGGCCGAACTGAGCTCGGGCACCTCGGCCGAAGCGCTGGCGGCCGACCTGGAACTGGCCACGGCCGAGCTCAGAACCCTGCTCGCGGAACGCGACTGGCTCAAAGCGGGAACAGCCCGACTGCGGGAGGTCGAAGCCGAACGTGCTCGGTTGCGAGAGGCGCTGAAGGCATCCGAAGAGGAACTGAGGCGGCGCTGCAGGAGAACAGCACCCCCCTTAGGGAAATGACACGTAACCTGGAACGATCAAGGTGACATGGAGCGCGGACTCAGAGGAATGCCCAGCTCACGGACTCGCCATGTGACATCGGAACGCCGCAGCCGCCGAGGCTCGACTATGCGAGGCTCAACACACCCACCGTCAGGCCGAACGCTCCGCTCCCCCTCTGCCAGCGGCCCCTTCAAGGCTTGGATCTCCTATCAGATCACTCCAGGTCATCCCACGTCCACGGGGCAGCAGCAGTCGTGTCAGGTTCACACCCGAACCGAAACCGCTCGTGCTGGTTAACAACTGCGATGAACTGGGTGAAGTGCCCTGTGGCAACCAGCCGTTCAGCCAGTACGGCGATCTGATCATGTGCTCCGACTTTCCGTAGCCTGGCCAGCAGCATGCTCACCGTGCTCGGGTCGTCGAGGAAAATACGAGGTGCGGCTCGTTTGGCCAGTATGGCGATCTGATCGTGTGCCCCAACGCTTAGCAGTCCGTCCAGCAACACGCCCACGGTGCGTGAGTTGTCGAGGGGAGCGTGAGTGGCGACCCGTTCGGCGAGCACGGTGACTTGGTCATGTGCCCCGACCTTCCGCAGCTTGTCCAGCAGCATGCTCACCGTGCGTGGTTCTTCCAGAGGGGCGTGGGAGGCGGGGTCTCGGGCCAACAGCAAGGCGATCTGATCATGCGCTTCAACTTCCCGCAGCTTGTCCAGCAGCATGCTCACCGCACGTGGTTCCTCCAGAGGGGCGTGGGAGGCGGGGTCTCGGGCCAACAGCAAGGCGATCTGATCATGCGCTTCGACCTTCTGTAGCTTGTCCAGCAACCAGCCCACTTCTTGCGGGTCATCGAGAGGGGCGTGGGCGATGGCTCGTTCGGCCAGCGCAGCGGCCTGATCGTGCGCCCCGTTCTCCCGTAGGTCGTCCAGCAACCAGCCCACCGCGCGCGGGTCGTCGAGAGAGGCGTGGGAGGCGGGGTCTCGGGCCAGCAGCACGGCGATCTGATCATGCGCCCCGACCTCCCGCAACTTGGCCAGCAACCATCCCACCTCCTGCGGGTCACCCAAAGGGGCGTGGGAGGCAGGGTTTCGGGCCAGCAGCACGGCGATCTGATCATGCGCCCCGACCTCCCACAATTTGGCCAGCAGCCAACCCACTTCTTGCGGGTCATCGAGAGGAACGTGGGCGATGGCTCGTTCGGCCAGCGCAGCGGCCTGATCGTGCGCCCCGACCTCCCGCAACTTGGCCAGCAACCTGCCCACCTCCTGCGAGTTCTCCAGAGGGGTGTGGGCGGCAGGATCTCGAGCCAGCAGCGCGGTGACTTGGTCATACGCCCCGACCTTCCACAGCTTGTCCAGCAGCATGCTCACCATGCGTAAGTTGTCGAAAGAGATGTGATTGGCGACTCGTCCGGCCAGCACGGTGAGCTGGTCATGTGCCCCGACCTTCCACAGCTTGTCCAGCAGCATGCTCACCGCGCGTGGGTTGTCAACAGGGGCCTGAGTGGCGGGGTCTCGGGCCAGCAGCACGGCGATCTGATCACGCGCTTCGATCTCTCGTAACTTGTCCAGCAGCCAGCCCACCGCGAACGGGTTATCAAGGGCAGTGTGATTGGCGGCCCAGTGGGCGGGGCGGTGGTCGGTGGGGTGCAGGGCGTGCAGATGGTCGACAAGGGCAGGCGCAGCCCGGGAATCACCGTAGGTGGTGGCATTTTTGTAGAGCTGGGCGGCGTCCTGGTACAGGCCACGGGCCCGAGCGGTATTCGCGAGGGCGGTCAGGTCGCTGGGATGAGCGTGCGCTGCGACTGCGGTCCAAAAGTCGATGGGCGGGATCTCCTCGGCGCGGTGGCGGCGGCCATGTTGGTCGAGGTAGTCGGCCAGCCGGTACAGCGGCCCGGACGTCGCACGGGCTTGGGTTTCAGACGCAGAGCCGCGGCGGTTGCGGGGTGCACCGGTCTTGATGGGGGTGAGGATGCCCGGAATGCCGGTGAAGGGGGTGGTCACGTACTGCAGGGTGCGCTGCAGCCAGTCGTCGCTGGTCTGCTCCCATTGGGCCTCGGTCAGATAGCCCGGAGCGGCCTCGGCCAGCAGCGCCAGCGGAAGACGCGGTCCGCATCCCAGTCGGCGGGCATCCACCGCGGCGTGGATCAGCGCCCGAGTCGCCAGCGGCGCTTCGGCGTAGCGGTCCAGCAGAACCGGGACCCCGGCCAGGTACTGAGTGATCTGACCGTCTCGGGCGCGCTCGGCCGCCTCGGTGAGCCGGGGGTCGCGGGCGGCCTGAACAGCCAGCGCGGCAAGGTCAGGGCCGGTGAAGGCGTCCGGGATCTTGATCTTGTGCCTCGCCAGCAGCTCCCGGGCTTGCGCATGCGGATCCGAGCCGACCATGCCCGCGCTGGGACGGGTGGTCAGAGCATCCCAGTGGGTCGGCCACAAGGTGGCCAGCACCAGCACCGGGCCCCGCTCGGTATCGCGCAGCAGCTCCCGCACCCCGGCGGCCACGCGCTCTCCCAGGGCGGGGTCGGCGAGGTAGAACTGGGCCTCGTTCAGCCACACCACAGTGCGCGGCCCGATTCGCTCCAGATCGGCCAGCACGGCATCAGCACGAGTTGGGTCGATGGGATGCCATAACCTCCACTCCTCTGGCTGGTTGCGTAAGAGGTGCAGCGCCTCCCAGCAGGCCCGGGTCTTGCCGGTGGAGGATCCGCCCACCAGCACCGCGACCCGACTCTCCCCGGCCCTAGCCTGCGCCACCACCGCCCCCAGCGCCTGATCATGGTCGCGTCGCACGTACACCGGCAGTTCCGGCAGACCCGCACTCCCGCTGTCGACACCGCTGTCGGCGTCGATGGCGTGGTGCACCTCCAGCTGGAACGGATCGCTCACCTGCTTCAGCGGACGGCCCGGGGACAACCACTCCAGTGCGGCGCGGCCCTGCTCGGCCAGCACCGCGGCGCGGGTCCCTCCCGCCCGCCGGCGGGCCTCGGCGGCGTAGGCGAGACGCCACCGATCCAGGTCCAGCAGCTCGGCCGCCGCGACGTGCTCGGCCAACCTGGCGCGCTCGGCCCGCACCCGCACCGCCCGCACCAGCGCGAGTAGCTGGTCGAGCCGCTGGGGAAACCGGTCCCCGCGCAACCAGTCCCCGACCGTGGTCGGACTGACCTTCACAGCCTCGGCAAGCGCACGGTCCGAGGGGTGTCGCCCCAGCTGCTCATTACGGAACGCGGCCAGCTGAGCGAGCATCGCAGGGAAGTCCGGCTCCGGTGTTCTGGTCGCAGCGTCCACCATCCTGGCGCCCTTTCGCTCACCGCACGGGCAATGGTGTCCACCTACCCCCTGGACACCGGGCCGCTACGGCCCTTCCCGTGCACTGCACCCTAAAGCGGCTAGCAGCGCCTTTCCCCTGGATGTGTCCAACCTGCGACGCATCTCCTGCTGGACGGCCACCTGGACAGGAAGCCTCGGCTGTGCCCTCCGCTCCCCGCCCCCTGGGGGGCGCCCACCACGACCGCACCGGGAGCCCCTGATGAGCCTGGTAGAGATCTTGTCCTTGCTGCTGGCCCTGTCCGTCACCCTCAACATCGCGATCACCACCGCGCTGATCGCCCGCAGCGCCGGAGCCGGCACCGCGAACGCGATCCTCACCGGCGCGGGCGCGGCCGCCACCACCCTCGCCCTCTACCTCGCCGCCGTGGCCGCCTACCACTGACACACCCACGATCACGAGGATGGCAACGCCACCACAAGTAGTTCAAGCTCGGCAAGAGCGTGACTCGGGTGCCGCTGCCTGCCGACCTGAACGCGATCAAAACCCAAGTCAAGCGACTGCCAGCTCCTATCCTCGCCAGAAGAGGGATTAAAGCTCCCATGCCGGGCGCTACATGTAGGCCGGATGGGCGGCACGCTCCCGGCCTGCCAGCGCGCGCTGCCCTCACTCGCCCTACGCTCTGCTGTGAGAGTCCTCAGCAGCCCATACCCCGGCCGCACAAGGAGGCATCTTCGATCGTTGGTGCAGCCTCACACCAGACGGATCAGCTTCGGCCCACCTATTTGCCTTATGTGCCTGAACGACTTTCAAGTGGCTGACCAGCCGGTTCGCTTGACAACCCCAGATAACGATCGTTCTGCCACTCGGCTATACCCTCCAGTACCTTGTCGGTGATGGTGGAGATGGTCTGCTTGGACACCTGCGCGTCGTAGACCTCGGCCAGGTGCGCGGAGATCTCCCCGGTGCTCAGCCCCTTGACCGACAAGGGAGATGACCATCTCATCAACCCCCGACAGTCGCCGCTGACGCTTACGCACGATCTTCGGCTCGAAGCTGGCATCCCGATCCCGCGGCATGGTGATCTCCACCGGCCCGACCTCAGTCAGCACTGTCTTGGATCGGACGCCGTTGCGGACGTTCCCACTGCCGCGACCGGCCGGATTGTGCTTGTCATAGCCGAGATGGTCGGGACCTCACCTTCCAGCGCCGACTCCAGCACCAGCCTGGCCAGTCGGCCCAGCAGCCCATTCTCACCCACCAACTCCAGGCCTTCAGCGCGGGCCTGGTCGACCAGTTCCTGATCCGACGCTTCACGATCGTCTCGCCGCGCCACCGCAGCCTTCTCCAGGTCCATATCTTCGGATGCCTGGATCACAATACTCATCAGGTGTGTATTCCTTGATCAGGAGTTACACCGTTTTTCTACAGTCTCCCGGAGGGCTCTTCTGTGGCGATCTGGCGCACCAGCGTGCGTATCTCCTCTCGTTGTTCGTCTGTGAGGTCGCTGAGGGCTGCTCCATTGTTCCCCGAGGCCGACCACCAACATCGGGCTCTCGGCAAACTATTATGGCGCGCCTATGAGCTCCTCCAAGCCGCGCAGCAGCGACGTGGTCTGAGGGCCCTTGAGTGGGTGAAGGACCTCAGGAACATCGTCGAGAAGGATGATCGCGTGAGAGTCGGTACGGCCAATCAGACTCCAGTCGTTCCCGTCGGCGCGGACGATGCTGGCCGGGCCCGCGGGATAGCTGCGGATCCTGCCTGGCGGCGGCGGCTGGTGGAGGTAGGCGCGAGCGATGGCCAAGGCCCGATCGACCCCGGCCAGTTCGGGCCTTCCCGGCTCGTTGGTGAAAACGACGTCGTCCAGGGGATATCTCGCGGCCCATTCATCCCAGTGCAGACGGAGGTGGTTGGCCGTGGCGCGTCGTCGCGCCGGTGTCCATGCCGGTGGCGGTGCGGGCTCGGGGCGTCGGTGGTTGAGCCAGAACTCGCACCAGGCGGCCTGCACTGGCATGGGCACGTGGCTGAAGCCGTATTGGTCCAAGAGCCGGTGCCAGGAATGCTGGTCAGCCGCCTGAATCAGCTCATGACAGACGTCGCAGGCATACCAGTCCATGCAACCCACCACGTCCGTACCGATGACTTGCGGCGAGCCGATATCGAAGGGCGGCGCCCCCAGGAGAACCTCTACGTCGGCGCCTTCGTACAGCCAGGTTGGGTCGGGGTTTCGGCAGAACTGACAGCGTGGCCCGCCGCCGCATTCCTCGGGCCAGCCGATGCGGATGTCGAGGATGTCATCGAGGTTCAGAGCATTGACCAGTGAGCCCTCCCCGCCGGACTCGTAGTCCTGTTTCGCCTGCCGGACCGGACCGGTGTTGGCACAGATGACAGTGGTCCGGTGGTTCATGGTGTCCATGAGATAGATGGCATAGCCGCCGGGAGTCGGCTCCAGATCCAGCGCCTGGCAGGCATCCTGGTAGCTTCCGCCGAGCTCATCGGAGACGTGGTCAGGAGCGAGCAGCATGACACGTTGGTCCACGCCCCTATGTTCGCCGTCAGCCGATGCATCGGCCAGTCCCCGCGTTAGGTCTGCCCATGAAGATGTGCGGGTCGGAGTGCTCGCCTAGATCTGAAGACCCGTGTCTTCCTAGGTCGATACTCCTCCCGCTGTTCACCAGCGGGTCACGGGGTGGTGTTAAGCACCTGCAAGGTGATGTCGGTGACATCGCCACCGCTCCATTCCATCCGCCCGGTGGCCACACGTGCCTGCGTTCCCGGCATGATGACCTGATTGAAGCCCTTTCGCGCGCGGATCGGGTCTGATTGGCAGCCGCAGGTACCCTCACGCATGATGACCTCCCCGGTAGCGAATGACGTTGCCCGGCAGCAGATCGACGAAGCCGATCAGTTCGGCGAGGACCCCCCACCGCAGGACCAGCTCTGGTTGATAACCATTTGCTGGCTGGTGACGACGACGTCGTTGTCCGTCACACCGGCATGGCAACGCACGTTGGCCCCGACAGCTTCATCGTCCATGATGTAGACGGTCCCAGAAATCACCACGCGCCGTGCTTCTTCTTCCACGGAAGCGGACGCCGAGGTGACGCCAAGCATTCCTAGCATTGCCCCGCTGGCAAGGCTCAGCACTGCGATTTTCTTAAGCACGGTTCTCTCCTACGCTGTGACCCGAATGAGGCGTATTTGATCTTTCCTTGCTGGCATCCGCGTAGCGCATCGACCCTGTAAGGATCTTCTCAAGGCTCTAGGCCGCGTAAGTGAGCCGTGAGCGCTACGGCCCGCTGGGCCGTTTCCGTTCGCACACTGCCGCAGCCGATGTCCGAGGCGGGGCGACAACAGCTGTCCGCCGCGGAGCAGCGTCTGGATTTATCGGGGGTCGACTCAGCGGATCGTGATGCGGATGGTGACTGCGTCGCGGCGTTCGAGGTCCGCGGACGTGCGGCCAGGAAGCGGGTCCAGTGCGGCGTGGGCGACGGGTCCGTCTTCGAGGTCCAAAAGCGGCGCGATGACCTGGGCGACCTCGCGCGCCACGTAGCCAATCTTGACATCGGCGGTCAGGTAGACGGCGATGGCTTGAGGGTCAGCGGCGTTGCCGCGTTCGCGGCGCAGCAGCACCTCCTCACCGTCATCGACAACAGCGAGGAAAGATGCGGTGCGCAACGCGGCGATGCCCCGGACCGGGACGATTACTGTGCCGGCCTCCTGGATGGCCAAATCAAGGGCCGTGCGTGGGGTGATCAGGGCTGCGGCCCGCTGAAGGAACAGCTGGGCGGTGCGTGCGCTGACCAGGGGGGCGACCGCATCGGAGGTGAGGGTCGCAGCCCAGGTCACGAAGTGGGGGAAGCCCTGGCCGGGGGCGGCCGGGTACAGCTGGCCGAGGGTGACGGCGTCGCGGCGGTTGCGCACCCCGATGCTGGCGGCAAAGCAGGCCGGCTCGGAACTGACGCCGTATTTGGCCATGGCGGCGCATGCGGAGATCGGACCGGTGAGGGGAAGGTCGGGGCGTTCGTGCTCCCACAGCTGAAGCATGGCGGAGAGCACCCAGGCCAGGTCGTGGACGATGAGCCGATCCAGCACCTTGGCGAACCGCATCGGATCGGCCAGGGCCAGACGGGTGCCGTGCCGGTGGCGCAACTCGTCAACGCCGAGGCCGTCCATCCAGTCGGTGGCCAGCTCGACGAGCACGGTCAGGTCGGGGAGTTTCTCCCGGAGCGCCGAGCGCTGCAGCTCGGCCACGGTGAGGGCCTGGTGCAGCAGGTGGGTGCGCAGCTCAGGCCAGCGTTCCTCGGTCAGCAGGCCCGGATCGAGGTCCACCAGCGCGGCCAGGTGGCGAGCACCGGCTTGGGCGCTGGCGCAGCCGTCCAGGCTCAGGCCGGTGCGCAGGTAGGTGGCGCGCAGCGTGCCGTCGGGAATGCGGACGGCTAGCGCGCGCATGCGGCGGCTAGCGAAACGGGTCAACGGAGCTAGGGGGTAATCCCCTAGCTGAACGGCGGCCAGCGTGGCACCGAGTGCTTGATCGACGGCGGCGGTGAGCAGCGTCTCATCGTCAGTTCCGACGACCTCTTCGGCGAGGAGCGCCAGCAGCTGCAGATCCACGATTGCGGCCCATTCGGCAGCTGCGGTGCCATCGTCAGGGTCGAGGAGTTCCAGGTCAGCAGGAACATCACGCCCTTGCGGCAGACTGCTCCCCAAGCGGGCCCGGACCAGGGTGACATACAGCCGGATCAGCGTCGACCAGATCGGCTCGAGTTCAGGAGAGTCGATGTAGCGTCGGCGGAGCGCGCGGGCCTCGTCCTCGGTCTTGGCGATGAGAATGACATGGCCCTCGGTTTCGCGGAAGGGGCGGGCGGCCCGGCCAGCGATGTTGAGGAAGTCGCGTACCGATAGCCGGTCGTCGCGACCGCGGTGGATACCGGCGACGATAACGGTCTTGGCGGGGAGGTTGACGCCTTGGCCCAAGGTGCTGGTGGCGGCCAGGACACGCAGGGCGCCAGCACGGTAGGCCTTTTCCAGTTCCTGGCGGATCGCCTCGGGGATATCGGCGTGGTGGTAGCCGATGCCGTGGCCCACCAGAGCGACCAATTCATGGTCGGCACCGGCGTACTCGGTGATGACCTCGATAACCCGGTCGCGGTGGGCGCGTAGGTCGGGGGGGACCAGGCCGCTGTCATCGGCGCCCAGCACGACGTCGGCGCGGTCGGCGGCCGCGCGGACGGCACGGGCCACGGTGGCAGTGGAGGCCTTCTTGGGCACGGCGATCAAGACAAGTCCCAGCTGCTGGTAGTGCAGCGCCAGCTCGGCGGCGACGTCCTTGGTCTCCTCGGGAAACAGCTTGGTGCGGCGCTGGTGCCGGCTCAGCACATACGGCAGGAAGAAGGCGTGGTCGGCGTCGCTGGAGCGATACTCCACAAACCCCTGCTGGCCATCGGCCTTGCGGCCCTTCCAGGTGAAGACGCCCATGTTGAGCTGGGAGGGGCTCCAGTTCACCGCGGCCAGGTGCGGGCGCTGCGGGTCGAGCCAGGCGGCCACGTCGTCGACGTTGGGCAGCACCGCCGACAAGATCAGCAGCCGAGCAGCCGATGAGATTTGCCGCACCCGGGTCACGACCAGTTCCAGGCGCAGCCCGCGCTCACCTTCACCGAGCAGGTGGCCTTCGTCGACGACCACGAGCGCGAGCCGCTCGGCGAGATCGGGGTCATTGCGCAGCAGCAGGTCGAACTTCTCGCTGGTGACCACCAGCACGTCGGTGGTGGCGAGCAGCTGCAGTTCGTAGCCGACGTGTTCGGCGCCGCCGAACAAGCCGGACACACGCAGCGCGAGCGGGCCGAGACTGGCCGCCAGGTGCCGTTCGACCTCGGAGGCCAGTGCGCGGGAGGGCACGATGTAGACCGCCAGCTTGGGCAGCCGCCCGGGCGCGGCCGCAACAGCCAGGGCGTGCAGGATAGCCCACTCGGCCAGGTGGGTCTTGCCCGCCGAGGTCGGCATGGTGACGGTGAGGTGCGGCTGATCGGCATCCAGCAGACCTGCCTCCAGCACCTGCCGCTGAGACGGCCACACCTGCACCACCGGCGGCTGGGCCAGGGCACGGGCCCGCAGGTATCGCTCCCACCGCCCGTTCCAGGTCGGCGCTCGTCGCAGCAGCCGCCACGGTGAGGTGGCCACCGCGTCTTCCACGACATGCGCGAGGTTGTCCAGCAGCACCCAGGTGTCCACGATGTTGGCCTGCAGCACCAGTTGCGCCGCCTGGCGCAGGTCGGTCAGCGCGGCCGTGCCTGCGGCGCGCTCGCCACGTCGCCAGAACCGGGCCAGCGCGCGGGCGGCGCGGCCCAGCAGCCCGTAGGCGGCCAGCACCGCGGCGTCGGCGCGATCAAGCGGCTCGGAACCGGCCGCGGCGAGCATCCGGGTTCCCAACCGTGGCAAGGTCTCCTCGGCCAGCGCGCCGAGCCGGGTGACCTCGCCGAGGTCACGTCGCAAAATCACGCCAACCAGCACCGCGATCGCCGCCGGTGCGGCCTGCTCCAGGACCGGAACCGCCGCAGGCGCGGTCCCCGCAGCGAGGTCGATCTCGGCCAGATAGTCGCTGGCGAGCTTGGCGGCGTTGGCCTGGTAGCCGGCCAGACTCCAGGTGGAGGCCGCCACCGCCAGCAGCTCCAGGCGGCGCGGCGTCCCGCCGGGGTGGGCGGCGGCCAGGTCGGTGTAGGCCTGTGCGATCGTCGGCAACTGCCCGGGATCGCGGCGCCGCTCGCGGCCGGTGCGGGTCAGCTCGGCCAGCCGGACCAGATCCGCGGCCTGAGCGACGTGCACCGGGTCGAAGGTGAAGGCCGGCCGAGGCGTGTCCGGGTGACGGACCTGCTCCAGCAAGGTGGCTGAACGCAGCTGACGTAGCCAGGTGCGCCGCTGGTCGGTGTCGAAGGCGCGGGCGGCCAGGCGCGCCAGCCGCCCGTCGTAGTCACGCATCAACGACTTCCGGCTCTGGCCTGCGCCGATCATGGTCGGCGTCAAAGGTCTGGTGGTCGGTGCCTTCGCGACGACGGGCGGCGCTTCGGGCTGGCGCCGTGGCGGCCGACGCGTACGCATCACCGATCAGCTCCCGAAGTTCGGGAAGGACGATCACTGTCACCTCCGTCTGCTCGGTCAGCTCCGGCTCCAGCCGCTCGACCACCCGCCTATCCCAGTGCCGCTCGTCTTGGACCAGCACGATGTGCCGCTCCACGCGGAACTCCGACACCAGCAACTGCCCGATGCGGCTGCCCAGGGCCAGCCCGCGATCAGACAGGCGGGCCGCTACGAAGGTGATGCTGGAGGGCAGGTCGTCCATGACGCCCTGCAGGCTCTTTGCCGCCTGCAGACCCACCTCCAAGCGTTTGTCCAGGCGCGTCTTGACCTCTGGAGAGGCCACCACCGGCGGGACCTGCCGCAGTCGGAAAGCCAGGAAGTCGGCTCCCTGCACCGGCTGGTCGGGCCGGTGCTTGTAGCGCAGCTTCAAGATGGGCACGCACCAGCGCCGCACACGGCGAAACAACGCCCCGCTCAACGCCTCACCGAAATCGCCGCTGCGGACCTTGGGATCGGAGGGGAACTTGTGCTTGATCAGGTGATCGGCGAGCCCGGGCAGCGCTAGATCACGAAAGACCGTCTCCAGCACGTTCAGCTCGTCGGTCGGCACATAGTTGCGCAGCAGTTCGTGGCCGAGCCAATCCTGTGCGGCCTGCGGGTCGATCTCATGGTTGGTGGTGAGGTGTCGCACGTGCAAAATGCCGGATGTCTCGCCCTGACCTTGTTCGGTGAGCCACCTATCGAGCATGCGCCAGCCCGTCCTACGCCATAGAGAAGTGTGACCGTCCAGGGTACGACATAGACCGATCAAGGCCCTTCGGCCGAATGGTGACTGCGCCAGGCGTTCGCCCAGGGCGCGAGGAGGACGATGCCGATCTGATTGGTGGCGAGGGTACGGCCGCCCTACGCCGAATAGTGATGGGGTGTGCAGGTACCGCATCCGGTGGCCGTCACTCGGCGTAGGGCGGAAACGGCTTTTCCGCCAGCGCGCTCAGCGTGGCCACCTCGGCCGAGCTGATCCTGCCGTTCTGCACGCTGGCCGAACGCGCCACCGAGCTCGCCCAGGCCGGAAAAGACCTGCACGCCGGATCGGCCGAACCGAGCAAGCTGAGGCCGCCTGGAACAAGGCGCTGGGGGGCCGAGGGCGCCCGCGCCGAAACCGACCGGATACGGGTGGAACTCAACGGGCAGATCGCCAAACTACGCGCGGACTTCGCCGGCAAATGCCAATCTCACCAGCAGTTCCTGCAACAGGCCTGCGACCAGCGGGATGTAGCCGTGGCCGCCGAGGCCCGGCTACGTGAGCAGCAAGAAGGTCAGGAGCAGGCTCAGCAGCGGCTGAAGCGCGCAGCCGAGAAGGTCGTCCAGCGCCTGCTCGCCGAACGCAACGCCCCACCGGAACGGCCCGCCGATTGACGAAGGGCAAACGCCGGTGATGTACCCCGAGTTCGGTGGAGTCGGTGGTCTGCCCCGGATCCGGGGCAGACCAGTCTCCACAAAACCCGGCGCGGTTCATCTCGGCGATATCGCACCGCCCTGCAGTGAGCGCGCGCACCGGCTCCGAAGTCGGACCGAGCAACACCGCCAAGCCCTCGCCCAGGTACTCGCGCAGAGCCTCTCAGGAGGCGACGGGTAAGCCGTCGGCCGGGCTCGCGTGCGCGGCCGAGACCAGACGGCACAGCCGCCCCCACCCAGCGGCCGAGCGGGCCAGCACAGTGATCCGCAGCGGCGGCTCCATAACGTGGGCGTCACCGCGCACCGGTGGCCGAGCCCGACGTGCCAGCGCAGGGGTGAAAGCGCCGACGGCGAGATCCACGCCGAAGATCGGGCGCACCCCGGCCTTCATGCACGCTTTGGCATGACGGACGGCACCGGTCACGGTGTCCCGGTCGGTCAGCGCGAGCGCCTCCATGCCGAGATCCGCCGCACCGCGCACCAGGTCCTGCGGGTGGCAGGCCCCGTAGCGGGCGGAGAACCCCGACGCGACATGCAGATGCACGAACTCGTCCCCCGGCATGAGCCCTCCCCGGTGCGGCAGCGGGCCTGGGGCATCCCATATCGAATACATGTTCGATCAGTATGGGGTGACGGCCGCCTGAACACGTCGCCCGACACGCCCGCACAAAAGAGTGAAGCGGCATGCAGAGCCACTCCAAAGGCGCGGATGCGCACCAGTGGGCGGGGGCCGGGAGAAACTTCCGGCCCCCGCTCGGCGCTCTTACCGGCTTTCAGGGTTGGTGGAGGACTCCGGCTCCGGCCGGGAGGTGCCAGTGGCTTTGGAGGCCGGAAAAGCACCGCGGCGCTGCAGGCGCGCGGTGATCAGCCGAATGATGGCGGCGGCCAGATTGATGGCACTGACGATCAACGAAATCCACTCGGGGAGGTGGTGATACATGGTCGGCTCCTGCATGGTGAGTTCGGAAAGGGCGGGCTGGCCAGCTGAGACCAGCCTCCGGCCGTCTCGAGATGCCGGGATGAGTTGCGACGAGACGGCTCACCGTTGCCAGGTTGTGAGCACGTGAGGCTGCGGGCCGCGTCAGCGGGGGTGATGATGAAGCGATGAGTCGCGATGGGACCGAAAGCGGCAAGCGTCGGCCACGGCCGATCGCGCGCCCCAGCGTGCCGCCGGGAGCATTGGCCGATCTAAAGGCTCTGCTGTACGAGCTGTACGTCCAGGCCGATCGCCCATCCCTGGACGAGGTCGCCGCCGCCATCGCCGCTGATGATGATCTGCCGGGCGCCCCTGGGCGCGACAGCATCAACCGGATCATCGGCTCAGAGCAGCACCCTCCGAAACAGGCCGACGTAGTAGCCGTGGTCACGGTGCTGGCCCGCCAAGCGCGCTGGGACGAGGCTGAGGCCGCCGCCCGGGCCCGCGGCCTGTGGACCGCCGCACAGCTGGCCGCCTCCCGGCCACCCAAGCGGCTGGGACAACCGATCACCGGCCTGAAACCGCTGCTGCTGGAGGTGCATCCCGCCATCACCGCCGGGCCGATCGCGCCCGGCCAGGACGACGTCCTGCCCGCCTACATCCGCCGCGCCCACGACGACGCCCTGGACGCGATCCTGGACGAGGTCCGGGCCGGAGCCTGCCGGCTGGTGGTGCTGGTCGGCAACTCCTCGACCGGCAAGACCCGTGCCTGCTGGGAAGCGGTTCGCGACCTGGGCGAGCCATGGCGGCTGTGGCACCCCCTCAACCCGGGAAAACCCGCGGCCGCCGCAGCCGACCTGGCTCGCATCGGCCCGCACACGGTGGTGTGGCTGAATGAGACCCAGGACTACCTGATGACCGCCGATCCGGCCATCGGCGAGCAGATCACCGCAGAGTTGCGTGAGCTCCTGGGCACCCCCGAGCGAGGCCCCGTACTGGTGGTCGGCACGCTATGGCGCAAGTACTGGGAGACCCTGACAACCCGGCCCAGCTTTCCACCTGACCCATATGCCCAGGTCCGGGAACTTCTCAAGGGAACCAGCATCAGCCTGCCGGAAGCGTTCACCGACACCGACTACGAAACCACGATCCGCCGCGCCGACCAAAGCGCGGACCCGCGGCTTGCCGAAGCCCTCAGCCGAGCCACCTCGGGGCATCTGACCCAATACCTCGCCGGCGGCCCGGCCCTGATCGATCGCTACAACAACGCTGAACCCGCCGCCAGGGCCATCGTGGAGGTGGCCATGGACGCCCGCCGCCTGGGCCACCGCCCAGCCCTACCGCGCCGATTCCTGGAACAGGCCGCCGAGGGCTACCTGACCGGCGACCAGTTGGACCTGCTCCCAGACAATTGGCTGGAGCACGCGTTCGCCTACCTCACCGATCCGCAGTCCTGCCGAGGCGCCCGTCCGCCACTGACCCGCATCCGCCCCCGCCTCGGCAGCTCGGCAGGTTCGACCACCGTGGACGATGGCGAGCCCTGCTACCGGCTGGCCGACTACCTGGAACAGCACGGCGCCCAGCAGCGTCACTCCCTGTGTCCTCCGGCCGAGTTCTGGCAGGCCGCCACTGCTCACGCCACCGACCTCGTCATCCTGGCTGACGCCGCCGAGCATCGCATCCGCTACCGGCACGCCGCAGCCCTGTATCAAGCGGCGGCTGATGCGGGAGACGTCGACGCGTCGCAAAAGTTGGCCGAGTTGTGGGAAGCGGTCACAAATCAAGCGAATGCTGAGCAACTGCTTCGGACCGCGGCTGTTACTGGAGACTCTAGCGCGTTACCGGATCTGGAATGGCTGCGGACGCTGGACGAAAGCCCACCGCCTGGGACCGACATGGGGATTGCTAGGGCGATAACCGCTTATACGAATATGAGAATACCTTGGCTGAAGGGCAATTATGGCCCCAAGGTAGGGATATTGGCGGCGCGAGTGAAGTCGCTGGAGAAGGAGGGGGATCGAGCAGGTGCTGAGCGATTGGTGTGGCAGGCGGTTGACGCTGGGTACAGCAACGTGATGCTTCTCTTATCTCGGATGCGGTTGCCAGAGGAAGCTGTTAAGGGCGGGAGCTGGAATGATCTGCTGCGGTTCGGGCTGGAGGCTGATGGTCGGATCAGCGATCCGTGGTGAGGTGTATGCGCACATGCTCCCGAATTAGGCAGAGCAGCAGCGGCGCCACCGCCACGGTGATCTTCATGTCTGCCTGCTCATCTTGCCTCAGCTGTCCATCCGTGCCCAATGACGGTGAGTCTCATGGGCCTCTGTGGTTTTGTGGAATCGCTGTAGTAGGAGAAGCCAATGGCAGAGACCGACTGGCGCAAGGTCGTGGCCGATCTCAAACAACTGTGCACCGAGCCGTCCGAGGACCAACTGGCCATCGCCAGCGCTTTGGCAGTGCCGATTGATCCCTCAATGCCCGCCCCTGTGGCGGCAGCCCTGCTGCGCGCCCATCTACGCACCTCTTTGGAGTTACCGAGGACATGGCATTTCGGAGAAGCCGAGTACGGTTATCTCGAGAATTTGGCATCCAGTACGGGCTTGAGGATTCCCCGCGCTGAGGAAATCGAGGGCCGTGATCTACTTGATGCGTGGATACGGGTCGCCCGGGCACGACGCTCCATCACTCATCTTGAACGACTACAGCCCGAGGTAGACGATATCGCCATCACCTCAGAAGCTCTCGCCGGGAAACTACACAACCAGATCACCTCCATCAGCGTCACGGGCCGACTGAACTTTCGCGGAGGTGGCGGCCGCGGCAGCTGGCCTCACCTCGTCGAGCAAATCATCAAACCGCAAAGTAATGATTTTTTCGGACTGCTTCACCAAGCACGCGAGGAGACAGCCGCCCGCGTCCTTCATCCAGAATTGGTCTCCAATGGCGATCTGGAACGGCTTTCTCGATGGAAAGTAGATCGCTTCCCAACGCTCGCGGACCGTGAGGCGCTCGAAGACGCCCTCGCAACGGCCACCGAAGAACGACCTATGCAGGTCGTGCTGGAAAAGCACCCATCCATCCTGGCCCATACGGTCTTCGGCAATCACGGAACCTGGGTACTACCACAAGTACAGTTCGCCAACCACTACATGGCGGACTTTCTCATCGCCCGCCGGACTTCAGCGGGTCTGCATTGGACCCTTGTTGAGCTGGAGAGCCCGACTAAACGACTGACGAATCCGGGCAACGGCCGTATCGCACCAACTCTTCGCCACGCTGTCGACCAGATCGAAGACTGGCGTCGATGGCTCTCGGTTAACCTCGACCTCGCCCGTCGACCTCGTTCCTCCAACGGTTTGGGCCTTCCCGGGATCACCGCAGAAGCACGCGCTCTGATCATCATGGGCCGTGAGAATGCCGCCGACAGTGCGGCCGACATCCGTGATCTTCACTCCCGGCGCGCCAGGATCGAGATCCGCACTTACGACTGGCTTGTGCGAGCCGCCGCCTGGCACGCCCCGCTCGGATGGGGTCTTTTCGACGTCGAGACTGAGGAGACAAACGACTGGTGATGACCAGGTGCCTTCTCGGTGCCGCATGACCGGACCGCCTAATCTGACGGCGAAAGACGCGGAGCGGCAGGTCTGCGGATGTGCGTCAGCGCGGGCAGGAGGGCGTCGATGCCGTGCTCGAGCCAGGTGGCCTGCAGGTCGGTGAGGTCCCAAGCCAGTAGCGGTGACCGACCGGGCGGTGAGGTTGATGCGACGGATTCAGCTCCATGTCAGCAACACCCTGCACCGCAGCGCCGACGGGGCGTAGCCGCCCAGTCGGTGCGGACCGCCTCGATCCGACCAGGTTCCGCAGTGGCCCTACGAGGCTCCGCACGCGGTCGCGTTGATCGGCAACGCGGCCCGGAGCGCTCACCACATCAGGCGCGGCAGACCTATGCTTCAGGTGTCTGCCGGTGAGGTGTGCCCTTCTTGCGGCGGTTGCCCTCGCGTGGCCCGCTCCAGGTGATGGTGTGGTTGGGGTGGTCGAGCCATAGCTTCTGGCCGCCGGGAAAGATCCTGATTCCGAACCAGCTGCGCTCCGGTTTCCCGGCGTAGAGCCATTCGATGTAGACGTCTTGGAGTTCGTCCCACAGACAGCGTGGCCCGCTCTGGGTGACTTCGAAGGCATCGGTGTCGACAGTCACCTCACACGCCGCCCACGACAGCCCGTCCAAGGTCTCCAGCACGGTCGTTTGCCCCCAACCGTCGCCGCACCGCGTCCGCCGGCTGTCGACGACGACGTCAACCAGCAGGGCAGCGAGCATCAGGCCACCGCCGCGCTCTCTGCGCAAGTCGGCGAGGGGCCGTGGATCAAATCGCGTCGTGGAGCGTGCGGTGCTCTGCCCGGGGTGAGTCGTGGCTGGGCGGCGCTGGGAGCGCAGCATCACGAACCCCGCCGGGTCGGTGAAGTGGCCGATCGCGAGCCCGTCTCCTGCGACGTCCAAGACGAGCTGCTGCCCGCCTTAGTCGGCGGTGGGGGCCAGCCCGTCTCGATCACGCAGCATGCGCTGGACGAATCGGGCGGCGCTCCCTCGCACCGGGACCGATGCGAGGGAGGCGGCATTACACCGTGGGGATGTTCATCCTTTGGGCCCACTCGGCTACCGCTGGCTGATACCCATCCCACTCGCGGGGGAGCAGGATGCCGCCGGGGCGGATCTGCCGGGGTTCGGGCACTCCGTATGCCTGCACCACGGCACCGGCCAGCTCACCGGCCGCGGCCGCCAGCGGCTGGGTATCGATGAGGAGGTCATCGAGGAAGACCGTGCTTTCTCCGTAGGCGTCACGGGCCCTCTCCTTTCCCGCCCACGCCCCGCCAGCCCTCACGATCATGAGATCGGCCTGCGGGTCGTAGGGCTGGGACTGTGAGCTTTGCTTCAGCAGCCGGTCGATGGCCTCAGCCAGCGGCCGCTCGGCCGCCGAGGCGAGGCGCACGTCGGTCAGGACGCGGGCGCTCAAGCGAACGGTACCGGTCGCGCCGACGCGCTCAGCCGCGTGGCGGCCGAGAAACCGCAGCGCCGCCACGATCAGGAGCACGATCTGGGTATCTGACACCGCAGTGGTATTGCCCTCGACGCCGTTGATCTCCAGCGGGAACACCGCGCTGGCGGCGCCGTCGGCGTGCAGATGACTCCATGCCGTCCGCCCGTAAAACGGGCCTGAAGCGATGAACCGGCGGCTGCCGACCCCGGTGGAGGTAAAGAACGCCGAACCCTGGGGGCGGCCTAAAAGCAGCTCGTCGCGGGCTAGGTCCTGGCGGACCCGGTCGAGCTCGGCTGTGGTGATGGTCAGTTCTCCCGGCATCTCCGGCGTCAGGGACACCGTCAGCACCGGCTGTGAAAAGGGGGAGTGTCCCAGGGCGCGGGCGAGCTGGGCCAGTACCTCAGATTCGACCTGGGATGCGCGTTGGGCGCTGTCGAGCGCCATGGTGTAGCGGCCCCGGTAAGCGGCGGCGACCTGCAACTCGCTCATCCAGAACTTCTGCGACTCGTGCCGGATGGGGAACTTCAACATGCCCTTCGCCGTCGGGTCCAGGACGGCGTGTGGCGCGTTCACGCTGGGCGGCACAGTGATCAGCAACAGGCCTTGCTTGGGGTTGTCGAGACTGCCGGGCTCTTCGGGTAGTGGCTTGATGGTGTAGCCCGGGACGGGGCGGACACGCTCCACGATCGCGGTATGAAGCTCGCGGATGAAACTGTCAGCCAGGCTGACCCCGGGCTGGGCGACCGGCACGCCGTGCTTGTCGCTTCTACGACGACGCGATCGGCCAGGTCGACTGGTCAGCCATCTGTGTGGACTCCACCATCGTGCGCGCTCACCAGCACGCGGCCGGTGCCCGTAAAGGGGGACCCACCACGGCACCCCCGGGCAGCAACCAGCTCAGACCGATCAAGGCCGACAGGCGCTCGGGCGCTCGCGCGGCGGACTGACCACCAAGATCCACCTGGCCGTCGACGGACGCGGCCTGCCCTGGCCTTCGTCCTCACCGGCGGCAACATCAACGACTGCACCCATTTCACCGCCGTGATGGAGACCATCCGCGTGCCCCGCGCCGGCGCCGGCAGACCGCGCACCCGGCCCGACCATGTGATCGCCGACAAGGGCTACAGCTCCCGCGCCATCCGCACCTAACTGCGCCGACGCAAGATCGGCACGACCATTCCCGAACGCGCCGACCAACTGGCCGGACGAGCCCGCCGCGGACACCGCCGCCATGCCTTCGACCCGATCCGCTACAAGCGGCGCAACGTCGTCAAACGCTGCTTCAACCGGCTCAAGCACTTTAAAGGCATCGCCACCCGCTACGACAGAGTGGCGGCGGTCGCGATCTCCAACCAGTGCACACTCGTTCCATTGGATCCGAGCCAGACTTGTGGAGCCATCGAGCAAAGCTTTTACATCCGGCGACCGGCCAAAACGCCTGCGGCGACGGCCTGATCACGCAGTGCTCTCAGCGAGAGCATCTCACCGTCCTCGCGGGTGACGTACCACATTCCCATGCCGTCGCAAGTCCGTGTCTCGCGCACGAACGCTCCTGCCTCATCGATCTTGCTGTAGATGCCGCCTGTGCCCTCCAACGTGATCCGTCCCTCGTCGTTGATCTGCGCCCAGTGGTTGAAGCCCAGATGGGTGAAGACGATGCGCGTACCCGGTTGGATGACACCTGCCGCGACCATACGGGCGACATCCGTTCGCAGACGTATCTTTCTTGGAGGGGGCGCGACCTCGTCGGCTTCGGGCTTGAGGAAGGGATCGGAGAACTTCGCCTGGTCATCGGCGCTGAGTCCCATGTGATCGAAAGACCAGATCTTGGAACACAACCGGAGGTACAACTCCTGCCGCGTCTGAACGATGGTGGCCATGGGCGTCTTGGTCCCGAAAGAGCGCATGCAACTTTCCACCTTGTGTGCCTTGACGAACTCACGCAGCCCCGGGAACCGGCGGTGGTATCTCTGGTCGAGCACTCCGACGAGGACGTTGTGGCGTCCGTAGAGCTCGATCTTTTCGTCATACGGCATCGCACCGAGACTCGCGTTGTCCTTGTCAGGCAGCAGGACCAGCCCTCCGAGCTGGTTGCGCAGGGAGCGGAAGCGAAGAGCGTCCGGGATCTCGTCTCGATGCCGCTCCGGCTTGTTCGCGAACAGATGCTCTATCTGGTACGGGCGTGTGTCGCTGAGGTAGTCGGGAACCTCACCATGCTGTCCGCACCCTTGCTGAACGAAAGCGGTCAACCTCGCCAGCAGGTATTTCACCTGGCCACGGTTGGTGCCGCGGAGGCCGAACCCCTCCAAGACGGCATACTCGCGTTCTTCCCCTTGGACGTGAGTGGCGAGCACAGTACTGACGTCATCGGCGGTTCGACACCGGCGAAGTCCCGGCAGGAGAGCGCTTATCGCCTCCATGAGATCTCTTTGTTGGACAGGGAGGTCACTCAGGATTCTTAGTATGTACCAGCGATCGATGTAGGCCGCGATACGGCGAGCCTTGTCTTTTGCCTCTACCAAGATGTCATCCGCCCTGACCGCGGCGAAGATGGCGATCATCTGCGAGTCGAGACCGTTCCTGGCGTTGAAGTAGAGCGCCTCCAACCCGTCCTGGAGGGTTCGGCTGGCATGTAGGAAGGTGCGGTAGAAGGTCGCCAGGCGCAGGAGTTCCTCAACGAAGGCATGGAAACGATCCGGTCGTCCTCGCAGGCCTAGATGGTCCTCGTTCCTGCGTACCCATAGATTGAGGGCGCTTTCGATTCCGGCCATGTCGTCGTGCTCGCCGTCTAGACGTGCGTATCGGGCCTGGAGCGCGGCCTTAAGGAAGTGCCCCGGCGCGCTTCGGTCGTCGCGCACGGTGGTGAGCTCCGCGAGCATGTGCCGCCACTGGTGATTGAGCTTGTCCTCGTCTTCACCCACGTTGGCCAGCAGGTAGCTCTTCAGGAGGTCGACAGCGGTGAGTCGTGCGCCGCGGTCGTTCATCGATTCGAAGATGCGGAAGGCGTTGTTGCTGTCGCTGGCGCGAATGCCGACCATCACGACACGGTTGAGGAGCCACTCGATGAACCGCGTGTAGGACTCGGCCGGGACCTCGCGAAGCATCGGCTCGATGTCCTGGCTCCGGCGCCAGAGGTTTCGTACGGACAGGGAGTCGGCTTGTGTCCCCTCGTACTGCCGATCTTCATAGATGGCGTTCAGGACTTTGGCACGTTCCTCGTCGCCGATTCGGTAGCGGGGCTTGGATCGTTCGTCGAAGTTGCGGATCACCGAGGTGAGCATCTCGGTGTGCCCTTGGGCGTTGAGGCGGATGCTGATGGATCGTAGAGTCATGAAGATCAGGTGGAGTGTGGTGAAGCGTTGCTGTCCGTCGACGAGCGAGCGGACGTTGTCCCCGCGCTCGTAGTACACGAACGGCCCTAGAAAGTACTGCGGCATCGGTTCGGGCTTCCTGCGGGTCCCGGCAGCCTCGACTCCTTCGAGAAAGGCGTCACGAAGATCGGTGACGAGGGTCCGCACCTCCTCCTCGCCCCATGCGTACTCACGCTGGTAGAAGTCGATGGTGTAGAAGGACTCCTCGAACAGCTTCTTGAGCGACACATTGCTGACCGAAATATCCTCTATCGTCACCTTCGGCTGCTCCATTCCATGGTTACGGGGTCGTTCTTCATTCAACAATCGTTCATCGGGGTTGGTAGCGTTTCATCCGAAGCAAGCCTCGCTGGAACGAGATCCTTTCAAATCCAGGAACGCGATATGCGCATCGTGTCGTTGTAGCTCGCTACCATCGACATCACGGCGGAGCTCAGTACGGACGATGACCTGCCAAGGCGGACTCGTGAGCGCCGACTTGCCGCCTGAGGTGGTGGAGCTGCCGCCTGTGATCAAGCGGTCAAAGCGGACTAAGCGACGGGCTCGCGGCCGGGTAGGGCACGGTCACGAATCAGCCACGCCGCGAGTGACCGCGAGGCCTGCACCTGACTAGCGCCCCGGCCTGGCTGTCGATTACCTGCTTCCGTGCCACCTCGAAGCGCAGCGGGTGCCGATGGGCACCCTCGTACGAGCCTGCTTTCCGTGACCGGCGATCCTCGCGGAGGCTCGCTCCTTGCTCAATGCGATGGCATGGCGCCGACCGTAATCGCACATAGGACGCACGCCTTCATTTGTTGGGTGAGGGGCTATGCGCGGTGAACAGTTCCTTGATCGAGATGTCGAGGGCGTCGGCGATCTGGAAGATGTTGTCCAGCCGAGGGCTGTACATGCCGTTCTCGATACGATTGATGGTCTTGCGGTCGACATCGGCGAGTTCTCCGAGTCGCTCCTGGCTGAGTCCTTGACCTTCCCGCACATCACGCAGCCGCAGACCGAACTGTCTGCGCAGCTCAGCAAGGCGTGGCGTGATCGGGACGGGCACTTACCCACGGTGGCGTGCATGATCCTCAAAGGTCTGTACCAAGTTTGGTACATATCACGGAGGGTGATCAGCGCCCGCCCCGGCGCAGCCGCGAAGCTGACGGCGACCCCTTTGCTCACCTCGGCAAACCTGAAGAGGCAACCATGATCACAACGGAGTCGCGTCGCCCCGCACGCACGATCGCCGTACCACGCCGCAACCACCACGGTGGCCACTCACCCGCCTGGCTGCTGGTCCAAGCCGCCCAGCTGTCATGGGAGATCACCTCCATCCTGTCCCTCATCCACGGCGCACGCCTCAACCTCACCGAAGAGCTCTCCATCCAGCACGAGGCGACCCAAGCCCTGATCAACGCCGCGCACGCCGGCGTCATCGTCGAAGCCCGCCTCCCCTTGGCCCCCTCCTGGAGCAGCGGGGTGCCGCGTCCGCGCTCGGTATTCGCCCAAGCCCGCGAAGCCGGCAGCGACCCCCAGGCGGTCATCCCGGAGATGTACGCCCCCGCCAAACCCGACATCCCCGCCGAACACCTGCAGGCGCTGAGCGAGGCCTCCCGCCCCGACCTTTTCCCGCACGCCCAGTGCTCCGGCGTCAACCTGAAAGGCGCGCGCTGCGCCAAGCGCATCTTCACCGGCATCGGCGCCGAACACTGCCACGTGCATCTGACCACCACCGAACAACAGCGGCGCGAGCAGCTGCGCGCCGCCCGCGACAAGGTCCGCCAGGCCGAAGAAGACGCCATCGAGTGCCAGCGGCTGACCTTGGCCCACGACTGGATCGACCGCTACGGCCGACGCCCCCACCGGGTGGAACTTCCCACTCTGCCCTCGCAACCGCACCAGATCACCCTCACCCACCCCGACGTCCCGCGACCGGCGGATGCGCCGCATGCGGTCATCAGGGTGTACGCGACCGGCTGGCTGACGATCTGCCCCCGCGCCAGTGAGATCATCAGAGCTTTCCTTGACGCTCCGCGCGCCTCGGCGCAGGAGATCGCCGCACATGCCGCGGCCCGGGCCCCTGGACGATGGGAGGACGGCGAGCAGTGGCTGACCTCGTGTGTCTGGGACGGCATCCAGCCGCCCCTGGACTGCATACCGGCAGCCGGTGAGATGCCCGAGCTGGACGAATACCCCGGCATCTACACGTTGCGGCTGCAAATGATCGGCGACGAGCACAGCTGGGCCCACTGGGATAACGGGTTCTCCGCACTGGTCCAGGCTTGCGGCCACCCGGAGGTGGAGACCATGGCGGATCTGCTGGCGTTCTGGCAGCACGTGGGCATCCTGACCCAAACCCAAAGCACCGACACCGATTCGTGCGCCGAGCCACAGCTGATGATCGGGACAACGGTGCGCTCGCCCTGGCGGGTCCTGCACGCGGCAGGGCGCCCTGAGACTCCGTACGCGCTGATGGCGGCGGTGCGCTTCCTGACCGAGATGGCCACCCCGTGGGATCGCGAGATCTCTCCGGGGGAGGTCTTGGAGTTGGCCCGCGTCGCCATATAGAAGTGAACCGCGGGCGTCGCATCGAGTTGTTCGGCCCTTGGTGGCACGTGAGGGGAACCGGAACCGGGAGGGCGGCCAGCTCAGAAGGCTTGGACAGGGCGGTGCATGGCCGCCCAGCATCGTTGTGATCAGGAGCGGTGTGCAGGGCGGCCCCTGCCCGATCAAGCAATAGGTGATCCGGGTGGGCGGCCCGTCCTCCACGATGCGTCACACCAGCCCTGGTTGACGAGTTCGCGTAGCCGCTAGTGCCGTGACCGCATTGGTTCGCCGGGTTTGTCAGGCTGCGGCCTTGAGAGGGCGTCCGCCCCAGCGGATGCCCTTCTCGCCGCGGATGCGTA
>NZ_JOEQ01000009.1 GCF_000721075.1 Streptosporangium amethystogenes
CACCCCGGTAGAGGTGGAGGTGCGCACCCGCCAGCGGATCAGCCATCCGTCCTTCAGTTTGCCCGAGGTCACCGTGGGTGTTTGCAGCCAGCACTTGCTCGATGTCGAGCAGCTCGAGGTGGACAGATCACCGGAACCAGACCAGATCAGTCCTGAACCTTGGCCGGCGGCTGCTGGGTCGTGTTCGACCTGTGTCTCCAGCCGGAGCTGCCGTGATTCCGGGTCGGCGCCGTAGGCGGTGAACGACGGCTGAGTCGAGTCGCCGACACCGCCGACACCGTCGGTAGGGATGCAGCGGATTGAGCCCTGGCATCGCCTGCGCCGTGCTGGAAGGACGCGTTGTTGCTCGATGCGGAGACCTTGCTGAATTCTGCGGCCTGCGCTCGCACCGTGGAAGCCTGAGAGACGTCGGCTTGAGTACCACGAGCACCGGGTCCTTGCGCTTCCCAGGGCAACGGGGGCGGAAAGTTCAGTCCGTTGGTCGCCGGCTTGTCGCTCACGCTGGGAGTCTTCTCCAACGGCAGTGAGTCCTTCGGCCGCTTGCCGTCGCCAGGCCTCCCTATACCGTCGGGCTGCGTCGTATCCGAATTCACGAGGTGAGGAAGGCCGTCGGCAGAGCCCGAGCTCTGGGTCGGAACCGCCGTCGAGGTGCCTGAGGTCGGCGACCCCGGGATGTCCAGTCGCGCCGGAGGGGGATCGGCGGTCACTGCCATGGCCTCCAACGGGAGGAAACTGGGCAATATCGCAATCACCACGGCGACAGCTGTACCGGTTATCCAACGTGATGGACCGCTTCGGCCGAGCCCGAAGTGGCTCCGGCCCAGCACATTCTCACGACCCCGTGCACGCAGCATCGCCACGCCTCGCAATTCGTAAAGAAGAAAGCCCCGTATTGGCCGTGGCGAGCGCCATAAGCCGTATATAAAGACAGGTGCAGTTGTATCGAAATTAAGATCTTTCAACTAGATCTTGACAATCCCGATATAACGATCATCTAGGTGCGGCTTGACCTGTACGGGGAAGTAGGTGCTGGTCATGGTGTCAGCGGTGCGGCGGTGACCACTAAAAAGTGACGCAAATCACATCTAGGTGTTCGAGGGGATCAGTTCCAGGCGGCGGAGCAGCGGCACGGTCATCATCGTGGCGATCAACGCCATGAGCACGAGCACGGTGAAGGTACCCGGGCTGATGACCCCGGTGCCCAGCGCTACGATCTCGGTCACGCCCCGGGCGTTCATGAGCACGCCGCCCGGGCAGGCCACCGACCCAGACCGAGCCGCAGCAACGTGTCCCGCAGCCGGGTGAGGGCAAGCGCCTCGTTCTGCCGGCGTTCCCGCTGAAGGCAGGCCGCGGCAGCCTGCGTGATCGGATTCATCTCACGTTTCCTTCGATCCGGCCGGGTGCGTTCACTTTCGACCATGCCAAGTGGGTCTTCTATGCCGCCACCGCCTACACCTGGCTCGATGGCAAGCCTTGACCGTGTTCCCTCGAAGGCCATTGCGATGAGGGCGATCCCCATGAGGGTGAGGCTCAGTCGATAAATCGGATCCGCGCGTAGCCTCACGATCTCATTTTAAAGTTCGCCCCTGAGGGAATGGCTCGCTGAGGGTGGGTGTTCTGTTCGCCTTCTCGACCCTTCAGAAAAGTACGCGTGCGCCCTGTCTGTTACGGTCGCCGATACCGTTTCTGGCGGCTCGCCGCGCTTGTCATGGGCGGCCACCCGACCGCGTGGTGCGGTGGCGCCGCACCGCGCGACGGTCAAGACCTCGGGACCCGATCAGTCCTGTGGGCCGAATACCTGCTGGATGGTGCCCTCACCCTCGCTGATGATCTTCCAGAAGCGCCGGGAGATCTCGACGGCCTCCTCCTTCGAGCGCACCTCGATGAGCGTGAAGTTGACGACGGCCTCCTTGGCCTCGGTGAACGGCCCGTCGGTGACGGTCATCTCGCCACCGGAGGCCGAGACGTGGAGGCCGGCCGGGCCCAGGCCACCGGGTCGCCGGCAGCACCCCTGCCCCGGTCGTCTCCTCGACGAACGCGGCCATCTCCGCGTGGACCCCCTCGCTCGGGAGTGCCGCGTCGCCGCCCTTGGTCGTCACCAGGAACTGCATCGTCATATCTCCTTCGGGTGATCGGAGAACCGATCCTCGGCGGTCTCCGGCTACGCGTCGATCCGGACCGGCGGAAATCGACATGCCCAGCCTGACCTGGGCCGCGGTCTGATCTGACAGGGAATGCGGGTGGGAAGACGTGTTCGCAGCTCAGCGGGATGACGGTGGGCGGTGTCGATTCCCGCCCTCCTCGTTCGACGCGTCAGTGAGGCCGGGTGAGACCGGCGGACCGAATACGGCGACGGATCCCCGTCGCACCAGAGAGGAAGCAATCATGACCGCCGTCCAGCCCGGCACCGTCACCCCCGTGACGCGCACCCTGCTCACCTGCTCCGTCGCCGCCGCGGCCCTCTTCACGGTCGTGTCGCTGGCCCAGGCCTTCACCCGCGAGGGCTTCGACCTGACGCGTCACCCCCTGAGCATGCTGAGCACCGGCGATCTGGGCTGGCTGCAGATCGCCAACTTCCTGGTCAGCGGGGCTCTGACGGTCGCCGGTGCGATCGGCCTGCGCCGCGTGCTGCGCGGCACGCCCGGCGGCACCTGGGCGCCCAGGCTGATCCTGGTCAACGGCGTCGCGACGGCCGCCGCCGGGGTGTTCGTCATGGACCCGGGCGACGGTTTCCCGGCCGGAACCCCGCTGGGCCAGCCGACCACGATGAGCGGGAGCGCCCTTCTGCACATGGTCGTCGGATCCATCGCGTTCACCGCGCTCATCGCCGCCTGCTTCGTGCTGGGCCGCCACTTCTCCCGCGCCGGCCGTCCCGGCTTCGCCGCCGCCTCGCGGCTCAGCGGCCTGGCCCTCGCCCTCGGCGACGTCTGGGCGATGTCGGGCGGGCAGGCGGGATCGCTGACCCTGGCCATCGGCGCGATCACCGCGATGCTGTGGGTCGCCGTGGTGGCGGCGGACCAACTGGCCTCGCTCCGCTAGGGACGCTCCATCCCCGGCCCCGCGGAACCGCGTGCACCTCCTGCGAGTGGCCGTCCAGGGGGGCGGCCAGCGCGGGACGGTCGGGCCTGCTCAGGTCCCACAGCCCTTGCCGGTGGTGAGCAGGGTGCGGCGTAGCAGCCTGTGACCATGACGGGGTACGACCTGCGGGCCCGAGGGCCTCGGGCCGATCGGCCAGAACGCCGGCATCGCTCAGTGTGGGTGTCAATCACGCGTCAGGGTTTCGCTGACCGGCGTCTAGATCCCGTATCGGTCGCATTCGTACTGTTTGCCCGACCGTAGCGTCGCTTTCTGTACGAGTTCTCCAAGGAGGAATCACATGTCAGAAGCGCCGTTGTTCGTCCCGGTCCGGAAGGGGCGGTTCACCGTCTCGCTGCGGCTGTTCCGTACGGCTGCGGGCAGGAGAACCGGGGTGGCCTTCTCCTCTTCGTTGCGCCTGGCCAATGCGCTCGGTACCGGGCAGGAATGGGTACGGCTCAGCGAGCCCGCCCTGCGCGGCATGATCCAGGACCTGGACGTCGTCGGCATCGTCGTCGACCCGGCCGGGACGATGATCCCCTCCGCCGCCGGAGCCGCCTGATGTGCGTCCTCGAACAGGACCTCGCGAGCCGGACCGCCGACAGGTCGCACGGCCCCCGGCCGGCAGGCCTCGTACTGCCGGCGAGGCCCGGTACCGGGGACGATGACCTCGGATCGTAAGCCGCCGGGCGCACAACCGGGCCAGTTCGGTGAGCTTCTCCTCGTCGTCCTGCGGCCGGTCTCTGGAGGTGACGGCCCGCAGCAGGGCGACGGCCTCAGGTAACGGACATCACCGGTCCGCTCGCTTCGCGAAGGAAGGCGCGGACCCGGTGTGGCGAGCCTGTCGTGCTCTCCTGGTGGACATCGGGTCAGACCTTGATCTGGCGGGTGATGGACGGGTCGGTGATGGCGGTGTCGTCGGCCAGCAGGAACGCCTTGGAGATGATGACCGACAGCATGCCGCCCTCCTCCTCGAACGGGAGGAATACCTGGTCGGACCCGCTGCGGGGGACGATGCAGAGATAGGCGTCGTTGGGCTCCATCAGGATGTTGCCCGATCCCAGGTGGATCCGGTAGGTACGCAGGTCACCACGGACCCGCAGGAAGCGGTCGGTGAGTTCGGCCCGGTCGGCGATGCGCAGGCGGGGGAGCAGCCGCCTCAGGGCGTCGCGGCGGATCTCGGCGGTCTCGCCGAGGTCGCCGAAGTTGTAGGAGTGCCAGTAGTCACCCTGCCCTTCGGGTTCGAGGCCGAGGGAGGAGACGCCGACGGCGAGATCGGCGTCACGCATGACCTCCGACAGCACCAGCGACGGCACCTCGGTCAGCGGCGCCGGTCTGCGGAACTCCTCCCGCGACGACTCCTCGTCGGCGCGATAGAACCGGATCGGGCCGCTGAGGCAGAACGCGGCGGTGCCGCCACCGTCGGTCTCCCAGGACTCCCAGGGCAGGTGCATGTCCCAGCGCGCCTGCCAGCCGAGGACGTCCTTGACGGCCTCGCCCTGCTCCGAGCCGCCCGCCGCGTCCCAGTGGCCGAGCGAGAGACCGGTCCAGCCGCGTTCGGACAGCAGTGCCTTGGCCTGGCCGTACCGCAGCCTGTGCCCGGCGAAGCGGTTGGAGAGCGTCCCGGATCGCTCCTCGGCCGGGGTGAGCAGGTAGACCTCGCGAAAGACCTGCTTGAACGGCTGCCGTGCCCCGACCTCCAGGAGGTGGTCGCGCCAGGCACGGACCTCCTCGACGGTCTCCCTGATGGGGTGCCAGAGCCGCATCGGGGTGTCGGCACGGGGTTGGATGCGGCGACCGGGCGGATCGGTGAGCTCCCAGCCGTCGCCGGACCTGACCGGTATCCCGGCGGGGCCCTGCAGGATCTGCCAGATCAGCCGCCTGCCGTGGACGCCGGTGACGGGGTGGTCGAGGAAGAACTCCTCGACCTGACTCCAGCGCCAGAGTCGGTCTTCGGCCAGCGCCCGCTCGACGCGGAACCGTTCGGCGGGCAGGGTCCCGCGGATCTCCTTGAGCGTGTTCCTGAACTCGGAGAGCAGCCCGCCGTGGCTCTCCCTGACCGCTTTCGGCGCCGACTTAACTGGTTTGCCCGCCGGGCTGAGGAAGGTCAGCAGCGGTGTGCCCGTCTCGTCCAGCGCCAGCCGGATGACATGCTCGCCCGCCCTCTCCTCCCGTACGCCGTCCGGGCCGAGCCCGAACGTCGGCGCGGTCCGGTCGAGGAGCTGCTCGCGGCTGAGCCCGGCCTGGGCGGCCACCGTGTCCAGCAGCTGTGCGACCTTCGTCAGAATCAACTTCTTCCTGACCTTGGCCTGTATCCGGGCCAGCGGAGCCACCACCTCCAGACCGCCATGCCGGCCCAGTACGAGCAGGGCGGCGTTGACCAGCATCTCGCAGCGCGAGTTGGGGCCGGACCCGCCCATCCCGATGCCCGCCGCCAGCGCCACCTCCCCGAGCAGTGGGACCGTCCACGGCTCGTCGATCAGCTCGCAGGTCCACACCATGCCGCGCAGCAGCGTGGCGGTGCGCCCATGAAGGTACGTCGTCGTGGTCCACGTGCGATCGCCATATCGGTGCTGGACCGACGACTCCCGATAGGCGGGCACCCGATCCAGGATCTCCCGGATGAGCACGACGGCCTCCGGTGTGAGCAGGTCGGCGGCCTGCCCGAGCCAGGCGGCCTTGGGGCGCGCCGAGGTGGCGGTCATCCAGTGGCGCATCAGGGAGGACGTCCGCGGGTCGCCGAGGCGTGAGCCGTAATCGGCGGCCATCAGGACGGCGAAACCGTCGCCGCCGCCGGCCAGGCAGGTGGTGACCGTTACCGGGTCGTTCTCGGCGTGCCCGGCCAGGAAGATGTCCAGGTCGCGCTTGAACGGCGAGCTGGAGTGCCATGGGGAGCCGGTCATGATCTCCTGGATCTGGCACATCAGGGGAAGATGACGGCGTTGTTCCTCGGGGGTGAGCCTCTTGGTGACCGCCCACGGGATGGCCAGCGGGGACTGATAGCTGTAATCGTGCCGGATGGGCTCGACCGCCGCCCGCCAGAGCAACTCGATCTCGTCGCCGGTCCAGGCGAGCTTCCGCTCGGCGACCCGCAGGGCCAGCAGCGCGGGGTCGGGGCGGTGGTCGTGTTCGCGGTCGCGGGGCACGCTCATCCGCAACTGCGCCCACACTCCCACCGCGCGCCACTGCGCGTCGTCGAGATCGGGCCCGAGCGCGGCGGTGACCGTCTCGGTGAACGTCGGCGCGGGCCAGCACTGCTCCGGCACGTAGAACGCGTCGAGCCGGGCGAACATGTCAGCGTGGGTCCGGTCGAGGTCGCCGAGCCAGCCGAGCTGCTCGGCGGAGAGCTCGTCGAGAAGGCCCATGTCAGAAGTCAACGGTCGTCTCCAGCGGTAGGGGGCACCGCAATGACTACCAGCCGGCTCCGACAAACCGGCTGCCCGTCCCGGTCACGGAACAGCCGTGTCAGGGCCGCGCGTGGCCTGGACCCCGCCGGGTTAGCGGCTCAGGTCGGGTGGGGCAGGGGCCGGCGGGCCAGGGCTGCGGCCGTGCCGTCGATCAGGGCTCGGAGGCCGTGTTCGAAGGCGTCCTCGCCGGGCGAACCACCGCTCTCGCGGAGCGCCGCGAGCAAGGTGGCCCCCGTACCCCCGTCGAGCAGTCCGGCCAGCGCCGCGGGCCGGTCCGCGGGCGTGCCCGCGTGCTCCTGGCGTTCGGTCTGCTCCTGGAGGACGCATCCGTTGACGTAACGGGTGAGGGCCGTGATCGTGCGCAGTGCCAGGACCGGGGTGAAGCCGCGGTCGACCATGGCGGCCATCTCCTCGTCGAACATCCTGATCGTCGCCGGGCTCAGGGCGGCGGCACCGGAGACGATGCGGGCGCCGTCGCGGTGGGCGAGCAGGGAGCCGCGGTACGCGCGGGCACGGCGGGTGAGCCAGTCCTGCCAGGACTCGCCGTCGCGGGGCGGGCCCATACCGGCTGCCAGGACGATCGCGTCGGCCATCCCGTCGAGCAACTCCTGCTTGTTGCGCAGGTGCCAGTAGAGCGCCGGCGACTGGACGCCCAGCTCCGAGGCGAGCCGGCGCACCGTCAGTCCGTCCAGGCCGACCTCGTCGAGCAGCCGCAGCGCTGTATCGATCATCGTCTGCCGGGTCAGGCCGGCTCCCCGTTTGTTCTCACCCATCGGTTGACACCTTAGCAGCGCTAAGGAAGCATGACGGCGACGTGCCTTAGCGCTGCTAAGGAATGCTTGCGCACCGGACACCACGCGGAGCCGGGGCCGGATCGCGAAGGCCGGTCACAGAGGGGAGAGCCATGTCCAACATGCGAGAACAGCGGCTGACCAGGGCGCTGCTGAACTGTGGTGCCGTAGCCGGACCGATGTTCATCCTCGCGGTCGTGATCCAGGACTACACGCGCGTGGGTTTCGACCCCAGGCGGCAGCCGCTCAGCATGCTGAGCCTGGGCGACCTGGGATGGGTCCAGATCGCCAACTTCGTCATCACCGGGCTGCTGAACATCGCGTTCGCGGTCGGGCTGTGGCGGGCGTTGCGTCCAGGCCATGGCGGGACCTGGGGGCCGCTACTCATCGGCGCGTACGGGACCGGCCTGGTCGGCGCCGGCCTCTTCCGCTTCGAACCGGCTTGGGGCTACCCGCCCGGTGCGCCGCAGGGTCCTCCCGATGCGCCCGGCTTGAGCTACATCCTGCACGGTGCCGCCTTCGGCGTGGTACTCGTCTCGCTGGTCGCGGCATGCTCCGTCTTCGCCCGTCATTTCGCCGTACGGGGAGAGCGCGGATGGGCACTCTACTGCGCGGCCACGGGTGTGGCGCTTCCCGCCCTCTACCTGCTGGCGGGACTGCTGTCGGACAACGGCGAGAACCCCCGGCCCCTGAGCCTGCTCCTGCGCGCCATCGCGCTCCTTGGCTGGGGATGGGCCGCTGTGCTCGCGGTGCGGGTACGCGCGTCCCACACGCCGACCGGGCCTGGCGTCGGGTGAGGAAGGAGGTCGGAGGGACCGCCACCCTCATTCCGTCGGTCCATGCTGCCCGAGGTCCGTCTCGATGAGCCGGCCGCCCCTGAGCTTCTTGAACGGCATCCTGAACATCTCCCGGGCCCTCGTATCCCAGGTCGGTGAGCGTGATCAGAGCGGTCTGGGTGGTGGCGAGCGACAGGGCTTCCACCAGGCCATGGGTACGGGCGCGGGTCAGGTCGTGCTCACGCCCCGGCCGGACCGCTGAACTTGATCTCTTTGCAAAGACCGGTTCTAAGCGCCTGTCCAGAAGTTCTACGCGTAACGGGTGATGAGATCGCCGAGGCGGATGGGGATTGACACGGGCCTCGCCGGGGGGGTGGATCGAGGTCGCTCACGCCGTCTCTCCGGCCCCGGCGAGATCATGTCAGAGGAGAGGGCGGGATACCCTGCCCGCGGTGCCTCGAATCACGTGACCGGAGGAGGCGATGCTGGGATGACGGCAGGGCGACCGATGCCCACACAGGACGACGTGCTCGGGTACTTCAACACGCTGTCGAACTGGGGACGGTGGGGCGACGACGACGAGCTCGGCACTCTGAACCACATCACCGACGACGTCCGGCTGGCGGCGGCGCGGGCCGTGCGCCACGGCAGGAGCGTGTCGTGCGCATGGGAGGTCGCCGTACCGGAAGACATGGAACGGTCGACGACGACGTGCCCGTGCGCCGCCGACATGCCAGGTGCCGAGGACATGCCGGTGCCCGGATTCCGCAACGACCGGCGCTGGGGCTTTTCGTCCGAGCGGCTCGGCGTCACGTTCCACGGCAACACCCTCACCCACGTCGACTCGCCGTGCCACATCTTCTGGGACGGCACGATGTACAACGGGCGGTCGCACTCGCTGGTCGACGCCGCGACCGGATCGGCGTGGGCGTCCGTCACGGCGGCGGCGAACGGGATCATCACGCGCGGTGTCCTGCTGGACATTGCGAGCGTGCGGGATGTGCCGTGGTTGGAACCGGGGCAGGGTGTGTTTCCCGACGATCTAGAGGAGGCCGAGCGTCGCCAGGGTGTGCGGGTGCGATCCGGCGATGCGGTACTCCTGCGGACCGGCTATGGCCGCGTCCGGCACGAGACCGGTGCGGTCAGCGGTTTCACGCAGGCCGGGTGGCACGCGTCCTGCCTGCCGTGGCTGCATGAACGGGAGGTCGCGCTGATCGGCGCTGACACGCCCCAGGACGTTCAGCCATCGGGGTACGAAGGCGTGTTGATGCCGGTTCACGCCGTGAGCCTCGTCGCCATGGGTCTGTGGATGCTCGACAACTGCGACCTGGAGGCGTGCGCGGCGACGGCTGCCGAGCTCGGCCAGTGGGACTTCCACCTCGCGGTCGCGCCGGTCCGCTTCGCCGGTACGTCCGGCAGCCCGGTCAACCCGATCGCCACATTCTGACCGCGGTTCACGAGGAGGTGCGACGAAGGACCCGGCTGACCGAGCTCGGATCGCGCTCCGCGTATCTGATCGAGACCGGCGACCGTTCCCTTCTCGCCTACACCGCGGCCGGTTCGGAGCGTGACGGTTTCCTGGAGAGCGTGTGCCGGAACATCCCGGCGATCCACGCGAGGATCGACGCGGAGAACCATGTCGATCCTCGGCAGCTGTGGACGGAACGGCTCGCCGACGGCAAGCTCGGCCGCGGACTTCCGCGGCACCTTCCCCGTGGTCTGTGGCGGGCCATTTTCGGCCCCGAGACCTTCACCGGCCCTCCCGAACTGCCGCTCAACCGGCTGGGTTCCTTTCAGCTCTACAAGCATCACTTCCTGCAGTTGTGGTGTGACGATGACGCGCTCCGGCGCCGAACTGCGGCAACCGGTGGACGATGACGCGGAGGGCGGCGGCGGGGTGGAGCGGCCGCGTCAGTCGTCTCGTTGGCCCTCGATCAACGCCTCGCCGGTTTTCGTCCGGGAATACAGGACGGACCGGCCGATGCGTTGGCGCCGGACAAGGCGGGCGTCCAGGAGGACCTTGAGGTGACGGCCCACCGACCCCAGCCCCTGGCCGGTCAGCGCCACGAGCTGGGTCGTGTTCTTCGGACTGTCGAGAAGAACGAGAATCCTTGACCGAGCCCGCCCCAACAGCCTGCCCAGGGCATCGGGCACCGGTGACCGGCCCTCGTCGGTGAGTGGCCCCCGGCACGGGTACATCACGGCATACCGATGGGGCAGGTGCCAGCCGACCCACCCGCGGCTCGGGGTCACCGGCACGAACAGCAACTGGGCCCCGGACAGCTCCCTGGGGGGATGGTCGTAGGCGTTGATCTGTAGCCGGCTCTCTCCCAGCCAGCGCATCCCGGGTCGCATGTCATCCAGCGCGGCGGCCCAGCCGCCCTGGCTCAACCGTTCCGACCTCGCGGCGATGTCCGCCTCGATGACCCTGCGGCGCCGCGGCCAGTAAGGCGATATCGTCTCCCGCCATACCCACGACAGCAGGTCGGCGGCACGTTCGGCCAGATCGGCGCGGTCCAACGCGGCGGGAAGCGGCCCGCCCAGCGATACGACCAGGTCCGCGTGGGCGACCTCGGTGGGGGTCGCGCGGATGTGCCGCAGTTCGTCCTCGAACGTCGTCTCTCCTTCGCCGGCAGGCGCGGGGACGAGGAAGTCGGCGATCCAGCGGTGCCCGAGCGCGGTACGAACGAGCAGCGCGCTGATCGGATCGGCGGACAGTCGGCGTCGGTAGGCGGGCAGGTGGGCATCGAGCCAGGTACGCTCGCCCGGATGCGCGGCCATGTCGGTCGCCAGGGTCAGCAGGCCCGCGGTGGTCTCGGCAAGGGCGGAGACGGCGAACCGGCTTCTGGCGAGGGTGTCCGCGTTGACCTGCCAGCAGCCCATGTTTCGCCCCCTTGTGAAAGGTTACCGGTCCGGCCGGCGGAGCCGATGAGATTCCCGCATGCGTACTTATCGGGAGCTTTTCCAGGCGCCGGAGTTCACCCCGCTGTTCGCCGCCTCCGCCGTGCAGACGATGGCCTCGACGGTGAGCGGGCTGGCTCTGGGCACGCTCGTCTATGCGGCGACCGGTTCGCCGCTCCTTTCGGCTCTGAGCATGTTCGGCTCCTCCTTCGCCCAGGTGATCGGCGCGACGGCGCTGATGTCCGCGGCCGACCGGCTGCCGCCACGCGCCGCGTTGACCGTCCTGGCCGTGGCCTTCGGGCTCGGGACGGCCGTCATGGCGATACCCGGACTGCCGGTGTGGGCGGTCTTCGCCGTCCTCTTCGGCCTCGGGCTGGTCGCCTCGCTGGGCGGCGGGGTGCGTTACGGGTTGCTGAACGAGATCCTGCCGCAGCAGGGTTACCTGCTCGGCCGGTCCGTGCTCAACATGTCGGTGGGCATCGCGCAGATCTGCGGGTTCGCCCTCGGCGGCCTGCTGGTGAACGCCCTGTCCCCGCGGGGGACGTTGCTCGCCGCGGCGACTCTCAACCTCGCCGCCGCGCTGGTGGCGTACTTGGGCCTGGCGCGCCGGCCGGCACGCGCCTTTGGCCGGCCGTCTGTCGTCGTCACCTGGCGCAACAACGTCCGGCTGTGGTCGTCGGCACCTCGCCGGTACGTCTATCTGGCCCTGTGGGTGCCGAATGGGCTGATCGTCGGCTGCGAGGCGCTTTTCGTACCGTACGCACCGGAGCACGCGGGCCTGCTCTTCGCCCTGGCCGCGTTCGGCATGCTGACCGGGGACGTGTTCGTCGGCCGGTTCCTCCCGCCTCGGTGGCGGGAACGGCTCGCCACCCCGCTGAGACTGCTGCTGGCCGCCCCGTACCTGGTCTTCGTCCTGAATCCCGCACCGCCGTCGGCGGCGGTGGCCGTCACACTGGCCTCGGTCGGGTACGCGGCCGGCCTCCTGCTCCAGGAGCGGCTGGTCGCTCTCACTCCCGCCGACGTACGGGGGCAGGCCCTGGGACTGCACTCCTCCGGCATGATGGCCATGCAAGGCGTCGGAGCCACGCTGGCCGGCGCCGTCGCCCAGTACACCTCTCCTGCTCTGGCCATGTCCGTGATGGCGGCGGCCTCGGTCCTGGTGACCGTGTGCCTGACACCGGGGCTGCGCCCCGACCGCAGGAGCGACGACGAGATCGCCGCAGCCATACGCTGACCGGCTGCCCGTTCACCGTGGCCCCTCGGCTGAGCTGACAGAGCACCGCCGGGCGGGGCGTCTGGTGGCCAGGGGGCATCGTGTCCCCCGGCTTGGAGGGGCGTCCCGCCTCATGGGGTGGCCGCCGCGGTGATGAGCCAGATCCCGGTCGTCAACCGGTAGCCGGACGCCGGCTCGTGGAAGCGGGCCAGCAGCCGGGCCGCCCCGGCGCGTGCGGCCGCCTGCTGCGCCGGTGTGGCATCACGGTACGCGGCTCCGGCCGGGCCGATCTCGATCAGCCATTCGGCCACGGTTCCGGGGTCGTCGGGGGCGTGCAGGACGATGTCGTGCGGCTGGACGGTGACGGCCTCGAAACCGGCCTCGGTCAGGATGCGGATCACCCGTTCGGAGTCGGCGAACGCGAACGGGCCCGGCTCGTCGCCGACGGGCATCGGCGGAAGCGGCCCGAGATGCGGCGCGGCGCCGAGCAACACCGCGTGCATCCAGGGGCTGGTCGCGCCGTCGCGGAAGACGGTGGCGGCCATCCGCCCACCCGGACGCAGCGCCCGCCGGATCGTGGCGCAGCCGGCGACCGGGTCGGCCAGCAGCATGAGGGCCATCCGGGAGAAGACCGCGTCGAAGGGCGCCCCCGCGACGGTGCCGGCGGTTTCGATGTCGGCGGCGGTGAAGCGCAGGCCGGGATGGTGGTCGCTCGGGAACCGCGCGGCCGCGGCCGCCACCATGGAGTCGTCCAGGTCCAGGCCGACCACCGTGCCGGTCGGGGCGACGGCCGTCGCGAGTTCCGCGGTGGTGCCGCCGCACCCGCAGCCGACGTCAAGGATCCGATCTCCGGGCCCGGGGCGCAGCCAGTCGAGCGCCGCGGCACCCAGCGGCCGGCCGTACTCGTCCTGACGGTCGGCGTGGTGTATCCATCCCGGTGCGGCCTGCGCCCAGAACGTGACGTTGCGAGCCCGCATGTCGGCGATGCCGGTCACTGGAAGGGCATCTCGGCGCCGTCGACCGTCACGGACCGGAAATTCGCGGCCTTGCCCACGTCGAACCCGTCCGTCTGGGCGGCCAGACCGGCGGCGCGCATGAGCCGCTCGGACTGGAAGCGCCGGAACGCCTCCGCGTCCTGCCAGACGTTGATGATCCGCCAGCCGCCTTCGACCGGCCCCGCGACATGGGCGAGCAGGCCCGGCGGCCGGTCCGGGCCCAGATTGCGCTCCACCGCGAGGTACTCCTCCTCGGTCACGCCGGGCATCTCCTGCAGTACTCCGAACGGCATCGCGACCACCTCTCTATTGGATAGAGTAAGACTCTATCTAATAGAACCTTATACTAATGCGGGTGGACGGCAAGCGGAGTTACCAGTCGGCACGGCGCCGGGAGCAGGCCCGCCAGACCCGGCGGGCGATCCTGGACGCGGCCGGCAGACTGTTCGTCGACCCCGGCTACGCGGCCACTCCGCTGAGCGCCGTCGCCTCCGAGGCCGGTGTGGCGGTCCAGACGATCTACGCGGCCTTCGGCAGCAAACACCAGCTGCTGTCCGAACTCGTCGACGTCACCGTCGCCGGCGACGACGAACCGGTGGCACTGCCCGACCGGCCGTTCGTGGCCGAGATCCGGGCCCTGCCCGATCCTCGCGCCAAGCTCGCCCGCTACGCCCGGCACCTGGTCATTACCCACGCCCGCCAGACCGAGGTGATGATCGCGCTGGCCGGCGCGGCCACCGCGGACGCCGACGCCGCGCGCATCTGGCACAAGAACGTGGAAGACCGCAGGCGCGGCATGGCCATGCTCGCCGCCGAGATCGTCGCCACCGGATCGGTGCGCTCCGACCACGACGTCGACAGCGTCGCCGACGTCCTGTGGCTGGCCATGGACTTTCGCAACTACGACTGGCTCGTACGCCGGCGCGGCTGGCCGGCCGAACGGTTCGAACGCTGGTACGTCGACACGGTCGCCGCCGCGGTGCTGACCTGAGCGAGGGCCGCAGGCCACCGGCCGCTTCGCGATCCGGGTGCAGGCGTCCCGGCACGGGTGCGACCGGTGCCCGGTCACTTTCGGCGAGACTCGCTGAGGGGGCCGTACGGCCGACCGTGGCGCAGCCGGGTCACGGTCGCCGGTGATCTTCGATCGGTCCGAGGGTCAGGGCGGCGACATGCTCTGGATGCCGATGACGGCGAGCAGTCTGAGCTTGTCGGCGGCCTCGCTGCCGGGGGCGGTGGTGTAGGCCACGACGCGGAGGTCGCTGCCGTGCACGGTGAGCACGTCGCAGTCGAGCGTGAGCGGGCCGAGCTCGGGATGGTCGAATGTTTTGGTGTCCGACTCGTGGACGCCGACGACGTGCGCGTCCCACAGTTCCGCGAAGCGGGGGCTGAGGTTCCGCAGGTCGCCGACGAGCGATCTCAGGCCGGCGTCGGCGGGATAGCGGGCGGTCGCCGATCTGAGGTCGGCGACCGTGGCCGCCTCGAACCGGGCCTCCTGCTCGGCGGTGTGGCTGACGCGACCGAGCCCGCCGGAGAAGTGGCGCCAGATCAGGTTGCGGTCGCGTCCGCGCAGCACGGACGGGTCCCCGAAGAGCGCGGCCCACAGCGGGTTCCACCTGAGCAGGGTCCAGGCGGCGTCGTGGACGCTGACCGGGGTGCCGTCCAGCTGGTCGAGCAGCCGCTGCACCCCCGGCGTGATGTGGGCCGACATCTGACCGGTGCTGGGCGGCGGCTGTCCGGCGAGCAGGAACAGGTGCTGTCGCTCCGTCGCGGACAGCCGCAGGGCTCGCGCCAGCGCGGTGAGGATCTGCGCGGACGGGGAGGTCGCGCGGCCCTGTTCGAGGCGGGTGATGTAGTCGGCCGACACCCCGGCGAGCATCGCCAGTTCCTCGCGCCTCAGCCCGGCCGCCCGGCGCGGGCCGCCGGCCGGTAGGCCGACGGTGGCCGGGCCGACCCGGTCCCGCCAGTGTCGAAGCGCGGCGCCCAGCTCTCCGTTCTCGGTCATTCATCCAGTATGCGATGGTTTTCCGGCCACAGCCTGGTACCAGCTGTACCAGGTGGAACGGGCCCCGGTGTTCCCTGTCCCGTTCCGTGCCGAGGACGGTGCCCCCTTCCCGGTACCGCCTGTACCAGGTGGAACGGGTCCCCGATGTGGTTCCGTGCCGGGGACTCCGCCCGCTGCCTGGTATCGCCGTTCCCAGGAAGCGCGAGGCACTACCTGTGCGGGTCCGCGCCGACGACAGTGGTGGGCATGACAACCACACTGATCACCGGAGCGAACAAGGGTCTCGGCTTCGAGACCGCCCGCCGCCTGATCGCGGCGGGACACACCGTCTACGTCGGGGCGCGCGACGACCTGCGCGGGAAGGAGGCGGTGGAGAGCCTCAACACCGGGGGTGGAGTGGGCGAGGCCCGCCCGCTGCTGATCGATGTCACCGACGACGACTCCGTCCAGGCCGCCGCGGCGGTCGTCCGCGAGCAGGCCGGCCACCTCGACGTCCTCGTCAACAACGCGGGTATCGCCGGACCGCGCAAGCCGGTCGGCGAGGTCACCGGTTCCGACGCCGGGACCGTCTACGAGACCAACGTCTTCGGCGCCGTGCGCGTCACGCACGCGTTCCTGCCGCTGCTCGAAGCCGGTGAGGCTCCCGTCATCGTGAACGTCGGCAGCGGTCTGGGCTCGCTGGCGGTGACCACCGACCCCGCCCGTTTCGAGTCGACGGTGCCCGCCCTGGTCTACTGCTCCTCCAAGGCCGCGCTCAACATGCTCACCGTGCAGTACGCCAAGGCCTACCCGGCGATCAGGATCAACGTGGTGGACCCCGGCTACACCGCCACCGACCTCAACGGCCACAGCGGTGTCCAGACCGTCGAGCAGGGCGCGGAGGTCATCGTGCGCCTGGCCGTGATCGGCGCCGACGGTCCCACCGGCGGCTACTTCGACGCGGCCGGCCCGGTTCCCTGGTAGCCGCCGCCGGGGTACTTCCTGAGCCAGGTGCCGGTGATCTCCTGGTCCCCGGCGGACCAGGCCGCGAAGTCGTCCGCCAGTTCGGTGATGGCCTCGCGGCCCTCCAGGTGGGTGAGCCACCCGGCGGGCAGCGCGGTCTCGCCGTGCAGGGCGCCCAGCAGGTTGCCGCAGACGGCCCCGGTGGAGTCACTGTCGCCGGAGTGGTTGACCGCGAGCAGCAGCGCCCGTTCGACATCGCCGGGCGCGGGGTGGGACAGCGCGCAGTAGACCGCGATGGCGAGCGCCTCCTCGGCGACCCACGCCCCGCCGAGTGACTCGACCCGCTCCGGGCTCGGACCACCTTCTGCCGCCAGGGACACGGCGGTGCGCAGCGCCCGGCTGGTCTCCTCGTGCGCGGGGTAGGTCTCCAGCAGGTCCGTCGCCTGCCGTACGGCCCGTGCGACCACATTCGCTGGGGGAGACGGGAAGTCGTCCTGTTCGGCGGGAGTCACCAGGAAGTGCACGATGGCCGCGAAGGCTCCGGCGGCGAGGTAGCCGGTGGGGTGGCCGTGGGTGAGCTGGGCGCACTCGGCGGCCAGCTCGAAGACGTGCCGGGGGTTCCGGGGATTGCCTGCAGGCAGGCCGAACGGGGCCGAGCGCATCACCGTTCCGCAACCCTTGGAATCGGGGTTGACCGGACCCGGCTCACCGAACGGTGCGGGGACGACCGTGCCCCGGTGTCGCAGGCCCGACAGGCAGGCGTTCCCGGGGGCGCGCCGGGAGTAGAGCCACCTCTGCTCGCGGAGCAGGCCGGTGCGGATCGGGTCGTTCCCAGAAGAGCCGGGGGGCGGGGAGGGATGCCGCTGGGTGTCCAGCCAGCGCAGGTAGGCGCGGTGGACCGCGTCCACGTCGCCGCCGCGGATCAGCCCCTCCACGGTGAACAGCGTCATCTGGGTGTCGTCGGTGATCAGGCCCACCGTGCCGCGCCAGTCCGGAACCAGCCCGGTCACTCCCGCGGGCCCGTGCTGCCTGTGGATTCTCCCGATCGACTCGAACTCGATGGGCGCCCCCAGCGCGTCGCCGAGCGCGCCGCCCAGCAGGCAACCTCTCACGCGGGCGCGATGGTCCGGCAGGTCATGGGCGGGAGGGCGCATGTCTGTTCACTCCTCGGCGTCGGGATCGGCAGGACTCGGAGTTTGAGACTGTACGCGGAGCCATAATGGAAAATCACCAATATGAGGTGGGCTGGGCCACGATTTCGAGGAGCCTCCGAGACGAGGACGCCGCGGGACGTACGGGGGTCGCGGCGGCCGTGGCCAGCCGGGAGGGCGGGGTGCGGCACGAGTACGTCTTCGACCCCGTCACCTACCTGTACCTGGACGAGCGGGTCGTCGTGGTGGTGGACGCGGCCAGGGCCGGGGCCCCGGTGGGCGGCGTGCTGACCTCGACGGCGCTGCTGAAGGTCGAGGTGGCCGACCACGCGCCCAAGGTCGCCCGACAGCCGGGGCCGTGCCGCCCTTCCCGGAGCTCCGTCACGCTCCCGCGGGTGACGTCACCGGCGCGGGTGTCCCGTATGCGAGCACCGAGGGCATCGCCGGGTTGGCGCCCCGCACGTGAGCGGCACCGGCCCATACGATCGTGACGCGTCCACCGGGCGGTACGAATCCACACCTCTACTGCTAATCGGGGGTATGGCGAAGGCGCTGGTCTCTGTCACCATTGGCCCATGCACGCCTTCCGCCTCCTGCGCGCCGCGGTGTTCGCGGTCGTGTGCGTGACGGTGTCGCTGGCCATGCACGTGCTGGCCGGAGGCAGCCCGGTCGGGCCGGGCGTGCTGGTCTGGGCGGTGCCGCCGACCGCGGCGGGCGCCTTCCTCCTCGCCCGGCGGCAGCGTGGCTTCGGCATGCTGCTCGGGGCGAGCTTCGCCGCGCAGTACGGCATGCACCTGTGGTTCACCTCCGGTGAGGTCACGCCGGTGACCGGCCACGAGCACGGTGCCGGTGGCCTGTACGCGGGTGTGTTCATGCTGCTGGTGCACGCCGTGATGGCGCTGCTGTCCGCCCACTGGCTGGAGCGGGGGGAGCATGGCCTGGCCATGCTCCTGTACCTGCTCTTCGCCTCGGTCCTCACCCTGCTGCTGTGGCGCGTGCCCGCCGTCTGCCGCGTCGCTCCGCCCGCCGCGCCCGACGACCGGGTGCCGCTCCGCACCCGGCTGCTCGCCGCCGCGGTGTCACGTCGCGGGCCGCCCGCGCTCCCGCTCGCCATCTGACATCGGGCCGGCGCCCGGATGCCGTCGTGCCCGCTGGGCACGCGACTCCGGACGCCGTGTGCTCCCGGACCGTGAACCGTCACGCCTTTCCCGAGCGGTGACCCGGGGCCCAGCGCGGCCGACCCGAACCCCCTCGCGCCCTCCTCGGGCGCCGAGCCGGCGTCCCGCCCCCCTGCCCGGGGTGGCGAGCACGCCCTTCCGGCTTCCCGCCCCGATGCCGTCACGCTCTCGCGACGGCCGTCCCGGCGAACCGAACCCCACACCGCGGTGACGCGTACCTGTCGGTGCGCGCGTTCCCTGCGAACGGAGAACCTCCATGACGTCGAACGTCGACCTCCAGCCCGAGACCGGGCCGTCCACACCGGTCGCCCCCCGAACACCCTCCACCCGGGCGACGCTGCGCTCGCTCCTGCTCCGCCTGCACTTCTACGCCGGCATCCTCGTCGCGCCCTTCCTGCTGGTGGCGGCGACGACCGGTCTGCTGTACGCGGCCTCCTTCCAACTGGAGAAGGTGGTCCACTCCCACGAACTGACCGTCCCCGTCCCGGAGGGGCGGCAGAAGGTGCCGCTGGCACAGCAGATCGCCGCCGCCACCGCCGCGCACCCCGAGGGAACCCTCGGCGCCGTGCGGACCTTCGACGAGCCGGGCCAGACGACCCGGGTGCTGCTCGACGTGCCCGGCCTCGCGGAGAGCACCCGCCTGGCGGTCTTCGTCGACCCGTACACCGGTCAGGTCCGGGGCGCCCTGGAGAGCTACGGCAGCTCGGGCGCCCTGCCCGTGCGGACCTGGATCTCCCAGCTCCACCGTCACCTGCACCTGGGCGAGCCGGGACGCGTCTACAGCGAGATGGCCGCCAGCTGGCTCTGGCTGGTCGGACTCGGCGGGCTGGTGCTCTGGCTGACCCGTCGCCGCCGGGCAGGCCGGCGGTTGCGCCGCGTCGTCGCGCCCGAGCGCGGCGTCCGCGGCCTGCGCGGGACCCTCTCCTGGCACGGCTCGGTCGGCCTGTGGGCGCTGATCGGCCTGCTCGCCCTGTCGGCCACCGGCCTGACCTGGTCGAAGTACGCCGGAGCCAATGTCGACGTGCTGCAGACCTCGTTCGGCTGGTCCACCCCGTCGATGCCCTCCTCCGGCGGCCACGGCGACCACGCCGCCGGGGGTCATGAGGGAGGCGGCGTCCACCCCGTCGACGCCGACCAGGTGGTCCGGGCGGCGGCGGGCAGGGGATTGTCCGGACCGCTTGAGGTCGTCTGGCCGTCCGAGCCGGGGGGCTCGTACGTGGTCAAGGAGATGGACCGGCTCTGGCCGCAGCGCAACGACCAGGTGGCGGTCGATCCCGCCACCGGCCAGGTGACCGCCGAACTGCGCTTCGACGACTTCCCCGTGGCGGCCAAGCTGATCCGGTGGGGCATCGACGGGCACATGGGCGTGCTGTTCGGCCTGGCCAACCAGATCCTGCTGGCCGTGCTGGCAGTGGCGCTGATCTCGGTCATCGTGTGGGGCTACCGCATGTGGTGGCTGCGCCGCCCGACCCGCGGTTTCGGCGCCCCCTATCGGCGCGGCGGCCTGCGGAGGCTGCCCCCGGTCGCGGCCCTGCCCCTGGCGGCCGTGGTGATCGCGGTGGGCGTCTTCCTCCCGCTGCTGGGCGTCTCGCTGCTGGCCTTCCTCGTGATCGACGTCGTCCTCGCCAGGATCGAGGGGGCGCGCGCGGGGAGGTCCGGCGCCGACGAGTCCGGCGCCGACAGGTCCGGAGCCGGGGTCTCCGGCTGAGCGGTGGGGGTGCGGGCGCGCGCCCGCACCCCCACCCGGGTCAGTCCGGGTGGTGCTGGTGCTGCAGGTAGGCGGCGGTCTCGGGGTTGGCCGGGAAGTACGCCTCGATGGCCAGCTCGGCGACGGTGATGTCCAGCGGGGTGCCGAAGGTGGCCATGGTGCTGAAGAAGGCCAGCTCCCGGTAACCGCGGCGGAGCCTGAGCGGGATCACGATGTGACCGGGGCCCGGCCGGTCTATCTCCGGCTCGGGCTGGTCGCAGGGGTAGTCGTCGAGTTCCCGCCAGAGCGCGGCCAGGTCGGGGTCGGCGGTGAGGCTCATCTGCCGGCGGAGCCGGTGCAGGAGGTGGGCCCGCCACTCGCCCAGGTTGATGATCCGCTGTGCCATGCCCTTCGGGTGCAGGCTCAGCCGGAGCACGTTGACCGGGGGTTCCAGCAACTCGGGCGAGACCCCGCGCAGCAGCAGCCCGGTGGCGGAGTTGCGGTCGATGAGGTTCCAGCGCTGGTCGACGACCACCGCCGGGTACGGCTCGTGCCCGCTGAGCACCTGCCCCAGCGCCTCGCGTACGGACGCCATGTGCGGGGAGTTGAGCGGGGTCTCCGAGTAGAGCGGCGCGAAACCGCCGGAGAGCAGCAGGTGGTTGCGCTCGCGGAGGGGGAGTTCCAGTTCCTCGGCGAGATGGAGGATCATCTGCCTGCTCGGTTTGGACCTTCCGGTCTCCACGAAGCTCAGATGCCGGGTGGAGATGTCCGCCTGGATCGCCAGGTCCAGCTGGCTCATTCGCCGGCGCTCCCGCCACTGGCGCAGAAGCTCACCTACCGGCCGGGACGCGCTGGTGGTCATGCAGTTCACGATAACCGGTAATGATCAGTGAAACCATTACCGAGCATGTAATGCCTGCCATGATGTGGAGGAGGCGAGCAGGGGTCCGTGTTCGCCGAAACGCCGACCCCTGAAACCCGTGTTGGCTGGAGCGAGGCGACTACCGGGTGCTCTATCTGATCGACGACGGCCGGATCGTGGTGCAGGTGATCACCGTCCAGCATCGGGCGGACGCCTGTCGGTCGCGATGGACGGTGAGCCGTAACCCGCTCAGCGGTGGCGGACCTTGGTGGTGAGGCGGTTGAGGATGCGGTCCCACTCGGTGCCGAAGGGGTTGTCCTGGACGAGGTAGGTCCAGGTGGCGGTGGGGCGCTTGAGCCCCGCGCCGTCGAGGTCGAGGCCGTCGGCGGTGATGACGGCGGTCTCGAAGGTCTCGACCGAGCGTGACTCGATCTCGGCCAGCAGGCGCTGGTAGGCCGGGACCGCGTCCTTGTGGAACTCGTCGATCGGGTTGAGCCGCCCGAGAACCCGCAGGTGGATGCCCTCTCGCAGCTCCCCCAGATAGGCCAGGTGGTCGGCCCAGCCGCGGTCGAGGTGGAACAGCACGATCTGGCGGGCGGCCTCGTGCAGCACCTCCTCGCCGGCGGTCTCCACCAGCTCCGACCATCGCTCGGGAGCGGCCGAGGCCAGGGCCTCGCCGGCCACCCGCTCGCGCAGGACCCGGTCGCGGCGCTCCAGCAACTGGCCGCGCTGGCGCTCCAGCAGCCGGGTATAGCGCCAGGTGTTGCGGTGGATCTCCATGTTGACGCCCTCGGCGACCCGCTGGGCGTGGCCCACCAGGGAGTGCTCGGGCACGCCCTTGGCGTACTCGTCGGCGACATAGTGGGCGATCAGCTCGTCCTCGCCGCTGACGTAGAAGACCGAGCCGCCGGGGTCGCCCTGACGGCCCGCGCGCCCGCGGAGCTGGTCGTCCAGGCGGCTGCTGGTGTGCCGGCCCGAGCCGATGACGTACAGGCCGCCGAGCTCGTCGACGCCCTCGCCGAGGCGGATGTCGGTGCCGCGCCCGGCCATCTGGGTGGAGACGGTGAGCGCGCCGCGCTCCCCGGCCCGGGAGATGATGGCCGCCTCCTCGGCGTCGTTCTTGGCGTTGAGGACCACGCACTCCAGCCCTCGGCCGCTCAGGGTCAGTGCCAGGCGCTCGGACTCGGCCACGTCCATGGTGCCGATCAGGATCGGCCGGCCGGTGGCGTGCACCTCGACGATCTCCTCGACCAGCGCGAGGTCCTTCTCCAACCGGTACTCGAAGAGCCGGTCGGGCTCGTCGGTCCGCACGCACGGCCGGTTGGAGGAGACCACGGCCACCTTGAGGTCGTAGAACTCCCGCAACTGGTCGCCGACCGCGACCGCGGTGCCGGTCATGCCGCACTTCTCCGGGTAGCGGGTGATCAGCGCCTGGACGGTGATCGAGTCGAGGATCTCACCGGTCTCCGAGGGCGACAGCGCCTCCTTGGCCTCCACCGCCGCCTGCAGGCCGTCCGGCCAGCGCTGCAGCAGCGCCACCCGGCCCCGCGACGGGTTGATCAGGTGCACCTTGCCGTCCCGGACGATGTAGTCGACGTCCTTGGTCAGCAGGGCGTGCGCGTGCAGGGCGAGGTTGACCTCGGTCAGCGTGGCGGGGGTGTCGTAGAGGTCGAGGCCGAGCGCCTGCTCGACGGTGTCGATGCCCTTGGTCGTCAGGTGGACGTTGCGCGCCTGATCGTCGAGCTCGTAGTGGTAGCCCTTGACCAGCTGCCTGACCAGCGCCGCCATCTCCGGCACCGCGTCACCGGGGTCGGCGGCCCCGGCCAGCACCAGCGGCACCCTGGCCTCGTCGACCAGCACGGAGTCGGCCTCGTCGACCACCGCCACGGCCGGCGCAGGCACGATCAGGTCCTCCACCCGGGTGCTCAGCCGGTCGCGCAGCACGTCGAAGCCGATCTCGCTGACCGAGCCGTACGTCACGTCCGCCGCGTACGCCGCCCTGCGCTCCTCGGGCGTGGAGTTCTGCCCGATCCAGCCGCAGGAGACGCCGAGCGCCTCGTACAGCGGGCCCATCCACTCGGCGTCCCGCCGGGCCAGGTAGTCGTTGACCGAGATGACGTGGACCCGCTTGCCCTGCAGGGCGTGTCCGGCGGCGGCCATCGCACCGGACAGGGTCTTGCCCTCGCCGGTCGCCATCTCCGCGACGTTTCCCGACAGCATCGCCAGCATGCCGACCAGCTGCACGTCGTACGGCCGCAGGTCGAGCGTGCGGCGCGCGGCCTCCCTGACGATCGCGCAGAACTCCGCCAGGTCGTCGACCGAGGGCGCGGGCAGCTCGTCGAGCGCGCGGATCCGCTCCTCGCGGGTCCCCGCGTCCGCCACCACCCGCTCGAACTTCGACAGGTCGATGGTGCCGGGGCGTTCGAGGAAGCGCCTGAAGAACTGAGTTATCGAGGCCACGTCTCCTCCAACGCCCGTTTGCGGGCTCGCGTTCCGTCTCTTCGCACATTGTGGTGCAAAGATCGATTGTTCATGGATCGGAGCGGGGTCGCGAGGCCCCGGAAGCGGCAGGCGGCCCGCCGCGGACATCGGGCCGGTGGGACGCCGAGGCGCCAGGTCACCGGCCCGACCGGTGACGCAAGATACGAATTTATCCGATGTTTGTTATGTCATAGCGTAATAAATCGGACTTATTCTCTGCCGGGGAGGCGTGGACATCCCCGATGATCGGCACGAAGGTTGTGAGATCGCCGAACATACGACGACCACCGAACACACGACCGCCGTGGAAACGACGACCGCCCTGGAGGCACGATGAGCCTGTCCGACCTGCAGCCCGTTCCCACCGACCAGCTCGCCTTCCGGCTGCCGCAGAAGTTCGGGACCGTCGCCGAGGAGCGCCGCCACCGCCAGGAGCGGCTGACCGCCGCGCTGCGGCTGTTCGGCAGATTCGGCTTCGAGGAGGGGGTGGCCGGGCACATCACGGTCCGCGACCCCGAGCACACCGACCACTTCTGGGTGAACCCGTTCGGCATGTCGTTCAAGCACATCAAGGTCAGCGATCTGATCCTGGTCAACCACGAGGGGCAGGTGGTCGAGGGCCGTTACCACGTCAACCAGGCGGCGTTCGCGATCCACTCGATGGTGCACCAGGCCAGGCCGGACGTGGTCGCCGCCGCGCACAGCCACTCGGTGTACGGCAAGGCGCTGTCCTCGCTCGGTACGCTGCTGGAACCGCTCACCCAGGACGCCTGCGCGTTCTACGAGGACCACGGGCTGTTCGACGACTACACCGGGGTCGTGGTGGAGACCGAGGAGGGCCGCCGCATCGCGCAGGCGCTCGGCTCGCACAAGGCGGTCATCCTGCGCAACCACGGCCTGCTCACCGTCGGCGACAGCGTGGACGCCGCGGCCTGGTGGTTCATCACGATGGAGCGCTCGTGCCAGGCGCAGCTGCTGGCCAAGGCCGCGGGGCCCACCGTCCAGATCAGCCACGAGAACGCCAAGCTCACCCACGGGCAGATCGGCAACGACACGGTCGGCTGGATCAACTTCCAGCCGCTGCACGACCAGATCGTCGCCACGGAACCGGACCTGTTCGACTGACGGCCCGCGAGCCGCACGCCCTCCTTCGGGGACGGCCATGCGGCTCGCGAGGATTCGGTACGGCTCAGGTCGTGCCGCTCCCCCCTCCCCTCTCGCCCGCGGCGAGCAGGGCGACCGCGCCGAGCAGCAGGACGCCGCCGCATGCGGCCGGCCCGGTGAGCCGCTCGCCGAGCAGCAGGACGCCGAGGAGCGCCGCGCCGACCGGCTCCACCAGGGAGATCACCGAGGCCGTGGTGGCGCGCACCGCGGCGAGCCCGGTGAAGAAGAGGCCGTAGGCCAGTGCCGTCGGAACCGTGCCCAGAAAGGCGATGATCGCCCAGGAGGCGAGCGGGTCGCCGGAGGGCAGCAGGCCCTGGGCCAGCGCGACGGGCAGCAGGCAGAGCCCGCCGACGACGAAGCCGCCCATGGCGGTGCGGTACGGCTCGCCGGAGGAGGCCCGGTTGAGCAGGGTCACGCCCGCGTACCCGGCCGCCGACAGCAGCGCCCACCCGACGCCGGCCGCGGAGAAGGTCGCGGAGCCGTCGTCGAGGGTAAGCATCGCCAGACCGGTCAGGGCGATCGTGACCGCGCCCAGCCCGGCCGCGCCCAGCCGCTCGCCCAGGAGCAGCCGCCCGCCCGCGGCGACGAGGACGGGAGTGGCGCCTATGGTGACCACGGTCGCCACGGCCAGTCCCGATCCGGCGATCGCCGCGAAGTAGGCGGTCTGGTAGACGGCCATCGCCACGCCCGTCACCAGGATCCGCCCGAGGGCGGCCCCGCGCCGGGGCCTTCGGATGGTGAGTGGTTCGGCGGGCCGGGTTCCGCCGAGGGCCGGGTCGTCTTCGGCGGGCCGGGTCTCCCCGAGGCCGAGGAGACGGCCGGCCAGCAGGAGCATGGCGGCTCCGGCGGCGAACCGCCAGAAGGAGACGGCGACGGGGCCGAGCCCGCCCGCCTGGTAGAGCAGCGCGCCCGCGGCACCGCCGGTGCCCCAGGCGGTCGCCGCGATGGACACGTACAGCAGGCCCCGCCGTACGGAGACATGCGTCATGGAGGTCTCTCCAGATGAGGTGATCGTCGTCAGGTCGCACGGATGCGGACGGCAAGCACCCACCGGACCGCTCGGGTCCGGTCGTCAGGAGAGAGGGCCGCCCGCTAGCGGGCGGTCGGCGGGGAGGTGATCAAAAACACGGCCCCACCCTAGCCAGGCGTTCTGTAGATTCTCAATTCGCATACCCCGGGAAACCAGGCTCCCGGAAGCTCCCAACGACAGGCTGGCCACACCAGCGGAGGATCACATGACGAGAAAGCCGGACCGGGACTTGACGGTTCCCGGGACACGACGTGATCCGGACAGTGGTTACACGCTGCACGGCAGGTGGTTCGCCGACCCCTACGCCTGGCTGGAGCGGCTCGACGACGAACAGACCCAGGCGTGGATCGCGGAGCAGGAGGCCGTCACGCACTCCGTGCTGCGCGCGGAGCCCGGACGCGACTGGCTGCGGGCGGCGGTCTCCCGATCGGCGCGTCATGCGCGGCTGTCGCCGCCGATTCCCGCCGGGCCGCCCGGACGCGAGTTCGTCTGGCGGGCGGACGCCGGCGACGAGAAGCTCTCCCTCATGCTCCGGCGCCGCGAGGGCGCACCGCTGGAGGCGGTGCTCGACCCCAACACCTGGCCGAGCGACGAGGCGCTGGTGTTCGCCGTGCCGTCGCCCGACGGCGCGCTGGTCGCGTTCGGGAAGGCCGTCGGCGGCACCCACGACGCGGTGATCCAGGTGCTCGACGTCGAGACGGGGCGGCTCCTTCCCGACCGGCCCCGCGGCACGGGCCACACGGCACCGGCCTGGCGACCCGACGGGTCGGGGTTCTTCTACGCGGCCTGTCCCGAGCCGGGCGAGGTGCCCGCGGGCGACGAGGCGCACTGGAACGCCGTCTACGAGCACCGGCTCGGGTCGGACGAGCCGGCCCGCCGGATCTTCGGCGACGACCACGAGAAGGAGTACTGGTGCTCCGTCAGGATCAGTGAGTGCGGGCGCTTCGCCGTGCTCCACAAGTGGGACTACGTGCACGCCAATGTCGTCCACCTGCTGCGCCTCGCCGACGACGCGTTCCTGCCGGTCGCTCCCGTCATGCGCTCTCTCAACCAGGTGCAGGTGGTCGGCGACTCCCTGCTCGTCCACACCGACCTCGACGCGCCGCGTGGCCGCCTCTGCGTCGCGTCGCTCGCCGCCCCGACGGAGTGGCGGACGCTCATCCCGGAGAACTCGGACACGCTGCAGACGGTCACGGGTATCGGTGGCCGGCTCTACGCCGTCTACTCGCACGCGGCGTCGCACCGGGTGCGCATCCACACCGAGGACGGCGCCTACCTGCGTGACCTGGCACTGCCGGGGCTCGGCTCGGTGAATCGCAACGAGGGCGAGGGCATCGTCAGCGGTGTCAGCGGCTCCTGGAGCGGCGACGAGGTGTGGGTGAACTTCACCTCGTACGTGCAGCCGCCGTCGGTCTACCGGTACGACTACGCGGCCGACCGCCTGTCGCCGTACCACGTACCCGACGTCGGGCTGGACGCCTCCGCGTATGTGACGGACCAGGACTGGTACGAGTCGCCGGACGGTACCCGGGTGTCGATGTTCATCGTTCATCACCGAGATCTGCCTCGCGACGGTCGCCGGCCCGTGCGGCTGAGCGGCTACGGCGGCTTCAACATCCCGCTGGAGCCGCGCTTCTCCGCGCTGAACGCCGCCTGGCTGAGACTGGGCGGCGTGCTCGCCTTCGCCAACGTGCGAGGCGGTGGCGAGTACGGCCGCGCCTGGCACGAGGGGGCGGTCAAGACGCGGCGGCAGAACGCCTTTGACGACTACATCGCGGCGGCCCGCCGGTTGGAGTCGGCGGGCTACACCACACCCTCCAGGCTCCTCTCGCGCGGCAACAGCAACGGCGGTCTGCTCGTCGCAGTCACCGCCATGCAGGCCCCCGAGGCGTTCGGAGCCGTCTACTGCCGCGCGCCCGTCCTCGACATGCTGAACTTTCCGAGATTCGGCCACCTGAGCTCGGCGACCGTCGAATACGGCTCGCCCGACGATCCCGTCGAGGGCGCCTACCTCGCCGGGTACTCGCCCTATCACAACGTCCGAGCCGATCGCCGCTATCCCGTGATGGCGTTCGTGTCGGCGTTGAACGACCGGGTCGCACCGCCGCACGATCCGCTCAAGATGGTCGCCATGCTCCAGTCCGAGGGCAAGGGCGGTGGCCCCTATCTCCTGCTGCCGCTCCGGGCCTCGGGACACGGCGGCGGCACCACGCTGACGGCGCTCGTCGAACAGGACGTCGACGAGCTGAGCTTCTGCTGCTGGGCGCTCGACGTCGCGGTGCCCTCGCCGGATGCGCGGTGAGCGGGACCGGGGACGCTCACCGTGGGCGTGGAGAACGAGGGCCCGCGGGTTTTCGCCGGGAATCGATCGCTGTACCTGACAGCAGCTGACAGGTACGGGGGAGACGATGGTGCCATGACCATGACAGCGAAATTCATCGCCCTGAACATAGACTGCGCCGAGCCCAGGCGACTGGCCGAGTTCTACGCGGCCGTCTTCGGCTACCAGGTGCAGTACGCGGAGGACACCTACGCCGGTATCGGCGACGGCACGATGGCCGTCTACTTCCAGCAGAACCTCGACCGCAAGCCCGCCGCGTGGCCCGGCCCCGACAAGCAGTTCCACCTGGACGTCCGTGTCGCCGACGTGGAGACGGCGGTCCGCGACTACCTGGAACTCGGGGCCACCAGGCCGGCCTTCCAGCCGGGCGAGGGAAGGTGGGTGGTGCTCGCCGACCCCGAGGGCCACCTGTTCTGTGTCTGCCCGGCGGGCGACCAGTAGGCCGTCTCCGAAGCCCCCGCCGCCGAACCCGGCGAGCGTGGACGGTCATCGCACCGGGTGGGATGAGAAGCGGCGCAGGTCTCTACCCGTTCGTCTCGCGCTCTAAGCTTGCGGGGTGACCCAAGAAGCGCTTCTTCCCAGATGTCCTGTTCGCTCTGCGGGGTGGCGATGACCTGGGTCGGGATATCGATCGCGTTGGTCGGTGCGCTGGGCTACGCCCTGGGGGCCGCGCTCCAGCAGTTCGAGGCGGTCTCCGAGGGCGCCTCGCTGAAGCTGATGAAGCGGCCCCGCTGGTGGATCGGCGGTGTCATCGGGTTCACCGGGGCGTCCCTGCACGCCGTCGCCCTCAGCTTCGCGCCGCTGATAGCGGTGCAGCCGATCAGCGTGGCGACACTGGTGTTCGCGGTGCCGCTGGCGGCGATACTGCATGGCAGACGTCCGCACCGGGCGGAGATCGGCGGTTCGATCGCGGTGGCCGTCGGGCTGCTCGGCCTGCTGTTGCTGGTTCCGGTGCACCCGGTGAAACCGCACCTGACGAACCAGGAGGCGCTGGGCTTCCTCGGCTGCGTCGGACTGGTCATCGTGGCGACCCATCTGCTGGGGCGGAAGATGGGCGGCTCGGCCAAGGCACTCATGCTGTCGGTCGCCGCGGGAGCGATGACCGCCAGCGTCTCCACCTTCGTCCGGGTGGTGGGCGGCAACTTCGGCGGCGACTTCGGCAAGCTGCTCAGCTGGTTCACGGTCGCCATCCCGGTGCTGCTCGTCTGCGCGGTCGTGTTGCTGCAGAAGACCTACGAGGTGGGTTACTTCGGCATCTCCTACGCGGCGGTGCAGGTGGTCGACCCGATCACCTCGATCCTCGCCGGTGTGCTCCTGCTCGACGAGGCGGTACCCACCGGCTGGCTGAACGTGATCCCCGCGCTCTTCGCGGGCGCGCTGCTCGTCTGGGGGACGGTCACCCTGGGGAAGCTCTCCCCGGACCAGGGGGTTCCGGCCTCGGTGCGCGAGAAGGCGACGGTCTCGCCGTAGGCGGATCAGGCCGAGGGGGCGTCCAGCCGAGCACCTCGTCCATCGCGCCATTCACGAGTGATGAACGCCGTTGGTCCGGTTCGGGAGCCGTTCAGCGGGCCAGGCCGGTGAGGCGGGCGCGGTGGGCGGGCCACTCGTCGTCCAGGATGCCGAAGTAGACGCTGTCGCGCCAGGTGCCGTCGGTGCGGCGACGGTGGCGGCGCAGGGTGCCCTCGTGAACGCCGCCGATGCGCCTGATCGCGTTCTGTGAGCGGATGTTCAGGTTGTCGGTCTTGAGCTGCACCCGGTTCACGCCCAGCTTGTCGAAGGCGTGGTCGATCAGCAGGATCTTGCACGCGGTGTTCACCCCGGAACGCCACAGGGCCCTGCCATACCAGGTCCAGCCGATCTCGATGCTGTCGGCGTACCCGGGCGTGTCGATGTAGGTGGTCCAGCCGACCGCCCGGCCGCTCTCCTTCAGGACCACCGCGAACGGCACGTGGTCCGCTGTGTCGACCAGCTGCGCCGCGATCCGGGCCAGTTCGGCCTCGGTGCGCGGGGCGGGGCCGGTCACCCAGCGCCACACCTCGTCGTCGTTGCCGCCGACGGCGAACAGGTCGGGGAGGTGGTCGTCGGTCAACGGCTCCAGCCGTACGGTGTCGTCTTCGAGGGTGAGGGGAGCGGGCATCTGCGCGGTCATGGAAGGGACTCTAGGGCTCCGGGTGGACCTGCCTGAAGGTCCACTCGGAGGCTCTTCCCAGGGACCACTTGGGGGTCCTGTTCCGTCGCGGAGCGGGGATCCCGTGAATTTCGGCATGCTCAGGTGTGTCGACAGGCGTACCGTCTGGTCGGTACACTTTCCGGCAGACCGTGAGGAGATCCCATGGATTTCGTGTTCCAGGCCGGGACCGGGCAGTCGCGGGGGCGGCTGCCCGACGTCACGGACGAGTTCGTCCGCCCGGTGCTCGCGGCCCGGGTCGCCGGGCGCTGAGGATCTTTTGAAAAGCACCTGACCTGACCTCGCCGTTCTCCCTCCCGGGTGCCGGGACTGCGGGCGGTGCCAGGGGGCCCGGGGTCGCCGGGCGCCCGAATCGATGAAGATCGACGAAGGGAGCGTTCGTGGCGCTGGACGAAGAGGCGGTCAGGGAGCGCGCTGTCGCGTTCCTGGCCGCGCACGACCCCGCCGGGGATCGGCTGGAGTTCCTGCGGGCCAGGTTCGACGCCGGGCTGGCCTGGGTGCATTTCCCCGAGGGGCTCGGCGGGCTCGGGGCCGCCCGCGAGCTGCAGCACGTCGTGGAGCACGAGCTCGCGGGGACGCCGCAGATCAACCCCGGGCTGCAGACGATCGGGCTGGGGATGGCCGCGCCCACGATCCTGGCGTTCGGCACCGACGAGCAGCGTGGCCGGTTCCTGCGCCCGCTGTGGACGGGCGAGGAGATCTGGTGCCAGCTCTTCAGCGAGCCCGGTGCCGGCTCTGACCTGGCCACGCTCGGCACCCGCGCGGTCAGGGACGCCGGCGAGTGGGTCGTCGACGGGCAGAAGGTGTGGACCTCCGGTGCCCACCACTCCCGGTGGGCGATCCTGGTCGCCAGGACCGACCCGGACGTGCCCAAGCACCGGGGGCTCACCTACTTCGTGTGCGACATGCACGCCCCCGGGGTCGAGGTCAGGCCGCTGCGGCAGATCACCGGCGAGGCCGAGTTCAACGAGGTCTTCCTGACCGGGGTACGGCTCGGCGACGACCTGCGGCTGGGAGAGATCGGCGACGGCTGGCGGGTCGCGCAGACCACACTCATGAACGAGCGGGTCGCCATCGGCGGCGCGCCGGTCAAACGGGGCGGCGGCATGGTCGGCCTGCTCTCGGAGGTCTGGCGTTCCCGGCCCGAGGCGCGCACCCACGACCTCCACCAGCGGCTGCTGCGCCTGTGGGTGGAGGCGGAGGTGACCCGCCTGGCCGGGACGCGGTTGCGCGAGCAGCTGTCCGCCGGGCAGCCGGGCCCCGAGGGTTCCGGTATGAAGCTCGCCTTCGCCTCGCTCAACCAGGCCCTGTCCGGTCTGGACGTCGAACTGCGCGGCGAGGAGGGGCTGGCCTACGACGACTGGACCTTCCGCCGCTCCGAGGGCGTCGACTTCGTCGGCCGGGGTTCCGGGTACCGCTACCTGCGCGCCAAGGGAAACTCCATCGAGGGCGGCACCTCGGAGATCCTGCGCAACATCGTCGCCGAGCGCGTGCTCGGCCTGCCCTCGGAACCCCGCGTCGACAAGGACGTGCCCTGGAAGGACCTGCCCCGATGAGGTACGACGCGAAAGTGGTGAGCGACCGGTGACACTGCTTTACACCGAGGTCGAGGAGGAGCTCCGCGCCTCCGTACGGGACCTTCTCACGGACCGCTGCCCGGCCGACGCCGTGCTGAAGCGGGTCGAGTCCGAGGCACCGTACGACATGGACCTGTGGAAGACGCTGGCCGGGGACATCGGGGTGGCCGGCCTGCTCGTGCCGGAGGACTACGGCGGGGCGGGGGCCTCGGCGCGCGAGGTCGCGGTGGTGCTGGAAGAGCTGGGACGGGCGGTGGCGCCGCTGCCGTTCTTCACCAGTTCGGTGCTCGCCACGAAGGCTCTGCTGAGCGTCGGTGAGGAGGACCTGATCCAGGAGCTCGCCTCGGGGGAGGCGACGGCGGCGCTGGCGGTGTCGCTGGCGGCCTCGCCGTACCGGCCGCTGCCGGAGACCGTCACCGTCACGGACGGAGGGCTCCTGAACGGGGAGATCAGGGCGGTGGCCGGCGCGGACGTGGCGGACGTGCTGCTCGTGCCCGTCGGAACGGCTCTCTACCGGGTGGAGGCGGAGAACGCCCGGATCGAGGTGCTGCCCTCGCTGGACCTGACCCGGCCGATCGCCACCGTCACCTTCTCGGACACCCCCGCGTCGGCGCTCGGCGGGCTCGACGTGCGGAGCGTGCTGAACTTCGGCGCGGGGCTGCTCGCCTCCGAGCAGCTGGGCGTCGCCGAGTGGTGTCTGGGCACCACGCTCGCCTACATCAAGGAGCGGCGCCAGTTCGCCCGTCCGGTGGGGTCCTTCCAGGCGATCAAGCACCGGATGGCCGATCTCTGGCTGGACGTGGTGCGCGCCCGCGCCGCCGCGAGGAACGCCGCGGACCTGCTCTCGCCTCCCGACGGTGTGGAGGCGGCCGGTGGGCGCGAGCTGGCGGCGGCGGTGGCCAAGTCCTGGTGCTCGGAGGTGGCGCTGCACGTCGCCGAGGAGAGCGTCCAGCTCCACGGCGGGATCGGGATGACCTGGGAGCACCCGGTGCACCTGTATCTCAAGCGCGCCAAGGCGACCGAGATCGCACTCGGCACCCCCGGGGCCCACCGGGAGGCCGTGGCGGCTCTCGCGGACCTGCCCGCGCCCGTCTGATCCACCGCCCCACTCCCGCCCACCTCTCCCGTTCGCGGGTCCGTGTTACCCGGCTCGCGAGCGGGGGTGGCCCCTACCTCGTCCGGAGCGGGGACGCCTGCTTCCGTGGGAGCATCCGTCCCGAGCGGAGTAGCGGACTTACTTCGTAAAGGGGGCGTTCACTCCGGGCGGAGTGAGGCCAGGAGCAGGTCGGCGAAGTGCGCCCCCAGCTCCGAACCCGAGAGCGGGCCCTCCGCGCTGTACCAGGTGCCCAGGTGGTGTATCGAGCCGAAGAAGAAGTCGACGACGATGTCGGCGGGCACGTCCTTCCTGAAGGTGCCCTCCTGCTGGCCCTCGATGACCAGGTCGCGGAAGCGCTCGTGGTAGCGGCGCCGCTCGGCGCGGACGACCTTGCGGATGTCGGGGGCGAGCAGGTGCATCGACCGGAAGAAGATCTTGGAGTCGTCCAGGTTCTCCACGGTGGTCGCCACGACGTCCGCGGCGGCGGCGTGCAGGCGCTCGGCCACCGGCCCCGAGCTCTCGGCGAAGTGGGTCAGTCGCTCCATCTGCATGCGCAGCACCCGGCCGTAGATCTCGCGGAGCAGGTCGTCCTTGGAATCGAAGTAGTGGTACATGGCGCCCTTGGTGACACCGGCCGCCGAGACGATCCCCTGCACCGACGTGCCCTCGAAACCCCGCTCGGCGAAGAGGCGGGTGGCCTCGCCGAGCAGGCGCTGCCGTACCGGCTCCTGGTCCTGAGTCATGCGTGTCCCCCATGGTGTGGTGGAGGAAAGCGTACCGACTGGTTGGTCAAGCAGGCGGCCGATTGACCGAGACGTGTTACTTGCGTCACCTTCGCGATTGCACGATAGCTGGAGCCCCCAATTGGGTATTTCATAGTCCAAGGATCTTCAGTGTGGCAGGTCCCCCCGCATTTCCTTCACGACCGCATCGAGCCATGGGGGTTCGTCATGCCCGGCGGATCTATCTACGTGACGCCAGTCGACCAGGTTCACGGCCTGTCACCCCAGGTCATGTACGAGCAGTTCTGGCTCAAGGAAGTCGCCCATCGCAGGAAGATGCGCGGGGTCAAGGCGGCGGTCGGCCTGGTGGTGGGCGTCGCGCTGGCCTACCGGTTCAACCTGTCCCCGCCGGTCCTCGGGCTGCTGTGCGGTCTGCTCGTCGGTGCCGCGGACGCGTTCTGGACCTGGCGCGAGTACGACGCCACCGCCGTCTGGCGAGGCAGGCGCAGAGGCGAGACCATCACCGGCAGGCTGCTCCGCCGCAGGCTGCGCAGGGCCGGCTACCACGTCCTCGACGGCCGGGCCATTCCGGGCAAGGCCTCGATCGACCACCTCGTCATCGGTCCCGGCGGCGTCTGGGTGGTCGACAACGAGGCGTGGCACCCGGAGACCGAGATCGCCCGGTACGGCGACCGGCTGTTCCTCGGCGAGAAGTACGGCACGAAAACGGCGAAGGCGCTCGTCGAGGTCTCCGAGTCACTGGCCGAGGTGCTCTCCCGCGAGTCGGGCATCCCCGTCACCATCGAGCCGTTGCTCGCCGTGCACGGCGGGCAGCTCAGGCGGTCGGTCACCGCGGAGGGGCTCACCCTCCTCAAGCCCCGCCTGGTCGCGCGCTGGATCAAGGACGGCCCGCGGGCGGAGTTCGACGACGCCCAGGTGGAGGTGCTCGCCAGGACCGCGGCCCGGGTGCTGCGCCGGATGAGCTGACCGTACGGGCCGGTGGGACCTGGCCCGCTTGCCGCGCCGGGGGAGTCGTGCGCGCCCGCCCCGCCCACGACGGGCGGGAGGGCGGCACCCCGGGAAGTGGACACCCGGAAGCGGACACCGCCGCCCGGTGGAATCCGGTCAGGCGAGTTCCTCGATGAAGGCCGCCAGCTGCGTGACGTTGCGGCACTCGTACATGGGCACGACCCCCCCGTACGCCGTCGCCACCGAGTCGCCGGTGTCCCACTGGGAGGTCGGCTCCGGGTTGAGCCAGTAGGCGTGCCGGGCGTCCCTGGTCAGCCGCTTCAGCGTCTCCAGCGCGGGCGGCTGGTAGTTGGACCGGGCGTCGCCCAGGATCAGCAGTGACGTCTTCGGCCCGATGGCGTCGCCGTACCGCTCGGCGAACCTCTCCAGCGCGTGGCCGTAGTTGGTCCGGCCGAACCGCACCATGTCGGCCTCCTTCACCAGCCGGGTCATCGCCTCCGCCACGTCGGCGCCCGGCACGAAGAACCGGGTGATCTCGTCCACGGTGTCCACGAACCCGAACGCGCGGACCTTGGTGAACTGCTCGCGCAGCGCGTAGGTCAGCAGCAGGGTGAAGTGGGCGAAGGCGGCGACCGAGTCGCTGGTGTCGCAGAGCACGACCAGTTCGGGCTTGTGCGGGCGGCGCGGCCTGTTGAAGGTGGTCAGCGGCACCCCGCCGCTGGACAGCGAGGCCCGTACGGTCCTGCGGAAGTCGAGGCGGCCGCGGTGGCCGAGCCGGTGCTTGACGGTCAGCCTGGCGGCGAGGCGCCGGGCGAGCGGGTGGACCTCCCTGCGGAGCCTGGCCAGGTCGGCCTTGGTGATCCGCAGGAAGTCGAGCTGCTCCAGTGGCGGGCGTACCGAGGACCGGGCGATCCGCTCGATTCCGGAGTCCTCGGCGATCCGGCGGCGCACGTCGCGGGAGACGGCCTCCTCGAAGCGCCTGGTGTTCTCGCCGATCCGCTGCCGGGCGACCTTCTCGGCCAGCCCGCCGCGCTCCTGACCGGCCAGCACCTCGGCGAGCAGGCGCGCCATGAGCGTCTCGGGGGAGAGCGCCCGCATCACCGAGTAGGAGAACCAGTTCTGCCTGCCGGGACTCGCCGCCTGGCGGCCGAAGCGCTCCACCATCGCCCGCGCGAACTCGTTCATCCCCTCGGCGCCCAGCAACAGCCCGGCCAGCCGGTCGCGCAGCTCGGGGAGCTCGGCGGTCTCCAGGTCCGGTTCGGCCTCGTGCGAGGGCCGCAGGCCGGTCGTGGAGGCGGGGAACCACAGGTCGAACAGCGTGTCGAAGCCCGGCCGGTGCGAGGGCCGCTTGACCAGCGTCGCGGCGTACGCGGCCCGCAGCGACTCCCGCTCGGTCAGGTCGATCACCTCCAGTGCCCTGGCCGCGTCCAGCCCCTCGGCCAGCGACACCGGCAGTCCCGCCTCGCGTAGCGCGTGCACGAATCCCACGTGCCGGTCGAGCAGGCTCACCTTCCGCCTCCCGCCCCGCGGGCCGAGCGCTCCGCGCCGGTCACAGGGCAAGCTCCTTGCGTGCCCGGGTCTGGTCGGAGGCGTGCTTGAGCACGACGCCGAGGGTGGCCCCGATCGCCGCCTCGTCCAGCTCGGTCCTGCCCAGCGCGATCAGGGTGTTGGCCCAGTCGATCGTCTCGGCGATCGAGGGCGCCTTCTTCAGTTCCAGGGCGCGCATGGTGGCCACCGTACGGGCGAGTTGCTCGGCCAGGGCGGCCGTGATCGTGGGCACCTGGGCCAGCACGATGTCGCGCTCGCGCTCCGGCGTCGGGTACTCCAGGTGCAGGTAGAGGCAGCGCCGCTTCAGCGCCTCGGAGAGCTCGCGGGTCGCGTTGGAGGTCAGCACCACGTACGGCTTGCGTACGGCGGTGATCGTGCCGAGCTCGGGGATGGTGACCTGGTAGTCGGACAGGATCTCCAGCAGCAGCCCCTCCACCTCGACGTCCGCCTTGTCGGTCTCGTCGATCAGCAGGACCACCGGAGTCCGGGACCGGATCGCCGCGAGCAGCGGACGCTCCAGCAGGAACTCCTCGGTGAAGATGTCGTCGTGGGTGGCGTCCCAGCTCTCGTCCTGCCCGGCCTGGATGCGCAGGAGCTGCTTCTTGTAGTTCCACTCGTACAGCGCCCTGGCCTCGTCCAGCCCCTCGTAGCACTGCAACCTGACCAGCTTCGCCCCGGTCGCCGCCGCCACGGCCTTGGCGAGCTGGGTCTTGCCCACGCCGGCCGGCCCCTCGGCGAGGAGTGGTTTGCCGAGGGCTCCCGCCAGGAAGACCGAGGTCGCGATGGAGTCGTCGGAGAGGTAGTCGACGGCGCTGAGCCGCTCGCTGGCGTCGGCGGGCGAGGCGAACCACATGTGTGCTCCCAGTACAGGACCGAATGTTGTTCTAGCTTAGCCGTTGATCGTCACGGATTTCGAAGCCCTGCCCGATGTGCGCTATCCTTCAAGAGCTTCAAGCGCCGCTAGCTCAGTTGGTTAGAGCAGCTGACTCTTAATCAGCGGGTCCGGGGTTCGAGTCCCTGGCGGCGCACCGGCAAGAAGCCCAGGTCGGCAGGTCCGACCTGGGCTTTCTTTATTGGGCGCCCATCCTGACGATGCCCCGTGCTCCCTCGTTGTCCGCTCGCCTCCCCGGCCGGTCGGCGAGTTCCGGTCCGGCGTCCGCGCCACCTTCCTGGGCACCAGCAGCGTGCTCGTCCGTGACGAGAAGACCACCCTGCTGGTCGACGGCTTCTTCAGCCGCCCCTCCCTGCCGAGGGTCGCGACCGGCAGGATCGGCCCCGACCGGCGGATCATCGACGTCTGCCTGTCCCGCGCCCGCGTCACCGCCCTGGACGCCGTGCTGTGCGCGCACACCCACTACGACCACGCTCTGGACTCCCCGGTCATCGCCCAGATCTTCGACGCGCCACTGATCGGTTCGGAGTCGGCGGTCACCCTGGGCCGCGGCTACGGCCTGCCCGACCGGCTCCTGGTACCGGCGGGGGACGGTCAGACCTTCGTGTTCGGCGACTTCGAGGTCACCCTCGTGCGCACCCCGCACAGCCCCGGAGACATCGCCCCCGGTGGCATCGACATCCCCTTCACCCCGCCGGCCCGCTACAAGGCGTGGCGCTCCGGCCAGAGCCACTCCATCTTCTTCAAGCACCCCGCCGGTACGCTGCACGTCCATGCCAGCGCCAACCACATCCCCGGCAAGCTGGACGGCTACCGGGCCGACACCGTCTACCTGAGCATCGGCAGGCTCGGAAAGCAGTCCGAGCGGTTCCGGGAGGAGTACTGGCGGGAGACCGTCCATGCCGCCGGCGCCACCACCGTCCTGCCCGTGCACTGGGACGACTTCACGAAGCCGCTCGACCGGCCCCTGGTCGCCCCGCCGTACCTCATGGACGACATCGAGTCCGCCATGGAATTCCTCATCCGGCGGTGCCGGCGGGAGGGCGTCGCCCTCGAACTGCCCAGCCTCTGGCAGGAGACGGATCCCTTCGGGCGTTCCCGTCCCGCGCGGGACTGATCTCCCCGTCCGGCGTCCCCGACGTCACCGCCGCCGCGACCCGGGAGCGGAAGGCCCAGGTCGGCGATGCCGACCTGGGCCTTCCGCATTGTGCGCCCCCTCGGCGACCCGGGTCAGCGGACCCGGCGGCCGGGGCTGGGCTCGCTCTGGCGGTTCGCCCGGTCCACGGCCGTCACGTGGTAGTTCGCGCCCCCGGCTCCTTCGGGGTCCACCCAGCGCACGTTGCGGCCCGCGGGGATGACCGCGACCAGGTTGCGGGCGTCGGCGAAGTCACCGGGACCGGCCTGCCGGTCGAACCTGAAGACCGCGAACTGGAACGGAATGTCTTTTCCGGGGGCGACGATGTGCAACTCGGCGCCCCCGGCCACCTTGTGCGCGGCGGCCAGGACCGGGCGGCGCGGTGGCGGGCCGCCCGCGAGGCGCGGCAGCAGCGGGGCGAGGGCCGGGCGGGTGTAGTGGTCGGTCACGGCGGTGCTGACGCTGCCCAGCCGGTCCGCACGCACATCGCCGGAGTTGTACCAGATGTCGCCGCCGACCTGGGGGTTGTCCAGGTTGAGGGTCAGGTGCCGGGACAGCTCGTCCGACTGGAACCACTGGGCGGGTTGCCCGGCGGCACCGGCCTTGTAGGCGGCCTGGCCGATCCAGAGCTGGACGTCGGTGCCCGCCGCCACGCCGGACCACCAGGGGATCAGCTTGGCGTAGTCGGCGTTCGACTGGCCGATGTACCAGTAGATCTGCGGTGCGATGTAGTCCAGCCAGCCCTTCTTGACCCAGCCCCGCGTGTCGGCGTGCAGGTTGTCGTACGACTGGCTGCCGGCGGTGTCCGAGCCGAGGGGGTCGGTGGAGCTGTTCCGCCAGATGCCCGAGGGGCTGATGCCCCAGGCGACCTCCGGCTTGGCCTGCCGGACCCGCTGCTGCATCTCCCGGACGAGCAGGTCCACGTTGTCGCGCCGCCAGGAGGCGAGATCGGGGAAGCCCGCGCCGTAGCGCGCGTAGGCCGCGGAGTCGTCGAAGGCCGCGGTGTTGACCGGGTAGAAGTAGTCGTCGAAGTGCAGGCCGTCGATCTCGTATCGGGTGACCGCGTCCATCATCGCGTCCTGGACGAACGCCCGCACCGCCGGGATGCCCGGGTTGTAGTACAGCTTGCCGCCGTAGGAGACGATCCAGTCCGGGTTCCTGCGGCCCGGGTGCTCGGGGTGCAGTTTGGCCGGGTCCGGCTGCATCGACACCCGGTACGGGTTGAACCAGGCGTGGAAGGCCAGGCCGCGCCGGTGCGTCTCCTCGACCAGGAAGGCCAGCGGGTCGTAGCCCGGGTCCTGTCCCTGAACGCCGGTCAGGTACTCCGACCACGGTTCGTGCGGCGAGGGCCAGAAGGCGTCGGCGGTCGGCCGGATCTGGACGAAGACCGAGTTGAGCCGGCGGGTCCGCGCGAGGTCCAGCCAGGCCAGGTACTCGGCCTGCTGCGCCTCGACGGTCAGGCCGGGCTTCGACGGCCAGTTGATGTTGAGCACCGAGGCGATCCACATGCCGCGCATCTGCCGCAGCGGCGGGACGCGGCTGTCGGTGTTGTCGGCGGCGAAGGCGGGCGTCGAGGTGAGGGCCGACAGGGGGAGAGCCGTCGCGGCCGCGGCCAGGGCCAGGCCGCTCAGGATGGAACGTCGGGTGGGTGCGCTCATGCGGACCTCCGGGGGGCTGAAGAAGAAGGCGCCGAGCGTGACATTGGCAGAAACTTACTTTCAAATCAATGACAATGAAAGAAAATATCGCCGATGCACGACCGCCGCGGTCAGTCGGGCGCCGGGTGGCGGGCGCGCCAGGCGGTGTAGTGCGGCTGGCTTTCGAGGGATTCGCGGTGGGCCTCGGTGGCGAGGCGCGCCAGTTCCTCGGTCCGGTGGGCGAGGGCGCCGTCGCGGCGCCAGGCCGCCAGGTGCCTGATCCACAACGGTGATCCGGTGAGCGGGCGGATCACGAGCCCGGGTCCCGCGGGGAAACTGGCCTGGCAGGGCGAGATCGCGTGCTTCTCGGCGATGAGATTACGGATCATCATCGGCTCGATCATGATGTACGGCATCTTCGGGACGAAGCCCTCGTTCTGGCAGGCGGTCACGAAACACTCCGGCCAGCCGACGCCGTCCGGTGGCGAGAGCACCCAGTCGTCGTCCGCCAGCTCCGCCAGCGGCACCTCCGCCAGCACCGCGAGGGGATGGGTCTCGGCCATCGCCACGAAGACGGGTTCCACCGCGATGGGATGCACGCCCACCGAGGGGGGGATGACCAGCTCGTGGCCGGGGTAGTCGATGAGGGTTGCGGCGTCCAGCCGCCGGGAGGTCAGCAGATCCAGCAGCAGGCGGGGCGAGTGCTCGGTGTGCACGGTGATCGAGGCTCCCGGGACCTCGAACAGCCGCCGCAGCAGGCCGCTGAACAGGGGGTTGGCGTAGCCGCCGATGCGGGCGACGCTCGTCTGGCCGCTGGGCGGCGGGGTGCCCGTCATCAGCTCGTCCACGGTGTGCAGCGCGGACCTGGCCCGGGTGAGCACGAACTGGCCGAACGGGGTCGGTGTCACGCCCAACCGGCTGCGCCGGAAGACCTGGCCGCCGAGCGTGGACTCGATCCGGTGCAACTGGGCGGTCAGGGCGGGCTGGGAGACGCCCAGGGAGGCCGCCGCCTTGCTGAGACTCCCCGCGCTGGCGATGGTGCATAACGCTCGAAGGTGCCGTAGCTCCAGCTGCATGGGCCAAATATAGTGCGGCATAACGCTGGATTTATATGTCTCTGGGATAAGACGAGGTTCCCCCGTTTGGCGCACAGTTAACGGTGATCCCGACTTTCGAAGGAACCCCTATGCCAGTGACCTACCGCCGTTCGGACCTCGTCTTCACCGAGCACACGATCACCGTCCCGCTGGACCACTTCAGCCCGGACGGGGCGACGATCGAGGTGTTCGCGCGGGAGGTGGTCGCGGCGGGGCGGCAGGGGGACGACCTGCCGTGGCTGCTGTACCTGGAGGGCGGCCCCGGCCACAGTGCCCCCCGCTCACCGGTCGGGTGGCTGCACCGGGCCACCCGGGAGTACCGGGTGCTGCTGCTGGACCAGCGCGGCACCGGGCGCAGCACTCCCGCCAACCGGCAGACCCTGGCCGGCCTCGGCAACCCCGCCGCCTACCTGCGCCATTTCCGGGCCGATGCCATCGTCAGGGACGCCGAACTGCTCCGCGCGCGCCTCGCGGGAGACCGGCCGTGGAGCCTGCTGGGGCAGAGTTTCGGCGGGTTCTGCGCGCTGACCTACCTGTCGCTGGCCCCCGAGGGACTGCGCGAAGTCATGATCGCGGGTGGGCTGCCGCCGCTGGCCGGCCGGCCCGAGGACGTGTACCGGGCGGCCTATCCCCGCGTTCTGGCGCACAACGAGCGGTTCTTCGCCCGCTATCCCGGTGACCAGGCGATCGCCCGCCAGGTGGTCGACCACCTGCACCGGCAGGAGGTGTTCCTGCCCGGCGGGGAGCGGCTGACCTCGCGGCGCTTCCAGACCCTCGGGATCACGTTCGGCACGGAGGGCAGGTTCGACGCGCTGCACCATCTGCTGGAGGAGGCGTTCGCCGGTGAGAAGGAACTGTCCGACGCCTTCCTGCGCCGGGTGGACGCGACGGTCTCCTACGCCGAGCACCCGCTGTACGCGCTGCTGCACGAGGCGTCCTACTGCCAGGGCGAGGCCTCCGGCTGGGCCGCGCACCGCGCGCTGGGCGAGTTCCCCGAGTTCGATGTGGAGCAGGGCGGCCCCATCCGGTTCTTCGGCGAGATGATCTTCCCGTGGTTCTTCGACGAGGACCCGGCGCTGGTCCCGCTGCGGGCCTGCGCCGAGGCACTGGCCGCCTGCGAGTCCTGGCCGCGCCTCTATGACCCGGACCGGCTGAGCGGCAACACCGTCCCGGTGGCGGCGGTGATCTATCACGACGACCTGTACGTGGACCGCGACAGCTCCCTCCGCACCGCGAGCGCGGTGCGCGGCCTGTCTTCCTGGATCACCAACGAGTACGCCCACGACGGGTTGAGCGCCTCGGGCGGGGCCGTGCTGGACCGGCTCGTCACGATGGTCCGCCGGTGAGCCTGAAATGACGGGCGTCCGGCTTCCCGCGCCTTCCGGCGGCGCGTACCGAACCGGCGGCCCGGCAGGGCGATCGTCCCCTGGCACACGAGCGTCGATCGCCTTTCACGGGCGATGCCCCTTTCCCATAACCCGTGAATTATGGAAAAGGGTTTATCGTGTCCATCTCAGCTGCCCATAACCCACCGGTTATGGGCAGCCTTGACCTGTGGCTTCCCGGCGGGCAGGAACGGGTCGGCAAGCTCGACACTCTCGCGTGATCACCCCGTTATCCGACATCGGTGACAATCTGCGGCATTCCCCAAGCAAGGAGAACCCGTGCGCAGATCGTCCGTGGTCGTCGCCACGCTCATGGTCATGGCGTGTCTGTCGACCGGCCCGGCTCACGCCGAGGATCCGGGTCAGACGCGAAAGGTCGAGGTCTTCGGTGAGCACGCCCCCGGTGGTTACACCGAGGTTCCGGTGGAGAGCGGCGACAAGGCGAGGGGCCTGGCCGTGCCGTCCGCCACGGTGACGCCGATCGAGGTCAACGGCCCCAGCGACAAACGCATCGACCTGGTCTATCTCGGTGACGGTTTCACCGAGGCCGAGCAGGCCGCCTACACCGCCCAGGTGGCCAACAGCTGGAACATCCTCGTCCAGCGCGAGCCGTTCAAGAGCTATCGCAAGCTGTTCAACGTCTGGCAGGTGAACGTCGTCTCCAACGAGTCCGGGGTCGACAACGACCCGGTCAAGGGGGTGCTGAAGGACACCGCGCTGGGCGGCGAGTACTGGTGCGAGGACCTGGAGCGCCTGGTCTGCGTGGACATTCCCACCGCCCAGTCCTACGCCGCGCTGGCCCCCGCCTTCGACCAGATCGCCGTCGTGGTCAACAGCCCCACCTACGGCGGTGCCGGCTACATCGAGGAGAACCTGGTCACCTTCTCCGGCGGACACCGGAGCGGCCCGGAGATCCTGCCGCACGAGTTCGGCCACTCCATCGGCGACCTGGCCGACGAGTACCCCTACTGGGCCTACCCGGACGATGGCAGCACCTACACCGGCGACGAGCCGGTCGAGACCAACGTCTCGATCTACAACGCCGAGCAGCAGACCGCGCGGCGGGCCAAGTGGTGGTACTGGCTGGGCGCCGAGACCCCCGACGGCGGCGTGATCGACACCTTCGAGGGCGCCGCCTACTACAACCTCGGCATCTACCGGCCCAGCGACAACTCGCTGATGCGCTCCCTGCTCAAGCCGTTCAACCTGGTCGGCCGTGAGGAGATGGTCCGCACGTTCGTCGGCACGACCGGCCTGATCGACGACTCCACCCCGAGCGGCAAGGTCAAGCCGAACAGCACCCTGACGGTAACCCCGGTGGGCCTGCCGACCGTGTCCACCCGCTGGTTCGTCAACGGCCACGAGATCACCGAGTGGGCGGGCAGGACCTCGGCGGTGGCTCTGACCAAGAAGCCCAAGGGCCACGGAAAGCCCGAGGCGCCGTGGTGCGGGCGCAAGGACCTGAAGGTCAAGGGCGACTGTGTCTACTCGGTGCAGGTCGGTGACTCCACCGACTTCGTCAGGAACCCCGTCTACAAGGCGGACGTCCTGACCCAGTCGATCACCTGGACGATCGACGAGCACAAGCACTGAACCAGACAATCCTGCCGCGCCCCGAGCGGGGCGCGGCAGCAGGACGGCGATCGCCGAAAGATGTTCCGCGAAAGCGGATGTCCTTCGGCGATCGTGTGCGTTCAGCGCCGGATCGTCATCCCGTCTTGGCGAGAATCGCCTTGGTCATCGCGTCGAGACCGATCAGGTTGAACTTCTTTCCGAGGGTGCGCATGATCGAGTTCTCCGACGGGCGGTAGATGCCGTACGCGTAGTCGTAGCCGCCCTGGTAGGCGCCGATCACGCCACCGTCGGGAGTGGCCTGGCCCAGGTACCGGTACCACTTGCGCTGGCCCGAGGTGAGCTGCGCGGCGGTGTACTTCGACACGTTCGCCGCCGACGGCTCGCCGCCGTTGTAGGTGCTGTTGAGGGTGGAGTACTCGTCGGCGAGGTTGGCCATTGAGTGTCCGAGTTCGTGCACCACGACCTGGCCGGAGCTCGCGTTGCCGCCCGAGGCCGTGGCGACGCCGCCGCCCGCGCCGTACCCGGCGCCGCCGTACTTGGTGCTGTTGCCCAGTGCCACCACCTGGTCGACGCCGGGGGCCAGCGCGGCGTAGGACTTGGCGGTGGCGGTGTTCACGCACAGCAGGCGCTCGATTCCCGAGCACCAGAACCCCATCCCGAGCGCGGTGTTCTTGCTGATGCCCTGGGTGGGATCGTTGTCGACGCCCGACTGGCTGGAGACGACGTTGACCATCCAGACGTTGAAGGAGTTCTTGTAGGTGCTGAACGGTTCGACGGCGGTCATCTCGGCCCACTTGCTCGCGGCGTGGGCCTGGAAGGTGGCGATCTGGGTGGAGGTGTAACCGTCGCCCACGAAGACCAGGTCGAAGCGCTGGGAGGAGGGTCCCGTCTGCTGCAGGGCGGTGACCGTGGCGGTGACCGCGGCGCGCGAGGCGGGAGGCACCTGCCGCTGCGGGATCTCGACCTGCTGGATCGTGCCGTCGGGGGAGAAGACCTCCACCCGCTCGGTGGATCCCGGCGGGGACGGTTCGGCGGCGGCGGACGTTGGTACGGCGAGGGAGGCGATGACGACCGGTACGAGCAGCGCCAGGCGGAGGGGGCGGGGCACGACGTCTCCTTGGGGGTGAGCGCAGTGGATCTAGTGCCCACATCGTGTGTTATCGCCATACGCCCGGATAATCCCTTTTCGACATAACCCTCCCGTTATAGTGGTGAATTCTGAGTCCTCGCCCCTCCGTGTCGGGCTCAGGTGGGGCGGACTCCACCGGAACGATCACAGTCCAGGCCCGGCCTCGATCCCGTCGCGCAGCGGAAAGCAGGCGTAGAGTGGAAGTACCGAGGACATTTCGTGCGTTGACATTCAGGTCGACGTCGCCCAAGGCGATAGGCGACTCCGGTCCCTTCGGGGGCCGAGACGGGCCGGGCGATCATGACGCCGGAGCTTCTTGCCCACAGCACACCACTCACCGACACCACTCCTGAGGCACGCCTCAGTCTGGATCCCGACCTCGGCCGCAGGGGCGCCGTGGACGGGGGCTGGTGGCCGTACTCACAAGACGCGGCAGTGGAACTGCCGGGCCTCATCGCCGCCCTCGACCGGAGGCTGGACCGGCCCGTCAGGCGGGTGGGTCTGCCCCTGGGGTCCTGGGACGACATCCCGCACCGTGTCGCGGCCCCCGGCCGCCAGGTCAAGGTGGGCTGGTTCCGCAACATGGACCCGCACGTGGTCACCCTGATCTGCGAGGCCATGGAACCCGTCAACCTGCTGGTCGTTCCACCCGGCACCGAGAGCGGCACGGCCGCGCACGCGCTCACCCTGGCCACCAGGTGCGCGGGCGCCACTCGCCCGACCGACATCCTCACCGCCGCGGCCTCCTCGGACGCCGGCTCGATCGCCCGGGATGACAGCCGGGCCGTCTGGGAGGGCGAGGGCGGACAGATCGCCGGTCACCAGGGCTCAGATCCTCTTCGAGAGGAGGCATCATGACCGTCCTGCAAACTCAGCCCTCTCACGGAGCGGGTCCCCAGGCCGCCGGTCCCGCCGCCACGGTGATCCATCTGCACGGCGAGATCGACGTCTTCACCAGCGCGGCACTGCGCGAACGACTGCTCCGCGCGCTGCGGCGCGGAGCGAACCCGCTCATCCTCGACCTGTCCGGGGTGTCGTTCTTCGACACCTCAGGGCTGGCCGTACTGGTCGGCATCCAGCGCCGCGCCAGATCACTCGGAGTCACCTTCGAGCTGTCCGCGCCTCGTCACCAGACGGCGGCCCTGCTCCGGATCACCGGTCTGGACCGCACCTTCACCATTCGCTGAGCGCCGGTGGAGCGGATTCCCCGTCACCAGAGCGCGACGGAGCGGGTCAGGATCTTGGTGAGGTCGCCCTCGGTGACCGGCCGGGGGGCGGTGCTGAGCAGGCGTTGCTGCTTCATCGCGCCCTCCGCCAGCGCGGGGACGTCCGCCTCGGTGTAGCCGACGCCGCCGATCCCGTCGGGGAGGCCGATGTCGCGCATCAGCTTCGTCAGCACACCGGGCAGGTACTCGGAAAGGTCGTCGGGCCTGGCGGCGGACGGGTCGAGCAGCTCGGCCGCGCGCAGGTGCCGCTCCGGCCGCGCCTCGAAGGTGAACCTGAACGCCTCGGGAGCGGTCAGCGCGACGGCCATGCCGTGCGGCACCATCGGCTCGCCCGCCGGGTAGCCCTCGGGGTGGAAGTCCCTGACCCGCCCCGCGATCGGGTAGGCGTTGGCGTGCGGGATGTGCACGCCCGCGTTGCCGAACCCCAGCCCGGCGAACGTCGCCGCCAGCGCCATCCGCCCCCTGGCCTCCGCGTCGTCCCCGTCGCGTACCGCGGTGCGGAAGGACCGCGCGAGCAGCGCGATGGCGCGCTCGGACCACATGTCGGCCACCGGGTTCGAGCCGCAGTAGGGCACCCGCTCCTCGGGGCGCTTGCGCTCGTAGGAGGTGTACGGCCGGGCGGTGTAGCTCTCCAGGGCGTGGCAGAGGATGTCCATCCCGGCGGCCGCGGTGACCCCGGCGGGCTGGCTCATCGTCAGGTCGGGATCGACGACGGCCAGCACCGGCCGGAGCCGGGCGTGGCTGATCCCGGTCTTCACCTTCAGGTCGAGCACGTCGAGCACGCAGATCGTGGTGCTCTCCGAACCGGTGCCCGTGGTCGTGGGCACCGCGACCAGCGGCTTGAGCGGCCGGGACGGGGCCAGGCCGCCGCCCACCGGCGCGTTGACGTAGTCCATCAGCTCGCCCGGGTTGGTGGTGAGCAGGTTGACCGCCTTGGCGGTGTCGATGCTGGAGCCGCCCCCGACCGCGACGAAGGCGTCCCACGGCCCACTGGCACGGGCGTGTTCGATGGCCGCCAGCAGGCTCTCGTCCGTCGGCTCGACGCGTACGCCCTGGTAGACGCTCGCCTCCATGCCGAACCCGGAGAGCTGTTCGGCGATCCGTTGTGGCGCGCCGGTCGCGGCCACCCCGGGGTCGGTGATGACGAGGATGCGCCGGGCGCCGTACTGCCCGAGATCGAAGCCGATCTCGGCCGAGGCACCGGAGCCGAACTTCAGAGCGGGGGCGCCGTAGGTGAAGACGGACTCGGGGTTGCTCGGAGTGCTGAACACGCCCGGCTCCTCTCTCGATGATCTTACCCGTGTCACGGGAGAGCCGTATGCGGTACTCCGTGACACTTGATGCCCATTTACCCGCCTGTCGACCCTTCGGGGAGGGGTCAGAAAGGGGTCATCTGGGCGTCAGTGTGATGTTGACCTGATAGTCGGAGGTGTCGGTCCTACCGGCGTTCGGCCGCAGGGTGTAGCGGCTCTCCTGGGTCGGCAGGTTCATGCGGCCATCGTGACCCCGGCCACTTGGCCACCTCGTGACACTGACTTCGGAGGCCGTCGACACATCCCCTGACGGCGTCTCAAATGGTGATATCTCGTCCCATGGCAAGAGGAATGCATGCAAACGGCAAGCCGCCCTCACTAGCATCGCCGCCATGATGAAAAGAATGATCGCGGTGACCGCTGTCGCCGGAGCCGCCGTGCTGGCGGCCCAGCTTCCCGTGTCCGCGAGCTCCTCCACCACGCTGCTCCGGCTGCGCGGCGGTTTGACGCTGGAGGTCCCGAACTCCTGGCGGGTGTACGGGACCACAGATCAGGTCCGGGTGGTGACCGGTGCCTGCGCGCGGCCCAACGGTGGTTACTTCCAGCCCAAATGCGACAGCTTCTGGATCATGGGCCCGAAGGCCCTCAAGAACGGAGCCGAGGGCTTCGGGCGCTACAACCCCGACCAGGGGCCGTTCTACCCGGCGTCCGACGTGGTGCCCTGCGCGACCAACCCCAGGTACGGCCAGGTCCTCGGCAAGGCGATCGCGGTCGGCCACCGCAACATCGGGGTGGCGCACAAGGCGCACTACCGGGTGTGGCCCGGCCGGTGCGTGACGTACACCGGCGGTGAGCAGAAGTCGACGTTCAACCAGCGCGAGTGGTACCTGCCCCAGTCGAAGATCCTCATCGTCGACCAGTGGGCCACCCCGGGCCTGGCCACCGTCCTGAAGAACGCGGTCTGGGACAACTGACCGCCTGGAAGACCACTGGAGATCCTGTGTTCTGGCTCCGTCCTGAGTGAGATGGAGCCAGGCTCCTTGACCATGCGGGGTGAGTGCGGTGCCGCACGGCGCCTGCGCCGAAGAGTCCATGGCCGCGGGCAACAACCGCGGCTACCTACTCCTCGGCCCCGGATGAGTGCGGAGCGAGCCGGTGACGTATCTCGAACGCATCGAGCCAGCGCAGAGAGTCCTCGGCCCAGGAGATCTCGTTCTCGGCCCGGCGAAGGTCTCCGCGATAGGCCATCTCGCGCAAGGCGATCACAAGTTCCCGATGCGCCTCGTCCGGAGCGTTGGCGACTCGTCGCTCGATTCTCGGGTGTCGACGGCTGGAGACCTCGTGGAGGAGGCGCGGCAGGCTGTCGCGGCGTTCCTGACAATGCTGCCGATGGGTCTCGAAGTGCGTGCGCAGGGCAGCGAGGTTGCCGCGATCACCGAAAACGAGCCGCAGGCGTTCCCCGTCCCGGTTAGGGGGATACGTCGGAGGTGCCTCAGGCCACTCCCGGATGGCCTTCCGCCCATCGGCGGTGATCTCGTAGGTTCTCTTTTCGGACTTGGTCCCGACCCGCTCGCTGGTCGAGGTGATCAGACCTCGCGCCTCCATATCCTTCATCGGACGTCACGCCATGTACATCCAGGTACTGGCGTACCACCGCGTTGAAGTCGGTCGCACGCTCAACCTGAGACCAGTGGCCGCATCGGTTGAACAGGTGCGCGTCCGCCGTCGGGATGGTGTCCAGCAGTTCGTAGGTCCTGGACACCGGGATGACCACATCCTGCATGCCCTGGATCAGGTACCTGGGTGATGCCGTGGTCGACGCGGAGGTCGAGCGAGATCGCCGGATCGAAGCCGCGGCTGGTGACGCCCTCGAACACCTGACGGGCGAGAGTGTCGGCGACCGGCAGGTCACCGCTCGGCGTGTCGTAATCGCCGACGCCTCGCACGCGCTCTACGCCGATCGTGAAGGGCGGCATCAGGTCGTAGAACAGTCCGCTAGACCGGACAGAATGCAAGATCTGTTCTGTCAGGCGATGTTACCGGCGGGTACCGCTAACGGCTGTCCGTAGTTTCCTCAACCCCGGGTCGCGCGCGGCGCGCGGCAGGGGCGGTGCCGCGTCCAGGGCCGTCCCTGCGGCGTGCCGGTGGGCGGCGGAAGGCCAGCCCGTGGGCGGGTGGTGGTGGCCGGCCGCAGGGGTGGCGGGTTCTTCTATCCGAGGCGACTTGGGGTTTTCTCGACCGGATCTCACCTAGTCGATCTCAAGTCGGAAGGAGTACAAAAACCGCGTTTTGTACCTGTGAAACCTGGTTTGTCGTGGAGGTCTCATGCGGGCACGTGGACTGCTCAGAATATTGTGTGCGGTGCTCGTCACGGTGAGCATGACGGCCGGGCTGCCTCAGACCGCGTCGGCGCGGTCCCAACGGGACGCCGAGACCACCGCCCTGCTGGCAGGGGTGAAGCGGTTCGCCGATGTGAGCCGGGGCTTCGCCACCCTGGGCAGGCTCGGTGAGCGGTTGCCGCTGGTCGGGCTGGTCCCCGGAGCCGAGGCGGGCCTGGGCCTGGAAACCCTGTTCGATCAGGCGATGTACGACCCGATCAAGGACATCACCAGCCTTTCCGAACTCGAACCGGAGTACACCACGCCGGGCCCGCGGGCAGGCAGGCTTCTCGCGAGCACCCGTGAGGAGGGCGACGTCAAGCGCCTCGACCTGACCCTCGACGTCACCAGGTCGGTCGGCGACCAGCCGGTCAGCATCTCCAGCGCGACGCCCAGGGTGTCGTTCACCACGTCGAAGAGCGTGGACGTCGACCTGAAGCTGAACGCGAAGCTGTCCTTCGGATACGACCAGGCCACCCGGTCCGTCTACCTGATCAAGGACGCCTCCGGCCCCGCGCTGACGGTCCAGGCCGCCGGACGGCTGGACTCCGCGGCGAAGGCCACGGCGGCGTTCGGCATTCTCGGCGTGGACGTGCTGGGAGACTCGGCGCTCGACATCGGCTCCACCCTCACCTTCTCGGCCGCCGACCCGAACGGCGACGGCAGGCTGGACCTGACCGGGACAGGTGAGCTGGCCGCGGAGGGCGCGGCCGCCGGTCTGTTCCGCGTCTCCCCGGCGGGGTCGGCCGCCGCCACCTTCAACCTGCGGGCCCAGCCCTTCGCGGGGGCGCCGGTCGACGGCGCGACCGCGACCGTCAAGGTGAACTGGCCGGACATCGCGACCGGGACGCCACAGGTCACCGTGGCCCAGTCCGACCTGGACCGGCTCAACCGCTTCCAGCACCTGACGCCCAAGGATTTGCTGGACGGGCTGGCGCACCTGGCCAACGCGATCAACGCGGTCCAGCGCTCCCAGTGGCGCAAGGACGCCCAAAGCCCGCTGGAGGGCAACCTGGACCTACCGTTCATGCGCGGCAGCCTGGCGGACGCGGTGCGGGTCTCCGAGGCGATCGAGAAGTTCGTCAAGGACAGCGTCAACGGTGACACCGGCGAGCCGACGTTCACCTCGATCCAGAGCATGTTGGCCGCGCTGGGAGCGGCGAAGAACCTTCCCGGTGGCGCGGTCATCAAGGTCACCGAGGCCGGATACGACGACTCCGACAAGAAGATCGCCTTCACGATCGTCATCGACCGCAACGTCAACGTGACGCCGGAACCGCTCAACCCGGCGGGCCAGACGACCAGTGGCGGCGGCACCGGCGTCACCTATGCCGCCCGGACTCTCAAGCACACGGGCAGGAAGTGGGAGAAGGACGAGTTCAAGGGGCGCACGATCACCGCGGGCACATCGAGCGGCATCGTGGCCGGCAACTCCGCGGACACGATCACCCTGGCCGGCGACTGGCGCAAAAGCGTCCCCGCGCCCGGCGTGACGTATCGGATCGCCTCGTCCGATCCGCTGATCGGCCAGGTGACCTTCGGCGACACCTTCAAGGCCAACGCCGGGATCACCAGGGCGAACGCCGCGGCGTCGACGGCACAGGTCATGCGGGGCTACCACGCCTCGGCGACGGTCGTACTCGACCTGAGCGACCCGGTCACCGGCCAGGGCTGCGCGAGCAGGCCGGACGGCCAGGGCAAGGCGTGCCCCTACCGCCACACCAACCCGGATGGCACCTCGACCGTGGTGTCCGAGCTGCCCCGCGCCGCCGACCGCACCCTGCTCCGCACGGGACGCGACCTGTTCGGTGCCCAGCTGTCGGTGCTGACCGGAGTGAACGTCGACGCGGGCGTCGGCTACCTGGGTGTGCGGCTCACCGGCAATCTGTCGATGGGTGCCGGGAACACGGGCGACCTGCTCAGGGTGACGCTCAAGGACCAGGGTGACGTACGGCTGACACAGCTGTTCGAGCGGCTCGCCGCCAAGCCGGGCGAGCTACTCGACGTCCAGGTGAACGCCGAGGCCAGGGGCCGGCTCGCCGTGGGTGTTCCCGGAGCGTCCGACTTCTTCGGCGGCACGATCTCTGGAGACGTCGTGATGCCGGACATCGGCGATCCGGCCACCGTCGAGTTCCGCGGGTTCGACAGGCTCGGCGAGGTCGGGGAGTTCGGTTTCGACCCCGACAACCCCCGCGCGCTCTTCGGCACGCTGATCAAGTCACTGGGGGCGCTGGCGGCCTACCTCGACAACGTCAAGGGGACCGGCCCGGTGCAGGACGCCCTGGCCACGAAGCTTCCCTTGGTCGGCCGCTCGGTGTCCGAGCTCGTCGCCGCCGAGGAGACAGGCGGCGGCTCCGGCGTCCTCTACGGCAACGGCGGCTGCCGCCCCGACCTGGGCCACCTCACCGACCCCTCGCACACGTTCACCGACGCCTACATGGGCCGGAGGGTGCATGTCGGCAGCCGGCTCCTGCAGGTGGCCGCCGTCTGCGGCGACGACACCCTCGCCTTCACCGAGAAGTTCACCGGCAACATCCCCGAGACCGGCACGCGGTACCGCCTGCGACCTCCCCTCAGGGACGCGATCGACCGGCTGACGGCGGCTCCGCCCGACACCCTGCAGGGTGTGGTGGACGAGCTGAACAAGGCGCTCGGCGGGCAGGTCGGGATCAACTACCTGCCGGGCTCCCCCGGTGAGCTCAAGATCACACTGAACTACGACAAGAAGGCCACCTCCGAGGAGCCGCTGCGGTTCTCGTTCGGCGACAAGAGCCTGGTCGCCGCCTCCGGCTCCGGCACTCTCGACGTCGGCGTGGACGGCGGGGTCCAGCTCGGCCTCGTCGTGCCGCTCAAGGCCGCCTTCGACCCCGCCGAGGACCTGCGGATCGACCCCACCTCGAATGTGTGGCTCGGGGCCCAGGCGGAGCTGAACGGCACGGTCGAGGGCACCATCGGGCCGCTGCCCGTCGCACTCGGCAAGAAGGACGACGACCCCCTGCAGGTCAAGCTCGCCTACAGCGTCAACCTGCGCTACGCGGGAGAGACGGAGGAGCCTGTCAAGCTGGCCGACTTCTTCACCGGTGTCGACCTGTCGCTCAACGAGACCAGCGACTCGGTCCAGTGCGCCCAGGACCCGCAGCGCGAGCAGACGGACCTGGCGCTGTGCGCGGTGCTCCCCACCTACCTCAACGGCGGTCCGGTGACCACCGACGGCAAGCACGCCTTCGTCGTGCGGCTCCCGCGTGTGGCCCCGCTGTCCGACATGTTCGACCTCACCACCGAACTGCCGGACGGGATCAAACGGCTGGAGGTGCCGGACTTCGACTTCGGCACCCTGCCCGCCGGTATGGAGCTGGACTGGTACAACCTGGGCGACGGCATCGAGCGTTACCTCACGCTGATGGAGTCCGGCCTGCGGTTCGCCGCACAGGACGGCAAGCTGCCCGCCGTCGGCGACGACCTCCAGCAGGGTGCCGACTTCATCGGAGCCAAGCGCCAGGAGATCAAGGAGGCGCTCTCCAAGCTGCCGAACCAGGGCAGGGTCCCCACCGGCAAGGACCTGCGGACCTGGTACACCACCTACCTCGCGCCCAAGATCGGCCCAGGAGTGCAGCCGGTGATCAGCTGTGTCACCGCGCAGGGGCCCGCCGAGGGAGAGACGTGCGACGCCGTACCGGGCCCGCAACTGACCGGCATCAAGTTCACCATCGACATCGGCGTCGGAGAGCTCGACCCGGTCAAGGGGTGCTCCGGCGACTGCGAGAGCGTCGAGCGGCGGCTGGACATCGGCGTCCCCGGCCTCGCGCTGCGCCAGGGAGAGGGGGACGGCGTGCAGGCGAACCTCGCCTGGAGGCTGCACGCCACCGTCGGCCTGGACCGCCAGAGCGGGTTCTTCGTCAACTCCGAGCAGGACGACCGGCCCAACCTCGGAGTAGGGGTGAACGTCAAGCTGCCCAAGGAGATCAACGCCAAGCTCTCGATTCTGGACGTGAAGCTGGAGAACCGGCCCACGGCGGCACCCGAACTCTTCGCGGGCGCGTTCATCGTCGGCCTCAAACCCGTCGGCCGGATCGGCATGGCCCAGCTGGCCGACCCGGGAGATCTCGTGGAGACCACGATGTCGGCTCGGGCGAACATCGACTGGAAGTTCACCGTCCAGGCGGGTTCACCGATGCTGCCCGGCCTGTACGGCGGATTCCGGCTCGACTGGGACCTCACCAAGGGGGGCACACCGGACCCCGACGACCTGCACATCTCCTTCAACGACGTGACCCTGGAGGCGGGTGACTTCTTCCGCACCGTGCTCGGCCCGGTGGTCACCCAGGTCAAACGGCTCACCGAACCGGTCAGGCCGGTCATCGACCAGCTCTACGCGCCGATCCCCGTGCTGTCGGACCTGAGCAGGGCGGCCGGGGGCACGGACGTGAACCTGATCACGATCGCCGAGAAGTTCAACACCCTCGGCGGGGGAATGGACACGGAGTTCCTGACCAAGGTGGTCGAGGTCACCAGGGTCCTGTCCAGCCTGCCCGACTGCCAGGGCTCGATCGCCATCCCGATCGGGAGCTTCCAGGTGCTCGGCGGCCAGGCGCTGAACACGCCGAACTCGCCGGACGTGGCGGACTCGCTCATCACCGGGGAGCGCTTCGCCACCGAGGATCTCTTCAAGGCGCTGGACGACAAGGCCAGGACCTGCGCGAAGGCCGGCGCCAAGAGCGGCGCGAAGGCGAAGGCCGCCCCGTCCGGCCCCGTCGAGCACGCGGAGAGCGCCGGGTTCAGCTTCCCCGTGCTCGAGAACAAGGGGAAGGCGATCTTCAGCCTGCTCATGGGCAAGGACGTGGAGCTCGTCGAGTACGACTCGGGCCCGCTGCGGCTCGGGTTCAACTACAGCCAGTCGTTCGGCCCGGTCTACGCCCCGCCGCCGATCATGGTGGTCATCTCCGGCAGCGCCGGCATCGAGGGGCGCATCAAGGCGGGCTTCGACACCTACGGTATCCGCAAGGCGATCGAGGAACGTAAGGTCGACATCCGCATTCTCGACAGCCTCTATCTGGTGACGACCGACGAGCGCGGGCTCCCGCTCCCGGTGATCACCCTGCGCGGTGAGCTGGAGGCCGGGGCGGCGGTGGAGCTGTTCCTCATCAAGGCCGGGGTAAACGGGGGCATCTCCCTGACGATCGCGATGAGCTGGGCGGACCCGACCAACGACGGCAAGTTCCGGTTCGGCGAGTTCGTGACCGTGCTGCTGCGCAACCCGCAGTGCCTGTTCAACATGGACGGCAAGCTCAAGGTCTACCTGAAGGCATGGGTGGAGATCGGAGCCTCGATCTTCAAGAAGCGGTTCGACTGGACGATCGTCGAGGCCACCCTGCTCGACTTCGCCGTACGGCCCGACTGCGAGGTCGAACCACCGAAGCTGGCGACGGCGAGTGGAAACGCCCTCGTCCTGCACATCGGCCCCATGCGCGGGGCTCGCGGTGGCGACTGGGCGGATCCGGGCGACGACGCCGAACAGTGGACGGTGATCCAACTCCCCGCCGACGACGCGCAGGAGGTGGGATTCGCGGTCAGCGCGCTCGGCTTCCGTGAGGAGTACCGAGGCGGTGGGTTCGACCGGGTGCTGGCCGACGGCCGTGGGGCGACCGGCGACCTGCGGCTGCTCTTCCAGGGCTACGCGGACTCGGACGGCAAGCCGTACCCCTTCGACAAGAAGGTGGTGGCCTTCGGCGGCGCGGCGAACGACGTGGTCATGACGGGCGCGGGCGCCTCCGTGGTGGACGGCGGCGCGGGCGACGACCAGATCACCACGGGTGACCAGTACGGCGGTGCCAGGGCCTTCGTGGCCGGCGGGCCGGGCAACGACTACCTGACCGTGGGCGGCGCGGGCGACTGGGTCGCGGGCGATGGCGGGCTCGTTCCCGGCAAACGCAAGGTCGGTGGCGTCGAGGTCGCGGACTGGGACGGGGACGACACTCCGGAACAACCGCAGGATCGCGCCGACGACGGTGACGACAGGATCACCGCGGGTCTGGGCGGCAACCACCTGTGGGGCAACGGTGGAGCCGACACGATCAGCGTGGGCTCCGACAGCCCGCTGGCCGCCGGCGACCCATCCCCCCGCTACCGCGCCCAGCCGAACACCCTGGTCGGCGGGCCGGGCGGGGACACGCTGACCGGCGGCTCGAACGACGACGAGATCTACACGGGTCCGCTGCAGGCCACCGCGCCGGAGGACGAGGGCCCGGAGGACTCCGGGGTCAACTACGTCGACACCGGCGCGGGCGACGACAAGGTCTACGGCGGCAGGGGCGTCGACCTGGTCGCCGGGCGCTCGCAGCCCGGCCAGGTCAGCCGGATCTTCGGCGGCGGTGGCGAGGACGTGCTCACGGGAGGCTATGGGAAGGACGAGATCTTCGGCGGTCCCGGCGACGACTGGGTGATCGCCGAGCCGTCCGAGGTCGGCGAGGTCACCGGGACGGAGCCGTACGGGCCGGTGCGCGCCGTGAACCGCCTGCCACTGCCAGAAGGGGTGGTCGCCTCGGCCAAGCTGCTGGTGGGCGGGTACGGCGACGACCACCTGGTCGGCGGGGACGGCGGGGCCACCGTCTTCGGTGACCGTCGTCGCGCCGAGCCGTGCGAGGAGGCCGAGGACGCCGAGGACGGCCGGGACCTCATTCTGGGCGGCGCGGGCCGCGAGGTCGTGTCGGCGGGCGGTGGCGACGACCGAGTCGCGGCGGGCGGTGGCGACGACCGGGTCTGCGGCGAACGTGGTGACGACGAACTGTACGGCGGCGCCGGCGACGACACCGTCGAAGGCGGGTCGGGCAAGGACACCGGATACGGCGACGACGGGGCCGACCAGGTGTCGGGCGACGGCGGCGACGACACCCTGTACGGCGGCGCCCAGGCCGACACGGTCGAGGGCAACAATGGCGAGGACACGCTCTTCGGCGGCGCCGGGGACGACCTGGTCGTCGGCGGAGACCGTCTCGCCGGAAAGGACGACGGGGCCGACACGCTGTACGGCGACACCGGCGCCGACCGGCTGGTCGGCGACAACGGCACGGCGACGGGGTCGCACGACCTCGACGGGACGCCGGCGACGGCGGGCGCCGGGGACGTGATCCATGGCGGGGCCGGCGACGACACCGCCTTCGGCGGGATCGGCGACGACGAGATCCACGGCAACGACGGCGCGGACCACCTGGAGGGCGGCAACGACGCGGACACCGTGTACGGAGAGGCGGGCGAGGACGAGATCGTCGGCGGAGGAACCGGGACGTACCCTGACAAGGGGGACACGCTGTTCGGCGGTGACGGGCCCGACGTGATCGCGGGCGACAACGCCGTTCTCTCCACGACAGGGGAGGCCACCCCCGTGGCCCGCAGGCCAGGGCAGCAGCGCGCCCACCGGGTGCAACCACTGGGCGGCGGCTCCGGCGCGGACGTGGTGGACGGCGGCGCGGGCGACGACGCCCTCTTTGGGCAGGAGGACACCGACCGGCTGCGCGGCGGTGAAGGAGACGACTACGCCGAAGGCGGCCAGGACACCGACTGGGTGGAAGGCGACCAGGGCGACGACGATCTGGTCGGCGGCTCGTTCGCCGGTGTGGCCGACCAGGCCGACGCGTTGTACGGCGGGCCGGGCGACGACGTCGTGCTGGGCGACAACGCCGAGATCCTCCGGGTGGCCGGGGCGGAGAAACCGACCCGCGCCACCGTGCGGATCGGGTCGCGGGGAGCTCCGATGGCCGCCAGGGCGGTGCGGCGGCTGGGTGGCGCGGCGGGTGAGGACCGGATCTCCGGCGGCACGGGAGTGGACGTGCTCTGGGGCCAGGACGGCGACGACTTCCTCTCCGGCGGCGGCCACGGCGACTACATGGAGGGAGGCGGCGGAGCCGACGTGCTCCGCGGTGACCTTCCGCTGTCGGCGAACTCCACGCAGACCACCGTCACCCCGCTGCCCGACCCGGGCTGGCCGGGAACGGCGGGCGGGGCGCAGGACCTCGAAGGCACCGATCCGGAGGCGGGACAGGACGACCTGATCGGCGGATCCTCGGCCCCCGGCGCGCCGGACGGCGACGACGCGATCGAGGGCGGCGGCGCGGACGACGTGCTGCTCGGTGACAACGGCTCGCTCGTCCGCACCCTGACCGGGACGACGGAGCGGGTCTACACCGAGCGGTACGCCGCGGGCCAGGTGCCGGCGAACGCCACGCGCAGCCGCACCCACGACCCGGACCTGCCCGGCTCCGCCACCCGGTTCTGCACCGAGGCGCAGCGGACGTGTGAACCTGCGGGCGCGTTCGGCGCGGACCGGATGTACGGCGACGACGGCGACGACGGACTGTGGGGTCAGGACGGCGACGACCGGATCTCCGGCGGCGCGGGGAACGACGACCTGTTCGGCGAACTCGGCGCCGACGAGATGGACGGCGGCGCGGGCGAGGACGCCATGCTCGGCGACCGGGGCGGTGTCGTGAACGAACGCATCGACACGGGGGACGCGCGACGGCTGAGCTTCACGGTCAGCCTCAATTCGCCGCCCAAGGAGAGCTACACCGGTTTCCGTGAGGGCACCTACGACCGGCGGGCCGACCTGCTGCACGACGCCGACGGCGACGTCTGGGCCGGCGCGCCCACCGATCCGGCCATGCCGCACGACGGCCTCACCTCGGGTGGCGACGACACCATGCGAGGCGGTCCCGGCCGTGACAGCCTGCACGCCGGGTACGGCGACGACCTGGCCAACGGAGACAGCGGCGGCGACGAGGTCTTCGGCGGCGGCGGCGCGGACGTGCTGTGGGGCGGCAAGGGCTGCGACCCCGTCCTGGACGCGGCGACCCCGGACTGCCTGAGCTCCAACGGGACGTTCAGCCCGGGCGCCAGGGGCACCGGCGATCGGATGGTTGACCACGTGTTCGGCGGCGCGGGTGGAACGGAGCCGGTCGTGCTCGGCTCGGACCTGCTCGACTACAACCCCCGGGGCTCCTACCCGGGTAACTGCGCCTCCGGGCGCTGGCCGGCCGACACGCCGACCACCAGCGTGGACCCGTGCCTGTGGTTCAAGCTGACCGACAAGGCCGACGCCGAGGGTGGCGACGACCAGCATCACCAGGGCGTCGACTGGTTGTACGGCGGAGCGGGCCGGGACGTGCTGCAGGGCGACATCACCGCCAACGGGCCGAACCCGGGGGACAAGATGATCGACTGGAACGGCTCGTACAACCTGTTCAGTCACTGCGGCGCGGCCAACGGCGGCCACAACATCGTCCGCCAGCACTCCCCGGCCATGCAGGACTTCCTCGCCAAGGTGGCGTGGGGTTCGGGCGCCGGCCGTGCGGCGGCGGACGCGACCACACCCGGTACGTCCGCGCACGCGGAACTGGCGATCCCGGCCAACGACAGCGGCTCGGCCTACCCATCCACACCTGGACATTTCGACTCGCCGTGGGCATGCGCGAGCTGAGAAAGGATTCGTCAATGCTGCATCGACTACTGGCGGTGGTGCTCGTGGCCACCGGCCTCTCCGCCGGAGGGGCGATCGCCCACGCGGAGACCGGACCCGAACCCGCCGCCGCGAAGCGGTGCGTGCCCGGCGACTGCTTCGCCGTCACCGCCACCCTCGACCGGGCCCCGGCCGTGGGGCAGACCGCCACGCTGAGCGTCACGGTCACCTCGAAGGAGAAGGCGGCGAACGTGCGGGTCCTGATGGACCTGCCCGAGAACCTGCGTTGGGTGAGCCCGCCCTCGGGAACGAGCCGGGGCCCCGCGACGATCGGGCGCAGCCACCTGGACCGTGCGAGCCGTACCGGCCCGATGAGGAAGAACGAGCAGACGCGTTACGTCGGCACGGTGACGGCCACCGCGCCCGGCCCGGCCGCCGTCAACGTCCACGTCACGGACGGGCGGCCCGGCCCGGGCAACGAGGCGCTGGCCTACGTCACCGTCGGGAAGGAGAAGTCTTTCTTCGGCATGGCGCGACCCGCGACCGTGACCCTCGCCCCTCCGCCCTCCGAGACGCCCGCGGCGGTGGACGCGGCGGTGGACGCGACGGAGGCGGACACCTGTGTGCAGGGCACGGTCGCGCACCTGACGGTCGAAGGGACCGTCCAGGGCGTTCCCCGGCTCAGGCTGCACGTCATGGACCGGGACGCCGAAGGGGGTGACGACGTGCTCGCCAGAGGCGAGACCGACGACCAGGGCGACTACGAGCTGTGCTTCGACGGAGACGACAGCGACGAGAGCGGTGGTCAGGACGTCTACGTGACGGGTCTGTCCTTCAACGACTACTGGTCGGTCCAGGACCCGAGGAACAAGGCCCTCTACACGTTCCAGACGCCCGTCGTCCCGGATGTCGAGCGGGGCGACAGGGAGATCGTCGACTACCTCCCCACGCCCGGTAGCACGGACGAGGGCACGTTCCGGATCTTCACGGCCGCGCACACCGCGTGGAAGGCGTACACCGGCTGGACCGGGAACCCGGGCGGCTGCTGGGTCGCCGGCGCCTCACCCTGCCGCTCGATACCGATCAGGTGGGCCCCCGACTTCACGGTCCCGTACGCCGTCTTCAACAACTGCGTTTCGAGCTGCTCCGAGCCCGACCACATCATCATGAGCGCGACGGATCACCTCGCGAAAATGACCGTGGCCCACGAGGTCGGCCACTTCATCATGGACTACGCCTATGCCGACGCGTACCCGCCGGCCCCCTCGTGCGGCGGTCAGCGCTGGATGAACCAGGTGACCTCGGAGGGATGTGCCTGGACGGAGGGGTGGGCCACCTGGTTGGCGGTCCAGGCCTACGGGGAGACTCACCGGCGCTGGGGGCCGCTGGACGCGTCGGTCGACCTGGAGAACGCCACCTGGGACACCCCCGAATGGGGAGGAGCGACGGGACCCGACATCGAGGGCCGGGTGGCCGGCGCGCTGATGGACATCGCCGACGGTGACCCGAGGAACGAGGTCTACTGGGACCTCTCCTCCGAGGGCCCGGAGAAGGTCGCCTCCGTCGTCGCGGCGAGCAGGCCGAACACCGTCAGCGAGTTCAAGAACGCCCTGCTGGCGGGGATACCGACCCCGGCGGGAAAGCATGAGGCGCTGGCCGCCTTCTATCAGAACACCATCGATCCAGAGTTCTTCGAACCGCTGCTGGACAGGGTCGAGCTCAACCGCCCGCCCTTGCCGTCCGGCGACTACTCCCTCACCACCGCACGGCCCACCTGGTCGGTGGTGGCTGCGCTCCTGGTCGAGTCTCCCACGCGAGACGTCCACGTGAGCCTCTTCAAGGATCAGTCGCACACGAACGGGGTCTCGAGCAAGCAGACCGGAAACGACAAGCCGGACTTCGTCGCCGTCGACGCCACATCCGGTCCGAAGAACTACTTCCCCCACGTCCACAACGCGAGCGCGCTCGACAGCGATTCCTACCTCGTCGAGTTCGCCGAGTCGGAGGGCTCGCTCGCGCCGGCGACCTCCACCGAGCTGTCCATGGAATCGGCCGACATCGTCGAGATCCGCACCGCGGACCTCACGACGGGCAAGCCGGTGAGTTTCACCGTCACCCCCCTCGACGGTCAGGATCTCGACATCTTCACGATGGCGCCCAGCGCGTCCAAGTGGGCGAGACCGAGAGCGGACGCGAAGGGCGCCTTCGCCCGGGGACCGGGCATGGCCGAGCGCATCACCATCACACCGACCGTGACCGGCTCCCACGCCGTGATAGTGATCCAGAAGAACGGGAGCGGGCGCTTCACCCTGGCCCGTTCCTGAGGGTCGGCCCCGGCGGACGGCGGCGCCGCCTGGGTGCCGATGGCGGAGACTACCCCGTGACCTGAAACCAGACTGATCTGTTCGCTCCGTCGTGGTGGGAGCCCCACTCGGCGGCGAGCAGGTCGACCAGCCACAACCCCCGCCCGCCGTCGTTGGTCTCCGGTACGCGTACGGCGGGCGCGCTCGTGACGGAGCCGTCGTCGGTGACCTCCACGTGGACCATCGTGGTGGTCCGGGCCAGGTAGACGGTCATCCGCCCGTCCTTTGTGCGCCCCGAGTCGGAGTGGGTCACCGCGTTGGCGGCCAGTTCGCTCAGCAGGAGCAGTACGTCGTCGAGCACCGGGACCGCCACCCGGCCGGCCAGCAGGTCCCGTGCCCAGCTCCGCACCTCCGATACGGCCGCCACCCGCCCGGGAAAGACCTTCCGCCACGCGCTGTACGGCCCACCCGCCCCCGGCATCGTGGGAGGTTCGTCGTCCTCCCCGAGCATCGTCGAAGTCCCGTCACCGCGATGTCCGAGGTGGCTGTCTTCTTCCCCTGGCTTTTTCGGAACCCTGTCACCGTGGCGTTCGGGGCAGTCTTCCTCTTCCCCCGGCGTTTTCGAGGCTCCGTTGCCGTGGTGGCCGAGGCAGCCGTCCTCTTTCTCTGTTGCCTCCCGCTCGGATCTCATGCGGTCACCGCCGACATGATCATGTCGGCCGCGTTGTCGGCCTCCGCCCAGACCCATTCCCCGCGCTGCCAGAGCCGCGCCCACCAGGGCCGCCAGACGAACGCCCAGCCGCAGTAGCGCCGGACGACCGTGATCCTGACCAGTGCCGTGCCCGTCGCCGACCGGATCTCCAGAATCGGCTGCCCGGCCACCGGAAGGATCAGCGAGGTGCACACCCCGAGACCGTGCAGATCCCAGCTGAGCCGGGTCAGATGAACAAATCGCGCGCGCCGCTCGACCGCCGTCACGCTCCGGTCCTCCGGATGCCCCCGGCGAGTGCGACCAAGGCGCGAAAGGTCACCGTTCTGATCGTTCATCACTCGTTCTCGTCCCTGATTTAAAGGTATGAGGATGCTTTCTTTTTCGTCCTGTCGAACCGAGAAGACGTGTGATTAGATTGCCCGCGTGGCAGGTGGATTCATGGCTGGATTGGCACCCCGGTGGATGCTCTGGAATGTCGGGTGAGGGTTTCCTCATACCAGGGCCTGGAATCGCCGCTATAACAAAAAATCCGTTTTTCTCTATTTCAGGAGGAATGCGATGAGCGACGAGATCCCCCCGGACCCGGGCTCCCCCCGTGCGCGCTTCGGCGCCGAGATGCGCCGTCTGCGCGAGGCCGCCCAGCTCTCCCAGAGCGCCGTGGGCAGACGCCTCGGCTGCACCCAGACCCAGATAAGCCGCCTGGAGAGTGCCACCCGCACTCCGTCCAAGTCCGACGCCGAGCGCCTGGATGCCCTCTTCGGCACCGACGGCAGTACGTACTTTGTGGACCTGCGCGAGTACATCGTCGCCCGCCATGGAGGCCCGGTCTGGTTCATGAGCTGGACCAAGGAGGTCGAGCCATTCGCCATCACCATGCGTTCATGGGATCCGCTGCTCGTCCCTGGCCTCCTCCAGATCGAGTCCTACGCTCGGCACGTGCTCAGCTATAGCGCCAGGATCGCTCCTGACGAGTTGGAGGAGCGTGTGCAGGCGCGTATGCAACGCAGAGAAGTCCTCGATAAAGAAGATTCCCCCCTGTTCACAGCTCTTATCGACGAAGGAGTGCTGCATCGCAGGGTTGGAAGCATAGAAGTAATGCGCGAACAGTTTGATCACCTGCTGGAGATGGCTAAGCGACCGACCATCTCCATACAAGTTGTCGATCCGCAGTGCATAGCGGGTATGTCTGGCGCTTTCATGATCGCCGAACTACCGGGCGGCCAGCCGGACACCATCCATGCGGATTCCTCGGTTCAGGGGCAGGTTACTACCGAGTACGAATTCGTAGTTTCCGTCAAAAGTCAGTATGAGGCGATACGACGATGGGCTTATCCTGAACACATGTCCCTCAAAATGATCGAGGAAGCGAGGCAGGGATGGACCTGAGTAATGCAGTGTGGCGCAAGTCATCGCTTTCTGGTCCGAATGGTGGCCAGTGTGTTGAGGTCGCTGCCAATCTGCCCGGTACGGTTGCGGTCCGCGACAGCAAGGACCCCGATGGCGCGAAGCTGCTCTTCACCCCCGCCCAGTGGCGGTCCTTCGTCGGTGGCATCAAGTCCGGCGACTTCGACCGCCTGATCTGACCTCCTCGGAAAGTCCGAAGACCGTCCACCGGAAGGAGATCGGGAATGGATCTGAGTGCCGCTGTATGGCGGAAGTCGTCGCTCTCCGGAGACAACGGCGCTCAGTGTGTCGAGGTCGCCGCCAACCTGCCCGGTGCGGTCGCGGTTCGTGACAGCAAGGACCCCGACGGCGCCAAGCTGCTCTTCACCCCCGCCCAGTGGCGGTCCTTCGTCGGCGGCGTGAAGGTAGGAGACTTCGACCACCTGAGCTGATTGCCGGGATCAACCTATTTTCGGCCGCTCCTTAATAGGGATAGCACTTCGTCCCTTTCGTTATTTCGGGCCCCCGATCGGTCAACCGGTCGGGGGGTCTGTGGAGGTCGTGCTCGCGACCATCCGGCGACTCGACCTCGCGCTGCCGCCCTTTCCGGCGAGGCGAACCCCATCGTCCTGTCCGGCGAGCACGAGTCCTGCCGGTGGATCGCTCTCGACGAGCTGTCCGACTCCGACCTCACCGACGAGACCGCCCAGACCATCCACGCCTGGGCCGTGTCTCGCCGCTGACCTGCTCCTCAGGGCATGAAAGCTCAGTCCTCACTTCTCCGGAACCGAAAATCTGTAGTGACCGGAGTAGACATCAGTGTTGGGTGGGGGTAGAGTTTCTGACATCGCAAGGAACGGATCCACGAGGGCAGAGCAGGACGTAGGCATCACGACGAACTGCCCGGACGAGTGTGGATAGCAGTAGACGACGCAGAAAGACGGGCAGAAGGTCGGACGTGCCGGGACCGAAGTAGTTGAAGGGTCTCGACCGTGGACGCGCTGCCAACGCAGTGAAGAAGTACCAACGTCGGACGTGCCGGGACCAGCGCAGGCGAAGGGTTCCAGCCGTGGACGCGCAGCTGCGGCACGTGATGCATGAGGTCAAGGAAGCAAGAGATAGCGAAAGGAGTGTTGAACGCCATCAGGATCGCCCGTTGTCGGCTGATGTTCCGCCACACGGGTACCGCAGTCCCACAGATTGGAAGGTGGTCTACGGTCACGCATACGCGATCCCCGCATCCCCGCCCCCATCGGGCGGCCAATGCGGAAGAAACAGGTCGGCCCCAGGGCCGGTAGATGGTGTTGAACCTCGCGGGCCCCGGCGCATCATGGCGCCGGGGCCCCTGTTGGCATTATGGGAAGGCTGTATGGATCGAACACTGATGGCGTCGGCCGTCCGCTCAGAGCCCCGGCTCCGCGACACCGCCGACAAGGCTGAAACGGCCGACAGAGCCGACACCGCGGGAAGGGCCGACGGGCTCCCCGCCACACCGAGTGACATCTCCGGTCACCGGTTCGACGATGAGGACTATCCCGCCTACAGCATGGGCCGTGCCGCCGAGATCCTCGGCGTCACCCCGGCGTTCCTGCGCAACCTGGGCACCGCCAGACTGATCGAGCCGCAGCGCTCCGAGGGCGGTCACCGCCGCTACTCGCGCTACCAGCTACGCCTGGCTGCCCGCGCACGTGAACTGGTCGACCAGGGCACCGCCCTGGAGGCCGCCTGCCGCATCATCATCTTGGAAGACCAGCTCGCCGAAGCCCTGCGCATCAACGCCGAACTCCAGCAGGTCCGCGACCGACGATCCGACAGCGCGGACCGCCGCTCGGCATGAGGGCCGGTGGATCGCTCCTCGTCGCCCCGGCGTCGTCACCGCGACAGTTCCACGGCTGCCCTGCCTCGCACAGGCAGGGCAGCCCTGTCCGTCGGCTGTCGGGAATCGAACGGCACCCTTCCACGAGGCGCCGACGCAGGGGAGCTTGGCCGGTGAGTCGACCGGTTCCGTCCGGCCGGCGAACGGGTTTGCGTCTCCCGTAGGGGGAGGCGCGAGGGTGAGGGCATGAACGGTGACACGCTCTACTCGATCGGTGATCTGGCCCGGCGGACCGGGCTGACGGTCAAGGCCATTCGGTTCTACTCCGACCGCGGGATCGTGCCGCCGACCGACCGCAACCCGGCCGGTCACCGCCTCTACGGCCTCGACGCCGTCGCACGCTTGGACCTGCTGCGGACGCTGCGTGACCTGGGACTGGACCTTCCCACGATCCGGAGGGTCGTGAACCGGGAGATCTCGCTTCCCGAGGTCGCCGCAGCGCACGCCGAAGCACTGGCGGCGCAGATCCGGGTGCTACGCCTGCGGCGCGCGGTGCTGACGGCGGTGGCCAGGCGCGGGTCCACCCCTGAGGAGATGGATCTCATGCACCAGCTGGCCAGGCTTTCCGAGGACGAACGTCGACGTCTGATCGGTGATTTCCTCGACACCGCCTTCGGCGGTCTGGACGCCGACGCCGGATTCGCGGGGATCAAGCGCTCGATGACCCCCGAACTGCCCGACAATCCCGAGGCCGAGCAGGTCGAGGCGTGGATGGAGTTGGCCGAACTGTCCCAGGACCCGGATTTTCGCGCGGTCATGCGGCGCATGGTCGAGCAGCATGCGGCCGAGCGTGCCCAGGGTGACACCACGGTCCTGCGCCGCGACTCCGCCGCGATGGTCCGTGACCAGGTCGGCCCGGCCCTGGCAGCCGGCATCGACCCGGTCTCACCCCAGGCCGATCCGGTCGTCGCGGCGGTCACGGCTGAGTACGCGCAGGTCTTCGGCTGTGTGGACGACGTCGACCTGCGGCGCCGGCTGCTGGCCCGGCTGGAGGGCGCGAACGACCCTCGCCGGGAGCTGTACCTTCGGCTGCTCGCAGTGATCAACGGCTGGCCGGCCCCGGAAAGCCTGACGGGAGTACTCGACTGGTTCATCCAGGCATTGCGTGCCCGGATACCGGGCTAGCGGCGCGGCTCGACCGGAACCAGGCATGGTGCTGCGTCCCTGAACGAGGGCCTACGTTCCTGCGCCACCGAGATCACCCGCGCCGTCGTCGCCGCTCGACTCAACGCCCACGCCTGGATCTGGGAACCGCCGAGCAGCGTGAGCAGCCGGGAGGACGGTTTACGCGTGACCGCAGTAAAGGACACAACCTGTCCTTTACCTCGGTCATAGTGGCGTGCGAGCCGTTCGGGAGGCATAGCCCCTGGTCACGGCGGTCGCCATATTCGTCACATCGAAGCAAGGAGCAGGTCATGTCCGTCACGACCACCACCCACCTGAATTTCCGGGGCACCGCACGTGAGGCGCTGGACTTCTACCGGTCCGTCTTCGGCGGACGTACCGTCACCGTCACCTACAAGGACGCCGGCAACGTGCAGAACGAGAGCGAGGCGGACTGGGTGATGTGGGGCGAGGCGGCCGGCGACAACGGCTTTCACGTCATGGCCTACGACGTGCCCTCGCAGCTGCCCTGGAACCAGGGCGAGAACCCGTTCTTCGTCTCCGTACGCGGTGACGACGCCGAGGAGATCAGCGCCCTGTGGGGCAGGCTCGCCGAGGGCTCGGCCATCGTGCGTCCGCTGGAGCCCGCGCAGTGGGCGCCGCTGTACGGCATGCTCACCGACCGATTCGGCGTCACCTGGGTCCTGGACGTCACCGCCCCGTACAACGGCTGATCCAGCCGACCTCGGTATGCGCCCTCCATCTGCCGGTACCGACAGTGGAGGCGGGCATCAAACAGCGCAAGCCGTACGGCCTGCCACGACCCGGTGGACCTAAGCGGTCGCACTAGCGCTGCCAGGCCGCCAGCAGGTCTTCCGGTGTCCAGGCCGTGGCCAGTGGAAGTCCCGGTTCGTATCCCGACCTCGACACCGCCACTTTCGGCGTCTGCGCGGTCACCCCGGGAACGGCTGCGGAGCCCTGGACCAGCGCGTCATAGTCGTGGCGGTCGAACGGCCGGGCGTCGAGCCATTTGATCGATCCGACGAAGTGGACCCTGCTCGCGACGGGTTCCCGGTCCGCGCCCACGAGATCGATCTCAGGATTGTTCTGCCGATTCCACCATCCGCCCACGGCCTCGGTGTCCGGCCATGCGTCGTCCGGAAGCATTCTGACCAGGCAGTCACGTACGAGTGGCTCCACCGCGCGACCTCGCCAGGTTGTCCAGGAACGTTCGATCCGTCGCAACGCCAGATCCGGTCGGCCTCTTGCGCTGTCGGCGATGGCCCGCTGCAGGAACGCCAGCCAGAACCGGAGATAGTGGTCGGCCACCCGGTACCGCTTGTTCTTGGTGTCGGGCCGGTCGGAGAGCGGGAGGTCGGTCGCCACCACGCGCTTGGCGATCAGGTTCGCGAGGATCGGTGCCAGGGTGCCGGACGGCAACGGTGTCGTTCCTCCCACATTGGCGGCGATCGTGCTGAAGGTGCGTTCTCCGGTTCCAATGGCCTCCAGCACGGTCCGGGCGTAGGTCGCCGACGGAAATTCTCCGAGCAGGGACAACTCGCCGGCGGCGAGAAGAGGTGAGAGCGGGTTGGCGAGACTGTCGCGCAGGAAGTCGATCCTGGACATGCCGCGCTCCCATGAACGGACCACCTCGGGGAAGCCGCCGGTGATGAGCAGCGCGTCCACGGCGTCGGCGGCGGGCAACCCCGTCATGTCGGCGACGTCCTGAAGAGCAAGAGGCCTCAGCGTCATGTGAGCGGCCCGGCCGAAGAAGGGGCGGCCGTACTCCTGCAGGGATTCCATCACCGACAGGTCGCTTCCGACCAGGATCAACAGGATCGGCCGGGCTGAGAGATACCTGTCCCAGGCCGTCTGCAGGGCGCCCTCGAACTCCCCGTCCTGCTCGATCAGCCACGGAACCTCGTCGAGAACCACGATGCACGGGGTCTCGTCACCTGCGGCCAGCGCCAGCGACCGGAGGGCGTGGTTCCAGTCCTGCGGCGTGGCGCCCTGGAGGAACTCGGCGCCTGCGAGTCCGGAGCAGGCGACGGTCTCGGCGAAGTCATTACGTTCCGCGACCGGACTACGGCCTCTCGTCGCCTGGAAGACGACGTACGGCAGACCGGAACGATCACAGAACTCCTGCACCAGGCGGGACTTGCCCACTCGCCTGCGGCCAGTGATGATCACTGCCCGGCCGCGCGTCCCTCCCCTGCCCTCTGTCGCGAGCCGCAACTGCGCGTCGAGTTGATCGAGATCGAAGGCCCTGCCGGTGAACTTCATCGATCCCACCTTAGTAATAATCAATCTTACTTAGATGAAGTCTACATTGATGCCGTCGCCTGGCGTGGCAGATGAGCAGCGGAACAAAAGCTCCCAACAGGGACGGCGAATTCCACGACAGCACCCGAACCCCGTCGTCATGACGCACCGATCCGGGCTCAGTCGTCAGCGGGCGACGTAGCCGCCGTCGACGGGCAGGGCGACGCCGACGACAAAGCTCGCCCCAGGGCTGCACAGCCACAGGACCGCCTGGGCGATCTCCTCGGCGGTGCCGAGCCGGTTGATGGGCTGGTTGGTCTCAGCCTCGGCCTGGTCGAGCTCGCCTTTGGCGATCATGTCGGTGACCATCGGGGTGTCGATGGTGCCCGGGCAGACGGCGTTGATGCGCACGCCGCGTGGGGCGTATTCGAGGGCGGCGCTGGTGGTCAGGCCGATGACGCCGTGCTTGGAGGCGTGGTACGAGGCGCGTCCGGGGATGCCGACCAGGCCGCCGAGGGAGGAGCAGTTGACGATGGCGCCGCTGCCCTGGGCGCGCATGTGCCGTAGTTCGTGCTTCATGGAGGCCCAGACGCCGCGCAGGTTGATGGCGTTGACGCGGTCGAAGACCTCGATGGCCTCGTCGGCGGCGTCGCTGGGCGGGATCTGGATGCCGGCGTTGTTGTAGGCCATGTCAAGGCGGCCGAAGGTCGCGACGGTACGGTCGACGGCCGCGGCGACCTGGTCCTCGTCGGTGACATCGCACACGATCGCGAGCACCTGGTGGCCGGCGTCAGCCAGGTCTTTGGCGGCGAGGTTCAGAGCGGTCTCATTGATGTCGGTGAGGGCGACGGCCGCGCCGGACTCGGCGAAGGCGCGGGCGGCGGCCAGCCCCATCCCGGAGCTGGCTCCGGTGACGAAGGCGACCTGACCGGCGAAGTCGTAGGTGGGGTTCATCGCGTGCTCTCCTGGCGGAAATGGTCGGGTCGGACAGCTGGGGATTGAGAAGTTCGACGTGGACGGGGTTGCGTTCGAGGCGCTCCAGCTGGTCTTTGCCGGATTCGATGTGGCCGAGGGTGATGACGTCGTCGTCATGCTTGCCGTCGGCGCGGTAGATGAAGCCGAGGTTGCCCCACGGGGCGTAGTAGATGAGGGCGCCGTCGCGGGTCGCGCTCCCCGGGGAGCCTTCGGTGGCCAGGCGCTGCGGCAGGGTGCTGATCTTCTCCTTGCCGGCGAAGTCGGTGAAGGCAAGGGTGAGCGGCAGCTGGGCGAGCAGGTCCCGGGCGGTGGGGTTGTCGTCCGTGGTGACGATGATCTCCGCGTCCGTGGTGGAGAAGCGCAGGCGTGGCATGGTGGCTCTTTCGTGGTCAGGGCAGCAGGAGCGCCTTGACGGCGCGGCGTTCGTCCATGGCGCGGTAGGCCTCGGCGGCCTGGTCGAGCGGGAGGGTGAGGTCGAAGATCTGGCCGGGGTCGATCCGCCGGCTGTAGATGAGGTCGATCAGTTCCGGCAGGTACTGGCGGACGGGCGCGGGTCCGCCGTGCAGGTGCACGAGGGAGAAGAACAGCTCGTCGCCGGGCAGCGAGACGTCGTGGGAGACGCCGACGAACCCCATGTGCCCGCCGGGGCGGGTGGAACCGATGGCCTGGGTCATCGCCTCCTGTGTGCCGACCGCCTCGACGACACTGTGCGCGCCCAGACCGCCGGTGAGCTCCTTGATCGCGGCCACGCCCTCGTCGCCGCGCTCGGTGACGATGTCGGTGGCGCCGAACCGGCGGGCGAGCTCTTGGCGCGAGGCGTGGCGGCTCATAGCGATGATGCGTTCGGCGCCGAGCTGCTTGGCGGCCAGGATCGCGCACAGCCCGACAGCGCCGTCCCCGACGACGGCGACGGTCTTGCCGGGGCCGGCCTGGGCGGCCACGGCGCCGAACCAGCCGGTGCCGAGCACGTCGGAGGCGGCCAGCAGGCTCGAGACCAGGTCCGGCTCGGGGAGGCCGGGGGGCGCGACGAGGGTGCCATCGGCGAGCGGGATGCGCGCGTAGTCGGCCTGGGTGCCGATCGTGCCCATCAGCACCCGGTGGACGCACGCGCTCTGGTAGCCCGACCGGCAGATCTCGCAGGTGTTGTCCGAGGCCCAGAACGAGCCGACCACGAACTGGCCCGGCTTGATCGTGGTGACTTCGCTGCCGACCTCTTCCACGACCCCGACGTACTCATGCCCCATCGGGACCGGCCCGTCGAGCTTCTCCACGCCGCGGTAGGGCCACAGGTCCGACCCGCACACGCAGGCCGCCGTCACGCGGATGATCGCGTCCGTGGGCTCGATGATCATCGGATCCGGCCGCTCCTCGACACGGATGTCGCCCGGGGCGTGCAGAACTACTCCACGCATGTGGATCTCCTTTTAGGAAGGTGGGATGTGGGGTCGGCGAAGCACAGACGAAGCACAGCGGCGGTTCTCACCGGCGGGTGGTGGAACGTGCGGCCCCGTACTCGGCGTCGCTGACGTGCTCCAGCCACGTGGTGTCGTCGCCCTCCCACAGCGCGAGGTGGATCATGAAATGGTCGGGGGCGGCACCGTGCCAGTGCTCCTCACCCGGCGGGGTGTACACGATGTCACCCGGGTGCGCTTCGATCAGTTTCCCGCCGCGGGCCTGGATCAGCGCGACGCCCTCCACGATGTGGAGGCTTTGGCCGAGCCCGTGAGAGTGCCATGCCGTACGGGCGCCGGGCGAGAAGCGGACCATGTTCGCCCGCGCCCGCGACGGCTCCTCACCCCGGTAGATCACATCCCACCAGGCGTCCCCGGTGAACATCTCGGCCGGGGCCTTGCTGGTCGGCGGCTGGGTGATCAGCTGCATCCTGGAGTTCCTCTTCGACGATCGTCTTCAGCGGCGTGGCCGTAGCTCCTCTTCAGGAGCCCTGTTTCCGGCAACGGATGGAGTCATCTCCGCCCTCGGCAGAAGATGGCCTCCGTCACGACGTTCCTTTGCCTGGTCGGCCGGCCGCTTCGGGCTCGCACACTCCAGGAACCGGCTCCGGCGCGCGGGTGACTTCCTCGCCGGCCGGCGCGCCAGAATCCCTGCAGCAGGCCGGGCTCCCGGCGGCCACCGCCGGGAGCCAGCCCGGCTTGCGCCGCGAGTGCCCACCGCCGACCCCGGCGCCCGCCCACGAGGAGCGCCCCGGGCTGCAGCGGATGCTGGATGTCATGACCGACGCCCCGGCCATCATCCGCGACAGCCGCATGGACCTCCTGGCCGCCAACCACCTGAGCGCACCATGTACTGGCCCGTCTTCCCACTTGGGTCACTTCAGATTGTTCCGGAAGAACGTGGTCAACTTGTCGAAGGGGATGAGGTTGACGCGATCGTAGAGATCCACGTGACCGACACCGGGAACGATCACCAGTTCCTTGGCTTTACCGGCAAGCCGGTAGGCCTCTTCGCTGAACTCCCTGGAATGCGCCTTCTCGCCCGTGATGAAGAGCATCGGGCGGGGAGAGATCGTCTCGATGTCGGCGAACGGGTAGAAGTTCATGAACTTGATGTTGCTGGTGAGCGTGGGATGCGTCGTGGTGTTCGGGCTGTATCCCCTGGCGGTGCGGTAGAAGTCATAGAACTCACGCTCGACCGGAGTCGAGTTGTCATTGATCTGTTCAGGCGTTCCGCCGGTGTATGCGGTTTGACCACCCGCGAACTCCACGTCGCGCCGTTGCGCTGCCTGCTTGAGGATGTCCTTCCGCTGCTCGAGGGTGACGGAATGCCTGAGCCCGTCGCGGTTGGCGGCGCCCATGTCGTACATGCTGACCGTCGCGACGGCTTTGATGCGCGGATCGATCTTGGCTGCACCGATGACGAAGCTCCCGCTGCCGCAGGCCCCGATCGCACCGATCCGCTCCTTGTCGACGAAGGCCCGGGTGCGCAGGAAGTCCACCGCGGCACTGAAGTCCTCGGCATAGATGTCCGGCGAGACAGCGTTGCGAGGCTGGCCGTCACTCTTGCCCCAGAACGACAGATCAAGAGACATGGTGACGAACCCCTGCTCGGCCATCTTCGTGGCATACAGGTTTGCGCTCTGCTCCTTGACCGCACCCATGGGATGTCCGACCACCATCGCCGGATTCTTCGCGCGGCGATTCAGATTCTTGGGGACGAACAGGTTGCCCGCGACATTCATCCGGTACTGGTTCTTGAAGGAGACCTTCTGCACCTTTACCTTGTCGCTGGTGTAGAAGTTGTCCGCACCGTTGGACGTGTCCCCAGGCGGCAGGTCCGGCGTTGTATGAGCCATCGACGCCGAGGGCGTGGTGGCCTGGACGGCCGAAGTCCAGCCTGTTGCGAAAAGCACACCGAGGACGGCGGCACCGGCGCCGGCCCGCTTGATCAGGCCACGGCGCGCGAAGGTCCGCCCCGCGGATGCCGGTGTCATCGCCTGTCCGGCGGTATCAGACTTCGTATTCATCGTTGATGCTCCCTGCGGTCTGCGCCGACAGCTTTCGGCGGCACGGGAATTCAGCGGTTCCTCTGATCGGATGCCGCTTCACCGCGCGCGGCGTCTCCGTGGACGTGGTCATCGGCGCCGACAACGCCGCCACCCGCGACTTCCTGTCGATGCTCCCGCTCACCCTGACCCTGGAGGAGTTCAGCGGCCGCGAGAAGATCGGCTACCTCCCGCGCAAGCTCGACACCACCGGCTCTCCGGGATCGGACCCGGAAGACGGCGACCTCATCTACTTCGTGCCGTGGGGCAACATCGGCTTCTACTACAACACCGCTGGCATCGGCCACTCCGACCAGGTCATCCACCTCGGCACCTACCAGGCCACCACCGAACAGCTGACCAAGCTCCAAGGCGGCGACGTCACCGTGACCCTGGCCGGCTGACCACCCGGCCCTTCCCCTCCGAACACCAACCCGGCTTCAGCGTCGGCGGGACGCCGGGTCGCGGCCTTCCTGCCAGCGGGCCAGCGCCTCAGGCGAGACCTGGGCGTAACGCGCCAGCGAGGCGACCGAGGTGTGGCCGGAGAAGGCGAGCAGGGTGGAGGTGTTCGCACCGTCTTCGGCGGCGTGCGTGAGCGCGGAATGGCGGAGCTGGTGGAGCGTGTAGGGCCCGCCGGGCAGGTCGGTGGTGGCGTTCTCGAAGAGTTCGGCGGCGCGCCGGTAGGACAGCCGGGCCTGGCCGGAGGCAGGGTCGAGGTCGCCGGGCGGCAGCTCGACCCGGGCCCGGCGGCCGGTGAGGAAGACCGGTCCGGTGCGGCGGCCGTCCAGCAGGCGGGGCAGCAGCCGTGCGGTGGCGGTGCGCCACACGATGACGTCGACGGCGCCGCCTTTGCGCCGAACCCGTGCCCGCCGGTTCCGCAGGTCCAGCTCGTCGACGTCGAGGGCCAGGGCCTCCTGGGCGCGGGCGGCGCTCTCGTACAGCAGCCGGAACAGGGTGCGCTCGCGCAAGGCCAGGCGCGGCAGGATAAGCAGCGTCTCGACATCGGCGCGGGCCAGAGTGCGGGTGCGGTCGGGGGCGCGGACGCGGCGGCGGATGCGGCGCAACGGGTCACCGGCCAGCCAGTGCTGGTCGCGCCACCACGCGCAAGCCGAGCCGAGCGCGTCCAGGCGGGCGTTGAAGGTCGCGGCGGCCGCGCCGCCCCAGCGGCCGGTGAACCAGGCGGCCACCTGGTCGGCGCCTGCTTCTCCCTCGAGTTCGGCCAGCGGAGCCTGCTCGCCGAACTCGGCGGTCAGGGCACGCAGCGCGATGGCGTAGGCCTTGGCGGTGTTGGCAACGGCGATGGTCCCCAGGAACGCCGCCGCGGCGACGCCGATCGCGGGCGCGTCGGCTGCCGGACGGAGGCGGTGCACGTTCGCCATGAGCCCCTTCGGGGTCTATCGCAGATAAGCGTATGGAGTCACCGCCGCCAGGGCGGGGTGTTCTCCCAGGACAGCATCCACGCTACCGCAGATAATCATTCACTATCTGCGGTAGTTGTCCATGATCGTTGCTACCGCTAATTTCTGCACCCAGACTCCTCGCGGCCCGACTCCGAAGGTGTCCACCGGGTGCCGTACGGGCTGTTCACCGGTGAATCCGGTACAGCACGTGCCGGCGTAGCGGCCCGGCGGGCACGTTCGGGTGGTCGAAGTCAGCGGCCGGGTCGCGGGTCATGCCGATCCGGCGCATCACCGCCTGGGAGCGCAGGTTGGTGGTGGTCGTGATGGCGACGATCTCCGGTAGTTCCAGGGTCTTGAAACCGAAGTCCAGACAGGCCAGGGCGGCCTCGGTGGCATAGCCGTGGCCCCACGCCGAGCGAGCCAGCCGCCAGCCGATCTCCACCCCGGTGAACGGCATGCCCTCGTCCGCCGGATCCAGGCCGGTGAAGCCGATGAACGCACCGGTCGCCAGGACCTCCACCGCCCACCACCCATGGCCCCGCCGGTCGAGTCCGGCCTGGAAGCGCGCGATCGAAGCGGCACTCTGCTCACGTGTCAGCAGGTCCGGGAAGTGTTCTCGAACCTCGGGATCGGCGTTCAGCGCCGCCCAGGGATCCAGGTCGGACTCCCGCCAGTGGCGGAGCAGGAGGCGATCGGTATGCAGTTCGGACATCCCGCCACGCTAGGGCGCTCAAGCTCGGAGAGGCGACCGGTTTTCCGGGGGAGTGTCGTCGCCCCGGTGTCCCGAGACCCGGGCACCGGTCGGCCACCATCGACGACGCGGTGTCCCTCTCCCTCAAGACCTACGAATGTAGCGCCTGTTTCAGATATTTGTCAGTTTGTATACCTGTTTGTCATAAACCCACTCAATGCGGCACTCGGAATCGGTTTGTCCGTAAATGCATATTGGGGGTTGCCGATCAAATGGGCGGGGTCTAGCTTTGGTCGCGATCATGAACCCCTCAGTCAAGGAGCGATGTCAGCATGTCCGAAAACGAAAGGGACGAGCACGGCGGCAGGTTCAGCCGCCGCGCGCTGGTGGGAGGCCTGGCCGCCACCGGCGTGGGTGCGATGTCGCTGTGGGCCGCCGAACCGGCCGCTGCCAACACCGACCCGTCGGTGTTCATCGTGGATGTCAAGGATTACGGCGCCAAGGGGGACGGCGTCACCGATGACTCCGACGCCATCAAGGCCGCGGTCACCGCAGCGATCGCCGGCCGGACCAATGGCGTAGTGAAGAAGGAGATCTACTTCCCGCCGGGCACGTACAAGGTGACCAAGAAGGACACCCTGATGTGGTCGCCCACCGGCGGAAAATCCGACCAGATCTTCGGTCTGCGCTTCCGCGGCGCCGGTCCGCGGGTGACCACCATCAACTTCGCCACCGGCTTCACCGCCAACAGCGACCCTCGCGAGAACAACCTGATCACGGCCGCCGTCCGGTTGCGGTACGCCTACTTCCAGGACATGGCCTTCCAGTCCACCAACCCCAACAACCGCTTCGCGTACTACTGGTCGGTCGACACCATCGACGCCAACTCTCAGTATCCCGAGTACGGCAACGGCCAGAACCAGTACTTCGTCTACCAGAACATCGAATGGAAGGGCGCCTGGGACCGGGTCATCGGCATCGCCGGCTGACCCACTCGCATCCTGCTACAGGTGCCGCGTGAACGCGCGGCACGGGCTGAATCCCCGGCCTTCAGACCGGGGAGCGCGTCAAATCCCATTCCGTTCACGGCGACTGTCATAGAGCGGGAACGTCATCGTTTCCCGGACATGGTTCGCAGCCCTCCTGCTTGACCATCGTCCTCTCGACGTAGCGGAGGACGTCCAGGTCGGCCCGCGCGGGCCGACCTGGACGTCACATGATCAGACGAGGTCGAACCGGTCCAGGTTCATCACCTTGTCCCACGCCGCGACGAAGTCGGTCACGAACTTCTCCTTCGCGTCGTCGCTCGCGTAGACCTCCGCGAGCGCGCGCAGCTCGGAGTTCGACCCGAAGACGAGGTCGGCGCGGCTGCCGGTCCACCTGACCTCGCCGGTGGCGGTGTCGCGACCCTCGAAGGTGTTCGCGTCCTCGGACGTCGCCTTCCACGTCGTGCCCATGTCGAGCAGGTTGACGAAGAAGTCGTTGGTCAGGGATCCGGGGGTCGCGGTGAGGACGCCGAGCGACGACTGCTGGTGGTTCGCGCCCAGGACGCGGAGGCCACCGACGAGGACCGTCATCTCCGGGGCGCTCAGGGTCAGCAGGTTCGCCCGGTCGAGCAGCAGGAACTCGGCCGGCAGCCGGTTGCCCTTGCCGAGGTGGTTGCGGAACCCGTCGGCGGACGGCTCCATCGCGGCGAACGACTCCACGTCGGTCTGCTCCTGCGTCGCGTCCACGCGGCCCGGCGTGAAGGGGACCTGGACGTCGAAGCCGGCGTCCTTGGCGGCCCGCTCGACGGCAGCGGCACCGGCGAGCACGATCAGGTCGGCGAGCGAGACCTGCTTGCCGCCGCTCTGCGCGGCGTTGAACTCCGCCTGGATCCCCTCCAGGGTGCGCAGCACCGTCGCGAGCTGGTCGGGGTCGTTGACCTCCCAGCCGTTCTGCGGCTCAAGACGGATGCGCGCACCGTTGGCGCCGCCGCGCTTGTCGCTGCCGCGGAAGGACGAGGCCGACGCCCACGCGGCGAACACCAGCTGGGACACCGACAGGCCCGAGGCGAGGATCCGCTCCTTGAGGGAGGCGATGTCCGCGGCGTCGACGAGCTCGTGCGTCACCGCGGGGAGGGGGTCCTGCCACAGCAGCGTCTCGGCCGGGACCTCCGGGCCGAGGTAGCGCGCGACCGGGCCCATGTCGCGGTGGGTCAGCTTGAACCACGCGCGGGCGAAGGCATCCGCGAACTCGTCGGGGTTCTCGTAGAAACGCCGCGAGATCGGGCCGTAGATCGGGTCGAACCGGAGTGCGAGGTCGCTGGTCAGCATGGCCGGCGCGTGACGCTTCGACGGGTCGTGGGCGTCGGGCACCGAGTCCTGACCGGCGCCGTGCTTCGGCCGCCACTGGTGCGCGCCGGCCGGGCTCTTGGTCAGCTCCCAGTCGTAGCCGAACAGGTTCCAGAAGAAGTTGTTGGACCACTTCGTCGGCGTCGAGGTCCAGGTGACCTCCAGACCGCTGCCGATCGTGTCGCCACCCTTGCCGGTGCCGTAGGTGTTCTTCCAGCCGAGACCCTGCTGCTCGATGGGCGCGGCCTCGGGGTCGACGCCGACGTGGTCCGCCGGGCCCGCGCCGTGGGTCTTGCCGAAGGTGTGACCGCCGGCGATCAGGGCGACCGTCTCCTCGTCGTTCATCGCCATCCGGCGGAACGTCTCGCGGATGTCGCGAGCCGAGGCGAGCGGGTCCGGGTTGCCGTTCGGGCCCTCCGGGTTGACGTAGATGAGGCCCATCTGGACCGCGCCGAGGGGGTTCTCCAGCTCCCGGTCGCCGGTGTAGCGCTGGTCGTCGAGCCAGGTGGACTCGGGACCCCAGTAGACGTCCTCGTCAGGCTCCCAGACGTCCGCGCGACCGCCGGCGAAGCCGAAGGTCTTGAAACCCATCGTCTCCAGGGCGACGTTGCCGGCGAGGATCATGAGGTCGGCCCAGGAGAGCTTCTGGCCGTACTTCTTCTTGACCGGCCAGAGCAGACGGCGGGCCTTGTCGAGGTTCACATTGTCCGGCCAGCTGTTGAGCGGCGCGAAGCGCTGCTGGCCGGCCCCGGCGCCGCCGCGGCCGTCGCTGATCCGGTAGGTGCCCGCGCTGTGCCAGGCCATCCGGACCATGAACGGGCCGTAGTTGCCGTAGTCGGCCGGCCACCAGTCCTGCGAGGTCTTCAGCACCTCCGCGATGTCCTGTTTCACGACCGCGAGGTCGAGGCTCTTGAACGCCTCGGCGTAGTCGAACTCCTCGCCGAGCGGGTTGGAGACGGCGGGGTTCTTGGCGAGGATCTTCAGGTTGAGCCGCTCCGGCCACCACTGGTGGTTTCCGCCACCCTGAGTCGGGTGCGGGGCGCGCTGGTGCGCGACCGGGCAGCCACCTTCGCCGTCCGTCTTCGCGTCTACGACGATTGCGTCATGGTTCTCAGACATGGAATCCTTCTGAAGTAAGAAGATCACTGTGCTCAGGAACTACGAGCGGTGGAACAGTCGGGGCACAGGCCCCAGTAGATGACCTCGGCCTCGTCGATCGAGAAGCCGTGGTCGTTGGACGCGGTCAGACAGGGCGCCTCCCCGGCCGCGCAGTCGACGTCGGCGACGGCGCCGCACGATCGGCACACGACATGGTGGTGGTTGTCTCCGACGCGTCCCTCGAACAGGGCCGGGCTGTCGCCCGGTTCGATGCGGCGTACGAGTCCCGCCGCGGTGAGCGCGTGCAGGGCCTCGTACACAGCTTGAAGGGAGATATGGCCCACGCGATCGCGCACCCCGGAGGCGATCGCCTCGACGCCGAGGTGGTCACCGTCCCGGACGGTTTCGAGCAGCGCGACGCGGGCGGCCGTCACCCGCAGGCCTGCCCCGCGCAGTTCCTCGGCGGTGTTCGGAGTCCTGGGTGCGGTCATGGCGCCAAATCTACCGTCATAAACACGAACGATACAAGAGAACGAACAATCCAAGTCTAGTGTCGTGCGGACCCGGGGTGATCACGATCATCGCGGCAGGGCGGCGCCGGACGCGGTGTGCCCCGCCGCCGAGAGGCGTCAAAAGCCGAAACCAAGGTGCCATGCCGCCGTTCCCCGGTAGCGTCCGATCTTCAGACAGGCGCCGACCCGCGGATGGACCCATAGTGAAGAAGCTGATCGTCCGGCTCTGGAGGCTCGTCAACGGCTCGCTCCAGTGGCGCATCCTCTGGCTCCGGCACGCCAAGTTCACGGTCGGGGTGACCGGGGTCGTACGTGACGCGGACGGCAACGTGCTTCTGCTGAAGCACCGCTTCTGGCCGGAGGGCAGGCAGTGGGGGCTGCCGACCGGCTGCGCGAACAGCTCGGAGACCTTCGAGGACACGGTCTGCCGCGAGGTGCGGGAGGAGACCGGGCTGAAGGTCCGCGTCGGAGAGCTCGTCCGGCTGAAGAGCGGCTACAAGCTGCGCCTGGAGGTGGCGTACGAGGCCGAGTTCGCCGGTGGCACGCTCGAAATCGACGATTTCGAGATCCTGGAGGCGAGATGGTTCGCGCCGGACGAACTGCCGGAGGAGATGCAGGAGTCGCACCGCCTTCTCGTCCACCGCAGGCGTCCCTAGCCTCCATGCGGTGCCCGGCGCCGGGCGGTCACCCCGATCGACGACGCCGACCACGACGGAATTCGGAAGCTCGTGGTCGGCCGGTCGTGCCCTCGGCGGGACGGGTGTCCCCGGGTCTCAGCCGGTCGTCTCTTCGACGATGGAGTCGACCCGGTCGGGATAGAAGGCGACGTGATCCTTGATCTCGGCGACGGCCGGGTGCGGCGACTCGTAGAACCACACCGCGTCCACCGACCGCTTCCCGTCCACCGTGACGGTGTAGTAGCTCGCGGCGCCCTTGTACGGGCAGTAGGTGGCGGTGCCGGTCCGCTCCAGCAGCGAGCGGTCGACATCGGCGATCGGGATGTACTGCACCGGCGGGTATGTCGCCTCACGCAGGGTCAGCGCCCGCTGAGAGTCGGCGACCACCCGGCCGGCCACCGAGACGACGACCCGGGCCGGGGTCGCCTCGATCGTGATCGGGTGATCGGGGCCGGGCTGCAGGATGGGCTTGTCGGTCATGGCGGGACCCCCCTTTTTTTCCAAAGATAGTCTGCCGGTGCCTTGGGCCCGCACCGCCGCCGTCGACCGGCGGGATCCGGCGCGACCGGGCCGGCTCCGCCAGGTCGCCGACCGGCCTTCCTCCATACGGGAAGTCGCGGGCGCCTCACCGGCCGGTGGGAAGGGCGATCCCACGCCGAAAGCCGCGACGGTCCGACTCCGGGGAGGAGTACCGGGCGTCCGTCGGGCACATATGATCCGACAGCCGGATGACCGGGGCGAGTGCGAGGACGTGGCGTGAGTTTTGAACTCGGAGTCTGGCTCGGGGCCGAACCGATCACCGCGCAGGAGGCGCTTCACAGGTATCTCGTCTGGAGCCGGAGCGACGCCGTGCCCGGTGAGCCGCGCCCGGAGACGGCGGCCTTCTACGAGGAGCTGACCTCGCTCTTCCCGGACCTGACCGCCGAGAACTACGCGGTCTCGCCATGGTCCGCACCGCTGATCGTGGGGGAGGAGTTCGTGCTGATGGACGCGGTCTTCCCACGCGCCGGAGAGGTGTGCCGCGTGGTGCTGGAGCTGGCCCGGCGGCATCCTCTGGTGCTGTTCGAACCGTAGGCCCGGCGTGCGATGCGGCCCACAGCCGCCGGTGCGATCGACTCCCGGGAAACGGGCGACGGGTAACCGGGACGCCCCTCCGTCCGGAGCGCGTCCGCCTCCGGGGGGAGGCGGTGTCCGCCCAGCGACTGATCTTCTGTCCGCCGGAGCTCCAACGGCCGGTTTCTGTCCGGGGTGCTGCCTAATGTCCCTCATGGCGAAGGCGCCGCACGCTTACGTCCGGGCGATCCGGACCGGTTCTCGGGAGATGCCGTCATGACCGTGTGGGAAGAGGTCCGCGACCTCATCGGCACCGGCGATGCTTTCAAGGTCGCGACCAGGGTCGCCGCCCTTGACGACGCCGGGCGGAGAAAGGTGGCCCGGGAGCTACCGGGTCACATCCAGGGGGCCCGCCGGGAGGTGGAACGGCGGCTGCGTGAGTACGGGGAGGAGTACAACCGGTTCCGGCTGGCCCGAGGGGAGGCGTACAAGCGGTTCGCCCGCGAACGCGGGGTGCCCGAGCACGAGATCCACCACCGGTGGGCGGAGACCCTCGGCTGGGGCGGCGACATGGAGGGCACCTGGGAGGGTCCCAAGAACAATCGGGAGTACCACAGAGCGTTTCCGCCCCCGTTCGATGGCGATGCCTGGATCGACCCGATGCTGGTCGCGGGGGCGGGCACGCTCCCCGGTGCGGCGGCCGTGGTCGCCTGGCTCAACCGGCGCGACTTCGAATGCCGTGGGCGGTCCGACGACCTCGTCGAGCCGGTGCTCCAGGCGGTCGCCGCGCGCCCCGCCGGATGGCAGGCCGATCTCGCCGTACGGCTCGCGCTCCGGGTGCGCGTCCGGCGCGAGCGCTGGGAGGGCGATCCACGCGACCGGAACCTGCCGCTCACCCTGGCACTGCTGGGCCGCACCGGCGTGACGCCGCCCGAGCACGACCCGCTCGTGGTCGCCTGGGCCGGCACGCCGCCGACCACGGAGCGGCTGCGTGAGGACCCGCTGCTCGACGTGCTGCTGCCCAGACTCTTCCAGGCGCAGGGGGTGGGCCGCGAGCTGCGCGAGGAGCGGGCCGACCCGCTCGCCGCCAAGTCGTGGCTGGGCGCGCTGCGCACCCTGGCCGCCGAGGGAAGGGTGAGCCGGGAGGCGTTGCTGGAGGGCTGCGTGGGCCGGTTCCTGCGCGGGGGCGGCGCGACCGACCTGCGGTTCTTCGCCCGCCTGCACGAACTGCTCGAACCGTCTCCCGCCGAGGTGGCCTCCCGCGCCGGTGACTACCTGCGGCTGCTGCCGGTGGCGCCGGGGCCGGTGGCCGAACTGTCGCTCAGGCACCTGCGCCACCTGGACTCCCTCCCCAGGGACAATGCGAACGACCTCGACCCCGACGACGTGAGCGAGGCCCTGTCCGGCCTGCTGTTCCGCGCGGAGAGCGGACTGGTCCGGTCCGGGCTGGCCTGGCTGGACCGGTTCCTCCGGCGGGAGCCGGAACGGGCCGACGAACTGTCGCCGGCCCTGGCGTTGGCGCTCGGCCACGAGGCGCCCGCCGTCCAGGAGCGGGTCGTGCGCCTGCTGGTCGGGCACGCGGCGGCCTTCGGCCCGCTCGGCGCCGAGACCGTACGGGATGCGGCCGGTCGGCTTCCCGCCGACCTGTCCAACAGGCTGGTCGGGGCCTTCGGCGGAGATCTCCAGGAGGAACCCGAGCCCGAGCCCGAGCCGGAGGAGCCCTTCGTCCCCGACACGCTTCCCGCGCCGCCGCCCGCCACGGCGTTCCCGGTGCCGCGGACGCCCCAGCAGGTGGCCGCCCTGTTCGGGAAGAAGGACTGGGCCGAGGCCGAGGGGTTTCTCGGAGGGTTCGTACGCCTCGCCGCCGGAGATCCCGATGGGCTCCGGGACGCGCTGGCGGCACACTCCGAGAGGCCGCCGGCGCACGGCAGCTGGACGAGTCCCGAGTGCTGGGGCGCCGCGATCGTGGCGGAGTTCGTCGATCCCGGCGCGGAGCACCTGGAGACCGGGTTCGGTCTCCCCGCCGACGTGCGACCGGAGTCACCGTGGACGAGGCTTCCCGGCAGGGATGAGGTCTGCGCGCCGGAGTGGCTCGTGCTGCGCCGTCACGCGGAGATCCTCGTCGCTCTCAAGGAGGGCGTCCTGCCGCCGCTGCTGCTGGCCACGCCCACCCTCTCCACCGGCCACCTCGACCCCGTGGAACTGGTCGCCCGGATCGAGGAGCTGGAGCGGGCGGGTGTGGAGCCGCTCCCGGCCGATCTGGCGCAGGCGCTGCTCCGGCTGCCCAGGACCACCGACTCCGGTACGGTGACCCGGGCCGCCGTGCTGACCTCGGCGGCCGGGCGCGAGACCGCTCGCCGGCTGGCGGGGAGCGGGTTGCCCGATCCGGTGGTGACCGTCCGCCGGTTCTGCTCTCCCGGCGCGGAGCCGGGGTGGATGCTCGCGGAGGATCCTGCCGGGCACTGGCTCGACGAGCGCGAGCCGAAGGAGGCTCTCCAGGCGTGGCAGACCCTGGCGGTGGCCTCCATCATGCCGAGCGACATCACCCCGGGCGACATCACCCCGGGCGACCGTGCGGACGAGGAGGCGGGAACGTCGGCCGGTGAGCGGACGGTCCGTGCCGCGACGTCGCTGATCGCCGAACTCCTGGTCTCGCCGCCCCGGTTCCTGGAGAAGGGACGCGGCCATCACGGCAAGTTGATCGGCTGGTGGCCGGGGGTCATGCCGTCCCACCGCGAGGTGATCGCCGCGCACATGGTCCCGCTCCGGTTCCGCAGCGACTGGACCGGTGGCCTCGTCGACGGGCCGCGGCTCACCGATCTCGCCTGCGCGCAGGGACCGGTCGGGCAGGCGACCGCCCTGCTGCTGGTGGAACGGCTCGCCCTGAGCATGTCGGTGTACCGGCGCCGGGCCGTACGGTACCTCCTGGCCACCGGGGACCTGCCCGCCGCCCAGATGGGCACGGAGTTCGGGGAGCGGGTACGCCGGTCCTGGCTCTCGATCTCCACGTTTCGGACGATCATGGAGGACGCCGTCTGCGTGGGCACCCACCGCGAGGCGTGGGCCATGATCGCCGCCGCCCTGCCCGGCCTGCTGGCCGTCTCGGGCGGGCGGCCCCCCAGGGAGCTGGTCGATTTCCTCGCCTTCGCCCGGCAGGTGGCCCGGCGGGTGAAGGCGACCGGCGAGATCCCCGAGGTCACGGCGGTCGCCGGGCGCAAGGGCTCCACCCAGGTCATCCGCGAGTGCCGCGGCCTGCGCGACCTGCTCTCCGCGCCGTGACAGCCGGACGGCGGCGTTCTCGATCGGCAACGGTCAGCGGCTGACCCCGTCGGACGGGCGGAGCAGGTCGAGGTCGGCGCGGCGGGGGAGGCTCTCCCAGTCGCCGTCGGCGGTCACCGCGAAGGCCCCGGCGGCGGAGGCGGTGGCGAGGCGCCGCTCGGAGGTCGCCCCGGCGAGGGTCTCGGCGATCCAGCCGGCGGCGAAGGCGTCCCCGGCGCCCACCGGATCGAGCTCGGCGACCCGGTGCGGCTCCGCGTGCCGTACGGCGCCGTCGGAGAGCTCGATCGCGCCGAGGGCGCCGCGCTTGATGAGGACGTGGCGCGGGCCCAGATCCGACAGGGCACGGGCCAGGGGGAGCGGGTCGTCACCCTCGACGATCAGCCCGGCCTCGGCCTCGGTGGCGAACAGGACGTCCACGGCGGCGACGGTCTCGCGCAGCGCGGCGGACGCCTCGGCGGGCGTCCACAGGGCCCGGCGGTAGTTGATGTCCATCGACACGGTCACGCCCGCGTCACGGGCCTCGGCGATCGCGGCCCGCACCGCCTCGGCGGCCGACGCCGACAGCGCGAGGGTGATGCCGGTGACGTGCAGCACGCGTGCCGAGCGGATCAGCGAGACGTCCAGATCGGCGGGGCGGAGCCGGGACCCGGCGCTCGCCGCGCGGTAGTAGCGCACGTCGACCACCTCGGACGTGCGCCTGCTCTTGATCATCAAGCCGGTGGGCGCCTCGGGATCGACCAGCATCCCTCGTACGTCGACGCCCTCGCCGGCCAGCGTCGAGCGGAGCAGTTCACCGAACTCGTCGGCGCCCACCCTGCCGATCCAGGCCGCGCGCCCGCCGAGACGGCAGACACCGATGGCCACGTTGGACTCCGCGCCACCCACGCCGAGCCCGAAGTCGCGGGCGTGCCTGAGCGGGCCGGTACGCCGCGCGCTGAACAGCGCCATGCTCTCGCCGAGCGTCACCAGGTCGGTCATCGAAAAAACGTCTCCTCGTAGGTCGGTGGGCGGGCCGTGCCCGGCTCGACCGATCAGCGGGTGGAGACCCGGTCGACCGGCGTGTCCCCATAGTGGCGATCAAGGGCAAAATAGGCGAGCACGGTCGCCGATGGCCACTGTGCGGCACAACGTTCGCGGAGTGGAAAAGGAGAGAGACCGGCCGGGTCCGGTTTCCCGGGCCTCCGTGTGGCGCGATGTTCACGGAGCGGAGAAGGGGTGAGACCCGCCAGGCTCCGTTCTCTTCCGTACCGATAATTTTTGCCTGCACCAGGGCAGAACTGTCCCTCGGGATGGTTGACAGGCCAAAATTGGTCCGTGGTCAGGATCGGATCGGTAGGAATGAGCGATTGCGAGGATGGGAGGCTTCCGCCAGTTCTGGGCCAGTTGTTCGCTGACCAGGCCGACGGGAGCAGCGGGGGCGAGGGCCGGAGGCTCTCGGTGGACCTGCCACCGGGTGACGTGGTGTGGCCCGACCCCGGTTACGCTCAGCTCTCATTCCGTCGCCGTCCGGCGTTCTGGCTCAGCGAGGTGGCGGTCTCCGGCGAGTACTGGGCGCGGCTGCGGGCGCAGCACGAGCACTCCGGCCTGTGGCCGGTGCTGCTGGAGGACTCGGTGCAGCCCTGGTCGGCCGGCCAGATCGCCCCGGACACCGCCGTCGAGATCGACAACTACCACGCCGCCGCCTTCATGGCCGAGGTCTGGTCCGACTGGATCGCCAAGGCACACGTCGACCAGCTCGAAATCCTCGACCCCTTCGGAGTCGAATGTCCGGGTCCGGCCCCGGCGGGAAGGCTCGCCGCCGATCCCGGCGTGGTCGCCGACTGGTACGCCGGCCTGGTGGCCGAGCGCCGGACCCCGCTCGGGCTCGTCGCGGTCGAGCGCGGGGCCGACGCCCTCGCCGTGATGGGCTGGCAGGGCGCCCTGAACCACAACGAGTGGATGGTTCCGCTCGCGGCGGTGGTACGGAGCTGGGAGGACAGGTTCGGGGTGCGAGTGGTCGGGATGGGGTTCAACACCCTCGACCTCAGCGTCGCCGCGCCCCCGACGACCTCGGAGCACGCCCTGCACGTCGCCGCCGAGCACTGGACGTTCTGTCCGGACAGCATCATCCAGGGCGCGGGGAGCCTCATCGACTACGCCGAGCAGATCAAGGGCAGGAACGCCTGGTCGTTCTGGTGGGACTGAGTTCGCCCCCGGGTGTTCCCCTCGTCGAGGGAGTGCCTCCTCGGGAAGCGCGGATTCCAGCAATGTGGATCTTTGGTGGTGATCTACCTCGGAGGTGGTCTCTCCGGGCGTGAAAGGACTTCGGGTACGGGGTGTGGACAACCCCCGCGCGACCGGGCTCCTCACGGGTGCGGAAAGGCCTCGGATACGGGGCTTCGGGGGGGTGAAACCCGAGATCGGCAAGATGTTCTCGCCGGTAGGGCGGCTGTTGGTGGGACGGGGTCTCCAATGGGGTTTTCTTGAAGCTTGCAGGTAGATCTTCTGGGGTTTTCATGGCATTTGCTTTGCTTTGTCCGATTTTGGCGGGTAGTGTCCACGCATATCGGTTGGCGACCTGCCCTTCACAAGAGGGAGCGGCCGGCCGACGTCGAATCCCACCGGGCCCCCAAGGTCCAGGGAACCGGGGAACCACTTTCCTGGGGTGAATCCGCCGCGAATGTGCGGCGGTAGGGCAACTCCATCGCCCGAACCCGTCAGCTAACCCGGTAGACGAGCTGGAGAGGAGATCCCCCTCATGGATCACCGCGTCACCGCGTCGGTGCCCGCCCTGCCCGTACCGACCACCTGAACTTTCCGCGTATCTCCGTCGCCGCGCCTGAGCGCGGCACCTGGACCGTGCTCCGCGTAGCGATCTGCTGATCTCGTCACGCCGTTTTTCCGAAGAGCGCGTCCCCGCCAGTGCACCCCTTGCCGTGTCGCACCTGGCTGCCCCGTTCCCTCGTGAAAGAGCCCCTTTCCCATGCGCCTCCCTTTTGACCTGCCCGAGAACGGCCTGATCAAGAACCTCTCGTACAAGAACCGTCTCACCACCGCCGCCCTTGTCGGCGCGAGCGTGCTCGTCTCCGGCGGCGTCGTCGCCGCGCTGCCCGCCTCCCCCGCCGTCGCCGCCCCCGCCTCCCCCGGCACGGACACCGAGGCGGTCGCCAACAAGGCCGTTCTCCTCCAGGGCTCGACCAGGGCCTCCTACTTCTGGGACGACTCCTCTGGCCGGGCGGGCGACACCGGTCTGCCGGCCAGTGGCAAGCCGATGCAGAAGGGCATGATCGCCAGCCCGAGCTGGCCCCTGCTCACCGAGGGCTACGTCGTCTACAAGGGCAAGAAGGCCAAGTTCTTCGTCGGTGACCGCGGTCCCGGCGTGCCCTCCAACGCGGGCGTCATGATCGACCTCGACGCCAAGACCTTCGCCGACCTGACCGGTGGCCGGTTCAACCCCGGCACGCTCGGGGTGGACGGCAACGGCGGCATGGGCCACATCGACGTCAAGTACGTGGTCACCAAGTGGGGGAACGGCGTGGGCAAGAAGAACCACCCCGTGGCGTTCTCCACCGGTGCCTGGCGTTACCGGGACGCGAACCCGGCGAAGCCTCCGCAGACGGCCCTGGTCAAGGCCGAGCAGTCCAAGAAGTCCGTGAAGACCGGGCAGGCGATCCAGACGTTCGCCAAGCCCAAGATCATGTCTGAGCCCCTCGTCGCGCCCGGTGCGATCATCGCCGCCGAGGAGAGCTGAGGCCCGGCGCGATCGACGAGCTCACCGCCCCGGTGACGTCCGGGCGGTGAACTCCTGCCGAGGCCCGTGCCCTTCCGGAAGGGCACGGGCCTCGGCAGGATCAGATCTCGAGCTTCTCCTCGATGCCGCGCAGGATGTGCCGCGCGAGCGCGAGGTTGGCCCGGTTCCGGTCGAGGGCCATGTAGATGAACAGGCCTTTGCCGCTCCGGCCGGAGAGCGGGCGGATCACGTGGTACTGAGTGCCGAGCGTGATGAGGATGTCCTCGATGCCGTCCTTGAGGCCGAGCGACTCCATGGTCCGCATCTTGGCCTTGACGACCTCGGTGTTACCCGCGGCCGCCACCTGGAGGTCGAGATCCTTGGATCCGCCGAGCGCGCCCAGCGCCATCCCGCTGTTGTAGTCGACGATGACCGCGCCGATGGCACCGTCGATCGCCATCATCTCCTTGAGAGAGATGTCCATGTTGCCCATTTCTGTCTCCGATCACTGGGTTATCGAGATACGCGAGGTGATGGCGGCCAACCTGGCCGCCGTCTTGCGGCCCTCCAGCCGGAGCAGTCCGAGATTGGTCCCCGGGCGTGCCAGGACTGTGAGGACGATCTTGGGTCCGGCGGCGTAGCAGGCCGCGTAGCCGTTGGTGCCGGAGATCAGCGTCTCCTCGAAGGCGCCCTTGCCGGCCATGCCCGTCATCCGGCGGCTGAGGGCCAGGAGCGCGGAGGAAAGCGCGCCGGTCTGCTCGGCGGCGGTGTCACGGCCCAGATCGCCGGCCAGGGTCAGGCCGTCGACGCTGCACACGATGCTCCCGTCCACGTCGGGGATGCGTTCTCGCAGCAGCGCCAACTCCTGGCGTATCTCCTCACGCAGTTCCACCGGCACCCTCCTTCCGATCAGCTTCAGTGTCCGCAGCCTTATCGGCGGCATCGAACCAGGTTCAAGTCAGTGCCTCCAATGCGTTCCTGAGCCGGATGAGCAGGTTGACGTCGGTCGGGTCCCCGGTGGCTCCGGGGAGCGGCGCAGGCGTCGCCAGGGAGCCCGTTCCGGCGGCCGGGATCTCCGAGGCACCCCTCGTCCGTCTCGGCAGCGGGTCCTGCGCGGTGGGTGCGGCGGCCGCGTCGGGTTCCGGGACGCGCAGCAGCCCACGGGAGGCGAGTTGCCGTACGGCGAGCAGCACCGAGTACGCCGGGCGGCCCAGCCTGCGTGCCAGGTCGGCCGGGGTCGCCGTGGAGTCGGCACCGACCAGCACCTCCCACTGCAGTGAGCTCAGCACCACCCGCTGGGCGGCGATGCGCCTTCGCGGGATGACCGGGAGCGTGTCCAGCTCCGCGGACGGCCAGGTCTGTTCCAACTGCGCCTTCCTCCGCTTGCACTCCCGGAGCAGGCCGGCCGCGTCGAAGTACCACTGCGGTCCGAGCCAGTGCCGCTCTCCCCGCCGGAACCTGGGCCGGTGACCGGTCGACTCCAGCAGGAAGTAGCTGGCGTCGAGCACCGTGCTCAGCACACAGAACTCCAGCTCGCCCCTGGTGAGCAGCCCCTGGGCGAGGAGCCGGTCGCCTCCGAGGATCTGCGGGACGGCGACCGGCGGCTCGCCGCCCCGCAGATCCTCGGTCGCGGCCTGCCTGGCCTGTCGTACGGCGTGGGCGGAGATCCCGCGGCAGGCCGCCAGCAGGTCCTCCAGCCGGGGGGTCGTCGCGCTCTCGGCGTAGGTCACGCGGCCGTCGGTGAGATAGATGGCGCCCGCCTTGCCGAGGCGGAGCGAGCCGGTGGCGCGATCACCGGCGAGCCCGCTGAGGATGATCTCGACGCTCGGCACGGCTTCACGTCGATATCAGGCGGCCGGAAAGGGCCTGGAGGCGGTGGCGGGCCAGTGCCAGGTTCGACCGTTCAAGGTCGAGCCTGACATAAATGACCAGGGGGCCGTCGAAAAGCGTTTCCAACGGCCGCAGCAAATGGTGGCCACCGTCCGTGGTTATGATCATGTCGTCGATCCGGACCGTGCCGCCCGGTGCGGTGACGGCGAGTCCGTCCAGCGTCGCGCGCAGGGTCTCGCTCAGTCCCGCGGCCGATCGCTCCACGTCACCGTGGCGGCTCGCGCCGCCGGTCGCCACGACCGTCCCGCTGGTCTGATCGATGAGGATCGCGTCCAGGGCGCCGGGGATGGCCATTACCTCAGTGAGGCAGTCTTCGATTCCGAGCACGTGCTCTCCCTTGCCGGCGACTTCAGGCGTCGCCCGGTCAGCGTAGGGAAAGCTCTCGGGATTCGTCCTTTCCAGCCAGGGCTTTGATAGGAAAAAGTGTAGGATTCACCAACCGAGTAGGAAGATATACACCCCGGGTAGAAATCAACCCGTTGGCTGGTCGGTGATAATCGCCTTTTCGTCCGGCTTGAAAACAAGAATGTTCTTCACATAGGAATTCACCGCGGCGGGCAGGCCGACGTCGTTCCCGGCCTCCTCCGACAGGAACCAGCGGTGGTCGAGCACCTCGTGGAAGAACTGGGCGGGCTCCAGCTTGCCGCGCAGATTCTGCGGGACGGCCTCCACCGTGGGCTGGAAGACCTCGGCCAGCCAGCGGTGGGCCACGATCGCCTCGTCCTCGTGGCGCAGGCCGTACGACACGCGGAAGCAGTCGAGGTCGTTGAGGAGCCGCCTGGCCTGGTTCTCCTCCACGTCCAGGCCGGTGAGCCGCAGCAGCCTGCGCTGGTGGTGCCCGGCGTCCACCACCTTGGGACGGACGATCAGCCGCCCGGTGCCGGCCTTGCGGCGGACCATCATCTCGGCGACGTCGAAGCCCAGCGAGTTCAGCCGGCGGATCCGCTGGTCGATCATGTGCCAGTCGACCTCCTCGATGATGTCGTCGGAGGTGAGTTCGCCCCAGAGGCGGTGGTAGCGCTCGCAGATGGAGTCGGCGACCTGTTCGGGGTCGATGGAGGAGTGCAGCAACCCGCCCGCCTCCAGGTCGAGCATCTCGCCGAAGATGTTGGTGTGCGCCACCTCGATGTCGTACAGCCGCTGGCCCTCACTGATCATGGGATGCAGCTCGCCGGTCTCGGCGTCGACGAGGTAGGCGGCGAAGGAGCCCGCGTCCCGGCGGAACAGGACGTTCGACAGTGAGCAGTCGCCCCAGTAGAAGCCACCGAGGTGCAGCCGTACCAGCAGTACGGCCAGGGCGTCGAGCAGCCGGTTGAGCGTCTCGGGGCGGACCGTCCCGGACATGACCGCCCGGTAGGGCAGGGAGAACTGCAGGTGCTGGGTGATGAGCGCCGAGTCGAGCGGCTCACCGGCGGCGTCGGTCCGTCCGGTGACCACCGCCACCGGCTCGACCGACGGGGTGTCCATCCGGCTCAGGTCCCACAGCAGGCGGTACTCGCGCTTGGCGTAGTACTCGCTGATCTCCTTGATCGCATAGACCTTGCCCGCCAGGCGGGTGAAGCGCACCACGTGCCGGGAGATGCCGCGCGGCAGGGAGACCAGGCGGTGCTCGGGCCAGTCCTCCAGCGGGACGTCCCAGGGCAGGCGGATGAGGTCCGGATCGCTCGGGGCGCCGGTGAGCTGAAGAGGCATCGGGTCAGTCCTCGCGAAGGGGGGCGTACGGAGCGGGGGCGTACGGGCAGAGGGCGGTCGTGTCGCGGTCAGTGCCCGCGGCGCGGGAACGTGGGTGGCTCGAAGGCGCGCCGGACCACCGCGGCGAGCTGTTCCTCGGTGAGCACGCGGGGCTCGCCGATGCCCTTGGCCCGCACGTAGACCTCGCAGAGCCACTCCAGCAGCCGGGTCGCCTCGAAGGCCCCGTCCAGGTCGCCGCCGATCGTGACCCCGCCGTGGTTGGCCAGCAGTGCCGCGCGCCTGTCCGCCAGCGCGGCCCGGACGGAGGCGGCGAGCTCGGGCGTGCCGTAGGTGGCGTATTCGGCGACGCGGACGGTCCCGCCGAGCAGCAGGGCGTTGTAGTGGATGGGCGGCAACTCGCTCATGGTCGTGGCGACCACGGTGCCGAAGACGGAGTGGGTGTGCACGATCGCGCCGGCGTCGGTGGTCGTATAGACCGCCAGGTGCATGGGGGTCTCCGAGGACGGCTGCAGATCGCCCTCGACGAGGTGGCCCTCGACGTCGACGATCGGGCAGGCCTCGGGTTCCAGCCGGTCGAGGGAGACCCCACTGGGCGTCACGGCGACGAGTTCGCCCGCGCGCACGCTGAGATTTCCCGCGGTTCCGACGACCAGTCCGGTCGTGGCGGCTCGGCGGCCGTACTCACACAGCAGGCGGCGCTGCTCGGCCAGCAACATGCCGTCAAAAGTAGGGGCTTGCGGTACCGGGCGGCAAACCCTCATTATCTGGTCTAGACCGGTTTTCGCCCCCTCGGCTGCCGGTGAGCATGGTTCCTTTATCTCCCCGGCGATGGTCGTGTCAATGGTTCCGGGGAAATATCGGCCACTGTGTGCCGTTCTGTCATTGAATTGCACCTCCTTGGCGTTTGGTAGCTAGCGGATAGGTCGCGAGGACATCACGGCTCGGTCTAGACCGGCCGGGAAGTCTTGACGCTGGACTCCGCGGATACGTACCTTCGGGCAAACGTTTAGGAAACTTTCCTAATTGATCCCCCGTTCAGGAGGGTTGCATGTCAAACTCGGCCGGTACGCCCGGAGACATCACCCGGCGGCAGCTGCTCCGCCGGATCGGCATGAGCGCTCTGATCGTCGGCCCGGGCGCCGGGCTGCTCAGTGCCTGCGCCACCGGTGGCACGACTCCGGCGGCCAGCACCTCCGCGGCCCCCTCCGCGGGTGGCACGATCTCCGCGGCGAACCCGTTCGGCGTCGCCGCCGACGCGCCGCTTGAGGTCGTCATCTTCAAGGGCGGCCTCGGTGACAGTTACGCCACCGAGGTGCACGAGCCGCTGTACAAGAAGGCGTTCGCCCAGGCGCAGGTCAAGCACGTCGCCACCCAGCAGATCGCACAGACCCTGCAGCCGAGGTTCGCCGGCGGCGACGTTCCCGACGTGATCGCCAACTCCGGTACCGACCTGATGGACAACGGCGCCCTGCAGCAGGAGGGCCAGCTCCTTGAACTCACCGAGCTGTGGGACGCCCCCTCGATCGACGACCCGAGCAAGAAGGTCCGTGACCTGGTCGCGCCGGGCACCGTGGAGTCGGGCCTCATCAACGGCAAGCCGTACCTGATGAACTACGTCTTCTCCGCGTACGGCCTCTGGTACGACTCAGCGCTGTTCGAGAAGAACGGCTGGACCCCGCCGAAGACCTTCGAGGAGTTCAAGGCATTCGCCGAGAAGGCCAAGGCCGCCGGGATCACCCCGTTCGCGTACGCGGGCAAGAACGCCGCCTACTACGCGTACTGGATGATCCTCATCTCCGCCGCGAAGATCGAGGGCAACCAGATCCTGCTCGACGTCGACAACCTGGTCGACGGTGTCTGGCAGCGCGACGCCATGAAGCAGTCCGCCGCGGCCTGGGCCGAGATCGCCAAATACATGGACAAGTCCTTCGAGGGCCTGATCCACACCGAGGTGCAGCTCCGTCAGAACCAGGGCAAGGTCGCCCTCTACCCCTCCGGCTCCTGGCTGGAGAACGAGCAGAAGGAGCAGACCCCCGAGGGCTTCAAGTACGCGCTGTCGCCCACCCCCAGCGTCACCGCGGCCGACAAGATGCCGTTCGAGGCCATCCGCGCCGCAGCCGGCGAGGCCTACATCGTCCCGGCCAAGGCCAAGAACCCCAAGGGCGGCCTGGAGTACCTGCGCATCATGCTCTCCAAGGCGGGCGCGAGGGGATTCACCGAGAAGTCGGGCAACATCACCGTGGTGGCCGGTGCCGCCGACGGCCTGAAGCTGTCGCCGGGCAACGCCAGCCTCAGCGCCGCGCAGACCGCCGCCGGCCAGAACATCGTCACCTTCAGCAGCTTCGAGAACTGGTACAAGGAGTTCGAGACCGAGCTGCGCAAGCAGACCAACGCGCTCATGTTCGGCCGTATCTCCGCCGACGAGTTCTGCGAGAAGATGCAGAAGGCCGCTGACAAGACCAAGGCCGACTCGTCCGTCACCAAGCAGAACCGGACGGTGTAGCCCCCGATGCGGCACGGCAGGTATCCGTTCATCGTCGGCTTTCTCGCCGCGCCGGTGCTCCTCTACGTGGTCTTCGTGGTCAGCCCGTACATCCAGGCTTTCTACATCGCGGTGACCAACTGGAAGGGCATCTCGGCGAACCCTCAGTTCATCGGCCTGGAGAACTTCAGCAGGCTCCTTGACGACGAGATCTTCTGGGCTGCGGTGCGTCACCACGGTGTTCTGCTGCTTGTCATGCCGCTGGTCACCATCGTGATCGCCCTGTTCTTCTCCTTCCTGCTCAACCTGAGCGGGGGACAGCGGGGCGGTCGGATGACCGGGATCTGGGGCTCGAAGGTCTACCGGGTGATCTTCTTCATGCCCCAGGTCCTGGCGGTCGCCATCGTCGGCGTGCTCTTCCAGGCGATCTATCGCCCGGACGGGACCGGGGTGATCAACGGCCTGCTCGGCAAGGTCGGCATCGAGCCGGTCGGCTGGCTCATCGATCCCGACATCGCCCTGCTGGCCATCATCGGTGTGATGGTCTGGCAGGCCGTCGGCTTCTACGTGGTGCTGTTCTCGGCGGGCATGTCCTCCATCCCCAAGGACGTGTTCGAGGCCGCCGCCCTCGACGGCGCGGGCAGGTTCACCCTGTTCTTCAGGATCACGATCCCGCTGCTCTGGGACACCATGCAGGTCGCCTGGGTCTATCTCGGCATCGCCGCCTTCGACGCCTTCGCCCTGGTGCAGGTCCTCTCGGTCGACCGTGGCGGGCCCGACAACGCCACGACGGTGCTCCCGATGGAGATCTGGCGCACGGCGTTCAACTTCTCCAAGTTCGGCTACGCGTCGGCGATGGGCGTGGCGCTGTTCTTCATGACCATCACGTTCGCGGCCCTCACCCTGCGCGTGACCCGGCGCGAGAGGATCGAGTTCTGATGGCCACAGACCCTGCCACCCCCGCGCACGCCAGGCGGAGCAGGAGCTCGCTCGGCCCCTTCGGGGTGCTCTCCCACCTCGCGCTGCTGGTCTGGGCGATCCTGATCGTCGGCCCGATCCTCTGGACCTTCCTGGCCTCCTTCAAGACCAACGCCGAGATCTTCGGGGACGCCATCACGCTGCCCTCCTCCTTCGGCTGGGAGGCCTGGGGCCGGGCCTGGGCGAAGGCGCACATCGGGCAGTACATGCTGAACACCGTCTTCGTGGTGGCGTGCAGCACGGCCGGCACCATGCTGCTCGGCTCGATGGCCGCGTACGTGCTGGCGCGCTACAGCTTCCCCGGCAACCGGGCGATCTACTTCCTGTTCGTGTCGGGGATGACCTTCCCGGTCTTCCTCGCGCTGGTCCCGCTCTTCTTCGTGGTGAAGAACCTGGGCCTGATCGACACCCACCTCGGCGTGATCCTGGTCTACATCGCCTACTCGCTGCCGTTCACCGTCTTCTTCCTGTCGGCGTTCTTCAAGACACTGCCCACCTCGGTGGCCGAGGCGGCGATGATGGACGGCTGCTCGCACACCCGGACGTTCTTCCAGATCATGGTGCCGATGGCCAGGCCGGGGCTGATCAGCATCACGATCTTCAACATCCTGGGCCAGTGGAACCAGTACCTCCTGCCGATCGTGCTGCTGTCGGGCAACGTCGAGGACAAGTGGCTGATCACCCAGGGCGTCGCCAACATCTCCACCAGCGCCGGTTACGAGGCCGACTGGCCCGGCCTGTTCGCCGCGCTGAGCATGGCCATCATTCCGGTCATGATCGTCTACATCATCTTCCAGCGCCAGATCCAGTCGGGTCTCACCTCCGGCGCGGTCAAATGACCGGATCCGGTCAAATTACGGGCTCCGGCGAGTAATCCCGAGGTCGTCGTCAGGAGTCGTTCATATTCGGAACGACTCCTGTCCCCTCTCCACGGAGAAACCCGACCCATGGCCCACCCCGACCAGGACTTCCCCTTCCCCTTCTTCGGAGCGGGGGAGGCGAGTTATTACATGTGGGCCGAGGTGCACGTCCGCTTCGCCCGGCAGCCCACGACCTCCCAGCGCGCGGTCATCGTCGACACCGTCCCGGCGCCCCTGTGCGGGGCGCTCGACTGGTGCGAGGGGCGTCAGCTCATGGTGGCCAGCGGCCTGTTCCTGCACGGCACGGTGGCCCGCTCCTACCCCGCCCTCGGCGATGAGTCCGACCGGATCGGCGACGACGGCTGGCTGTACGCCGCGCCTTCCCGGATAGCCGCGCTCAACGCCGACATCGAGAGATGGCTGCTCCGCATTCACCGGGAGTGCCCGATCCTGGCCGCCTACCGCGCCGAGGACCCTGACAGCGGCGGCACCCGCCTGTCCGGCTGGCACGACTGGAGCCTGTCCCGGCTGCCCGATCTGCTGCCCGACCTGGAGCCCCTCCTGGAGGGGACCAGCCACGCCACCGCCATGGCCCAGGGCATCATGGCCATGGCCCGGCGCGCCGGGAGCCTGCCCAGGTTTGGTGTCCTCGCCGGGAACGTGATCTCCTGGGAGGATGAACCTGCTTGACGACTCTGCGGTGCACGACCGGCTCACCGGCCTGCCCGAATGGCGGCGCGAGGGAGACGAGATCCGCCGGAAGATCACCGCCGCCGACTTCCCGACCGCGATCCGCATCGTGGACGAGATCGCGGTCGAGGCCGAGAAGCTCAACCACCACCCCGACATCGACATCCGCTGGCGCACTCTCCACCTCGCGCTCAGCACGCACGACGCCGGCGGGCTGACCGAGATGGACTTCACCCTGGCCGCCCGCATCGACGAGATAGCCGCCGCCAACGCCTGAACGCCCCCGCGGGGGTCGGCTTCCGGTCGCCGCCTTCGCTCCCAGCCGGGAGCGAAGGCGGCGACCGGAAGCGGTCAATACCCAGTGTGATCACGCGATTACTGATTATGGTGGGCGCTGCACTGTTCCGGCCCGCCAAGGAGATCGTGGATGCGCATTCTGGGAGTTCTCGCCGTCGCCCTGCTCTGCGCCGGCTGTGGCGAGCGGGCCGCCGACACCCATCCCACCGGGCACGGCCCGGCCGCCGCCTCAAGCACCGTCGGGATCCGCCTTACCGGGGGCGGGGTGTTCTCCGCTCCCGAGCCTCGTGCCTCCGCCATCGCCTACGACGCCACGCTGGTGCCGCCGGGAGCCACCGCCCGGGTCACCGCGGAGTCGGGGGCGGTGCTCGCCACCTCCACGATCACCGTCACCGGCATGCTTCCGGGACGCACCTACGGGGCGCACCTGCATGTCAACCCGTGTGGTTTCAAGCCCGAGGACGCCGGGCCGCACTACCAGCACGCCCACGCCCATGCCAGTGCCCAGAACGAGGTCTGGCTCGACTTCACCACCGACGCCCGGGGGGAGGCCACCGCCACCACCACCCGGGACTGGGCGTTCGTCGCGGGCCGGCTGCCCAGATCGTTGGTGATCCACGCCGAGCCGACCCGCACCGCCGGCGCCGAGGCCGGCAGTGCCGGCCCCCGCGTCGCCTGCGTCACGCTCGTCCAGTCCTAGGGCGTCGGTGTGATCCGCGGTCAGGCGTGGCCCGCGGGGATGGTGCCGAGGCGGCCCGCCTGGTAGTCCTCGAACGCCTTGACGAGCTCCGCCTGGGTGTTCATCACGAACGGCCCGTAGTGCGCGACCGGCTCGCCGATCGGGCGCCCGCCGAGCACGATGACCTCCATGTTGGGACTCCGGCTCTCCTGGGCGCCGGCCGCCGACAGCGTGATGGTCTCGCCGTCGGTGCCCAGCCCCGGAAGGCCGCCGAAGCCGTCGAAGACGGCCAGCTGGCCCGACTCGATCGGCTGCCGGTCGCCGCCCGCGGTGCCGTGACCCGACAGGACGTACGCGAGAGCGTTGAAATCCTTGCGCCAGGGGAGCGTCAGCTGGGAGCCCGGGCTCAGCGAGGCGTGCAGCAGGGTGATCGGCGTCCTGGTGGAGCCGGGGCCGGTGAACTCGCCGACCTCGCCCGCGATCAGGCGGACCAGCGCCCCGCCGTCGTGGCTGCTGAGCAGGACGACGTTGGTCCTGCCGATGTCCTGGTACTTCGGCGCGACCATCTTCTCCCTGCCGGGGAGGTTGACCCAGAGCTGGATCCCGTGGAACAGGCCGCCCTTGGTGACCAGCCACTCCGGGGGAGCCTCCTTGTGCAGGATCCCGCCGCCGGCCGTCATCCACTGGGTGTCGCCGTCGGAGATCGTGCCGCCGCCGCCATGTGAGTCGGCGTGGTCCATCACGCCGTCGATCATGTAGGTGACGGTCTCGAAGCCCCGGTGCGGGTGCCAGGGGGTGCCCTTGGGCTCGCCCGGCGCGTAGTCGACCTCGCCCATCTGGTCCATCATGATGAACGGGTCGAGATACTGGGGCTTGATCGTCGCGAGTGCCTTGCGGACCGGGAAGCCCTCTCCCTCGAATCCGCTCGGGGCTGTGGTGATCGCCAGCACCTGGCGCTCGCGGACCGCGTTCAGCGGCTGCGGCAGGCGGGGCAGGGTCAGCGGGTTCTCTACGGTCACGGCCGGCATTGTGGTTTCCTTCCTGCGATGTTCGCAGGCGACAACTCAGTTGATGTTTCAACTATTCCATGGCGGACGAGATCGGGTCAGCCGAAGACCGCGGGCGGGGGGACCGGGGTGACCACGGCGTCGCCGTCGTGCAGCGGGCGGGCTCCGGCGATGAACCTGACGACGTCCTCGCCGTACACGCAGCGGGCCTGGGTGAGGCCGCCCGCGGCCCTGCGGGTCAGGTCGGAGACGGGGAGCGGCAGCCGGGAGGCGGCGACGATGAGGTTGCCGAAGCGGCGGCCCCGCAGGATGCCCGGCTCGGCGAGCAGTGCCACCTGGGGGAAGGTCTCGCGGACGGTGGCGAGCACCCGGCGGGTGAAGGCCAGCCCCTTGCCGTCGCCGACGTTGATCAGCACGGTGCCGGTGGTGCGCAGGACGCGGGCGACGTCCCCCATGTACTCGCAGGTGGCCAGCTCGATCGGCATCGTTGCGCCGCTGAAGGCGTCCAGCACGAGCAGGTCGGCCGAGTCGTCCCCGAGCCCGGCGGTGGCGGTGCGGCCGTCGAGGACCCTGACCTTGAGCCGGGGCACCGACTTCAGCCGGAGTTGGTCCCTGACGAGCTGGACGAGTCCCTCGTCGGGCTCGGCGACGATCTGCCGGGACCCGGGACGGGTCGCCGCGACGTAGCGGGGCAGGGTGCAGGCGCAACCGCCCACGTGCACCGCGTCCAGCGGGCCCTCGGCGAGCAGGTCGACGACGTCGGCCATCAGCTGGACGTACTCGAAGTCGAGGTAGGTGGCGTCGTCGAGGTCGACGTACGACTGCGGCACGCCGTCCTTGGAGACCACCCAGCCGGAGGGCCGGTCGAGGTCCTGCAGGAGGTCCACCTCGCCGAAGGTCACCGGATACCGGCCCGGCATCGGCTCCCGCGCTTCCCGCCTGCCCATCAGCTGGATCCTCTTTTCCACGACGTGAACCCGGAGAGAAACCATATGCCCCGTTTCCACTACGGCGGATCCCGGCTGGAGGAGACGCCGGCCCACGGCCGCGACGTGTAGGAGGGATCACAACCTACGATGACGTAACTTACGATACCGTAGGTTTATGGCCACGACCGTCGCAGAAACGCTCGCCGAGTCCGTCAAGCCCCGCCTCCGCGGCTGGTTGCACGCCGGGGCGCTCCCCGTGGCGCTCGTCGCGGGATTCGTCCTGGTGGCGCTGGGGCCCACCCCGCAGGCGAGGATCGCCGCCGCGGTCTACGCGATCACCTCCGGCCTGCTCTTCGGAATCTCGGCCACCTACCACCGGGGGGTGCTCTCCCCGCGTACGGAGGCGGTGCTCCACCGGCTCGACCACGCCAACATCTACCTGATCATCGCGGGCACCTACACCCCGTTCGCGCTGCTCGCCCTGGACGCTCCGGCCGACGCGGTGGTGCTCGGCGTGATCTGGACGGGCGCGATCGCCGGGGTGCTCTTCCGGGTGCTGTGGGTCAACGCCCCCCGGTGGCTCTCGACCGCCCTCTACATCGGCCTCGGCTGGACCGCCGTCTTCGTGCTGCCGCAGCTCGTGCGGGGCGCGGGCGTGGTCGCGGTGGCCCTGGTCTTCCTCGGCGGGGTGCTCTACACGGCGGGCGGCGTCGTGTACGCCATGAAGCGGCCAGACCCCTCCCCCCGGTGGTTCGGCTTCCACGAGGTCTTCCACGCCTTCACCGTCGCCGCCTACCTGGTGCAGTATGTGGCGGTCTCCCTGGTGGTCTACGCGGCGGCGTAACGTGCCGTGCATGACGCGAATCCAGGATCTGGGCACCGAGAAGTACGTGTCCGTGACCACTTTCAAGAAGAGCGGCGCCGCGGTGCCGACGCCGGTGTGGGTCGCCCCCGACGGTGACTCCCTGCTGGTCTGGACCGCCGGCTCCTCCGGCAAGGCCAAGAGGATCCGGAACAATCCGGAGGTCGTCGTGGCGGCGTGCGACGCGCGGGGCAACACGCGAGGACAGGGGGTCAGGGGCGTCGCGCGGGAGTTGCCGGCCGAGGAGAGCGAGTGGGTCCGGGGGCTGATCGTCGCGAAGTACGGGCTCCTCGCCCGGCTGCTCATGATCGGCAGCAGGTTCCGCCGGGGGGCCGGCGGCACCGTGGGAATCCGTATCTCTCCGTCGAGCTGACCTGGCCCGACCCGCGGCAGGTTGATTTGACTGATCTGTGGTCTCGGAAGGAGCGGTCCCCGGGAAGGGAGACGGTCATCGAGAGGGGCTCGGGCCGCACGGTCCCGGCGCCCGGGCATTCATGCCCCGGGTGCCGGTAAACCGAAAAATCTTCACAAGAATCGCTTCCAGCGCGTAATCTCTCCGTGTAGATGTGTCAATGGCGGGGGATCATCTCTTCGGATCACCGTGGAGGGGACATGGACGTGCACGCCCGTCTCGCTCGTCATCTGCTCGTCGACGGCTACCGGCTGGTGCTGGACCTCGAACGGAGCCGAGGTTCCCGGCTCGTCGACGCCCGCACCGGCCGAAGCTACCTGGACTTCTACAGCTTCTTCGCCTCGGCCCCGCTCGGGGTGAACCCGTTCGACGACGACCCCGAGTTCCTGGCGCTACTCGGCCGCGTCGCCGCGAACAAGCCCGCCAACTCCGACCTCTACACCTCCCACCTCGCCGACTTCGCCGACACGTTCGCCAGGGTGCTCGGTGATCCCGAGCTGCCGCACCTGTTCTTCGTGGAGGGCGGAGCCCTCGCCGTGGAGAACGCGCTGAAGTGCGCCTTCGACTGGAAGAGCCGTCTCAACGCCTCACGGGGGCGCTCACCCGAGCTCGGCGGCAAGGTGCTCCATCTCACCCGCGCCTTCCACGGGCGCAGCGGCTACACGCTCTCGCTGACCAACACCGACCCGATCAAGACCGACCGGTTCCCGAAGTTCGACTGGCCCAGGATCGAGGTGCCCGCGATCCACCTCGGCGACGTCGAGGCGGCCGAGGAGAGATCCCTGGCCGCGGCGCGGGCCGCCTTCGAGCGTCATCCCCATGACATCGCCTGCTTCATCGCCGAGCCCATCCAGGGGGAGGGGGGCGACAACCACATGCGGGCGGAGTTCCTGCTCGCGATGGAACGGCTCTGCCACGAGCACGAGGCCCTCCTCGTCATGGACGAGGTGCAGACCGGTGCCGGGACCACGGGCACCCCCTGGGCCTACCAGCAGCTTGGCCTGAGTCCCGATGTGGTGGCCTTCGCCAAGAAGGTCCAGGTGGGCGGGATCATGGCGGGCCGCAGGGTCGACGAGGTGCCGGACAACGTGTTCCGGATCAGTGGCAGGATCAACTCGACCTGGGGCGGAGGGCTGGTCGACATGGTCCGCTCCCGCCGGATACTGGAGATCGTGGAGCGCGACGGACTGATCCCGCGCGCGGGCAGGCTCGGCGCCGAGCTCCTCAAGGCGCTGCTGGAGATCCAGGCAGGCTTCCCCGGCCTGGTGGAGAACGCCCGGGGACGCGGCCTGATGTGCGCGTTCGACCTGCCGGACGCCGCGCGGCGCGACCTGTTGGTGGCCACGCTCAGGGAGGACGAGGGCGTGCTGGTCCTGCCCTGCGGCGAGCGCTCGGTACGGTTGCGCCCGGCGCTCTCGATCACCTCCGAGGAACTGGGGGAGGGCACGTCCGCCATCACCCGCGCCCTGGAGGTCTCCCGCCGCCCGAGGCGCCCCGCTCGGTCGGGCCCGACGGCTCCGAAGCGGTCCGGAGACGTCGTGTCGCCGTTCAGCAGTGCTGAGGGTCCTCGCGCGCGGCCCGTTCCAGCCACAGATCGATCGCGGTGACCCGCGAGTCGACCCCCAGCTTGGCGTATATCCGGTTCACATGGTTCTTCACGGTCTTCTCGCTCAGAAATAGGTGCTGGGCGATCTGCCCATTGGAACGACCCGTCGCGATCAGTTCCATGACCTCGGTCTCGCGCCTGCTCAAGCCCGTCACGGCTGTGGGTTCCGCGTCGAACGTGGCATCGTCGACTTTCATCCGGCCTCCGTGGTTGCAACACGGTCAGGTCGCCGAAACCCCCGATCCTACGGCGTAGCGATAGCTGCGAGCATAACCCGCAATATCCACTTTTGGTGGGTAAGGGGAGTGGAAATGCAGAACGACCGGTCCCGAGGGACCGGCCGTTCTCTTGGGGTGAGCGAGGGGACTTGAACCCCCGGCATCTAGGACCACAACCTAGCGCTCTGCCAACTGAGCTACGCCCACCATCGCCGCCGTAGCAGCACATGAAAAGTGTAGCGGTCTTTGGGAGTCGTTTCGTACCGGGTTTCCCGCGAGCCGGTCAGGGTTTTCGCGCGGACACGGTCTCGGCCAGTTCCCTGGCGGTGGCGGAGTCGGGTCCCGGCTGGGGCACGAAGACCGCCGCGCGGTAGTAGCGCAACTCCCGGATGCTCTCGACGATGTCGGCCAGCGCGCGGTGGCCGCCCTGCTTCTCGGGCGAGGCGAAGTAGACCCGTGGGTACCAGCGCCGGGCCAACTCCTTCACCGAGGAGACGTCGATCATCCGATAGTGCAGGAAGGCGTCCACGGCGGTCATGTCCCGGGAGAGGAACGACCGGTCGGTGGAGATGGAGTTGCCGCACAGCGGAGCCTTCTTCGGCTCCTTGATGTGCCCCTTGATGTACTCGAGCACCATGGACTCGGCCTCGGCCAGCGTGACGCCCTCACTCAGCGCGTCCAGCAGACCGGAGGCGGTGTGCATCTCGCGCACCACCTCCGACATCTGCTCGACGGACTCGGGCGGGGGTTTGATGACCACGTCCACACCTTCGTCAAGCTGGTTCAGCTCGCCGTCGGTGACCACGCAGGCCACCTCGACGAGCGCGTCACGGCCAAGGTCAAGCCCGGTCATCTCACAGTCGATCCAGACCAGCAGGTCACTCATAGCCTTCAGGGTAGTACTCCGTTACGAGAGCTTGAATGACTTGATCACCTTGTCCACCGTTGAGATGCCGAGATTGTCGGGCACGGTGATGTAGGCCAGCGCCGCTCGGCTGCCCTCACCCCGGTCGACGATCAGGAACGCGGCCCGCTCCCGCTTCCACTTCCAGCCGTTGGCCTCGGACTGCTCGGAGAAGTCCAGGTCGAAGACGAACAGCCAGGCGTCCTTGCCGCTCACCTTGACCGCCTTGTCCTCGACGATCTTCCGGCGGTGCGGGGGGCTGTAGAAGTTGGGCTCGATGACCTGCAGCAACGTCGTGGCGACCGAACGCATGCTCGCGGCACCCTGGTAGCCGTACTGGTCGGGAAGCTCGCCGGTCAGCACGTTGCCGACCCAGTTGCCGCCCTTGCCGTCGAAGTTCTCGTGGGCGGTGGCGACGGCCCCGCTGTTCCAGGTGAACCCGAGCCCGCCGCCGGCGCTGGGAGGCACCTGCCAAGGCCCCGCGGGGATCTGGTAGGACAGACCGGTCACGGGGTCGGTGATGCGCCCGTCCACCGGCTGGGGCAGCGGGCTCTGCGAGGGCGTCGCCTCGGGGGTCGGCTCCCGGCTGGGGTCCCGGCTCGCCGAGGGAGGCGGCGTACGGGGTGTGACGGGCTCGCCGGCCTCGTTCCTGCCGTCGGGGTTGATCAGATACATCGCGGCGACCACGATCACGACGATCAGGACCAGCGCGCCGCCACCGCCGAGGATCCACGGGAGCGGACCGCTCTTGCGCGGCGGCGGCCCGGACGGGTGGACGCCGTACGGCGGGAGGGGCATCTGCGCGGTGTTGCCGTTCGGCTGTCGCGTGCCCGCCGGTCCCTGCTGTACGGTCTGCTGGTTCCACTGGCCAGTCGGGCCCGTTCCCACGGGCTCTTCCCGCGAGGGAGGCGGCGCCGCCTGCCAGGCACCCTGCTCCACGGGGGGAGGCTGGGAGGAGAAGGGGCCGGTCTGCGATCCCTGGGGCATGCCCTGCCCTGGCACATCCGCCTGATGGGTGGCATCGGTCCACTGGTGGCCGTCCCACCACCGCAACAGCGGTGAGCCGTAGGGATCGGGGTACCAGCCGGAGGGGGTCTGCGTGGTCATGGCCGTCAGAGTAGTAAGAACGGCTTTGTACTGCATTGTGGACCTTGCGGATCACTCATGAACATTTGTAGGTGAAGGTGGCCCTGTCCTGGATCTTCTTGCCCTCGGGGGCCGGCGAGAGCAGCGACAGGATGACGGTCCCCTTGAAACTTCCCTCGCCCTTGACCGTCCAGTCCAGGCTCACCTTGTGCGAAGCCGCTCCGGACGAGATCTGGTCGGTCTGCACGATCGGCTCCTTGCGGTCGCTCCGCTTCCACTGGTAGCTGACCTCCCCGCCCGCGCCGTTGGTGTACAGGACACCGGTGATCTTCACCGTCGTGTCGCAGCCCTGGGTCTTCCTGGGGGCGCTGACGTCCACCTTCGTCACCTCAAGCGGTGCCGACGAGCCGCGGAACAGCCAGAGCGCCAGCGCTCCCACCACCATCAGCGCGAGGATCGCCGAGGAGAGGATCGTACGACCGCGACGCCGCCGAGCATGGGGGGCCGCGGCGGTCCTGAGCCTGTCGGAGGGCGGCTCGGTCTGCTGCTGGTCCCGGCCGGCCCGCCAGATCCGGGCGGCCGTGGTCTCGGCGGGCACCCCGGGGCCGAACCGCAGGACCACGTCCTCGGGCCGGTGCCCGCCGGCCTCCAGGGTTCGCTGCTCGCCGGTTCTCGGAACGTGGAGCAGCGTGACGATCTCCCCCTCGTCGGGGGCGGCCGGCACGGGCGGCGGGGGCACTCCCCGGCCGGGCGCCTCATGCGCCGACCATCGGTGCAGGGTCTCCGCGAGTCTGTCGCGGGTGGTGAACCCGGAGGGCAGCACGTCACGCCCGGTGAGCAGGGTGTCGCGCGCGGCGGCGAGCCCCCGGATGGAGGCCGTCGCCGCCGCCCGTTCCAGCAGTTCCGCGGCTTCCCGGTCGGCCGAGGCCCAGGTGGCGGCCAGCCCCCTGGCGAGTGACGCCCAGGCGGCCACGTCCCGCTCCGGCGCGGGCGGGCGGCCGAGCAGCGCGTCGAGCAGGCCCCGCTCGGCGAGCAGCGCCGACCCGTCCGGAGCGATCACCACGGTGCCCGGGTGAAGCTCACCGTGGATGAGCCCGGAGGAGTGGACGGCCAGCAGCGTCCGCGCCGTCTCCACCAGGACCGTGGCCGCGCTGCCCGCGTCGGGCCCGGGTGAGCCAGGGGCGCCGGACAGCAGGTCGCGCACCGTCGGTGCCGCCGGTTCTGCGGTGAGCAGCCAGACCTCGTCCTGGGCCGTGATGAGGTCGGCGATCGGGACCAGCCCGGTCAGGCCGCTCTGTGTGAGCCTGCGGTCGGCGACCACGGCCGCGATCAGCCTCTCCCGGGCCGAGGGATCGGCGACCAGTCTCGGGTCGAACCTGAGTGTGCTTCCCCGCCGTCCGTCGGCCGCGACGGCCGACGACCAGATTCCCAGGTCGCCGGCCCAGGTGCGGCCGGTCAACCGGAATCCGGCGACGCCGCCCCGGTCAGTGTCCATGATTCTGCCTGCTCCCTGGTCAGCGGCGTTTCCTGTGCCGTCCCACCATGCCGCGCTTGACGGCCAGTGTGAACGGCACGGCACCGCTTGTCACCAGACCCAGCGCGAGGAACGCCGAAGGGGCCGTCCCGACGGGAGGCAGGGGCGAGCTGGTGAGCCGAGGGGTTCCCTCGGGGGTCGAGGTTTCCCCGGGCTCTGTCCCGGTGGGCGAGGACGTGGTCGGCTGTGTCTGGGTTGGGGAGGCCGACGGCTGGGTCGAGGTCGCCGTCGCCGTCGGGGACGGCGGCCTGGTCGTGGGGGTATTCGGTTTGCCGGGATCGCTGAGCGTGGAGCTCTCCTCGGGGGAGGGGGGTTCGGACGCCTCCCCGGTCGGCTTTCTCGTCGGTCGCGCGGTCGGTTTCCTGGTGGGCGTCGCGGACGCCTTGGGAGTCTTGGAGGGCGTCGTGGCGGTCGGCGCGGGGGGAAGGCCCGAGGCGGTGTTGCTCGGCGTGGGGGTCGCGGAGGGCGCGCCCGCGGTCGGCGACGCCTCCGCGGGCTCGTCAGGGTCGTCGAGCTCGTCGCCGTCGTCCCCGGGGATCACCGTCTCCAGCGGGTCCGAGGGGGTCGGATCCTTGGTGACGGTGGAACTCTGCGGCTGGATCGTCGTGCTGCTGTTCGATCCGACCAGCACCGCGATCAGCCCGCCGATCACCGCGATGCAGCCGACGCCAATGAGGATCTTGACGCTCAGCTTGCCGAGCGAGGAGGTCACTCCCCCCTCGCCGCCGAGGTCGGTCGTGGCCAGCGAGGTGTCGGCCGCAGGGGCGGGCGCGTCCAGCGGGAACAGCTCGGCCAGCAGCCCGACGATCCCCGCCAGGCGGCGGCGGCCGCGCTCCTGCCAGTCGGGGCCGTAGGCGTCGGCGGCCACGGCCTCCAACTCGGTGAGGAACGCGGAGGCGGTCGGCGGCCGGTCGGTGGCGTGCTTGGCCAGGCCGCGCTCCACCAGCCCTTGCAGGGCCGGGGGCACCTCCTCGACCGGCGGCGGCATGACCTGGTGCTGGCGGGCCAGCGCGGCGATGTTCGTGGCCCGGAAGGGGCGGGCGCCGGTCAGGCACTCGAAGAACACGACGGTGGCGGCGTAGACGTCCGTGGAGGGCCCGGCCGGTCCGCCCACCCACTGCTCGGGTGCCATGTAGGGGGGAGTGCCCGCGGGGGCGTCGCCGTCGCCGGAGCGGAGCGCGATGCCGAAGTCGACGAGCTTGCTCTTCCCGTCCGCCTCCACCATCACGTTCTCGGGCTTGAAGTCGCGGTGCACCACGCCCGCCGAGTGCGCGGCGGCCAGCCCCATGAGCGAGCCCTTGAGCACGAGCAGCGCCGCCTCCGGGCCGGTCGGCCCCTCCGAGCGCAGCAGCGCGCGCAGGGCGACGCCGTTGATCAGTTCCATCACGATGGCCGCGCCGTCGCCGGTCTCGACGTAGTCGTAGAGCCGGACGGAGTGCGGGCTGTTCAGGGTGTTGAGCACCCTGGCCTCGTGTCGGAAGCGCGCCACGAAGCCGACGTCGCCCCTGAGCTCGTCGGACAGGTACTTGATCGCTACCAGGACACCGTCGGCATCATGCCGCGCCATCACCACGCGCCCCGCCGCGCCGGTGCCCAGCTCGCGGATCTCGGTGTATCCGGGGACTCGCCAGGCCGATGGCGTGCCGTACATAACGGTCTCCTCAGTTGTCTGGGCCCCCACCCATAACAGACGGACCGTAGCCTAGTCATAGAGAAACGCATTTCGCGCATCAATCGCGAATCAGTCTCACTCCATAAGCGGCCCAGCGAGAAGCCGCTCCCTTCTGGGAGCGGCGGAGTCATGGGTTGATCGGTACGAGCGGTAAGGTCTCGCGCGGACGGGCGCGCCGCGGAGACTTAACGAACGGGCATGGTGCGCGACGCGATGTGCGCGGGAACGGCCAGGTCACCGGTCATCGCGGGATCGGGCTCGGGGGCTCCCCAGACCTGGTGGAGCGGCAGGACCCCCGCCCAGATCGGCAGCTCGTAGTCCTCCTCCTCGTCGATCGGCGGGCCCTGGCGGACCTTCACCGACGCCTCGGCGAGGGAGAGGGCGAGCACCGTGGTCGCGGCGAGCTCCTTTCCGGTGGGCGCGCGGCTGGCGTCCCACTGGCCGGGGGCCAGCTGCTCGGTGATCGCCCGCAGCCCGGCCAGGTGCTCCTCGCCGCCCGCCACCCGGCGGACGTGGCCGTAGACCATGGCGCAGCGGTAGTTGAGCGAGTGGTTGAAGGCCGAGCGGGCCAGCACGACGCCGTCCAGGTGGGTCACCGTGACGCAGACCTCGTCCGCGTTCCGCAGGGAGGTGGCGCCGGTGGAGCCGTGCAGGTAGAGGGTGTCGCCGATCCGGCCGTAACCGGTGGGGACGACCATGGGGAAACCGTCGACCACGACGCCCAGGTGACAGACCAGTCCGGCGTCCAGCACCGCGTACAGATCCTCGCGAGAGGTCAGGCCCCTGTTCTTCGAGCGGCCGAGGGTGGTGCGGGGAGTCGTAGAGAGCATGGCACTAGCCTAGAGATAAGTGGATACCGAGAACATGTCCACTTTCATGCACTTACAGGAGACCACCTTGCCGCGCCTCGCTGTCGACCTGCCCGTTTCGGTGGACCGCGAATCCGGTACGGCACTCGCCGTCCAGCTCGGCGACCGTCTCAGGGCCGCCATGCGGGACGGCACCCTCGCCTCCGGCGAGCGACTGCCCTCCACCCGTGCCCTCGCCGGCCAGCTGGCGGTCAGCCGTACCGTCGTCACCGAGGCCTACCAGCAGCTGTACGCGGAAGGCTGGCTCGAAGGACGCCACGGCTCCGGCACCTATGTGGCCGACATGGTGTTCCCTCCCGGAAGCGAGCGCGCTCGCGGCCCCCTCCCTCCACCTTCCGTCACCCCTCCGGGCGGGTACGCCCGGTCAGGGGACGAAGGGCAGGTGATCGACCTGCGTCCCGGGCGGCCGTGGGTGCACGACTACGACAGGGCGGCCTGGCGCAGGGCCTGGCGCGGAGCGGCCGACCTGCCGCCGGCGAGCGACCCCGACCTCCGCGGCCTGCCCAGGCTTCGTACGGCCCTGGCCGAGCACCTGCGCAGGACCAGGGCGATCCCCGTCGGGCCGGAGAACGTCATGGTCACCCGGGGCACCGGCAACGGGCTCGACCTGGTCGCCGCCACTCTCCTGCGGCCCGGTGACCGGGCCGGCGTCGAGGAACCCGGCTACCGCGTCGCCAGGAACGTCTTCGCCGGAAGGGGAGCGGAGATCGTGCCCTGCCCGGTCGACGAGGACGGGGTCGTCGTCGACCGTCTCCCGGATGACCTGCGTGTCCTCTACACCACTCCGGCCCACCAGTACCCCCTCGGGGGCCGCCTGCCCATCCCGCGCAGGGAGCGCCTTCTCGCCTGGGCCCGCCGCACCGGTGCGATCCTGGTGGAGGACGACTACGACGCCGAGTTCCGCTACGACGTCGCGCCGCTGCCCGCCCTGCACGGCCTCGATCCCGGGCGGGTGGTGCTGCTGGGCAGCCTGAGCAAGGCCCTGACGCCGGACATCGGCGTCGGCTGGCTGGTCGCCCGGCCGAGCCTCATCGAAGCCATCGCCCTGACCAGGGACGGCCTGGCCGACCGTACCGGCGGCCCGGCCCAGCAGGCGGTGGCGGTGCTCTGTGAGAGGGGGGACCTGGACCGGCACCTGCGCCGGATGCGGCTGGAGTACGCGCGCCGCCGGGCCGTGATCGTCGACATCCTTGGCTCCAGGGTCACCGGTGACACCGCGGGCCTGCACATCATGGTGGAGCTCGCGGGGCACGCGGTCACGCCGCTGGTCGAGGCCGCCCGCGCCCGTGGCGTGCTGCTCGACTCGATGACCCGCCACTACCATGGGCCGCAACTGCGGCACGGCCTGGTGATCGGCTACGGATCCGCGTCGCAGGCGGACGTCAGGCGGGGCGTCTCGGTGGTCGCCGAGCTGATCGGGCGAGAAAGGACCGTTCCCACACCGCCGCGAACCCTCCTCAGGAGGAGGACTGCAGGGACGTTCGCAGGCGGCCGTACGTCTTGAGCGCGCGATCGGCGGTGGTGCGCAGGAGCGGGTTGGCCAGGACCGTGCCACGTGCCTTGCGCACCGGCACCCGCAGCATCCAGTGGACTCCGGCGCCGGGGCTCAGCCGGGCGACCCGGCCCTCCGAGACCTCGTACTCGCCGTTCTTCAGCTTCTCCTTGTACTCCTTCTCCCCGCGGCCCATGTCGATGACCTGGATCCCGGCCTCGGCGGCCTTCTCGGCCATGGCCAGGTGGTGGATCAGGCCGGGGGAGTACTTCGCGAAGGCGGTGTCGTAGGCGGGGAACCAGCCCGCGAGCGTGGTCCCGGTGCGCAGGCCGAAGTGCCCGGCGACCGGCCGGTCGTCCAGGTACACCATGTCGAGGACCCCGCCGAAGTGCTCGGTGTCGGTGGCGAGGAACCGTTCGACCAGCTCCACGATCCACGGCCGGGCGAACCTGTCGTTGCGGCCGGTGCGCCGGTACTGCTCGGTCTTCCAGCCGAGCAGCGCGCGCAGCGGCGCCAGGTCGGTGGTGGCGTAGTCGTGCCGGAGCGGCCCGGCGTCACGCTGGAGCTTGCGGCTCTTGTACGCCGTCGAGCGGTAGGTCTTGCCGGAGGTCACCTTGATCGTCTCGATGTACGACTCGAAGCCGTCACGGAGATCGATGATCGGTGAGGGGTGCCTGCTGTGCCCCGGCTGGAGCAGCGGCTGCCCGGCGATCAGGTGGTCGAACTCGTAGACGGCCAGGCCGCAAGCCCTGATCAGGCTCTGCGCGTCGATCTCCACGTCCTTGGCGTGGACCAGCCCCTGCGCGTCGGTCAGGCCCGCGGCCACAGGCATGCCGATACCCATCGGATGGCGTTCGAAGGGGAAGAACCCCACCACGTCCTGTCCTTCGTGCAGCACCGCGACCCGGACGCGTTCCTGCAGGGCACCTACGGTGACTGTGAACTCCGGCGACAGGAACGGGCTGTCGAAGGCGGCGTCGGCACCCTGGAGGGTTCTCCAGCGGTCGATGTCGACCGGTCCGAGATCACGGGGTTGAACGACTGAGACGCGCATGAGCTCCTACTGGGATGTGCGGGGTCCCCTTACGTCATCCTGTGCAGGATGTCGCAAAGCCCAAGCATGCTGGTAGAGACGTAATGTAACGATAAAGTACGGAAGGGATCTCCCTGCAGTGGGGAAGGCAACGTTTCGGGATCTCATTGTGAGGCTCCGGCTGGCGCCACCCACCCGAGTGGCGTTCTAATGGGGGCCATGAGCACCCCTGGCATCGACTGGCCCCGCCTCGTCGAATGGATCGCGGCCAACGTCCCCGGTGCCGGCGAGCCCACCGGGGTCTCCCTGATCGCCGGTGGCAGGTCCAATCTGACGTACGTCGTCGAGACCCCCGAGCGCCGCCTGGTGCTGCGCCGGCCGCCGCTGGGCCACGTGCTGCCGACCGCCCACGACATGGGGCGCGAGTGGCGGGTGATCTCGGCGCTCGCGCCGACCTCGGTCCCGGTGCCGGAGCCGGTCGCCTTCTGTGACGACCAGGACGTGATCGGGGCGCCGTTCTACCTCATGGCGCATGTGGACGGCGCGGCGGTGCGGAGCCAGGAGGACACCCGGGACCTCACCCCCGAGCAGACCCGGAGGCTGTCGGAGCGGCTGGCCGAGGTGCTCGCCGAGATCCACGCGATCGACTACGAGAAGGCGGGCCTGGGGGACTTCGGGCGCCCCGAGGGATACATGGCCCGCCAGCTGGAGCGCTGGGGACAGCAGTGGGAGCGGTCGAAGACCGGCGAGTTGCCCGCCTACGACCGTCTGGTGGCCCTGCTGCGCGAGCGCCTGCCCGCGCGCTCGGCCTCGACGCTGGTCCACGGTGACTACCGGCTCGACAACACGCTCGTGCGCATCTCCCCGGACCCCGACATCCTCGCCGTCGTCGACTGGGAGATGTCCACGCTCGGCGATCCCCTGGCGGACCTCGGACTCACCCTCACCTACTGGCAGGATCCCGGCGACACCGAGCGCGCCTCGATCCCGGTCGCGGCGGGCGTCACCGTGGCCCCCGGCTTCCTCACCGCCCGCGAGTTCGCCGCGCACTACGCCAAGGTCTCCGGCGCCGACCTGTCCGACCTGGACTTCTATCTGGCCTTCGGCAACTACAAGCTCGCTGTCATCGTGGAGGGCATCCACGCCAGGTTCAAGCAGGGCAAGACCGTCGGTGAGGGCTTCGAGCACATCGGCGCCGCCGTTCCCACCCTCGTCGACCGGGCGCTGCGGGTCCTGGAGGGCTGAACCCGGGATCGCGGTCCCCGGCCGGTTTCGGCCCCGTGCCGTGGGTGCCGCACGAACCACGGGCGTGACGGGAACTACTTCTGGGTTTCAACCGTCATGCAAGTCGCCATGGATACGCTGGCGACGCGACCGGTAACGCTTGTCTGTGAACCAGCTCAGCTCACCGCCACGTCCGTTGTCGCTGTGGAACGCTACATTCGTTGATCTGCGAGGATAGAGGAATCGGTGATACCGACTAACGGACGGCACCAGCGACGGCGCCCGGCCTGGCCGGTCGCACTGGGGGCGATGGCGGTAACGGTGGTGTTGGTGGTCGGCATCATCGCCTACGCCGCCAAACCGGATATTCCCCGCGGACAGCGCATGACAATTCCTCCTCCGCAGGCGGCGCCGACGTTGGAGGAACCACCCGCGGTCCAGAGCTGGCCACGCTGGGGCATCACCCACACCGAGTTCAGCGCCGACAACGAGAGCGGCGAGGTCACCGAGGCCGCCTCCCACATGCTCGGCCGGGTCCCGATGCTGCAGAACCAGCACATCATGGGCTGGGGCGCGGGCAACCCCGAGCCCGCGCCCGGCAAGAACGACTTCCGTGACCTCGACCGCCGCGTCAAATTCATGTCCAGCTCCCAGGCCGTCCCGATCATCACGCTCTGCTGCGCGCCCGACTGGATGAAGGGCGGCACCTCCGGCCGGACCGACTGGACGCAACTGGAGGCGGCGCCCCGGCGCGAGCACTTCGACGACTACGCCAAGCTCGCCGCGACGGTCGCCAGGCGTTACCCCACGGTCAAGCACTACATGGTCTGGAACGAGCTGAAGGGTTTCTGGAACAACGCCCAGAACCGCTGGGACATCGAGGGCTACACCGAGCTCTACAACAAGGTCTACGACGCGCTGAAGGCCGTCGACAAGGACATCAAGGTCGGCGGGCCGTACGTGTCGGTCGGCAGCACCACCGCTCCCGAACAGGGGGCGGAGATCCAGGGGCCGTGGGGCAGCGTCGTCCAGCGTGACCTGGAGGCGGTCGAGTACTGGATCGCGAAGAAGAAGGGCGCCGACTTCATCGTCGTCGACGGGGCCTCGGTCACCAGGGAGGCCGGCGCCTACCCCGACGAGTTCACCGCCCTGGGCAAGTTCGGAGCCCTCACCACCTGGCTGCGGCAGAAGAGCGGCGACCTGCCGGTCTGGTGGGCCGAGTGGTATGTCGAGCCGGACAGCAGGAACTGGAGCGAGGACCGCCGCATCGCGGTGCAGACCGCCGCGATGATGGAGTTCGCCACCAGTGGCGCCACCACCTCGCTCTACTGGAACCCCCAGCGCAAGTCCACCGGCGACGACCAGGTCTGCCTGGGCTGCCTGTGGCACCCGAGCACCGGTGCGGAGATGCCGATGGCGGGCATCCTGAGCGGCTTCACCAAGTGGTTCCCCCACGGGACCGAACTGGAGACGGTCACCTCCTCCAACGAGAAGGTGCGGGTCCTCGCCCAGGAGCGTCAGCTCGTGATGGTCAACACCACCGACGCGGTCGCGAGCACCACCGTGGACGGCAAGCAGTTCGAGCTGAAGCCGTACGAGGTCAGGTGGAGCGAGCGCACCGGCGCCCAGGGGTGAGGCTAGGCGCGTTTGGGGCGGGCCGGGGGGCGGGAGGGTCTGCGCCAGTTGGTGAACCAGCGCAGCAGCCACTCCACCGGCCCGTACTGATGGCGGCTCAGCCACCACCGGCTCCACCCGGCCTGGACGGTGAAGATGGCGATGCCGATTGACACCACGGACAACGGGCTGAGCTGGTCGACCAGGCTCATCCCGTAGCCGGTGAAGATCAGTGAGCTGATCAGCGACTGCCCCAGGTAGTTCGTCAGCGCCACCCTGCCGGGAGGCGCGAGCATCCCGGCCAGGCGAGGTGCCGTGGGGAGCAGGCGCAGCAGGGTGGCGGCGTAGGCGGCGGCCAGCAGCGGCGCGGTGACCAGGTTCACCGACTGGCCGACCATGTGGTAGGCGTGCCCGCCGCCCGACCAGGTCGCGTGTGTGTAGACCACGGCCCCGGCGAGGCCGATGGTGAACCCCGCCCACTGCAACCGCCGCAGCGTCACCGTGTGCCCGGACAGATCCCCCAGCAGGCGCATCTTGCCCAGTGCCAGCCCGACCAGGCAGGCGGCGAGCACCGTGGGCCCCTGGAAGAAGACCCGCAGCACGAAGATCCTGGCCAGTTTGTGCAGGTGCTCGTTGATGATCATGGATGCGGAGCCGTGCAGGGCGCGGTCGGACATGGCGGCCTGGGCGGCGCTCTCGGAGACGGTCCTTGAGGCGTCGGCGCCCAGCGTCGCCAGTAAGGCCAGCAACAGCATCCCCACCGCCAGCGCGACGGTCAACGCGACCGCGGAGATCATCGCGGCGCGCGGGGTGATCCGCCGCACCGTCAGCAGGACCAGACCCACCACCGCGTAGGTGGCCAGGATGTCACCGGGGAACAGCAGGACGCCGTGGGCGAGGCCGAGCAGGAACAACCCTCCCAGGCGACGCAGGAACCTGGGGACGAACGCCGTCGCGGAGGCGTGGGCCGAGTCGAGTTGGAGGGTGAAGCTGTAGCCGAACAGGAAGGCGAACAGCAGATAGAACTTGTTCTCGAAGAACAGCGAGACGACCCAGCGCACCTCCCAGTCGAGCGGCGCGGAGAACGACGGCGTCGCCAGCCCCGCCATCCGGTATCCGGAGGCGAGGTAGGTGATGTTGACCACCACGATGCCCAGCAGCGCGAAACCGCGCAACGCGTCGACCGCCGCGATCCGCCGTCCCGAGGTCTGGGTGGAGGTTCCCGCCCGGCCAAGGGGTTCCCCTGTGAACATCCAACCGTCCTTCGACCAGGCTATGAGACAGGTGTCTCCTGGCAAACGGTGCTCAGTATGGCGCGGGGAAGCCGTCGGCCAGGAGGGTTTGTCTTTTATTGAAGTTGGTAGCCGATGACGACGAAGCGCTCCGCGATCACCGCGAGGGCCAGCACGAAGGCGGGCACCGCGATGAACAGGATGCGCCTCCTCGCCCTGCTCCTCTGCTCCCGGCCACGCAGCAGGAACACCTGGTAGGTGAAGAGCGCGATCCACGTGACACCCAGCGCCACCAGGCCGACGGGTGTCCACGGCGAGGTCGGGTCGCTGCCACCGAGCGGCACCCCGCGCTCGGGAATCTCGGTGCCCTCGGGGAAGGACTTCAGCGTGTAGACGGCCGCGTCCTCGCCGTTGAACACCCGTTTGAGCTCCTTGCTGGCATCCAGCGTGGCGCGGAACCGCGGCGCCCAGTCATCGGGGTAGCCGTGGTTGAGCTGCAGGTATCCGGCCTGCGCGCGGGTCGCCACCAGGTAGGTGTTGGGCGGTGACGCGCGAAGCTTGTCGATCACCGGGGAGATATGGGCCGGGTCCGGGTTCACCAGCGCCTGCTCATAGGAGATCTTGTCGAAGTCCCGTTCACCCCACGGGATGATGGGGGTGACCTCCGGACCGATCACCGGGGACAGGTAGAGGACGCGGGCACTGGGTTCGTCGTGGTCGTAGATGTAGTGCATCGCCGCGACCTCGCTCGCCGAGACCCGCTCGAACTGCTCGTTGCCGTACCGGGCGACCAGGAACACCATCGCCAGCGCCATGGCGCACCCGGCGGCCAGCAGCAGCGAGATCCGGCGGGTCAGCTCCGGGTTGAACCGGATGTTGCGTCTGCGGATCGGCACCGTCTCCTCCGGCGCGTCCTCGGTGCCGGCGGGAAGGTTCGGGAAGAAGGCGTAGGCGGCCAGGATGCACGCGCCGGGCAGGGCGAACAGGTAGATTCGCAGGCCGATCTCGCCACCGTAGCTCTGCAGCCCGAGCGCGAGCACCGGAATGCAGAGCAGGAGCAGGGCCGCGCGGTCGCCGACGCCGCGCCGCACACGGCGCAGCAGGCCGATGGCGGCCAGTGCCAGGATGACGCCGCAGATGCCGAGGCGGGCCATCAGGACGAGCGCGTGCCTGGGGTCGCTGCCGTCGATCCGGTCACCGGTGTTGCTCTGCAGGTTCTGCAGGATCCGGCCCAGTCCGCCGAAGAGCTGGTCGATGTGCCCGCTCCAGAAGGTGACCGTCTGGTAGCTGATCCACGACAGCACGATCAGGCCCAGGAAGAACGGCAGCGCCCAGCTGAGCGAGGTGCGCCGGAGCAGGATCAGGCCGCTCAGCGCGCCGAGCATCATGAACGGGGTGATCTGGTGCGAGGCGGTCGCGGTGCCGAACAGGCCGATCAGCACGATCAGCATGATCACTCGGTCGTAGACCCCGGTCGAGTGGGGGAGTTCGCCGGGGGTCAGTCCGTCCAGGCGGGCCAGCAGTCGCCGGACGCGCCCCTTGGCCGGCATCGGTTTGTCGCGGGGCTCGACCTTGCCGAACCAGCGCAGCACGATCGCCACGAAGGCCAGGTAGATCGCGTACGTGAAGCCCTGGGAGGAGAAGTAGTCCTGGCCGATCCACTGGACGATGACGAACAGCAGCGCGGCGAACCAGCGGGCCCGGGTGGTGGCGACCACCTGGCGCAGGATCAGCACGAACGGCAGCAGGTACAGCAGGTTCGACAGCAGCGGCGTCCACCGCATGATCATCGACAGGTCGGTGACGCCGGCGGCCTTGGTGACGAACGCCACCAGCGCGAAGAACCCGGGCCAGGCGAGACGGGCGTCGAGGATCGCGGACGACTCGCCGGTGCGGTTGATGTACTCCACGAAGCCGGCGTGCACGTAGGCGGTGGGGAACCTGGCCTCGTCCGAGATCAGGGCCGACGCCCCGTGCAGGGCGAAGGTGATCGCCGCGATCTGGAAGAGCAGCAGGAACTTGCGGTCGGTGTTCTGCGCGATGGTGACGAAGAACGCGACGAGCATCAGCAGGATCGCGGCGAACGCGGTCATGGGCATGGCCGAGATCAGGCCCAGGGCGTCGATCTTGGTCACGTCGACGCCCCGCAGCGGGCCAGGCGCCACGCGCACGGCCAGCACGTACATGATCAGGCCCTCGATCGTGAGCAGCGGTGGCAGCCACACCGCGGCCGATCGCATCACCGTCGTCATCCGCGACGGCCTGGCAGCGGCCGGAGTCGCCTTCTCCGGGCTCCGACGATCCGCTGGAGCCATGGCCTCCGAGGCGGTCTCAGGGGCTCCTGGAAGCGGGCTGGACGCCGCGACGGCCCTTCCCCGCGGTCTCCGCTCCGCTGTCCCGCCTTCCGTGACCACCGGTCCCGCGAGTCCCGGGCCCGCGCGTTCCGGCTCCCTACGTTCCGGCTCCGTGGACTTCGGCTCCGTGGATTCCGGCGTCGGGCGGAGCGGTGCCGAGGGCAGACGCATCTCCGTCGTGGTGTCGATCTCGCCGTCGGAGGCCTCCCCGGCCTCGGGATCGTCTGCCGTGGGCGGTGAGATCGGGCGTGCGGGAAGCCGGATGACGGCGGTGGCCTCCACGTCGTCGTCGCCGCCGTCGGAGGTATCGGAGGCCTGGTCGGAGATCACCCCCGGTGGCGCAGCCGGAGCGTCCGGCGCGTCGTCGGCGTCGTCCGATGCCCTGTCGCCGCCGTCACAGCCGTCAACCGGTGCGACGGGATCGGGAACCCCACCGTCGGACGCCTCGTCCGGAACCTCGGGAGCCTCGGAGGGCGCCGTGCCGGTGGGCCCGCTGTCGGACCCGGCCCGCGTTCCGTCCGAAGGCGCGGGGTGGGTGGGATCGGTCTCCCCGACCTCGGCAGTCTCCGCCGCCGGTGTCGTCGTCACGTCATTACCTGCCCGTTGCCTCACGTCTAACATCATGGCGGCTACGCGGACCGGGGCGCGACGAGCGAACAGGAAGATACGTCATGTTCGGCTGTTTTGCGTAGACCGTTGAAGAGCAATACCGCGACCGGACTCCCGTCCGGCGGCACCTGTCCGGCCGCCCTGGCCCCCGCGAGAGGGCACCGGAGAGGACCCAGCGCCCCGGGGAGGACACCGGCCTGCGGGCCGGTGTCCTCCCCGGGGGCGGACACCGGTCGCTCACACCTGGCCGCGCACCCGGCGCAGGCCGTATCTCGTGCGCCTGACGACGGCGTACCCCTTCGTCAGCATCCGTTCTCTCATGTAGATCAGCGGGACCTGGTTTCCCTCGACGGCCCGGCTGAACATTCTCATCGACGTGCCCTCGGCGACGGTCAGGCGCGGTAGCGCGAGCACGTCGTGCCGGTCGGCGGCGATGGCGTTGTTCACCGCGCAGGCGGCCCAGTAGCCGGCCCGCCTGACCTCGCGCCGCACCCGCACGCTGGAGTAGCCGTACGGGTAGGCCATCGTCGAGACCAGGGAGCCGATCTTGTCTTCGAGCAGGGCCTTGTTGCGCCGCAGCTCTTGGCGGAGCTCGTCGTCCGGAAGCTGGTCGAGTTGGGGATGGCTGTGGCTGTGCCCGCCGATCTCGATGCCGCACGAGGCGGCCTCGCGCGCCTGGCTCCACGACAGCATCGTGTCCAGCGGCCTGCCCGCCGCGTCCTTGCCCGCGTCGCTGACCCACCCGCTGGTCAGGAAGACGGTCGCGGGGAAGTCGTAGCGTTCGAGCAGGGGCAGCGCCTCGCTGTGGAAGTCGGCGTACCCGTCGTCGAAGGTCACCACCACCGGCCGCTCCGGGATGGAGCGGCCGTTGTTCTTGTGCAGCGAGGCGACCAGATCGGCCACCGTCAGCGGCGTGAACCGGTTCTCCTTCAGGTAGGCCAGTTGCTCGGCGAAGGCAGAGGGGCGTACCGCCAGCGGCTTCGTCTCGGCGTTGGGCCGGTCGGAGACCGAGTGGTACATCAGGATCGGTACGCGGATCATGAACGCACCCGCTTCAGTCGAAGGGAACCGATGACATAACCCCAGGTGGTCCAGGCGAGGCCGACGACGATCGCGCCGGCCCTGCCGAGGCCGGACAGATCACCTCGCAATGCCTCGCCGATCCCGCGCAACGCGCCCAGCGGCAGCGCCTTCATCGCGTGTGCCCGCTCGCTCGACAGCCCGTCGCCCGCCCCCACGCTCTGGGTGACCAGCGCCTTGGACAGGCCCTCCGCGTAACACCGCGAGCGGAAGTAGGCGAAGGTGGCGCGCACGGGCGGCACCTTGTGGCCGATCACCGCGGCGGGTTCGAACAGCATTCCCGAGCCGGGCATCCGTTGCGAGAGCCGGATGCAGAACTCGGTCTCCTCGCAGCCCAGCGGGCGTGGCTTGCGCCCCTGCACGCTGCGGCCGATGCCGGTGTGGAACCCACCGACCTCCTGTACGGCCTCCCTGCGGAAGGCCGCGTTGCCGCCCATGACGTTGCGGATCCGCGCCCGCTGGGTGGGCATGCCGCGATAGCTGCAGCCCACGGTCCAGTCGAACTCGTAGGGATACCAGCCGGGCCGGTGCCCGGTGCCCCACAGCGGCCTGGTCAGCCCGCCCACCCCCACGATGGTCGGGTCCTGGAAGCCCTCCTCCAGCGCTTCCAGCCAGCCAGGTTCCGCGACGGCGTCGTCGTCCAGGTATGCCACGATGTCGCCAGAGGCGGTCGCCGCGCCGGTGTTCTTGCCACCGGACAGCCCTTTCTCCTGAGCGTTCTCCACCACGATCGCGCCGGAGTACTCCTTCTTCAGCTTCAGATGGAGGTCCGGGTTGTAGTCGACGACCAGGATGATCTCGTGTGGCCGACGGCTCTGGTTCTCGACCGACTCGATGGCCGCTCGGATGTCCTCCCAGCGTTCCTCGGTGTAGACGCAGATGACGACACTGCTTCTCATGGCTACGCGGCGCCCTGGTCCGCCGCGCGGGCGGAGGTGGCCGGCTCGTGCACCACGGGAGCCGGGTTGCTCCGCCACTCACGGATGATGGTCTTCAGCACCCGGATGCCGTCGCGGACGGCGTGCAGGTTGCTCTCGCCGTGAATGCGGCAGCGCTCGTGGCTGGGCACCTCGTGAACCTTGAGCCCGGCCTTGGCGGCGCGGACGTTCATCAGGGTCTCGATCTCGAAGCCGTCGCAGTCGAGGTTGAGCACGTCCAGGTGGCGGGCCCAGAAGGCGTTGTAGCCGTAGCACAGGTCGCTGTAGCTGGTGCCGTACATCCTGTTGACCAGTGCGGTCAGCGACTTGTTGCCGAACTTGCGGATGAACGTCAGGTCGTCGCTGCCGCCGCCGGACGCGTAGCGCGACCCCTTGACGAAGTCGGCTCCGGTGACCAGCGCGCCCACGAACTGGATGATCTCGCGGCCGTCCGTGGACCCGTCGGCGTCGATCATCACGATGATGTCGCCGGTGCAGGCGGCGAATCCGGCCGAGAGCGCGTTGCCCTTGCCCTTGCCGGTCTGGTGGACCACGCGGACGTTGGGGCGCAGCTTCCTGGCCACGGCGACGGTGTCGTCCACCGAGTTGCCGTCCACCAGGACGATCTCGTCGATCCACTGCGGCAGCGTCGCGAAGACGTGCGGAAGGTTCTCCGCCTCGTTCATGGCCGGTACGACGACGCTGACGGTCGGGGAGATCGCCACATTGGGGGTGATGGGGGTGAACCGCTCGATGGGCGGCACCGCCCTCAGGGGTGGCTTGTTGTTGTAGTGCTTGGCGACTTCGGGGCTCATGATGGCGGATGTCCTTCCGGGCGGTCTGTCGCCAGGGGCGACTGGCGGACGGACCCGGGGCCATAGGCGATCGGAGGGATCGGGGGAAATGGCAAATGCGATGAGGGTTGCATGCGAGGGTCCTGGCGAGTGGGATGCGATGACGGGAGCGGTCTAACCCACTCCCCATGGTTCCTTGACGGCCGGGGGGCTGGATTGGTTCTGCGCGGGGGAGCGCATACGGCCGAACCCCTTCAGCACCCGGTCGGCAAGTCTGTACAAATGCGGGCGGTCCGTAACGATCGTTCGTGCTTTGTTGACCGGGGTACGGCCAATCCAGTGGACGGCGGCCGCTGGGGAGGGACGCGAGACGCGGCCTTCCGCGACGAAGAGGTCACCGCTCTTCAGCCAGCTCTTGTACTCGCGCCCACCCTTGCCCATGTCGACCTGCCGCAGCCCTGAGCCGGCAGCGTGCTCGGCCATGTGCAGGTGGTGCATGATGCCGGGGGAGTAGCGTGCGAACTCGGTGTCGTAGGCGGGAAACCAGCCCACCAGGGTCGTCGCGGTACGGAGACCGAAGTGCCCGGCGACGGGCCTGTCTCCGGCGTAGACCATGGTCAGGACACCCCCGAAGCTCTCGGACTTCTCGGCGTGCATCTCGTCGAGCAACTGGACGATCCACGGCTGGGCGAAGCGGTCGACGCGGCCCGTCCTGCGGTACTGGTCGGACTTCCAGTTGGTGAGCGTGCGGAGCGTGCCGAGGTCGGACGAGTCCCACTCGAAGCGGATCTCGCCCTGCTCGCGGCCGAGCTTGCGCTCCTTGTAGCGGACGGTCTTGAGGTTCTTCGGCGAGTTCGCCTTCACCTGCTCGATGTAGGTCTCGAAGCCCACGCTGAGGTCCATCACCGGCGCCGGTCGCACGTCGGACTCGTACGCCGCGAACGTCGGCTGGCCGGGGACCAGGTGGTCGAAGTCGAAGACCGAGAGCCTGCAGGCGCGCAGCAGGGTACGGACGTCCAGATCGAGCCCGGGGACCGAGATCAGTCCGTGGCAGGTGGTCAGGAAGCCGCCGAGCGGCTTGCCGATCCCGAAGCTGTGCCGTTCGTAGGGGAAGAAGCCCACGATCTTGCCGTCGTCCTGGATGACCGCGACGCGGACGTAGTCACGCAGGCGCCCCATGGCGAGCGTGAACTCCACGGAGAGGAAGGGGTTGTCCAGCGACGGGTCGGCTACCTGTAATTCCCGCCATCGCGAGATCTCGGACTCCCCGAGGTCTCCCGGGCGAACGATGACGATGTTCACCTTGACCTGACCCCCTGTTCGGTCTGCAAGCTCCCGCTCCCCCGATACAACACGCGTAGTACGTATATGAAACCGCCGAGCACCGCGATCGTCGCAACTCCAGCACGAGGCGACCATGCGTCAAAAGTGAGCATGGCAGCGGCCAGGAGAACGTTCACCACCAGGCTTGCCGCTGCCCCCACTGATAGTGCCGCAAGAGGGTCACGATCACGCAACAGTCCTACCACTGCGAAGCCCGGAACCGCCAACAGGAACAGAGGAGTGAGAACCAGGCGTAACGGAGTGTCGATGTCCACCAAGGCGATCACGGCCCCCGCGACACATGCGAAGGTGAGCGCCCATTTGAGCACTCTGCGGTTGATCGACATCTCCGAAACTCCCGGTTGGTAATGACGTGACTGATCGCGTCTTCATGTGATCAATCACTCAGCATGGACGTCAATGCCGACGCTCGACACCAGTCCATGGTTTACCGGATTCCTGGGAGAAGTCTCGGTGTTAGGTAAAACGAGATGCGGGAATCAGCCGGTCTCCCCCTCGGAACTCGCCCCGGCGGAGGGGTCAGGGGTCGGGTCGGGGGCCGGATCCGGGGGAGGCGCGGAGGCGTCCGTCTCCGGGTTCTCCCAGGAAATCGCACATCCGGTGTTGCCTCCGGCGGACCTGAACGCGACCCGTCCCGCGCCGCTCTCCGAGGGATCCCTGGCTGTGACCCATATCACGGCCCTCGCCCCCGCCTTCAGCCGCCCCTGGGCGGGATGCACGTCGAGCCCGCCGGAGGTGGTCGCCGACCAGGAGAGCGCGGCGTTGCGGGCCGCGAGCTGAATCTGCCCGGCGCCCTCTCCGATGTCCGACGGGCACGAGACGGTCAGCCGCCCTGCCGCGGGAGGCGGGGTGGTGGTGCGGGCCGGTCCCGCCGAGGACCTGCGGGTCGGTGCCGGCCGCGTCGCGGTGGGGGCGGGGACGGGCGTCCCGGTCGCCCGGGTCCTTCGCGGAGTGGGGGTCGGCGCGCTCTCCGTCTCCGGGCCCGCGCTCTCCGGCTCCTCCGGCAGGTCGGGCGTCGGCTCCGGGCCGGGCTCCAGCGTGATCAGCGCGGGTTCCGTACCCGGTGCGGCCTGGGCGTTCCCCAACGCCCCGCCGGCCAGGTCCGGCCCGCCCACCGCGACCACCGCCCCGGTGGCCGCCAGCACACACGCCGCCGCCAGCAGCAGCACGGGCCCCCGGCGCCTCCGCTGCCTCCGCCGCTGCGCCGGCAGCACCTCCGTACGCCGCCCCACACCGTCCGGTGGCGTCGCCGTGCGCCGGGACCGGGCGCCCGCGGCGTTCCCCGTAGGGGAGGCCGCCTGTACGGTCCCACGGCCCCTCTGGTCGCGCGCCCGCCCGCCGGCCGACTCCTTCCTCCCCGCACGCCGACGGCCCGGTGACCGTTGCCCCTCCGCGGGGAAACCGGTCCTGTCGAAGTGGTCGCCCCGGGCGACGACGGAGGCGCGCTCCTCGCGCAGTTCCGGGTTCAGGCAGGTCTCGATCACCCGGCGGCGCAACGAGAGCGGCGGGTAGGCCAATGGCACCAGGTCCAGCAGCCGCCCGGCCGAGACATGCCGGTCCCTGCGTTCCACGCATACCTCGCAGCGGCCGATGTGGGCCGACAGCCGTCTGCGCAGGATCGTGGTGAGGGGGCCCTCCCACGAGTCGACCATCGCCGACAGGTCGGGGCAGTGTGCCCGGCCGACCTTGGCGAGCACCACGGCGGCCGCCGCGTTCTCCAGGTGGTCGCGGGCCCGGCAGAGCCTCGCCGCCACCTGCCTGGAGGTCAGCCCGAGCACCGCGCCGACCTCGCCGCCGCCGAGATCGTGACGGAGTGAAAGCTCCAGCACCTCGCGTTCCTGGCCGCCCAGCTCCGCCATCGCCTCGTGGACCAGAGCTGCCAGCTCCCGCTCGCCCGGGTCGTCATGGACGTCGAGAGGCGCCGCCGCCCCCCGTGGGCCGCCGAGCTCCGCGCCCGCGCACCGGACCCGTACGAGGGCGTACAGCCACGCGCGCAGACGGCCGGGGTCGCGCAGGCGGTCCACGTGGCCCTGGGCCGTGACCAGGGCGTCGTGTACGGCGCCCGCGGCGCTCTCGCGGTCGCCCAGCAGCGAGTGGGCATAGTCGTGGAGACGCTCGGCATAGGAGTCGTAGAGGCTCGCGGGCGCCGTCGTGTCGGCGCGCCGCAGCGTCTCAACGAGTTGTTGATCGTCGGTTCGGCCGACGGTCGGCCATCCGGGCACGGACATTCCTCCCCGCGGGACGGGCTCGTTCACGGGCTTCGTCGCTCGCCCGTTCCAGGCCCCACACGCGTAGGACGTCACCTCCCCGCAACCGGTTGACCAGATGGGTCAATATCATGCCGACCTGGTATGACCTGGGGAAATTGGTACGGCTGGTGCCAATGTGACACCAGCCGTACGCGACGGAGGATCAGCAGTTGGGAGCGCAGAGCCGGCGCTTCATGCCCTCAAGGAAGAACTTCCTGACCTCCAGGACGTCCTTGGCGATGTACGCGTCACCGCCGGTCGCCTTGGCCAGGGCGTCCATCTGGCGCTTGCCCTTGGGGGCGTCGGGGCCGAACGCGATGATCAGAATGCTGACCGGCTTCTCCGGGTTGAACTGCTCCTTCAGCCGCTTCAGGATCTGCTGGTTGCTGATCCCTCCGTCCGGGTCGTCGTTGCCCGCCCCGTCGGTGAGGACCAGCACCGTGTTGATCTTGTCGCTCTGGTACTCGTCGGTCATCTGCCGGTAGGCGGCGGCGAGGGTGTCGTTGAGCCCGGTGTCGCCGGTCGCCTTGGCCTGGGCCCCGATCAGCTTCTGGTTGATCACGTCCCTGCGCAGCACGCCGTTCATGTCCTCGGTGAGCGGGCCGACCGGGACCGTCTCACGGTAGTCGACCCCCTGGCCGTCGAGGTGCGTGGAGAACTCCCACAGCCCCATCTCGCTCTTGGCCGGGAAGAGCTTCATGCCCTCGACGGCGATCCTGCTGATCGCCTGCATCCGGGTCAGGCCGGTGCCCGGCACCGGCAGGGCCATGGTTCCCGAGACGTCCAGCAGGGTGACGAGCCTGGTGCCGAGCTTGATCCGTGACCAGGTCTGTGACATCTTCGCGACGGTCTTGGCATCGGGCGGCTCGATCGCCTGCGGTGCCTTGGCCTGGAAGCCCGCGGAGCCGGAGATCGCCTTTCCGCCCTTGCCGTCCGGGGTGCGGAAGCCCTGATCCTGCAGGGTCTTCCTGGAGGACTCGCTGCCGAGCTCCTTCTGGAACGCCTCGGCGGCCTTGCGCACGGCGGCGTCCTTGGCGGTGATCACCACCGGGTAGTCGAGGTTGATGGTCCCCTCGGCCGGATAGAGCGGCACGGCGGGAACCTCGGGCTTCTTGACCTTGTTGAACGCCCAGACACCCTGCTCCGAGGCGATGCCCAGCGGGGCCTTGCTGCCCTTGACCCCGAGGCTGGACAGCAGCGCGTCCTGGTCGCGCACCGTCGAGGTCGATCCCGACAGGTTCTTGAGCGCGCCGACCAGTTGCTCCTCACCCGCGCCCGAGGCCGTGGCCACCCCGGCGGCGGCCAGCAGCGCGCCGAGTCCGGCGGCATTGAGCGAGGGGTCCAGCACCAGCACGCGCACCTTGCGGCCGGGGCCGTCGACGTTGGCCACGTTGGCGGCGTTGATCATGCCGCCCCAACTGGCCTCGCCGAAGCTCTTCTTCAGGTTCGGTATCACCGAGCCCGAGGCCACCATGACGATGGGGGAGTGCGCGATGGACGCGCCTGCCTCCGGCATGTCCTGGTTCCTCGCCCGCAGGTTCACCACCCACAGTCCCGAGTCCGGGATCCACAGATCCATCGGGGCGGCCTTGCCGCCGGCCCCGCCCAGGGAGGAGGCCACGGCCGCCGAGGCGCCCTTGGTCACCGCGACGGTGGTGCACCTGCCCTCGACCTCGTGGGCCGCCTTGTTGAAGCGCTCGGCGATCTGGGACAGGGCGGGCTGGATGTCCGGCGAGGCAGTGATCCGCAACGGCAGGGTGTCACCCGCGCACCCGCGGTCGCGGTTGATGACCACGAACGCGGCCACACCGAGCAGCACCGCGAGGGCGACGGAACCGGCCAGCGGGACCAGCACCTTGCCGCGTCCCCCACGCCTCCGCCTGGGCTTCGCCTCCTTGTAGGAGGGGTAGCCGTCCTCGAGTTCATCCGTACGGTGACGTCCCACGTTTCCCTCTTCGATGTCGATGTCAGGAAGCTAGCGGGTCACCCTATCGGGAGGTTGTCCGCAATATTCACGGAACTGTACTTGGAACGGTTACTGTGGCAAAACACCCCTTTTAGTGCTGTTATCACTATATGTGTTTACAGTGACACGCTGTGTTCCGGTGGGTCGGCTGGTGATCGCCGATGTCGGTGCGTGTGGTCGGTGCGTGTGGTCAGTGCCGGCAGGAGTGCCCGTGCCACGCCCTGTGCCCCTCCCGTGCCGCCACCGCCGCCAGCAGCACCGCCATGGCGGGATCCATCCACCACCACCCGGCGGTGTTCAGTGCCAGCCCGGCCAGCACCCCCGTGGCGAGCAGTGCGCACATCAGGTTCTGTGTCCCCTCGCCGGCGGTCGCCGCCGAGCGCAGCCGGATGGCCAGCCGCCGCTTGGCCACCCCCAGAAACGGCATGCCGATCGCGCTGGTCGCCGTCACAGCGATTCCGAGCAGGCTCGGCAGAGGCCGGTGGCCCGCGTCCAGGTCGTGCGCCACATGCAGCACCAGGTAGGGAGCCAGTAGCCAGAAGCTGACCGCCACCGCTTTGCGCGCCCGCTCCTCGGCGTGCGGGGAACCGGTCCTCGAACCGGTGAACCGCCAGACCACGATCAGGCTGGCCGCCGCCTCCACCAGGGCCGACGTGCCCCAGCCGATGAGGGCGACGGAGTGCGCTCCCAGCCCTGCGGCGATGCCGAGCACGCTCTCCGCGCCCAGCCAGAGGAGGGTGACCGCGGAGAGCAGGCGGGCCCTGCGGGCGTCGCGCAGCCACTCGACGCTGGGCGCCGGCACAGTCTGGTCGGTCACGACAACCTCCGGATCCCCGATCAACGGCGTTCGGTAATCTAGCCGTCACAGAGTGTCCGCATGTTGGGAAGTGGCAAGGCTCCCCATCGCGCCGACTCCTCCGCGCCCCCTCGGCCAAGCCCCGGCCGCACGGAGGCGTGCCCGCGCGCTGTGTTCGTGTCACAAGATGGATCTGCCCCAGTGGATCGTCGGAGGGAAACCCGTGCCGTTCACGCCAAGTCATGTGGCCGCCGTGCTGCCGCTGATCTCCTCGGAGCGGATGCGCCGCCTGCTCGATCCCTGGGCGCTCGCCCTGGGGGCCATGGTGCCCGATCTGCCGATCTTCTTCCCGTTCCTGCCCGACTACATGATCTGGCACTCCTACAAGGGCGTCCTCACAATCGACCCGCTCGCCGTGGTCGTGCTGCTGGCGGTCTTCCACCTGGTGCTCCGCGACCCGTTGACCGCGCTCCTGCCCCCCGGCCTCGCCGGGCGCGCCGCGGCCCTGACCCCCGGCATGTACGGGGTGCGGCGGTTGCCCGCCGTGATCGCCGGAGGCGCGGTGGGCGCCCTCACCCACAAGCTCTGGGACTCCTTCACCCACTCCTACAGCTCCACCATGTGGGGCTGGAGCTGGCTGGACACCCGCGTGGCGGACGTGCTTCCGCTGTTCCGCCTGCTGCAGTACACCTCCACGGTGGTCGGCCTGACGGTCGTGCTCTGGTGGGCCTGGCGCGGCCTGTCCAGGATGGAGCCCCGGCCGGTGCCCGAGCGGCTGATCATCCCGGCCCGCGGGCGGCTGGCCGTGTTCCTGGCCACCGCCCTGTCCATCCTGCTGGGCGCGATCGCCTGGCCCATCGCCTTCCCGCCACGTGGCATGGCGGAACTCGTGACGAGGCTGGGCGCGGGAGTGGTCGTCGGCTGCTCCGCCATGCTCCTCGTCCACGCGCTGATATGGCAGCTCAGGCGGGTCATGGCAGTATTCGAGGGTGCCTGAAGCCATCGACCCCCACCTGGCCGACCAGTTGGCCGACTACGCCAATCTGCGTGACGTCGAACTGCGCAAGAGCCTGGAGGCCGAGCACGGCCTCTTCATAGCCGAGGGGGAGAAGGTCATCCGCCGCGCCGTCGCGGCGGGCTACCCCGTACGTTCCGTGCTGCTCACCCCCCGCTGGGCCGAGCCCCTCGCGGACCTCCTCGACACCCTCGAAGGCCGGGTCCACATCGTGGACGACGCCGTCGTGGAGGGTGTCACCGGCTTCCAGGTCCACCGGGGCGCCCTCGCCGCGATGGAACGTCTCCCACTGCCCTCCGTCGAGGAGATCCTGTCCGGCCGGGCCACCGGTCGTGATCTCGGACGGGTGGGTGCGGAGACCCCGGGTCCCGAGGGGGCCGGGCCCCGGCGCGTCCTGGTCCTGGAGGACCTCGTCGACCACGGCAACGTCGGCGCCATCTTCCGCTGCGCCGCCGCGCTGGGAGTCGAGGCGGTCGTCCTCTCGCCGCGCTGCGCCGACCCGCTGTACAGAAGATCGGTGAAGGTCTCCATGGGCGCGGTCTTCGCGATCCCGTACGCGCGGATGACCGACTGGTACGCGGGCCTGGCCGGGCTGCGCGAGGTGGGCTTCCAGACGCTGGCCCTCACCCCCGACCAGTCCGCCACGCCTCTGGACAAGGTCGCCATGGCCGATCGGGTGGCGCTGCTGCTCGGTTCGGAAGGGGACGGGCTCTCCTCCCGCTGGTTGCGTGAGGCCGACGAGCCGGTCTGCATCCCGATGAGCCCGACGGCCATGGGTCTCGGCGTCGACTCCCTCAACGTGGTCGCCGCCGCCGCCATCGCCTGCCACGGCCTGATGCGCGCGGGCTGAGCTCTACCGGCCCGGCTCCATGGGGCGTGAGGTCTCGAGTGACCCGGCGGGGGGCCTCTCACGCCTTTCATCGTGTACGGCGTCGTCCGCCTCAACGGCGGCCGGTGCCGCGGGGCGGCGCGCGTCCACCTCGATCTCGATCTTCATGCGGGGGTCGGCGAGGCCGCACACGAGCATCGTCGCCGCGGGACGGACCCCGCCGAAGCGGTCGCGCAGGGTCGGCCAGCAGGGCTCGAAGTCCTCGCGGTCGGGCAGCAGGTAGCGCACCCGGACGACGTCGGCGAACGAGCAGCCCGCCTCGCTCAGTGCCGCCTCGATGTTGCGCAGGCACTGCCCGGCCTGCTCGACCACGTCGTCGGAGATCGTCATGGTCGCGTAGTCGAAGCCGGTCGTTCCGGACACGTGCACCCGGTCGCCGTCGACCACCGCCCGCGCGTACCCGATCTGCTCCTCGAAGGTCGAACCGCTCAGGATCGCGAACCGTTCTGTCATGCGGCAAACCGTAGGCAACCGGGGTTGGTACGTCCAATCCTTCGTGTCCTCGCGGTGCGCGCGGTGAAGCGGCCGGGTTCGGAACGGACGGAGGCTAACAGAACTCCCTCTCGGGGCTCCGACCTCGCCTGATCACAGCTCGGACGGCGTCTGCTCGCTCGCCCAGTCCAGGAGCCGCGTCGCGGTCTGGAAGCGCCGGTCGGCACTGGACTCGCCGAGGATGACGCCGACGAGGCGGTGGCCGTCGCGGTCGGCGGCGAACGACAGGCAGTATCCGGCGGCGCTGGTGTAGCCGGTCTTGAGGCCCAGGACCCCGGGCGCCTTGCCGAGCAGCTTGTTGGAGTTGGTCCAGGAGTGCGCCCGATGGACCTTGGACCTGGCCACCACGTGGCGCCTGCTGGAGGCGATGGTCCGCAGCACCGGGTCGCGCAGCGCGATCTCGGCCAGCTTCGCCTGGTCCAGGGCCGTGGAATGGCCGGGGGCCGGTTTCGGCAGGCCGTCGGCGCTGGCGTAGGAGGTGTCGACCAGGCCCATGGAGCGGGCGGTGGCGTTCATCTTCGCCACGAACCTCGCGTTGCCCGGCCCGTAGACGCGGGCCAGGGCGTGGGAGGCGTCCGCGGCCGAGGGGAGCATGACCGCGTAGAGCAGGTCCCTGACGGTCAACCGCTCCCCGGCGCGCAGGGAGGCGTGGGTCGCGCCGTTCGAGGCCGCGTGCCGCACGTCCGCCGCCTGGATCGTGACGGTGTCGTCCAGCCTCGCCTCCCTGAGCACGACGTACGCCGTCATGACCTTGGTCAGGCTGGCCACCGGCATCCGCTTGCCGGCCTGCTTGCTCAGGTGGACCGCTCCGGTGCCCGTGTCGTACAGGTACGCGGCCCGTCCCGGCGCCGAGGGCACGGAGACACGCCCTTGCCCGGCGGGCGCGCTGCTGAGAACCGGTGCGGCCGTCTCGGTGATCAGGGCGGATGCCGGGGGCCCGATGGCCAGGGCCGGCGTCGGCGACGCGGTGATCAGGGTGGCCGTGGCGACCAGCGCCGCGCGGGTGATGAGGCGGATTCCCCCGTGATGCATGCGAGCCATGCTGGCAGAGGTCGCCGTCGATATGCGGAAGTTGGCTGTTTGGCTATGGAAAAGTTGACATTGGCGTCGGGTGGGCGAAACCGGGCGGGGCGGCTCTCGGGTGCCGGCGCGTCGAACGGCCCGGAGGTGGTGAACCACTGGTCGTTTCGTCGCGCCTCGCTGCCCGGCGGACGGAGGCCCCGGAGCGGACGGGGAATCAGGGAGCGGCGGCCGGGCTGTCCGCCTCGCTGCGGGCGACTCGGCGCCGGCGCCGGCGGACGAACCAGGCGATCACCGCGACCGCCGCCACCGCCACCAGGCCCGCCAGCAGCGGCGACCGCACGGCCAGCTCCAGCCAGCCCCAGATCACCGAGTACAGGCCGAAGGACGTCACCGGTACCCAGGTCAGGCAGCCGAGCGCGCTGGCCACGACGTACCAGGGATAGGAGATCCGCAGCACCCCGGCCACCCAGGGCAGCGTGTGGCGCAGCCCCGGCACCCAGAAGCAGGCGTAGACGGCGAGCGCGCCCCATTTCCCGACGACCTTCTCGACCCGCAGGATGTTCTCCTGGCCGATCTTGACGCCCAGCCGGGAGGCGTAGAGCCTGGAGCCCAGGACGTGGCCGACCCAGTAGTAGACCTGGAACGCGCCGAACAGGGCCACGCCGCCGACGATCACCCAGAGCCACAGGGGCATGCCCAGGAAGGCCGCGGAAGCCGGGTCAGGGATACCCGCCGCAACAGATCGCACTCTGAACATCACCGCCATGATAGTTCCGCCTGCTTGACTTGATATTAGGGCAGGCTTACCTCATCCGTTATGGCGGAGCCCCTCAGGCACACGGACTGCAAGCGGACGTCAACTCCAGAGCAACCACCCTGGCATACACCTGGGGGTAACGGAGGAGGGTGTCTGTGATGGGTTCACGTGGCAGTGTGGCGCCGGTGGTGGCGAGTGGAACCGCGAGTGTCGCCAAGCTGCTCGTCGCCACCCTCGCCTTTACCGGAGCCTACCTAGGGGTGGAGACCGCGTACGGCACCGGTGCCCGGACCCCGGCCGGTACGGCGAGCACGGCCGGTACGGCGACGGGGGCACCGGTGCGGACCGTGGTGCTCTCCGCGCAGTCGATGCCGGCCACCACGGAGCAGGCTCCGGTGGCCGGTGAGGTCACCGTCAGCGAGATCGACGCGCTCGGCCCCTGTGACAGGCCCTACCGGGTCCAGAGCGTGGTCGGTGACGACGACCCCCGGGCCACCGTCTCCTACGGCTGGCGTCTGGAGCGCTGGAGCTCGAAGACCCACCGCTGGCACGCCTACCTGGGCACCGGCTCCGGCTTCACCGGCGAGGCCCAGATCGTCGAGTGGCAGCCCAGGATCGTCAACAACCCCGGCTGGTATCGCGTCGTGCTCTCGGTCCCCGGCGACGCCCCGCTGCGCAGCGAGAAGTTCATGGTCGCCTGCTGAGGTCCGTCAGCCGCCGAGGGAGCGCCGCGCCGCCTCCACCCACCGGCTCACGCCGACCCGCTCGGCCACCGCGAGGGCGTTCTCGTAGTGTGGCCGCACCGCGTCGGTGAAGCCCAGCCGCAACGCCAGGTCGCCCAGGGTCAGGGCGACCGGCCAGAGCGCCACCACGCCGGTGCCGGCGCCCGCGATCCGGTCGGCGAACGGCTTCAGCGTGTCGTACGCCTCGATCATCCGCTCCCGGTCGTCCAGCAGCATGCCCGCCAGGGCCCGCCAGATCATCGCCAGCTCGTAGAGAAAGTCCGGGCGCACCGGCGTCTTCACCGCGATGACGGCCCTCGCGTCGCGATGATGACCCGCGGAGGCGAGGGCCACCGCATAGGCGTCGAGTGTCCATTTGGCCCCGCGCTGGTGCGCCTCGGCCAGCGGCTCGACCATCTCGGCGGCCTGCCCGTTGACCAGGTTCAGGCAGAACGTGGTGATCAGCGGCAGGTCCTGGCGGCCCTCCAGCATGCCGGCCCTGGCGGTCAGCCGGGCGGCGTCGCGGTAGGCGCGCTCCGCCCCGGCGAAGTCACCGGCGATCATCAGGCGCTGCCCGGCGTACCAGGCGACCACGGCGGCCGGCGCGGACAGGCCGTACTGCCTGGACAGCTTCTCGGTGGCGGCCACGTGCGCGTCGGCCTCGGCGAACGCGCCCGAGGCGGCCGCGCACTCCATCAGCACGAGGTGGGCCAGTGCCTGCACCGAGATCTGCCCGGTCGCCCTGCCGACCTCCAGCAGTTCCCTGCCGATGACCTCGCGCTCGCCCACCGGCGTGATGCCGTACGACTGGCGCAGTCGCCCGCTCAGCGCGGTCGCGAGCAGGGCGGGGTCACCGGACCGTCTGGCCAGCTCCTCGGCCTCCAGTGAGGCCTGCTCGCCCCGGGGGGTGGCCGACCCCTCCAACTCCAGGGCGAGCGTGGCCAGCAGGCTCGCCCGCAGCGACTGCTCACCGGCGGGCAACTCGACCAGCGCCTGCTCGGCGACGTCGACGATCTCCCAGGCGGTACGGGTGAAGTCGCGGGCCATGCCCTTGTGCGGCACCGCCAGCGAGGCGGCCACCCGGGCGGTGAGCTCCAGGTTGCCCAGCGGCAGCGCGGCGTCCATCGCCTCACGTCGCCGCCTGCGGGCCGCGGCCATGTCGCCGCAGAGCGCCAATGCCTTGATCAGCCGCAGGGTCAGCAGCAGGCGCTCCCTGGTGCTGTCGGGGGTGTGGGTGATGCCCGACCTGTCGAAGGCGGCGATGGCCCGCTCCCATAGGGTGGCGGCCTCGCGGTGGGCGAAACGGCGCTCGGCCTGCTCGGCGGCGAGCTGGGCGTAGTGCACCGCCTTGATGGCGGTCTCGCTGGTGCCCGCCGAGTCGTAGTGGTGGGCCAGCGCGGCCACGTCACCGGGATTCCTGCGCTCGATCACCGCGGCCACCGCGGCGTGCATCCGGGAGCGGCGCAGGCGGGAGGCGTCGGAGTAGAGCGTGTCGCGGACCAGATCGTGGTCGAATCGGAGCATGCCGGGGCCCGGCTCGGTGACCAGCCCGGCGAGCAGCGCCGCCTCCACCGCGTCGACCACGGCGTCCTCGTCGCCGGAGACGTCGACCAGCACGTCCACGTCGACATCGCGGCCGATCACCGCGGCCTGCAGCAAGATCTGCTGGGCGGTCGCGGGCAGCCGGGAGATCCGCCTCCGCAGCACGTCACGGACGCCCGACGGCACACCGGAGATCACCTCGGCGGCCGTCGCGCGGTCGCTCACCGCTTCGGCGTCGAGCAGGCGCACCGTCTCGCGGACGAAGAAGGGGTTGCCGCCGGTGCGCTCGACGATGCTGTTGACCGCGTCCTCGTCCACCTCGCGCACGCAGGTCGCCCGGACCAGCTCGGCCACCGCCTTGGTGTCGAGTCCGGTGAGACCGACCCGGACGGGACCAAGCCTGGCCAGCGCGGCCAGCACGTCGGCCTGCTGGTCACTCAGCTCGCTGTCGCGGCAGGTCAGCACCAGCAGCACCCGGCTGGTGGCCAGCAGGCTCGGCAGCGCGCGGAGCAGCGCCAGCGTCTGGTCGTCGGCCCAGTGCAGGTCCTCCAGGGTCAGCAGGATCGGCGTCTCCTTGGCGACGGCGGCGAGGTAGCCGCCCACCGCCCGGTGCAGCCTGAATCCGCCGGAGGCCTGGTCGTCGTCGGGCTCGGGGGCCGCGTCGTCCAGCAGCGGGGCCAGCAGCGCGGCGTACTCACCGGGACCGGCCGCGCTCACCAGGGTGCGCAGGATCTCGACCCAGGCCCAGCCGGGGGGTGTGGCACTGCTGTCGGGGCAGGCCCCGGAGGAGATGCCCCACCCGTCGTCGGACAGCCGCCTGTTGAGCTGGCGGACCAGGGTGGTCTTGCCCGCGCCCGCGTCACCGCTGATGATCGCGACCGTGAAACGGCCGGTCCTGGCCGCGGCGGTGGTCAGCCTGCTCAGCTCCGCGTCGCGGCCGACGAACGGCTCGGGCTCCAGCGGGGGAAGCTCCACCTGGGCCACCGTCGGCCTGGGCGGCCAGGTGTCGGCGGTCACCTGCTGGCGCTGCCTGGCCGGCGGCGGGGTGGCGAGCTGCAGGCCCGGGTCCTGGGACAGGATGTCGGACTCCAGCTTGCGCAGCGCCGGGCCGGGGTCGATCCCGAGCTCCTCGGAGAGGATCGTGCGCGCCCTGCGCAGCGCCGCCAGCGCTTCACCCTGCCGTCCGCAGCGGTACAGGCCCAGGGCCAGCAGCCGCCAGCCCTCCTCGCGGAGCGGGTGCTCGGTGGTCAGCGCCTCCAGGTCGGGCACCGCCTCCGCGGGCATGCCCATCCGCAGGCCGCTGTCGGCGTGCCGCTCACGGGCCACCAGACGCAGCTCGGCGAGCCGGTTGACCTCGGCCTCGGCCCACGGCTGGTCGGCGAAGTCGGAGTACGGGGTGCCGCGCCACAGGCCCAGGGCCTTCTCCAGGCGAGGCCGCGCGGAGGCGGGGTCGTCGCCCTCCAGGTGCTCTCCGGCGGTGCGGACCAGCGTCTCGAAGCGGAGCGCGTCGACCTGCTCGGGGGCGGCGCGCAGCGCGTAGCCCGAGGCCACGGTCACCAGCAGCCGGTTGGGACCTCCGCGCGGCCGGCCGGGCTCCAGCACCCGGCGCAGCCGGGAGATGTAGACCTGGAGGCCCGACTGTGCGCCCTTGGCCGCGTCGTCGTCCCACAGGTCGTACAGCAGGGAGTCGACGGGAACGACCTGTCCGCGCGCGACGAGCAGGCGCGCCAGGACCGCACGCTGACGGAGCCCGCCCAGATCGAGCTGGTCCTCACCGGAATGCGCCTCGACCGGGCCGAGAACTCGGAACGCCACCATGTCAGCCGCCACGCTATGTGGGCCTTCCAATCGCACACAAGGTATTTCCCAATCTAGCGGCTGATCGACTCCTTTTCAGGGGCCGGTGCGGTGTTCTCACGCCGACGCAGGAACGACCACGCGCCGAGGGCCAGTCCACCGAAGGGGATTTCGACAGTGTAGGTCCAGAACCCGAAAAGCAGTGCGGCGGCGGTGGCGGAGTCCAGCGGCGCACCGAAGAAGACCAGCGCGCCGATGGTTCCCGCCTCCATTATCCCCGTACCGCTGGGAGTCACCAAGGCCGTGGTCAGCACCCGGGACAGGGCGAAGGCGGCGATCGACTGGGCCAGACCCGGGTAGGCGCCGGTCGCGTGCAGGCAGACGACCAGGATCAGCCACTGGAAACCAAGGAAGAAGATCATGCCCAGGGTCAGCCCGGCCCAGCGATTCCGCACGATCTCGGAGGTGTCGGCCCGCAGCTTGGCCAGCGCCTCGGAGGCGGTGTGGCGGCCGGGGCGGATCCGCTGGGGGAGCAGGCGGGCGAGGGCGTCGAGGACCCGACCCAGGAGGTCCGCGGCGCGGTCCCAGTAGAGCGCGACGGTCACCACGGCGACCAGCACCAGGATGGACATCGCACCCGCCCAGCCGGCACTGGCCACCGCGGGGCTGAGTGGTTGCCCGCTGAACAGCAGGGCCACGATTCCCGCCGCGGGCAGCAGGAACCGGAAGAGGGTGTTCCAGATGCCGCTGGTCAGCGTGGAGACCACGACGGCCCGGACGGAAAAACCCCATCCTTTGGTCATCGCGAACGTCATCGCCACCCCGGCCGCGCCGCCGAAGGGGAGCAGGTTGCTCACCGCGCTGCCGCCCGCGTTCAGCGTCAGGGCCTGCAGGTGGGTCAGGCCGGGCAGGGAGGCGGTCAGCACGAAGGTGTAGGCCAGCAGGCTGAGCAGCCAGACGCCGGCCATCAGCGCGACCTCTCCGAGACCCAGCCCGGCGAACTGGGCGCCGATCTGTGACCAGGAGACGTGCTTGCCCGTCAGGGTCGCCACTATCTGGGGCAGGAAGAGCACAAGCGTGGCGGCCAGCGCCAGCGACGCGACCGACAATCCAATCTGGAGCAATCTGCTCTTCACGTAACACCCCTGCCCCAGTGTGCCGCTTCCGGACTCATCCTCGGGGAGGAATTTCGAACGGGTGCCTCAGGCGGGAGCCCAGGGGGACGTCCCGCCTGACGTACCACTCGGTGCCGAAGACCAGACGGTAGAGGGGTTGGGGGATCTTGAGCATGACTCCGAGCGTGCGGGTGTCGGCGCCGGTGGCCTGGGAGGCGTGGGCGGCCATGCTCGCCCGCTTCTGGCGGGCGAAGCGCCGCACGCCGACCCGATGGGTGATCACCTCGCCGGGGGAGTAGGCCCGCTCGAAGGCACGGATGTCGAGCTGCGGGTAGAACCTCCGGACGAGCCGCAGCCCCCGCAGCAGAGGGTCACGGTTGACCGTGGCCTCCAGCACGATCGGGGTTTTCGCGATCTCGGCGGCCCGGCCGCCGACCCGGTGCACCTGGACGTGGTCGGGGTGCCCGTAGCCTCCCGCCGGATCGTAGGTCGTCAGCAGGTCGGCCCTCTCCTCGGTGAGGATGGCGGCCAGCCGCCGGGCGGCCTCCTCCGCGTCGGCGTCGATGAAGGCGTTGTCCGGCCGGTCGTCGGCGATCCCGCCGCCGGGGGCCAGCCCGGAGTCCCCGTAGCCGAGGTTCACCACCCGGGCGCAGCCGAGCGCGGCCGCCGACGCGTACAGCTCGGCCATCCGGGCGGCGCCCAGTGCCTCGCCGGGTTCGAGGTCGGCCTGGCCTCGCTCACCCGAGGTCGCCACGACGAGCACCACCCGGTGTCCCTCGGCGGCGAGCATCGCCATGGTGCCCGCGGTCAGCAGGGCCTCGTCGTCGGGATGGGCATGAAAGAACACCGCTGTCTTGACGTTGCTGATCAGGCTGACTCCGTTCGCGAGGGCTGGATGTGCCATCGGGGGGCACGCAGGCATGATCTCACGCGGGTCTACGCTGGCATCGTGAGGATCCTCCACATCAGTGACTGTTACCTGCCGCGCCTCGGTGGGATCGAGGTGCAGGTCGCCGATCTGATCCGGATGCAGCGGGAGGCGGGTCACCATGTCGAGGTGGCGACCGCCACCCCGGGGGAGCCTCTTCCCGGAGTGCACAGGATCGTCGCGGGACTCCCCTTCGACCTGCCGGTCCACCCGTTCGGGGTGGGACACCTGCTCCGTCTGGTGAAAGCGCGGCGTCCCGAGGTGGTGCACGTGCACACCGGCGCGGTCTCGCCGTTCGCCTGGATGGGCGTGCGGGCGGCGACGCGGGCGGGGCTGCCCCTGGTCGTCACGGTGCACAGCATGTGGGACCCGGTCACCAGGGCGCTCTACCGAGGGCTGCGGCTGCTGTTCGGATGGCACCGCTGGGGGCTGGTGGGCACCGCGGTGAGCGAGGCGGCCGCCCTGCCGATCCGCGCGGTGGCCGGTCCCGGCGTGCCGGTGCACGTGGTCTCCAACGGACTGGACGTCTCCGGCTGGCGCGCCGTGCCCCTTTCCGGGGATTCCGTCGCTGTGGACTCCGCGCCCTCCGCCCCGGTGCATGTCGTCGCGGTGGGGCGGCTGGCGCCCAGAAAGCAGCCGATCCGGCTGCTGCGGCTGCTGCGGGAGGCCCGTGCCCTGGTGCCTCGGGAGATCCCGATGCGGGCCACGGTCGTCGGGGACGGCCCGGCCCGATCGCAGATGGAGCGTTACCTGAGGGCCAACGGGATGACCGGCTGGGTCTCGCTTCCCGGCCGCTACAGCCGCGACCAGATCCGCGAACTGCTCGCCGCGACGGACGTGTTCGTCGCTCCCGCGCCCCGCGAGTCCTTCGGGCTGGCGGCGCTGGAGGCCAGGTCGGCGGGGGTGCCGGTGGTGGCGCGCGCGCAGAGCGGGGTGGCCGACTTCGTCCGGCAGGGCAAGGAGGGGTTGCTCGGGCGGAGCTTCGACGACCTGGTCGCGTCGGTGGCCAGGCTGGTGCGCGACCGTGAGCTGCGCCAGGCGATCGCGGCGAACAACCGGGAGACCGAGCCCGTCCACAGTTCCTGGCCCGCGGTGCTCGAAGGCTTCGAACGCTGTTACGAGCAGGCTCGCGCCCGCGGGGCCTGACGGGGCCGGCCCCGTGCGGGCGGGAGAGCACCCCGCACCCGGGATCGCACAGGCTGGGCCGGGGGCGGGTGAGACGGCGAGGCCCCTGCCGTGCGGTGGCAGGGGCCTTGGGGGATGTTCGGTACGGTCGCCGCGCCGCACTGCCCCCCGCAGGCGGAGCGGCGACCGTACCGGGAGTGCCTCCTGTCACCAGGAGGCACGGGTCCGGTTACGAGCAGGCGGCGACGAGCTTGGTGCTTGCCTCCTGGATCTTCGTTCCGAACGTCCCGGCGGCCGTGGCCGCGGCGGCCGGGTCGTTCGCGTCGATCTTGAACGACCCGAACGACGTGGAGAGGTCGGTGAGCGCGGCGGCCAGGTCGCCGTCCGCGGTGTCCGCCAGGGCCTTGAGGTCGGCGGCGAGCTTGGCGACGGCGTCGTTGAACTTGCCGAGGTCACCGGCGCTCGCCGTGGCGGAGGCGGTGTAGTCCGCGAAGGGCTTCGACCACGCGGCCTCGGCGCAGATCGCGTCGTTGGTGGACGACCCGCCGCAGGCGGCGGTCATCGATATGAGAGCGGCGCCCGCGGCGGCGACGACGATACGGCGGGAGGAAAGGGCGCGGAACATTTCTGCCTTTCATTGCATTTCGTGACAAGGAACACAGTAGGCATGGGGACTTGCGCGCCACTTTCATCATGCTTACAGAAGTGACTCAAGTTACCTGGTGTGATTCCACCCTCGCGGTGGGTAAGAGCGGGGTATGGCTGAGGTGATCGTCGAATCCGGTTCCGGTCAGCGCTCGCTCAAGCGCGTCATCGGACGCAGGGTTCTGCTTCTGTTCGTGGTGGGCGACATCCTTGGCGCGGGGATCTACGCGCTGGTCGGGAAGGTCGCGGGCTATGTCGGGGGAGCCCTGTGGCTGCCCTTCCTCGTCGCCTTCCTGCTGGCGGCGCTGACGGCGACCGCCTACGCCGAACTCGTCGGTAAATATCCACAGGCCGCAGGTGCTGCGCTTTATGTGAATAAAGCGTTCAATATCCCCTTTGTTACCTTTATTGTGGCATTCGCGGTGATGATGAGCGGGATCACCTCGGCGAGTGCCGCGGCGCGGGCCTTTGGTGGCAACTACCTCGCGGAGTTCGTCACGCTGCCGGTCGTCGTCGGCGCGTTCATCTTCCTCGGCCTGGTCGCCCTGGTGAACTTCGCCGGCATCTCCGAGTCCATCAAGGTCAACGTGGTGCTGACGATCATCGAGGCGTTCGGCCTGCTGGTCATCATCGCGATCGGCATCTACGCGCTGCTGTCCGGTGACGGTGAACCGTCCCGCGCCCTGGAGTTCCACCCGGTCAACGGCGCCTTCCTCGGTGTTCTGGGAGGCACGGCACTCGCCTTCTACGCGCTGCTCGGTTTCGAGGACTCGGTCAACCTCGCCGAGGAGGCCAAGAACCCGCAGCGGGACTTTCCCCGGGCGCTCTTCGGCGGCCTGGCCGCCGCGGCGATCATCTACCTGGGGGTCGCGTTCACGGCGACCATGCTGGTCGACACCAGGACGCTGACCACCTCGTCCGGCCCGTTGCTCGAGGTGGTCAAGGTCGCCGGGCTGGCGTTCCCGCCCAAGTTGTTCGCTCTGATCGCGCTGCTCGCGGTGGGCAACACCGCGTTGATCAACATGCTCATGGCCTCGCGCCTGGTCTACGGCATGGCGCGGGAGGGGATCGTGCCGCGAATCTTCGCGTCGGTCCATTCGACGAGATCCACTCCATGGGTGGCCATCGTCTTCACCGTGGGGGTCGCGGCGGTGCTGGTGGCCACCGGCGACGTGGGCAACCTGGCCGACACCACGGTGCTCCTGCTGCTCTGTGTCTTCATGATCGTCAACGTGGCGGTGCTGGTCCTGCGTAGGGAGCAGGTGGACCACGAGCACTTCCGGGCGCCGAGCTGGATGCCCGCCCTGGGGGCGCTGGTCTGTCTCGTCCTGGCGCTGCCGGTCACCGGCAGGGGGGCGGACGTCTACATCCGAGCGGGGGTCCTGCTCGCGATCGGGATGATCCTCTGGTTCGTCAACCGGCTCTTCCTGTCAGAAGGGCAGAGCTCGTCCTAAGGGGGTGCGGAGGTCGAGAGGGGCGGGCTTCCGAGGCGGCCTGGGCTTTTGGAGGATTAGGGCCTTTTTCATGTCCTACTCCCTCTTTGTTGGAGTTCGAGAGAGACTACGCCAGCTGACTGACTTTTTCGCAGATTTTTTCGCCGAGCGCGGACCGGATGGAGGCGGAGGTATGGTGTCGACATCCCGGTTGTGTGGTTGATGAGGTCAGCCATGGCGGTTTGGGGTCTAAGGCGCGTTGTGTCGGTAGAGTACGGGGCTCGTGTTTCCGGCAGAGGCACCGTCTGTTCCAAGTCGGCGACCTCGTGATCGCGCGGGAGGATCCGGGGAGGACTCAGCGGCGGAGCACGAAGGCTCTCTCGTCGTCGCCGATGCCGACCGCGCCCACCGCCCACAGCGTGTCGGTGCCCGGCACCCGGGCCAGACCGGTGCCGCCGACGTCGTCGGTCTCGTCGTACTGCTGGGTGGCGGTGTAGGCACGGAACAGCGGACCGTACTCGCGTGACCAGGCGGTGCCGTCGAAGCGCAGGATGAGCACCTGCCCCGGGTGGTCGGCGTCGACGCCGCTGATCCACAGGTCGCCGGGTCCGAAGGCGGTGACGCCGTGCAGGACACCGCGCGAGACCGGCACCTCGGCCCGGGTCCAGCGGCTCCCGTCCCAGCGGATGACCAGTGGCTGCGCGCCTTTCAGGTCCGGCCGCGCGTCCGGGGCGGTGGAGATCCGCCCGACCGCCCACACCTCTGTCGGAGAGACCTGCCAGACCCGGTTGAGCCTGCCACCGGGGATCTGGGGTGTCTCCGTCCGCTCCCACGATCCATCCACACCGTGCCAGACCAGCGGGGCACCGCTCTCGCCCGTCCCCGTCACCCAGACATGCCCCTCCCTGAAGGTGACCGCCTCAAGGATGCTCTTCTCGATGTTCAGCGCGTTGTGGAACTCGCCGTCCCGCCATTCCACGACGACGGCCCCCGAGGGGCCGTTGGCGACGAACCACGCGGTGCCGCCGCTCGTCGCGACATCCGCCAGCCGGTAGTCCTCGGCCACCCCGAAGGGCCGGTGCGTGCTCCACGCCCGCCCGTTCCAGTGCGCGGCGAACGGGCTTGAGCCGTTGCCCGCCACCCACACGTCGTCGGGACCGCCCGCACTGACCGCCTCCAGGTGGTAGGCGTCGACCTCGTCCAGGGGCACCTGCCGCCAGCGACTCCCGTCCCAGCGGAGGACCGCGGGCGTGCCCTCCCGATCCTCCGCGCTGTCCTGGTATCCCACGGCCCAGGCGTCCCGGGGGCCGGTCGCCGCCACGTCGAGCAGTGCCGTGGCGCCCGACAGTTTCGAGCCTCCTGTCTCCACCGCCCATTCGGCGGACGCGGCGATCACCGCGTTCGCCGGGGGAGTCGCCGTGGGATTCCGGGACTCGGTATCGGGAGAGGAGGTGGCCGGTGGCGTCAGGCTCTGGGAGTTCGTACGATCCGGCGTCGGATCGGGTTCGGGCGCCGTCCGGCCCGCGCCGCACGCGGCGATCAGGAGCGTTCCGATGACCATGACCGCCATCGGGCGCGGTTTCAGCATGTCGTCATTGTTCCTTATATCACTACCGGTTGGCCGTGCCCGCCAGGATTGGAAGCGTCTGTTCGGGGGCACCTGGCACATAGTCAGGAGGGGATACCGATGTTGAGGGGCGAAGACGGTGCGGGATTCCACATCCGAGCCGACAGGCACCGTCACTTCACAACCCTGTACGCGGCGGGGGCACTGGACTACGGGTCCGCGCCCCTGTTGAAGGAGCAGGCCGACGTCGCCCTGCGGGCGACCGATCACCCGCGCCTGGTGATCGACCTCACCGAGGTCACCTTCTGTGACTCCACCGGGTACGGCGTGCTGATGTACGCCCTCACCCGCGTCCGCCGCCTGACGGGCTCGCTCGTCCTCGTCGGCCTCTCCGCCGCGATGAGGAACCGGCTGAGCCGCCTTGGGGTGGCGGAGCTGTTCGACACCCGCCGTACGGTCGAGGAGGCGAAGAAGGTGTTTCCCGGAACGACGTGAACGACCGGCGAGGCCGGCGTGCTCCGTGATCTGCCGGGGTGGTTCACGGTGTATGAGACAGTTGTGTTGCTCGGGACAAGGTAGGTCAGAAGATTGGTCATGTTCGTGGGAAATGAGGCGGGGCCTGCTTTCACCGCCACCTCAGGGTTGCACGGCACCGTGCTCGTCGTGCGGGCGAGCGGGGAGCTCGATCACTACCACACGCGGGTGCTACGGGAGGAGATGGGAAGGGCGTGGAGTGCCCTGCCCTCGCAGCTTCTCATCCTCGATCTGTCGGCCCTGACCTTCTGTGACTCCTCGGGGATCGGCGAACTGCTCCAGGTTCGCCACCACGGCCTGAGCGAGGGAGTGCGGGTCATCCTCACCGGCGTTCAGGGCAACCTCGCCCGGCGGCTCAACCTGGCCGGCCTGACCCAGGTGTTCGAGATGTTCCCCTCCGTGGCCGAGGCGCTGGAAGCGGCCTGAGGCGAGGTTCCGCACGACACGCGGCCACGGTGCGAGATCAAACGGTGCCCTCGCCGACAAAGGTCTCGAAGAGCCGCTCGTGATCGAGTGCGGTCGTGATGAACGTCTGGCTGTCGGCGGCCGGCCGCGCGCCCCACGCGCCGCCCTCCTCCCGGACCATCTCGACCTCCGCCCAGCCGGCGATGGTGTGGTCAATGGCCACGCAGGCCGCGGTGGGGTCGTGCAACAGCTTCCCCCCCGGCTTCTTGCGCAGGTAGTGCTCCATGCCCGAGAACACCAGGGCGAGTCCGGCCGTGCGGTCCCGGTACGGCCGCAGCCGCTCGTGGAACTCCCGGTCGTAGCGAACTCCGTGGGTGACGTTCTTGGACACCAGTTCGCGCCGGGCGATCCGGTCACCGGACGACAGTGCGAGCCGGGCCGCCCCGGGGGCGCCGTTGAAGTTGAACGTCGGGCACGCGGTACGGCCGTCGAACTTCGGCAGCCGGTGCTCGGGCGGTACGACGTTGTCACCGGCGAACCCGCCCTGGGCCACCCACCGGCTCAGCCTCACCCCCGCCTGCTCGTCGAGAAAGCGCCGGAGGTTGTGCAGCGGCCCGCCGGTGAGAAGCGTGGCCCGGGGATGGCGCTCCAGGGTCCGGGCGATCAGGGCGCCGGGCGGGGCGTCCGGCAGAGCCGGCCCGGGAGCGCCGAGCCAGCGGTGATGGAAGGCGGACACATGGTCCTTGCCGGTGCCGGGATCACTGGCGCCCACCGGGACGTCGTCCCGGCCGGCCAGCCCGAGCACACGCCGGACCAGTCCGACCTGGGCCGGTGACCCCGGGGTGACGGTGACGGCGCGCAGCCGTACCGCCGGATGGGTCGCGACCAGGCACAGGGTCAGCACATCGTCGGGATCCTGGGTTTCCAGATCGAACAACAGATCCAGCATCGCGTCTCGCGACCTTCCCGCTTTGTGGTGAAAAGTCCACTGATCGTATGAACCCGCGAGGAGACGACGCGAGTCATTTATCGCGACCACGCCGCTGGGTGGTTGTCCCCCATGTCGTGAAGCGTCAACTCCGCGCCGCTCAGCCGGTGCGGCGGGAAGAATCCCCGGCGTTCAGACCGGGTAGGAGTTCAACCTCCGAGTGTGATCCACCGAGGGGGGAGAGGGGCTTCCATGGCCGAGGAACCGTCGAGGCTGGCCGGCCTGCTGTATGAGATCGGGTTGCTCAAGCGCTACCGGCGCACGGGCTGGCTGGTCGCGGGAGTACGGGATCCGGAAAGCATCGCCGACCATTCCTTCCGGACGGCGGTCATCGCAAGCGTGATCACCGCGTTGGAAGGCGGCAACCCCGAGCGGGCGGCCTTCATGAGCCTGTTCCACGACACGCAGGAGACGCGGGTCACCGACATTCCCTACCTTGCCAAGCCCTACCTGAAGGCGGCACGGAACGAGGAGGTCACCGCAGACCAGGTGCGCGGTCTCCCCGAGCCCGTGGCGGAGATGGTGAGCGGCGCGGTCGGTGAGTACGAGGAGAAGACCAGCCTCGAAGCCGTCTGCGCCCGTGACGCGGACAAGCTGGAGTGCCTGATCCAGGCGATCGAGTACCGCGAGCAGGGGCATCAGAACGTGCAGCCATGGATCGACAGCTCTCTCGCCGCGCTGAAGACGCCGTCCGCCAAACGCCTCGCGGACGAAGCACTCGGCACGGGATCGCTTGAGTGGGTGGCACGCGTGCTCAACGGGGAGCGGGACACCTGACGCTCGCCGGACGGCCTCGGGCGGGGGGTGCGCCGGGCGTGTCCACAGTCTTGAGGAAGGGCGAGGCGGGTGTTCCCGCGGAGTAGGGGCCGGTGCTCCGGCCCTCGGGCCGGGGGAACGCCTTCTCGCCATCCCGGCCGGGGGCGGCGAGAAGGAAGTGTCTGGAGCCGGAGATGTCGCCTTCGAGGCGACGGTGCTCGGTGATGTTGATTTCTCCCGATCTCGCTGACCGAGGGGGTCAGGCGGCGACCTGTTCCCGGCGGAGCCGGATGTCGCCGACGCGGCCCTCGCGCTCGCGGAGGATGGTGCGGAGCACCCGAAGGCCGTCGCGGACGGCGTGCAGGTTGCTGACGCCGTGGATCCGGCTGCGTTCGTGGCTGGGAACCTCGCGGATGACGAGTCCGGCCTGGGCGGCGCGGATGTTCATCAGTGTCTCGATCTCGAAACCGTCGCAGTCGAGGTCGAGCGCGTCGAGGTGGCGGGCCCAGAAGGCGTTGTAGCCGTAGCACAGGTCGGTGTAGCGGGTGCCGTACAGCCGGTTGGTCATCTTGGTCAGCACCGTGTTGCCGAGCGAGCGGATCGGGCTGATGTCGTCGGATCCTCCGCCGGGGGCGCAGCGTGAGCCCTTGGCGAAGTCGGCGCCCTCGACCAGCGCGGTCACGAAGGCGTGGATCTCCTTGCCGTCGGTCGACCCGTCGGCGTCGATCATGACGATGATGTCACCGGTCGCGGCGGCGAAGCCCTCGGTGAGAGCGTTGCCCTTGCCTTTTCCGGTCTGCCTGACGACGCGCAGCCCGGGCCGGAGGGCCTTGGCCACGGCCACCGTGTCGTCGATGGAGTTGCCGTCGACCAGGATCACCTCGTCGATCCAGGACGGCAGGGTCGCGAAGACGTGGGGGAGGTTCTCAGCCTCGTTCATGGCGGGGACGACCACACTGACACTGAAGGCGAAAGGGGCGCTGTTCATGCGCATAAGGTCTACCGAACCGCCTGCAGAACGCTTGAAAGCCCCTTGCAAGTCCGTCTGGGGTGGAAGGCCCCACCCCCGGGGGTGCAAAGAGGGTCTCTTCGCCGACGGTCAGAAAGGGAGCGTACGACCCGAGGGGCTGCGCAGGTCGAGCGGTACCGGCCTGCGGGGGGGACGGGGGCGTTGCACGACCAGGATCCTTTTCACGATGCCGCTCCATTCTGGGCTGGATCACCGGGTGTTACCCATGTCAGCCCCAAGAATCACCTATCTCCGTATCACATGAAGAACACTGGCCACACGCTCCGCGGCCGTGGCGACGTCCTCGGCGTGGCCGATGCGACCGGCCCAGGACAACCAGAACCACCACTCGCCGTCGTCCTCATGGGCGGCTAGCACGTCCTCGGTCCTGGCGGGGGCCATCGGGTTGATCACATGGAGCCTTGGATAAAGCCCCGCCGCCGACCTCAGACGTACCTGGAAGGCGTGCGCCTCCAACTGGGCTGCCAACCGACGCAGGTGGTCGACGGCCTCGCCGCGTTCTGCCATCATCCGGATCACTCCTGGCGGACACTCGTGACTTGCTTCTTTGCAGAGTGCGGTTTCGTGGCACTTGAGGCAATCGGTCCTTCCGCAAACCCCCTCCGGATCAGTGGAATAGACCGGAAAGTCATGGATGTTCCGTGGAGAAACCGCGAATAAAGGGAATCCGGTGCACGGACGCGTTTACGCTGTGGTGCGCCCTTGTTAATGTTGCGTAAACAGCGACCGGGAGAGGGACGCCGTGGCCCGAGGTGAGCACTCACCCGCGTGTGCGCGTCGCTGGCGCGAGCAGGCGGCGTCCAGGCAGTGGACCCACTGGCAGACCGCGCAGGCCATTCACGGCTGCTGCGGGGTGAGCCTGCTCAAGGCGCACCGCCTGGCCAGGGGATGGTCGGCCAGGCAGTCCGTCCAGGAGCTGGAGGAGCTCTGTGAGCACCAGAACCTGGGCGAGGCGCGGGCCAGCATCGACCTGCTCAACGCCTGGGAGAACAACCGGGCCAGACCGCGCCCGCAGACCATCGATCTGCTGGCCCGACTGTACCGCGCGAACGCCGTCAGGTTGGGCCTGGCCGGAGACTACTGCGAGGACGGCGGAGGCGCCAAGGTCGTGGTCGTCTCCGGCGGCGAGGGACGCTCGCCCTACCAGGCCGAGGAGCGGGAACGGTCCGAAGACGACATCGAGCGACGGGCACTGTTCCACCAGGCTCTGCTCGGCTCGCGGTCCGTGATGACGGGCCGGCTACTGGCCGAGGTGGAGCGGACCCGTCAGGATCTGGACCGTACGCTCGCCATCTCCACCGTCTCCGAGGAGCAGCTCGACCGGCTCGACGAGCAGGTGATGCGTTACCGGCGCGAGTACATCAGCAGCGCGCCGGTGCCGATGCTCTACCGGCTCATGCTGGAGCTGTCGGACGTCAGGACGCTCTCCCTGACCCGTCAGCCCGCGATGGCCCAGCGCCGCCTGCTCAACGCCACGGTCATGCTGGCGCTGCTGTCGGCCGACGCGCTGATGAAGCTCGGCGACACCCGCCAGGCCCACGCCTGGTACGGCACCGCGCGCAACGCCTCCGACGACATGGGTGACGTGCGGCTGCGCGCCCTCGTCCGGGCACAGCAGGCGATGCTGCCGTACTACTACGGAGACCTGGCCGAGACCGTGCGGCTGGCGCGCGAGGCCAGGATGCTCGCGGGGAGCGCACCCAGTTCCCCGGCGGCGCTCGGCGCGGCGGCCGAGGCACGGGCACTGGCCCGGATGGGCGAGCACAAGGCGGCCAGGGTCGCGCTGGCCGAGGCGGAGCGGATCTTCGCCAGGATGCCCCCCGAGGGCCACGACCACCTGGCCTTCCGCTTCTCCGAGCGGCGGCTGCAGTTCTACCGGATCGGCACCCTGATCGAGCTGGGTGAGGATGTCGACTGGAAGCCGGGGCCCACCAGCCCTTCGGAACCGTACGCCATCGACCCTGTGCTGATCCTGCTCGACCAGGCGGCGCACCTGGTCCGCGACGGCAAGGTCGACGACGCCTGCCATCTGGCGGAGAAGGCACTGCTTCAGGTTCCGCCGGAGCACCGCACCTCCATCGTGCTCAACCGTGCGAGGGCGCTGCTGTCGGAGGTGCCGCAGACCAGGCACCGGGTGGCGGCGGTGCGCCGTCTGAACGACCTGGTCATCGGCGCGGCTCCGGTCAGCTGATGGGGTCGCTCGCCGAGGAGGCCTTCACCGTCCTGCGAGAGGTCTGCGAGGATCTCGGCATCGATCACCGGGACGCGGAGTTGCTGCGGGTGCGCAGCAACGCCGTCTTCAAGCTGCGCAGCGAGATCGTGGTCAGGATCGCCACTGCGCCCAACGCGCTGACCCGGCTGCCGCTGGTCCTCGCGGTGGCCCGCTGGCTCGCCGAGCAGGGGTTCCCCGCGGTGCGCCCGGCCGATGAGATCTCCGAGCAGCCCGTGGTGCACGAGGGCAGGGTCGTCACGTTCTGGCACTACGTGCCGGCCAGCGGCCGCCCCACCACCACGGAGCTGGGTGAGATCCTGCGCAGCCTGCACCTGCTGCCGGTGCCGCCGATGGCGCTGCGGCGGTTCGTCGACCCGCTGTGCGAGGTGCGCCGCGCGGTGGACCGCTCCGAAGAGCTCACCCCCGGCCAGCGGGCCTGGCTGCGCGACCGCATCGCGGAGCTGACAGAGCGCTGGCTGGACCTCGGCGTGGAGGACGAGCCCGTGCTGCTGCACGGTGACGCCTGGATCGACAACCTGCTGCGCTGCACGGACGGCCATGTGGTGCTCTGCGACTGGGACGGCGTCGCGGTCGGCCCCCGCGAGTGGGACCTGGTCCACACCTACCACGGCCAGCGGCGCTTCGGGCTGACCGCCGCCGACGTGGACGCGTTCGCCGACGCGTACGGCAGCGATCTGCGTTCCTGGCCGGGATACTCCACCCTCATGGAGGTCAGGGACATCTACGCGGTGGGCATCCACATCCGCAACGCCGCCGCGGATCCCTTCTCCCGACGCGAGTTGCCTCGCAGGCTCGATTCCCTCACCCGAGGTGAACAACATGCTCGCTGGTACATGGCGGAACCCGCTAGTGTCTCCCAATAAAGATCTTCAAGCGGGGACAGAGCATGCCGAAAGTCACGCTTCGCAATACTTTTCACGTTCGTAACACCCCGGAGGCGCTCCGTGCCCACCTGAGTCAGCCGCAGAGCTACATAGGGCTCTCGCCCATGGTGGTCGCGGTCAAGGACATCGAACAGGGGGAGGCCGAGATCCGCTACACCTCGGTGGAACGCTTCAGGTTCCTCGGTGTCGTCAAGTACGACAACATGATCAAGGTGACGTTGCGGAACACGCCGCGTACCGTCGAGGGCGAGGTCGACAGTCCCGGCGGGGTGCGCCTGGACTACCGGTTCACCCTCAGCGAGAAGAACGGGGGCACCGAGGTTGAGGACATCCTCGTGGTGCACGCCTGGGTCAGGCCGATGCTGGGCTTCGCCGCGAAGAAGGCTCGCGAGGTGCAGCTCGCCCGCGCCGGGATCCTGGCCGCCCGCCTGGGTTCCGCTCCCTAGGTCTCGGCGGCCGGAGCGGGACGCGTGAGAGCGCCCACGGTCACCGGGAAGGTGATGGCGATCCTCGGCGCGTTCCTGCCGGGAGACGTGCGGCTGACGCTCACCGAGATCTGCCGCCGGGCCGAGCTGCCTCCGGCCACCGGCCACCGGCTGGTCGGGGAGCTGGTGGCGGGCGGCTTCGTGGAGCGGCTCCCCGACGGCTCCTACCGGGTCGGAATGCTGCTGTGGCGGATCGGTGCCCAGGCGGCGGAACCGCGGGAGCTGCGCGAGCTCGCCCTGCCGTACATGGAGGACCTCTACGCCGCGACCCGCGAGAACGTGCAGCTCGCGGTGCTCCGTGACGACCGGGCGCTGTACCTGGAGCGACTGCGCGGACCCGCCTCCGTGCCGATCGTCTCACGGGTGGCCGGAGGGCTGCCGCTGCACGCGACCGGGGTCGGCAAGGTCCTGCTGGCCTTCGCGGACCCGGAGACGGTGGAGCGGGTGCTCGCCGGGGAGCTCACCCCGCACGCGCCCAACACGGTGGTGGACCCCACGCGGCTCCGTAACGAGCTGGAGGAGGTCCGCCGGACCGGGATCGCCTGCACGCAGGAGGAGATGTCGGTGGGCGCCTGTTCGGTCGCGGTGCCGGTACGGGGGGCGGCCGGCCGGGTGGTGGCGGCGCTGTCACTGGTGGCTTGGCGGCACAACGCCGACCCGCGCCGGCTGGCACCCGCCGTGCTGACCGCGGCCGGAGCCCTCTCCCGGGATCTCGCCGCCCTGCGGAGCTGAAAGATTTCCGCTGAACGGAAGAGTGGCGCGTGCGGGGGTGGACGGTACGGAATGCTCGACGCATGCGAACTCAGGTCGGGATCGTCGGGGCGGGCCCCGCCGGGCTGCTGCTCTCCCATCTGCTCCACCTGCGGGGCATCGACTCGGTGGTCCTTGAGGCACGGAGCAGGCACCACATCGAGCAGCGGGTGCGTGCCGGGGTGCTGGAGCAGGGCACGGTGGACGTGCTCAACGAGGCGGGCGTCGGCGACCGGATGCGCGCCGAGGGGCTGCCGCACCACGGCATCGAGCTGCGGTACGGCGGGGCCGGGCACCGCATCCCCTTCGAGAAGCTCGTTCCCGGCCGGGCCATCACCGTCTACGGGCAGCAGGAGGTCGTCAAGGACCTCGTCGCCCGCAGACTGGCCGACGGAGGGAGGATTCTCTTCGACGTCCCGGATGTCGCCCTGCACTCGTTGGAGAGGGACCCCTACCTCACCTTCCAGGGTGAGCGCCTCGACTGCGACGTCATCGCCGGGTGCGACGGCTTCCACGGCGTCTCGCGGCGGTCGATCCCCGAGGGCGTCCTGACGGTCTTCCAACGGGACTATCCCTTCGCCTGGCTCGGCGTCCTCGCGCGGGTCCCTCCGTCGGCCAAGGAGCTGATCTACTCCCACACCGAGCGGGGCTTCGCGCTGCACAGCATGCGCTCTGAGGAGATCAGCCGCTTCTACCTCCAGGTTCCCCCGGACGCCGCGCTCGACGACTGGCCGGACGAGCGGATCTGGGCCGAGCTGCGGGCACGTCTGGAGACGGTCCCCGGTTTCACGCTGGCCGAGGGGCCGATCATCTCCAGGGACATGTCGGCGATGCGCTCGTTCGTCGCCGAGCCCATGCGCCACGGCAACCTCTATCTCGCCGGGGACGCCGCCCACATCGTGCCGCCCACCGGGGCCAAGGGACTCAACCTGGCGGTCGCGGACGTCCGGATGCTGACCGAGGCCCTGGCCGAGTTCTACGCGACGGGCTCCGGCGACCGGCTGGACGCCTACTCCGACAACTGCCTGAAACGGGTCTGGCGCGCCCAGCACTTCTCCTGGTGGATGACCACGCTGCTGCACACCTTCGACGCCGACGACCCCTACGGGCGGCGCCTGCAGACCGCGCATCTCGACTACGTCACCTCCTCAGAGGCCGCCGCGACCACGCTCGCGGAGAACTACGTCGGCCTGCCCTTCGACTTCGGAGTCCGTCCGTGACCCTCACAGATCCGCACCCGCACCACCTCACCCCCGGCTATCTCAGCACCCTGCTTCGCGCCCCCTCGTACCCGCCGGTGCGACCCGCCCTCGATCCGGAGTCGGCGGAGCTGCTCGACCCGGTCTACGGTCACCGGCCGGTCGGGCCGCTGGACCACGACCTGACCAGGCAGCACGCGGGCGAGCCGATCGGCGAGCGCATCATCGTCACGGGCCAGGTCCTCGACAGCCGGGGCCGGGCGGTGCCGAACACGCTGCTGGAGGTCTGGCAGGCGAACGCCACCGGCAGGTACGCCCATCCGGTGGACCGGCACCCGGCTCCGCTCGATCCCAACTTCACCGGGTTCGGCCGCTGCCTGACCGACGCCGAGGGCCGCTACCGGTTTGTCACGATCAAGCCGGGGTCCTACCCCTGGCGTAACCACCCCAACGCCTGGCGTCCGGCGCACATCCACTTCTCGGTGTTCGGCACCGCCTTCACCCAGCGCCTGATCACCCAGATGTACTTCCCCGGCGACCCGCTGTTCGCCTACGACCCGATCTTCCTGTCGGTCCCGGAGCCCAAGGACCGCGAACGGCTCGTCTCCGCCTTCGACCTGGATGTCACCGAGCCCGAGTGGGCGCTCGGCTACCGCTGGGACGTCGTGCTGGGCGCGACCCCCTTTGAGGAGGAGTGATGTCGCAGACCCCGTCGCAGACCGTGGGGCCGTACTTCGGGTTCGCCCTGCCGTACGACGAGGGACCCCTCGTCGTACCGGAGGACCATCCGGACGTGATCGAGCTGCGCGGCAGGTTGCTGGACGGCGCGGGCGAGCCGGTGTCGGACGCGCTGCTGGAGATCTGCCAGCCGGGGCTGTTCGGCCGCTGCGAGACCGGGGCCGACGGCTCCTACCGCTTCCGCACGGCCAGGCCCGCCGACTACCTTCCTCTGCTGATCTTCGCGCGCGGCCTGCTCAAGCCGGTCTGGACCCGGGTCTACCTCACCGCGGAGGCACCGTTCCCCGCCGAGGTGGATCCGGCGCGCCGGCGCACGCTCGTCGCGGCGCCGGAGGGGGAGCGGGCCTACCGGTTCGACGTCCGCCTCCAGGGTGACGGCGAGACGGTGTTCTTCGCCTACTGACCCCGGTGCTCACCGGGGCGGACCAGGCCGTGCTCGTAGGCGTACCTGACCGCCTCGGCGCGGTCGCGCAGGGCGAGCTTGGACAGCAGGCGGTTGATGTGGGTGCCGACCGTGGACTCCGCGACGAACAGGGTGGCGGCGATCTCCGAGTTGTTCAGGCCGCGGCCGATCAGGGTGAGGACCTCCCGCTCCCGCCGGGTGACGGTCCGCGGGAGGGGAGGGGTGCCCACGTAGCCCGCCATGACCCGGGTGGTGACGGCGGGGTCGAGCGCGCCCAGGCCCCGCGCCGCCGTGCGGATCGCGGTGAACAGCCGCTCGGGCGGCGAGGTCTTGAGCAGGAAGCCGCTCACCCCCACGCGCAGGGCCCCGTCGAGGTTCTCGTCGGTGTCGTACGTCGTCAGGATGAGGATCTTCGGCGGGGCCTGGTCGGCCAGCAGTTCGCGGGCCGCGGCGATGCCGGACAGCCGGGGCATCGAGATGTCGAGCAGCACCAGGTCGGGCCCGAGGCGCCTGGCCGTCTCCACGGCCTCGCGCCCGTCCGCGGCCTCGCCGATCACCCGGATGTCCGGCTGGGTGCCGATGACGAGCCGGAGCCCACGGCGGATCATGGTCTGGTCGTCGGCCAGTACGACGGTGATGGTCATTCGGCTCTCCTTCACGGTCTCCCGCTCAGCCTGCGGGTTTCTCCCCGGTGACCCGCATCGCCAGCGGGAACGAGGCGCTGACGCTGTAACCGCCGTCCGGCAGTGGCCCGGTGGCGAGCCGCCCGTGGAAGAGCGCGACCCGCTCCCGCATGCCGATCAGGCCGTGCCCGGCGCCCTGGGGGCCGACGCGGCCGTTTCTGGGGCCGTCGTCGACGACCTCCAGGCTGAGCGTGCGAGGCAGATGGGAGACGGTGACCGTGACGCGTGCCGGGCCCGTGTGCTTGAGCGTGTTGGTCAGCGCCTCCTGGATGATCCGGTAGGCCGACAGCTCCAGCCCGGCCGGGAGCGGCCGAGCCTCGCCCCGCACGGTCAGCTCCACCTCCAGCCCGGCGGCGCGTACCTGCTCCACCAGGTCCTCCAACCGGGCCAGGCTGGGTTGCGGGGCCAGCCCGTCCTCGCTGGAGTCGGTGCGCAGCAGGCCGAGCATGCGACGGAGCTCCTCGACCGCCTCGCGGCCGGCCTCCTCCACCACGGTCAGCGTCTCGCGCTCGACCAGCTGGTCGGGGCGGAGCATCAGCCTGGCCGCGCCGGCCTGCATGACCATGACGCTGACACTGTGGGCGACCACGTCGTGCAGCTCGCGGGCGATCCGGGTGCGCTCGTCGGTCACGGCCTTGCGGGCGAGCAGCTCGCCGCGTTCTCGCGCCTGGATCGCGACCTGCCGGTGCCACCACACGGCGAGGCCGGTGCCGCCGGCGATCGAGGCCATCACCACGGCAACCGCCATGTCTCCCGGGCCGAAGTGCTGGTCGACGGCCAGCATCATCGACCCGATGAAGAGCCCGGTGACCACGAGCCCGCCCACGGTCCTGGGATCTCGCGGGGGAGCCTCGCTGACCAGGGTGAACAGCAGGATGAGCTGGGTGTAGAACTGCCAGGCGGCGGCGAGGTCGCCGAAGTACGCGAAGCTCACCGCGCTCGCCAGCGAGTAGACGGTCAGGACTGTGAACGGGGCACGGCGCCGTACGAGTACCAGTGCCGCCGTGGCCAGGACCGCGACCAGCCACCACGGGGACTGCTCGTGGTCGAAGGCCGATGTGCGCTCGCCGAGCTCCTCGGCGAGCCCGAACACGGCCATGGCCGCCGCGATCAGCCAGTCGACGGCGGTGGGCGGGAAACGGCGGCTCATGACGCGGGGGGAGGGGGGTGCGGCATGACGCGAGGGTAAGGGGCGGCGAGGGCGGTTGACATCCATCTTTGGGGGGATTGCGGGTCAAGGCGGGCCTTGATGACGGCTAGGGATCCGGTCCGTAGTTTCCGAGCCATGTTCACTCTTGCCAATCCTGACGCGTTCCGTCGCGGGGCCGCGGGCGTCAGCCTGATCCTCGCCCCCCTCTGCCTGCTGCTGGGCATGATCGTCGACCCCCTGGAGTTCGGAGTCGAGGACACCCTCGGCTATGCCGAAAACCCCGGGGCCACCGGGGTCAGCGCGACGCTCCTGCACTACGCCTGGGTGTTCTGGGTGCCCGGCGTGATCGGCATGGTCCACCTCGTCCGGCGCAGGGGGGTCGTCCTCGCCCACCTGGCCGGGGTGGTCACCGTGCTCGGTCTGATCAACTTCTCCTCGCTGATGATCTCCGACTTCTTCGACATCGTGCTCTACCAGCAGCTCCCGGTGGAGACGGCCACGAAGATCCTGCGGGACGCCGCCCAGCCCGCGCTGATCGTCGCCTGGCAGATCCCGGGCATGGCCGGCTCCTTCCTCGGTCTGGTCCTGGTGGCCGTGGCGTACGCCCGCGCGGGGCGGGCCGGGTGGTGGTTTCCGGCCGGCGTGTTCGTCGGGCTGGTGGTCTGGCTGGTCGGCGCGCGGCTCTGGAATCCGCTGCTCGGCTACTCGGGGCCGCTTCTCCTGCTGGTCGTCTTCGGCGCCGTGGGCGTGGCGATGATCCGGATGAGCGACGAGGAGTGGAACCCGGCCCGCGCGCAGGTCGGTGCGTGACCGCTTCCCGACGGGCGGCGCGTCCGCGGGAGGCGGGCTTCACCCCGGGGGCGACCCTGATGAGGACCGCCCTACCGTCGCGGGTTTTCGCGCAGGTCAGGGAGGTGGCGCGGGGGCCGCCCCCGGGAGGACGGCACTACCTGGCTCCGAGGTCCCTACGGGACCGCTCAGGGACGTCAGGGGGCTCTCTCCGATATTCCGGGATCTTGATCGTCGCCATCGTTGAGGCATGGGAAGTCAGGCGTTCACGGGATCTGCGATGGTCTTCGGCGGTTACGCGGCGATCGGCGCCGGGGCGGCCACAATGTTCGGGCTGCATGTGGTCACCGGTCTCGACCCGGTGCACACGGTGATCAGCGAGTACGCGTTCGAGGCGGACGGCTGGCTGCTGCCCCTGTCGCTCACGCTCTTCGCCGTCGCCGCGACGATCATCGGGGCAGTTCTGGCCCGGCGGGACGAGGACCGCGCGGCGGCCCTGCTGGTCGGAATCTGGGGCCTGTGCATGCTGCTGATCGGCGCCTTCCCCACCGACGAGCCGGGCGTGCCGCTGTCGATGTCCGGTGGCATCCACAGGTACGCGGCGTTCGTGGCCTTCCTGACGATGCCGGTCGCCGGACTGCTCCTGGCCAGGCGGCACGCGGCCGGCCCGTACGCCCGCGCGATCCGGTTGCTCAGTCTGGCCTCCCTGGGCGTGCTGGTCCTGGTGGTCCTCCCGTACGTGGTGCGGATGGTCGGCGTGGACCTGGCGGGCGAGGACATCCCCGCCGGGGTGACGCAGCGGCTGGTGGTGGGCTTCGAGGTGGCGGTGCTGGCCATGCTGGGCCTGATGGCCGGAACCGGGTGCGGACGTACCCGCCGCCCGCGGCTGACTTCCTTGTGATCCGGGGATGCCGGAGCGTGCGGAACACGTACGGTCCGGCTGCTGGTCGACAGCCCTCGCCACTACTTTTCCTGACTTTTCGTTATTTGTCGTATGGCTGCCCTACGCTCCGGAAGCGACGATCAACGGAGAGGGTGGAGCATGACCGCGCGGAGCACGTACCTGGAACTGTCCGAGGACGGTGGGAGCTCGCACAAGTTCTACGAGGTGGTGCTCGACGGAACCCAGGTGACGATCAGGTACGGCCGTATCGGTGAATCCGGCCAGTCCAAGGCCTCGGCCTTCGCCAGCGTCGCGAAGGCCGAGGCGGCCGCCGCGAAGAAGATCAACGAGAAGATCCGCAGGGGTTACGCCCCCGCAGTGCAGGGGGTGCGCCAGCGCCGCACGGTCACCAGGCGCAGCGTGGAGAGCGCCCGCTCCACCGCCACCCAGGCGCCGGTGCTCTGGCGCTTCGCCAGCGGTGCGGCGGCGTTCGGCATCTTCGTCGACTCCGAGCGCTGCTGGGTCGGCAACCAGAACGGTGACGTCTACACCGTCACCCACGGTGGCACCGTCACCGGCCGTTTCCGGCTCCCCGACGGGGTCAAGTGCATCGTCGGCGACGACTTCTGGATCTACGCGGGCGCCGACGACGGCAAGGTCTACGATCTCGGCGGCAAGGTCCCGAGGGTCGCGTACGAGATCGCCGAGGACGTCGACATCTACTGGCTGGACATCCACGACGGCGTGCTGGGTGTCTCCGACCGTGCTGGGCGGATCACCACGATCGACCACGAGGACGAGTTCCAGTGGGCGCGCAAGGGCGGGGGCAACTCGGCCTGGATGGTCCGCTGCGACGACGAGGCCGTCTACCACGGGCACTCCACCGGGGTGGCCCGCTATGACGCCGCGGACGGGGCGCCGGTCTGGGAGACGCCCATCAACGGCGCGGTGCTGTTCGGCTGGCAGGAGACCGGTTCGGTCTACGCCGGCACCTCGCGCGGCGCCGTGCACCGGCTGCGCAAGTCGGACGGTGTCAGCCAGGCGGTCTACCGCTGCGACGCCACGGTCTTCTCCTGCGCCACCGCCCCCGAAGGCCGCTACGTCTTCGCCGGTGACAACCACTCCTCGATCTACTGCTTCGACCAGGGCGGCGAGCGTCTGTGGAAGCTGGCCACCGGCTGCGGCTCCGCCTTCTCCATGCAGTACCTCGACGACCGCCTCTACATCGTGACCACCGACGGCACCCTGGCCTGCATCGACGTGAGCGAGGAGGCGATCAGGGCGGCCCAGGGGGGCAGCCTCCCCGAGTCCGTCGACGTCAAGGCGTCCGCCGGGCTGGCGGTGGTGGAGCCCACCGTCGAACTGGAGACCGTGGTGCTCGACACGGTCTCGCACACCGGCGAGGGCGTGGTGGTGGAGTGCTTCCGCGATGGCGAGCGGCTCCGGGTTCGGGTGGTCAGCGAGGGCTACGACGTGCGGCGGAACGTGCAGTTCCCCAAGGGGGTGCGCGAGGCCGGGGCCCGCTACCTCGTCGAGGGCGTCCGTTTCTCCGAGCGGGGCGGTTTCTACCGGGCCTACGGCGACATCAGGCGCCTGCTCTGACCACGGGGCCTGTCCTCGTCATGGTCGCGTGCGGTGCCGGCGGCTTCCTCCCGGAAGCCGCCGGCATCGAGGGACTCCTAACCGGTGTCCGGACCACCCCGGTCCGGGTCAGGGGCGACCACCGGAGCCGTCGAGCCCGGCGCGGCGCAGGGCGTCGGCCATCGCGCCGCTCGGCGCGTTGCGCTGCCGGCCCCCACGGTCCTGCCGGTCACCACGTCCCTGCCCGCCGCTCTGCCCGCCACCCCGCCGGCCGCCTTCGCCCTGGCGCTGACCGCCACCGCCCTGCTGGTCGCGCTGGTCGCGCTGGTCGCGCGCTCCTCGCGGGCTGGACGGCTTGATGTCGTCATCCAGGCGCAGGGTGAGCGAGATGCGCTTGCGGGGGATGTCGACGTCGAGCACCTTCACCCTGACGATGTCACCGGGCTTGACCACCTCGCGCGGGTCCTTGACGAAGTTGTGCGACAGCGCCGACACGTGCACCAGGCCGTCCTGGTGCACGCCGACGTCGACGAAGGCGCCGAAGGCCGCCACGTTGGTGACCACACCCTCCAGCAGCATGCCGGGGGTGAGGTCGGAGAGCTTCTCCACGCCCTCCTTGAAGGTCGCCGTCTTGAAGGCCGGGCGCGGGTCACGGCCCGGCTTCTCCAACTCGGAGAGGATGTCGGTGACGGTCGGCAGCCCGAAGGTGTCGTCCACGAACTCCGCCGGGCGCAGGGCCCGCAGCACCGTACCGTTGCCGATCAGGGTGGTGATGTCACCGCCGGTGCTCTGCAGGATGCGCCGCACCACCGGATAGGACTCCGGGTGCACGCTGGAGGTGTCGAGCGGGTCGTCGCCGCCGCGGATGCGCAGGAAGCCCGCGCACTGCTCGAACGCCTTCGGGCCGAGCCTGGCCACGTCCTTCAGCGCCTTGCGGGAACGGAACGGGCCGTTGGCGTCGCGGTGCTGGACGATGTTCTCGGCGAGCCCGGAGCCGATGCCCGACACCCGGGTGAGCAGCGGTGCCGAGGCGGTGTTGACATCGACGCCGACCGCGTTCACGCAGTCCTCCACCACGGCGTCGAGGGAGCGGGAGAGCTTGGTCTCGGCGAGGTCGTGCTGGTACTGGCCGACGCCGATCGACTTGGGGTCGATCTTGACCAGCTCGGCCAGCGGGTCCTGGAGCCGCCGGGCGATCGACACGGCGCCGCGCAGCGACACGTCCATGCCGGGCAGTTCCTGCGAGGCGAACGCCGAGGCGGAGTAGACCGAGGCCCCGGCCTCCGACACCACGACCTTGGTCAGCCCGGGGACCAGCTTCACCAGCTCGCCCGCGAGCTTGTCGGTCTCGCGCGAGGCGGTGCCGTTGCCGATGGAGACGAGCTCCACGTCGTACTTCTTCGCCAGCGCGGCGAGGGTGGCCAGCGACTGGTCCCACTGGCGGCGTGGTTCGTGGGGGTAGATCGTGTCGGTGGCCAGCACCTTGCCGGTCGCGTCGACCACCGCGACCTTCACACCGGTGCGCAGCCCCGGGTCCAGCCCCATGGTCGCGCGGCTCCCCGCGGGCGCGGCGAGCAGCAGGTCGCGCAGGTTCGCGGCGAACACGCGGACCGCCTCCTCCTCGGCGGCCTGCCACATGCGCGTCCGCAGGTCGATGCCGAGGTGGACGAGGATGCGGGTGCGCCAGGCCCAGCGGACCGTGTCGGCCAGCCACGCGTCGGCGGGCCTTCCCTGGTCGGCGATGCCGAAGCGGTGCGCGACGCGGCCCTCATAGGTGCCGGTGGGCTCGGGCTCGGGCTCCAGGGTGAGGGTGAGGACCTCCTCCTTCTCCCCCCGGAACATCGCCAGGATCCGGTGCGAGGGCAGCTTGGTGAACGGCTCGGCGAAGTCGAAGTAGTCGGAGAACTTGGCGCCCTCCGTCTCCTTGCCCTCGCGGACCGCCGCGACCAGGCGCCCCTTCGTCCACATCCGCTCGCGCAGCTCGCCGACCAGGTCGGCGTCCTCGCCGAACCGCTCGACCAGGATCGCGCGGGCACCGTCAAGCGCGGCGGCGGCGTCGGCCACCCCCTCGCCGACGAACGCCTCCGCCGCGGCCCGCGGGTCGACCGACGGGTCTGCCAGCAGGCCGTCGGCGAGCGGTTCGAGCCCCGCCTCCCTGGCGATCTGTGCCTTGGTCCGCCGCTTGGGCTTGTAGGGAAGGTAGATGTCCTCCAGGCGGGCCTTGGAGTCGGCCGCCATGATCTGTGCCCGCAGGGCGTCGTCGAGCTTGCCCTGGCCGTCGATCGACTCCAGGATCGCGGTGCGCCGCTCCTCCAGCTCCCGCAGATAGCGCAGCCTCTCCTCCAGCGTGCGCAGCTGCGTGTCGTCGAGCATCTCGGTGGCTTCCTTGCGGTAGCGGGCGATGAACGGCACGGTGGCGCCGCCGTCGAGCAGGTCCACCGCCGCCTGCACCTGTCGCTCGCGCACACCCAGCTCTTCGGCGATCCGCTGATGAATAGACGTGGTCACGATCTCTCTTCCTTCTTGATGGCGGTCCCCAAGCTACCGCCTCACCTCCCCGGCGGGTCGGAGAGCCGGAGGCGGGAATCACGCGGGAGCCGGAAAGAGTCGAGAGGGAAGGACGTCCGGCACGCCGCGGTGTCGGTGCTTCCGGGGTGGAGCCCGCCGCGGTGAGCCGCGCGCCGCCGCCCGGCGCGAGGGGCACGGCGAGGGAGCCGATCTCCACCGGTTCGAGGTCCGGGTGGAGACGTTCGCGGATGCGTTCGGCCTCAGCCGACCGGCAGCGGGCGCCCGCCCCGAGGCGCCGCTAACCGCAGGTGATCTCGGTGAAGGTCGGGGGTGTGGCGGCGGCTCCCACGAAGCCGATGTCGGTGGCGGTCGCTCCCGGCCGCAGCGGTGGCTTGTCGCCCAAGGCGTGGATCATCGCGACGGGGCCGCCCTGCATGTGGGTGCCGTTCCACGCCTGGGTGAGAGTCGCCCCCCGCGGCAGCATCCACTGGATATACCAGCCGCCCAGCGGCTGCTCGCCGTCGTTGGTGATCGTCGCGGCGCCCCGGTAGCCGCCGGGCCACGTCTCCACCAGGGTGACCGTCGCCCGGCACTTCGCCGCGGCCGGGAGCGCGGCCGGGGCGTTCCGCCGGACGGCCGGGGAAGGCGGTGGCGCCGAGGTGGCCTGCCGGAGGATCGGGGAGGGGAGGTGCGCCGCGGTGTGCCCGCCCTCCGGCGTCCGGCCTGCGCAGGCCACCGCGATCAGGGCCACCGCCGCGCCGAGCGAGACGAGACCCAGCAGTTGCGCGATCTTCGTGGTGGGCGGCACGGGAGTCCCTTCCGCGAGGACACGGGCCCGGTACGGACATGGCGGGGTGAGACGGGGAAACGCGTGTGGTCCCGCCGGTGCCCGTCGGGCATCGGCGGGACCACATCCCGTTATGGGCTGGTACAGGTGACGGTCGGGGAGCCGCTGGTGCCCGAGGCGGTGAACCCGAAGGTGGTCGAGCCTCCGGCGGCTATCGTGCGGTTCCAGTCGGCGTTCTTGGCCGTGACCGTGGACCCCGATGTGGTGTGCGTGCCGTTCCACAGGCTGTTTATGGTGCTGCCGCTGCCGAGCGTCCACGTCGCGGTCCAGCCGTTGATGGCGGCGGAACCCGGGTTGCTCACGGTCACCTCGGCCTGGAAGCCGCCCGACCAGGAGCTGACGGTCTTGTAGGAGGCGGTGCACGCGGCGTTCCCCGGCGGCGGTGTCGTGGTCGGCGTCACGGTCGGCTGGGGGGTGGAGCCCGTCCGGCCGACGCCGGTCACCTCGCCGTTGCCGCCGTCGAAGACCACGTCGGAGCAGTTGTAGAACGTCTCGGCACTGTCGGAGCGCTTCCACACCGAATAGATGATGTGGCGGCCCGTCTTGTTCGAGGGCAGTGTGGCGTTCCAGTAGTAGTGGGCGTCGTTGGTGCCCGGCGAGCCGACGCTCTGCGGGTGGTCGGCGGTGTGGAAGGGCGTGCTCTCCAGGTCACCCCAGGTCAGTGCCCGGTTGGGGTTCCAGCCGTCCTTGGTGATGTAGAGGTAGAACCAGCCGGGGTGGGCGGCCCACTTGTTGTACTTGAACTGGATCTGCGCGCCCGAGGTCAGGTGCGTCACCGGCCAGTCGGCGCTCGGCAGGTCATACCCGCTGTAGCCGGGGTTGCCGCCGCTGCACGCCTGTCCGTCCGGGATGAACCCCTGGGTCCGCCCGGCGCCGTCGGAGCGCAGCACACTGAACCAGTTGTAGAGCGAGTTGGCCCCGCTCTGGGCCACCGCCGCCGAGCAGGCCGGGTTGATGGGCACGATGTTCCCCTGCGGGGACAGGCCGTCCTGCCAGCAGAAAAAGGTCCGGCTGCCAGGCGTCATCATGGCGCCGTGCGCCGAGGCCGACTGGGGAATGAGGACGACGGCGAGCAGTGCGGTCATTAATGTGGCCACACTGGCGACAGCCATACTTCGCCATTTACTCACAGCATTACCCTCCCTTTCGAGGGGTGACGAGTAGATGATCAATGGCGGTGAGGCGCTCACGCGAGACGGACTCTAGGTCGTCGATCCAGGGGTGTAAACGAAGTGCCTTTCCCGGGGTCGGATAAGAGGATGTCGTGGCAGGTCGGAGGGGTTGAGGGCGGTTTTGCGAGATGAAAGGTTCACAGCCTGAGCATGTTCCGTCGAGGTTTTCACGCGAGGGCTTCCGGTGGCGTGGGGAATGCCACGCGAAAAACGTCAAGACCGGCCGGAACGATGTTCCGGCCGGTCTTGACGGCGATGACGGACCCGGTGTGACTACCGCTTTCTCTCCGTCGCGGCGAGCTTCTCCAGCGCGGGGCCCGCGAGCCGGTACCTGTCCCACTCGTCCTGTGGTTCCGCGCCGAGCGACCGGTAGAAGTCGATGGCGGGGGCGTTCCAGTCGAGCACCGACCACTCGAACCGGTCGTAGCCGCGCTCCACGCAGATGCGGGCCAGTTCGGTGAGCAGTTCCCTGCCGTACCCGCCACGCCGGTGCTCGGGGCGGACGAAGAGATCTTCGAGGTAGACCCCGTGCGTGCCGGTCCAGGTCGAGTAGGAGACGAACCAGATCGCGAACCCCGTGGTGCTGTCCCCGTCGGTGGCCATATGGCAGAACACGCTGGGGGAGGGACGGAAAAGCGCCTCACGGAGCAGGTCCGGGGTGTTCTTGACCTGATCCGGGGCCTTCTCGTACTCCGCGAGGCCGTGGATCATGTCGATGATCATCGGAATGTCATCCGGTGTTGCGGGGCGAATCATGCTCGCAGTCTAGGTGCGGGGTGCGGAGGGACCGCGCCAGCAAAGCGGATTTTTGGTAATAAAACATGACATATGTGGCGGTGTAGCTGTGTGAGCGGCTCCTCCCGTAAGTTGGCTGCTGATCGAAGTGCGGGTTGTTGAGAGAGGCGGGTCACCATGTCGACAGAGCCCACGGAGGAGCGGTTGGCGGAACTCAGGCAGGCGTTCGCGGCCATCGATGCCGACGGTGACGGATTCATCACGGAGGCGGAGTTCCGCGGGCACTTCCCTGACCTGCCCGCGGAGGCCATCGGGTCGCTGAACCGGGTCGCTGACTCCGACGGCGACGGCCGTTTCTCGTTTGAGGAGTTCGTCCGCCTGGTCTACCGCGACTGATCCGCCCGCCCGCTCTTCTCGGAGAGCGGGCGTGCCCGGCTCCACGGGGCCGATCACCGGGAGACGATGACGCTCCCACCGGAGAGTTCACGCACCGACTCCTCGACCGTGGGGGCGATGGGAAACGCGTCTCGCAGTTTGGTCAGATCGAGCAGGCGGCCGAGGAATCCATGCACGCCGACGAGACGCAGCCAGCCCTTCCGTTCGTAGGCACGCCGCAGGCTCGTCAGCAGCACCCAGATGCCCGTGGAGTCGCAGAATTCCAGCCCCGTCGTGTCGACGACCAGGCAGACATGGCCCCGCCTCATGAACTCCGCGATCCTCTCCTCCAGCAGCGGAGCCGATGATTTGTCCAGATCGCCGACCAGGGTCACTACGGAGAACTGCGGACGCGCGTCCACGGTGACGGAAAGCCGAGTCATATCGCCCCGCTGTCTACGGCAGTTGGAGACAGCGCCCTGTCGGGAGCCGTGCAAGGACTGGTGCCATTGACACCACCGTACGCCCGTGGCTTGTGACAGTTCAACGGGTGACTGTGAACCGCCGGATGTCAGGACGGCGCCCGACGCGAAGTGGACCGGCTCGGGAGGTGTCGTTTGCCCGTCCCGCTCCCGGGCAGGCCGGGAAAATGGGAACCACCGGCCTGGCAGTGCTCACCGTCAACGCGGGATCGTCGAGCCTCCAGCTTCACCTGGTCCGCGACGGCGAGGTCCTGCGCACCGAGCACAGTGAGCGGAGTCCCGACACCGGGTCGGCGGAGCGGACGATCGGGGACTTCCTCGCGGACGCCCCGGACGGCGACCTCGCCGCGGTCGGCCACCGGCTGGTACACGGCGGCGAGGCCGTACGGAGGCCGACGGTCGTCGATGACGACGTGCTGGACGCGGTGGGAAAGTACGCGGACCTGGCCCCGCTGCACGTGCCGCCCGCGCTCGCGCTCGTCGAGGCCGCCCGGCGCCGGCTGCCCGGCGTTCCGCATGTGCTCTGCCCCGACACCGCCTTCCACGCCGCGCTCCCGGACCGCGCCGCCACCTACGCGCTGCCCGCGCAGTGGCGGAGCCGGTACGGCCTGCGCCGTTACGGCTTCCACGGCCTGTCCTACGCCTGGGCGCTGGGGCGGGCCGCGGAACTGCTTGACCGGCCCGTTCGCGCACTCCAGGTCGTCCTGACCCACCTCGGCGGAGGCTCCTCGGTGTGCGCGGTGCGCGAGGGCCGCAGCGTGGACACCTCGATGGGCTTCACCCCGCTGGAGGGAGTGCCGATGAGCACGCGTTCGGGGAGTGTCGACCCCGGCATGCTGCTCTGGCTGCTGTCCGATTCCCGGCTCACGCTCGACGAACTGCGCGACGGCCTGGAACACCGGTCGGGGCTGCTCGGACTCTCGGACGGGAAGTCGGGCGACACCCGGGAACTGGTCGCCTCCGGCGACCCCGCCGCGGCCCTGGCCCTGGAGGTGTTCGCGTACCGGGTGAGCCGGGAGATCGCCGCGGCCACGACGAGCCTGGACCGGCTGGACGCGCTCGTCTTCACCGGGGAGATCGGCTGGGATCAGCCGGAGGTCCGCGAAGCCGTCTGCCGCGGGCTCGCGCTGCTCGGGGTCGAGCCGCCCGCCCGCACCGACCTTGACGTAGACGGGATGGTCAGCGCACCCGGTGCGGCCGTGCCCGTACTGGGGATCCGCCCGAGAGAGGAGCTTCAACTCGCCCGCGACACCCTCGGCGTGCTCGGCGGTCATCCGTGAGAACCCGGTCACCGTCCGCGGGCGGAGCGGCCTGCCTTTTCGCGCCCTCGCGGGGACGGGAAGGGGCAGGTCGCCCCGATGATCGCGGAGACGGCGCAACGGTCCGTCCCATGAGCGGGACTCCGTTACATGCGTGGTTGCCAGACCTTACGAGGCGGATACCGAGTTCGTGACCGGCTGCCCCGCCGTGAGCGTCTGCCGCATCGGCTTGCCGACACTGGGCGCCGAGGTGATTCCTTCCGGCGCCTCCTGGACGTCCACCGGGTTGATCCGGCCACCGTGCTCGTCGTGATGATCGGCGTCGGCGTCGTCGAACCACACGCCGCCGTCCGCGAGATAGCGGAAACGGATGGGCTGCCGTGCGGGGACGGTCAGGCTCACCTGGTAGGTGCCGTTCTCCTTGCGTTGCATGGGGTGGGCGTAGGGGTCCCAGCCGTTGAAGTCGCCGACCAGTGAAACCCCTCCCCTGGCCGGGCCCTCCGCTATGGTGAAAGTCAGCTTGACCTGGCCGTTCTTGGTCGGCTTACCGCGCTTGATCACTGAAATCCTCCTGACATCGCTGTCTCCGTGCGTAACGTGCCGTGATCTCGGTTGCGGAAAGACGTGAAGATCACGCCAACTACCGGGTCACGCCGACAGGGACGTGGCGCGACCGGGAGGCCGACGCTCGGTCACGGCCGAGCCGTCGATCCCATATGGATCGTTACCGCCCGTAGCGGCAGGACAACCCGGGCAAGCCGACTTTTGATCGGCATCACGTCCGACCTTGACCCGGGCATGGCTGTCGGCCGATCCACGGTCGGAGACAGGTCGGGTGTCGGCCAGGATGGTGGAGTGGACATAACGCCGATCTCTCCGTCGTCACTGGTGGAGGAAGTCGCGGACCGGGTGGACGCGGAGCCCCGCGACTCCTGGGTGCGCGTCGCGCTCGACGGAGCACCGGCGGCCCGGCCCGGGGATCTCGCCGACGCGCTGGTCGACCCGCTCCGGCTCCGCGGCCGGGAGGTGCTCCGTGTCCTCTCCGCCGACTTCCTGCGTCCGGCCTCGCTCCGTTTCGAGTACGGCAGGACCGATCCTGACTCCTTCTACACCGACTGGTTCGACTACAAAGGGCTGGCCCGCGAGGTTCTGGGGCCGCTCGCTCCCGGCCGGTCGGGGAAGGTGCTGCCCACGTTGTGGGACAGCACGATCGATCGGGCCACCCGCGCCCCCTACGTCACCGTCGCCCCAGGTGGGGTGCTGCTGCTGGCCGGTCCCCTGCTGCTGGGCAGGGGACTGCCGTTCGACCTGACCGTGCACCTGAGGCTCTCGCCGGGCGCGCTCGCCCGGCGCACCCCGGACGAGGAGCGCTGGACGCTGCCCGCCTACGCGCGCTACGAGGCGGAGGTCGCGCCGGGGCGGGTCGCCGACCTGGTCGTCCGCGTCGACGACCCGAGACATCCGGCACTGGTCACAGCGCCGTGACCCGTCCTCCGGCGGGCGGAGCGGGAATGAGGACCGGGCACGAAGGCGGGGCGCGTCCTGGTGGACACGCCCCGCCTTCGATCATCCAACGGCACGGTCTGGTGATGCCTCGCCGCGTTGCCGTCGGTCACCGCGGCACACCGCGACTCCCTCCGCCGCCCCGCGAGGCGCCACCTGACCGATCCTCGCCACGGCAAGACCCGCGGGACAGGACCTAGACACCCGCGCGCGAGGGCATTCTGCCCTCGGAATACGTGCCGTGCAGCATCTCCTGCTCCGCCGGCCGCATCTCGTCGCGGGTCTCCTCCATGCGCAGCGCGATCCCGATCCCGAAGAAGGTGGGTGCCCACTCACCGATGAAGATCCCCCACCGGTCCGCCCGGTCGATGCCCGCCTTCTCCGCCGAGCTCGATGCCAGCCACGCCGCGAAGGACAGGCCGACCGAGGCGATTCCGGCGATGTACATCGCGTTGGACTTCACGCCCATTTTGTGAAGCGTACTGATCATTTCATCCCCCTGATGGTGGTTCGCTGTTATGGTTACCCTGGGAAATCAGAGATAACCAAATGTGACGAACCGCAGGCAGAGGTCTCTTATCGCCAGGGCCCCGTCGTGCCGTTCACTCCTTGCCGAGGCGCTTGAGGAGGTCTTCGCGCCTGGCATCGAGCTCGCTGACGAGGATCTCCTGCTCGTCGGCCTGGTTGATCATCATTGATCGTTCGACGGGGTCGGTGGGGCCGAGCTCTCCGACCTGCCTGCGCATCTCGGTGACCTCGTTACGCAGTCTCTCCAGATCCTCTTCGACCTGCCGCAGTTCTTCCTGAAGGCTCATCTGCTGTCCATACCCCTGCTTTCGGCCTCGACTCCCGGCCGTGTCCGTCTTCGCCGGGCCCACCGCTCCGATCTCGCGCCCGCCCGGTGACGGGAACCTGACCGGTCCGGCCGGTGTACCTCCCGCATGAGACGAATCCTTATCCTCCTGGCGTTCATCGTCCCCCTGCTGACCCTGGCCGCACCGGCGCGGGCCGGAGGCTGGGCGATCACCGTGATGGACCCGGTTCCCGCGAAGACGGACCCGGACACGACGTACACGCTCGGCTTCTGGCTGCTTCAGCACGGCACCCACCCGTACCTGGGCGACGACCTGGGCGAGGTCGCGCTGAGGTTCACGGACGGGAAGAAGAGCCTCAAGTTCGTCGGGGTGGAGTTGACGGAGCCCGCCCACTACGCCGCCGCGATCTCGCTGCCTAAGGGAACATGGGAGGTGGAGGCCATCCAGGGCTGGTTCGCGCCCTACCGGATCGGCACCCTCAGCGTGCCGGGAGGGCTGGAGATCGCCCCGGTTCCCAGCGAGTTCAGGCAGTCGATCGCCGGCCAGCCGCCGCAGGAGCACTGGGGGGCGATCCGGCCGCCGGCCGTCCCCCTGGGCGATCTCGTCTCCGGCACTCCGGCCACGCCCGCCGCCACCCCGGCGGCGGCGCCCGCGGGGGGTCCAGCCGCCGGTATGACCACCGTGGCGGTCGTGGAGCGCGGCTCCTGGTGGCGGCCCTCGTACCTGGTCGCGGGGCTCCTGGGGGTCACCGCCCTCGCGGCGCTGGTCTACCGGGTGCGGCGGCGCTGACGGTCGCGTTCTCCGTAGCCGCCCTCACGGGCAGGCGGGGTGTCGAGGACCGTGCCCCGCGGCCCTTCGGTGGGGGAGCCCGTGGCACCGGGGCGCCACGGGCTTCTCACGCTCAGTCATCGTCGTGGTCGTCCTTGTCGTCCTTGTCGTCGGTGGTGCTGTCGTCGGCGTCCACGGCCTCCTGGTCCTGCTCCAGGATCGCGCCGGTGGTGGCGTCGACGTCGAAGTCGTACTCGACATCGCCTTCGCGGAGTTCGACCTCCCAGTTGGCGGGAGTCTCGTCGCCGTCGAACTCGACCTCGACGAGCTTGGCGCCGGGCACCTTCTCCTGGGCGATCCTGACGGCCTCGTCCCGCGAGATCTTGGCCTCCGCCTCGCCGGGCGCGGGGGTGCTCTCGGTGTCGGGCGTCGTCGCGGTGTCGCTGGGGGCAGGGGTGGGGGTCAGGGTTCCGGCGGAGGCGACCGCGCCGCCTCCGGCGATGACGGCGAGAAGTCCGGTGGCGGCGATGGTGAGTTTCGTAATGTTTCGCATGTCCCCGAGCTTGCCCGGCGCCCCATTAGCGGCACGCTGCGCCAACCCTAAAAGCAGGTTAAGGTCCGCCGGTCGGTTCAGCGCATGGTCCCGTCCGCCGAGAGGGAGAGCAGGCCGAGTTCCTTGCGAGCCGACAGGCCTTGCCGGTCACCGGGCTGAACCGGCGTGCCGGCCCTGTGTCGAGCGCCGCCTCAGCCGGGTGCTGTCGCCGGGGGAGACGAGCGAACCGTGCGACATCGCGCGACATCGTGCGGGGCATGTTGTCCCGCCGTGGTGCGGCCGGCCGAGGTGTCCCGCACGACGACACCCGCGACCTCGCCTCGGGCAGGTAGCGTCGGCGAGGTTTCGAATACGGGACCCTGAGTCAGAAAATGGGGTGTAAAAGAAGATTTGTCCAGGTATGCACATGCGATTGCAAGTGCATACCTAGCAGGACTGCGAGATTCGCACCGTATATGTGAAACTGTGGCACCGTAGGAAGGTGCGACAGGGAGTCTGCATGGACAGAGGGACCGCCGAGGACAGCGGCGCGCAGAGCGGTGTTCTCAGCTACGCGGGGGGTGGCGGTCCCACCGTCCTGCGCATTCTTCTCGGTGCCCAGCTGCGGAGGCTGCGCGTCGCCAGGAACATCACCCGTGAGCAGGCCGGCTATGCCATCCGCGCCTCGCACGCCAAGATCAGCCGGCTGGAGCTCGGGCGGGTCGGTTTCAAGGAGCGCGACGTCGCGGATCTGCTGACGATGTACGGGGTGACCGATACCGAGGAGAGGGCCCCGTTGTTGACACTGGTCCGTCAGGCCAACGCGCCCGGCTGGTGGCACAAGTACAACGACCTGCTCCCCAACTGGTTCGAGGTCTACGTCGGGCTTGAAGAGGCGGCCTCGACGGTCCGGACCTACGAGGTGCAGTTCATCCCCGGCCTCCTGCAGAGCCCCGAGTACGCGCGGGCCGTCATCATGCTCGTGCACGGTGGCGCCTCGGCGAGCGAGGTCGACCGCCGGGTCTCGCTCCGCATGGCCCGTCAGAAGCGGCTGATCAGGCCGGACGCTCCGACGCTCTGGGCGGTGATGGACGAGGCCGTGCTGCGGCGGCCCATCGGCGGGCCCCAGGTGCTGCGCGCCCAGATAGACCACCTGCTCGAAGCCGTCGAGCTGCCCAACGTCAAACTGCAGATCATGCCGTTCGACCGGGGCGGCCACGCCGCGGCGGGCGGTCCGTTCTCCATCCTGCGCTTCCCCGAGCGGGACCTGCCCGACGTGGTCTACATGGAACAGCTCAACAGCGCCCTCTACCTGGACAAGCTCGACGAGACCGACCACTACATGCAGGTCATGGACCGCCTCTGCGTCCAGGCGTACTCCCTCGTCGAGAGCAGGAGGTTCCTCGAAAAGCTGCGCGAGGAACTCTCGGAAGCTCCGGCAGGGAGGCCGGGTCACTTGCCGTAGCGCCGCTAGATGTGCGAGCCCCGATATCTCTGTCAAGGATCTTTTGTCTAGCGCCACTAGAGTCGGCGGGATGTCCATCGCCGGCCTGGCGAGAAGCCGCTCCCCTCGGAGAGCGGAGGAGTCGCAAAAGGGGCGCCGCGAGTGCGACGACATCGGCCGATCGTCACGGTCGCCCGCGAGCCGGCCGAGATGGAAGGTGAACTTTATCCCTGAATGAAATGGATACGGCATTGCCTGCGGATTCGTCGATCCGTAGCATCCGTCACATGTCCATCACGCGTGAGTTCGCCTATGCCTCGCCCTCGCGTCCCGCTGACGGCGAGTGCGTGTGGTACCGCTCCAAGGGTGACGTCTATGACCTGATCCGTACGGGCAGCGACGGGGACTTCAGGTATCACGCCTTTCACGCCCGTGACGGCCGCTATCTCCAGGCGTTCGCCTCCTGGCAGGACGGCATGGAATGGATCAGGGAGCGCGTCGAGGCCGAGTAGGGCCGTCGGGTACGAGGCGCAACGCCGGGCGCCGGTCGGGCAGGTCGAGCAGCTCACGCACCCGGGAGACCGGCCAGGCCAGTTGGGCGGCGAGCCGCTCCATGGTGAGGCCGGTCTCGCCGACGGCCAGGTCGAAGGCCTGGCGCAGCAGCACGGGCTGCTCGCCGGGATAGCCGCTGATCGGTTCGGCGGCGAAGCCCGGCTGGTCGCGGAGCGTCTTGAGCCGCTGGTAGGCGCGGCTCGCCGCCGAGTCGGAGATCAGACCGACCTCGCGGCAGCGGTACAGCAGGGAGTCGACGGACACGCCCCAGGTGCGCTTGAGCTCGACCAGCCTGCGCAGGTCGAGGCGGCCGGGCAACTCGGGCAGGATGCTGTCGCGCGGGGTGAGGAACTCGGCGGCGAAGACGTCGGCCTCGCGCTCCTGCTGGGTGTCTCCCGAGGCCGCGTCGCCGTGCAGCACCAGATGGCCCAGCTCGTGGGCGGCGGTGAAGCGGTAACGGTGGATGTCGTCGAACCGGTTGGCGGTCAGCACCACGATCGGGCGCGGCAGCTGGGAGGTGGAGAAGGCGTCCACCGTGGTGGCGTCCTCGTCCGGCGGCGGGAGGACCACGACGATCCCCTGCGCCTCCATGTGCCGTACGACGTGCGACAGCGGGCCGGTGCCCAGCCCCCAGAGCCGCCGCAGGGCACGGGCGGCCTGGACGGGGTCGCGGGGCAACTCGACGTCGGAGTGGACCGCGCCGCCGGAGAAACCGGGAAGGGCCACGTCCGGCAGCCTGACCTGCTTTTCCAGGGCGTGGGCCAGCTCCCAGACCTGCTCGACGAAGGCCGCGGCCTTGGCGCGCTGGTGGGCCCGGGTGGAGCGCAGGCTCCTGAAGTGCGCCATGGACCCGTCCAGCTTGCCGTGCGGGCGGCCGAGCAGGAAGAACGCCGGTGGCACGCCGAGCGCGTCGGCCAGGCGGGGAACGAGCTCGGGGCGTGGACGGGTCATGCCCGTCTCGTACTGGCCCACCGCCGCGGGGGTGACGCCGATCCGCTCGGCCAGGTCCTTCTTCGTCATCCCCGCCAGCTGCCGCGCCTGGGTCAGCCGCGCCTGGTCGAACGCGTCGGTGACGGCCTGCGGGCTCGGTCCGCCCTCGACGACGCCGAACAGGGGGGTCTGGTTACGGTTGCTCATTGTCGCCGGTGACCACGGTTTCCTCTGGTGCCTCACTGCCTACGGGGAAGATCTTGCCATTCTTCCGCTCGGCCGGAGACCGTGTGCTCAGTGCGAGGTCGGGCAGGAGACCGCCGTCGAAGCGCGACGCGGCACCGGGCTCCATCGCCCACGGGCCGCTGAGGGGACCGGCGGAGGCGGCCGGCAGCGGGATCGGCTCGTGGTGCAGCCAGCGGATCCTGCCGAACTCGTCGACGAGCTCCGCCTCGCCCCAGTAGAGCCGCAGCAGGCCGGCCTGCGCGTTGCCCGCGTAGGCGACCGGGACCAGCCGGGTCTCGTCGGGCAGCCCGGTGAGCGCGGGGCGGACCGTGGCCGGACCGTCCGCCCCCGAGGACAGGTCCAGCTCCTCCTGGGCGCGTCCCCCGTCGAGTGCCAGGTCCAGTTCCTCCTGGTGGTAGGAGGTCGCGGGGCCGAACCGGTCGAACAGCTCGCGGATCAGCGAGGAGATGCGGCCGTCGCTGATCCGGGCCTCGGAGATCGGCGTGCGGTCGTCCTCGGCGTAGCGGAACGGCAGCAGCAGGTTGCCGCCGAGCACCACCAGGTGGTGCGGCGAGCCATGCGGCCTGACCAGCCGGAAGCCCGGCTCGTCACGCAGTCCCTCGGCGAGCGCCTCATAGCGTCTGGTCATCATGGTGAAGCCGTAGGTGTACCGCTTGTCGCTGTGCGCGGAGCTCTGCGCGTCCTGCGCGTTGCCCATCGCCTCAAGCAGCGAGGCGGCCAGCCGCCGCCGAACGGCGTCGGCACGCTCGCCGAACCGCTCCCTCGCCCAGTCGGACCCTGCCTGATGTGGTCGGATGTTGAGGGTGGCTGTCTGGTGCGACCCAGGCCGATTCGGCTCCGTTCGGCTGGACCTCGTCCGGTTGGGCACTGTTCGGTCCGGTAACGATGACCCCGTGTCCATCGGCGACCTCCGCTCACACTTCGCTCGGTGTCAGATGATCATCGCTGACACTTCATTTTTCGGCATCATACCCCCGTCGGGGCTCTAGTTGATGTTGTCCGAACTTCGTGTCACGAGAGATCCCGGGAGTCGTGGCCTTTCCGTACGCCGCTCTCTCACCGGTGCGGAGCCGATGAGCCGTCGGCAGGTGCGGGTCACCCGCTTGAGGCCTCGGCGGCGAATGCTACGGCTGCGCCAGGCAGGGGGCGTCGGAGATGCCCACCGAGAGTTCCCTGCCCGAGGCGCCCAGCACGCGGATGGAGTTGGTGTCGCCGATGTAGGCGACCTCGGCCGCAGCGTCGCAGATCTCCTTGGCCGTGGCCGACTCGTCGTCGGTCAGGGAGGTCTCGATCGACACCGAGGTGCACTGCCCCGCCACGGTGACCGACCGGACCTTCTCCTGCCGTACGTGCTGCTCGACCTTGTCGGCGACCTCGTCGCAGGACGCCTCGGCGGGCGGCGCCGTCGTCCGGACGTTCCCGCCCGGGCTGTCCGCCACGGGCGCGCCGTCCTCCCCGCCGCCACACCCGGACAGCAGGAGGGTGGCCGCGGCCACCAGGATCAGGTGCTTACCAGAAGTCATGAACGTGACGGTATGTCCGCCCCCTTGCAGGCCACTTTCCGGCGAACGACGACGCGCTCTCCAAACCTCGGGGTCTTCGTCAGGGCGTGGTCGTGGGGCTCGTTCGAACCCTTCGTCGAGCTTTCAGCCTTGGTGGCCGCGGTCGAACTCGTTGGCCTTCACGCCGTTGATGAAGGCGTCCCACTCGGCGGGGGTGAAGAAGAGCTTGGGGCCTTCGGGGTCCTTGGAGTCGCGTACGGCGATCACTTCGGGGTGCTCGGCCCTGTGGCCGCTCGGAATTCGTCAGAACGGTGGCGTGGCAGACGCTGGAGACCTCAGAACAGGACGATCCGCGTCAAGATCACTTGGTGATCGTCTCTGTTGATCCGATATTCGGCGATGCCGTATCCGTGGGCAATCAGGATCTCCCGCCAGTCAGGATCGGCGCCAAGCTGATTGCTTCCAGTCAGCCACGGGTTCTCACAGATCGCCACCGTCAGTGCGGCCACCGTGGAGAACACCTCGGCGGACACGGCAGGATCGGCGAGAGTGTCGGCCACCATCTCGGAAGGGAGGACCGGCCACAGGTCGTCCTCCTCGCTCACGAAACGTTGCGCTCCCGCCGACCGACGATCTTCTCCATGGTCGATGTCGGCAACGTGCCCGCCTCGGCGCCGGCGTGAACGTGGTCGCGGTCGGGATCGGTGTCGAGCATCGCCCGGCCCCACCAGGCGCTCAGGACACCGTCCAGCTCCGGCCCTTGCTGGGCTTCCAGCAACTCGGCGAAGAACTGGGCCCGGCGGCCACCACGCAGCGCGTCGGAGATCGCACCGATGGTCCGAGGCACTCTCGGCTGCCTGGTCTCGTATCCGCCAACGGGCTGAGCGGTCATCGCTGTCACCTTTCCGTTCCTGCCACCAGCCTAAAGCGGTGGCAGTGACTCCGCAGCCACTCGGACGACATCCGGCTACCGACGTTTCGCGACGTGATGGTGCATGGGCAACGAGGAGAGTGTGCTGCTGTGTCCCTCTGACCGATCTTCCTGCTGAACGGCTCTCACGGATGGAAGGTGAAGGCCGCCCGCGACGGTTGTCGGGGCGGCCGGGGGCGGTGTTCTAGCTTCGGTCGAACTTGTTGGCCTTCACGCCGTTTATGAAGGCGTCCCACTCGGCGGGGGTGAAGAAGAGCTTGGGACCTTCGGGGTCCTTGGAGTCGCGTACGGCGATCAGCTCGGGGTGCTCGGCCTTGTGGCCGGGGGCGTCGACGACATCCTTGAGCTCCGCGACCTCAACGCAGTTTCCGCCGTTGCTACCGGTAAAGGTTGACTTCTGCCACTTGGCGTTACTCAGGTCCATCGTTCCTCTGCCGTTCTCTTAATGAGGTCCATCGACATGTCCAATGGAAGTGCCTCTATGCGAATGGCCTCGAATTTTTCTGCGGCTGTTGCGATATCGTCCTGGTCGCTGGTGACCAGCCCGCGAACGGCCGTGTCAAAGTAAGCTACCTCGCTTCCGCCTTCCAGCGTAGCGATTATGAATCCCGCTTCAAGGCCCGCACGCATGCCTCCGAGTGGCACCACCTGCACGCTGATACGGGGAGTGATGATCGAGGTCAGGTGCTCAAGTTGCGCGCGCATGATCTGAGGGCTTCCGATCAGACGATGGATTGCCGCTTCGTCGATCACGCACCGTAGGAGCGGTGGCGCGGGACTCTCCCGGCTGAATATTCCCTGGCGTTCCAGGCGGGCCTGCACGGCGGTCTCGTCCCTGTAGAGAACTTCGCGAGCGTACTCGGGGGTCTGGAGCAGCCCGGGAATCAAGATCGGTTCGTATGCGCGCAGAGCCGTCGCCACCTGCTCTTTGTCGGCCCACTTTCCGAACCAGGAGGGGAAGACCTGCCCCTTCCGCCAGTCGAGGAGGCGGCGGAGGGCGCCGCCTGTGTTGAGGACCGCGTCGCAGGCGTCGGCGAACTCCGGGCTGGCCGGGAGCTGGCCGGTCTCCACCCCGCTGATCAGGGACTCGCTGAAATGGATCTTCTCGGCCAGTTGGCTCTGGGTGAGCCCCGCCGCTTTCCGGTAGTGCTTCAGCTCCCGGCCCCATATTGCCTGAGGTGTGTAAAGGTCGATCACGATGCCCTCCTTGCCGGAATTCAACAACGGCCGTGCGAATCCCCAACGCTCGTCGATGGTAACCGTTCGACTACCAAGCGTAGCCATGTCACGGCACGCTGGCCATATGGATTCCAAAGAAGAAGGGGAGACCGGAAAAGAGGCTCTCAAGGCGTACGCGGCGCTGATCGAATATCGCTACACGCTGGACCCTTCCCTGGCCGTGCTGGGGGAGAGATGGATACCGCGCGAAACGAGAAACGTGGCCTCCGCCCGCCGATTCGTCCGGGACATTGCCACCGACTGGAACACGTCGGAAGACACCCCGGAAATCGCCGAACTCCTGGCCTCCGAACTCGTCACCAACGCGATCGCATACGGCTCATCAGCCGTCCCCGACCCAACCGCCATCCGCATCAGGATCACCAGAGAGAATGAGCTGATGACCGTCGACGTCTACGACTCCTGCATAGCCGTCCCCCGAATGAGACAGGCCGACCCCCTGGACACCTCCGGCAGGGGCCTCACCATCGTCGAAGACCTCTCCCACAATTGGGGCTGGACCCCCTCGTTCCAGGCGATCGAAGAACTCCCCCTCGCTGTAGGAGCCGACATGGCGCAGTCGGTCCACGAGCTTCCTGTGAGTATCCACATCGCTCAGGATCACGATGATAGGTCGCATGTCCTATATCGCCCTGCTTCATATCAAAAGGACTCATACGTCCGTGTTTCGCGGCAGTCTGACAGATAGGGGTATTGATCTTGCTGAGATCACCTCGATGGGTCGCGGAGCATATGGGACTCCGTTATTGGTCGGCATGTGACCTACGAGCCCTCCGGGGACCACCCAAGCACAACCGTCCGTCTTCAACGCCCAGAGGGCGATTATAGAGGTCCTATAACCGCCCTCACAGATTGACGGACAACGCTAACGGAAACAGAGCCAGCCACATACGCATGGGGACCGCCGTCTCGCGACCCTCTTCATATGTTCGCCACCGCCAGAGATGTGCCCACCTATCCGGTCGCCCGTCTTCTAATCAGTCCCCCGAAGGGGCCCGAACTTCGACGGTGAACGCGCATCACCGTCGTCCTCATGCCACTGACAATGGGTAGCAGTCACAAAGTCAGGGCCGCCGTTGATCAGGAATATTTTCCCAAACTTCGGTACTTGGAGGCCGAGTTCCGATAATTTTGGATCGGTTGATGAAGCGAACTCTTCGATAGTGAGGTGATTATATTCAGAGCTGACCTGCATCCGCTCGACGTTACTGAAGAGTAGATCGATTCGCTTAGTAGAGTCGTTGATATCGATGCTTCTTAACAACAGCTGTGAATAGCTCACGGTGTAGTGCCAGAGTCGGAATTCCCGTCCCCAGCCAGCGACCTTTGTCATCTCACTCTCCCAAAAATCCGGGGAGCGGGACATCCACTACGTTCCCGTTGCGGTAGAAGGTGATACTGCTCCAGTCCCGGTAGCCCCTTCGCACCGAGTCTCCGACGATTCTCATCTCACGCTCCGTTGTGAACCAGTTGTCGCCGCCGCCTCGATTGTATGCCGTTCTAAAGGCGAGAGCCGCATCGTCCGCGTGATCGAAGCCATCGAGGTTGATATGAATTCTATTCCCGGGCTTGTAGAAGGCTACATCTCGCACGGATCCAAGCGCCTCGTCTCTAGTTTTGTCGAGGAAGTGAGTAAGTTCGCGTGAATCCGCAAAATTGCGGAGATCGCCTTCTTTCCTAATACCGAGAGCCACTTCACCGCAGTCGCCTGAGTTGTGGACGAGGATCGGCGCAGTGCCTGCGAGCACATAGTACGTGTGGATGTCGGCGATGGTGAGGTTGTGGACTCGCTGGTAGGCGGTCCACTTTTCGATTGCTGTGACTTGGACGTGGGTGCCGGCGGCGGTGCGTAGCCACATGCCAGGTTTGAGGTCCTTGGCGTTGACCCATTTGCGTAGCGCGGGTACCCAGAAGGGGTGGATCTCGGTGGCGATGACCAGGCCTGTCTTGTCGCCCTTCTTGCCGTCGGTGTCGACGGTGATCTGGACGAGGTTCTTGTCGTCCTCGCCGGTGATTAGGGCGATGACGGGCTTGGCTTCGGTCTTGCCGGTTTCCGGGTCGGTGGCCAGCACCTCGTCGCCGACCTTGACGTCTTCGATCGGTTTGCGGGTGCCGTCGGCCATGAGCACTTCGGTGCCGGGCACGAAGCTTTGGCGACAGGCCTTAGCGATCTTTCTGACCGTGCTGGCGACCCGACCGGCCTTGGCGATCATTGATGCAATCTTGCCAATGCCGGCGGTGACAATTCCCGCAGAGGCCCAGGCACACGCTTCGGTGTCACCGCCGGCACAGTCGACGTAGTCTGCGACGAAAAGGTCATAGAGTGCAGCTACCTCTGACTTGCCCCATTGGCAATTCTCGTGCCCGATTTTCTCGCAGTGCCTGAAGTACTTGTTGATGTCTTGACCGGGAGAAGGGGTAGGAGTCGGCGACGCAGCAGAGGACTGCTTCGGTGAGGGAGCGGAAACCGGCACAGTAGGAGACGCATTGGGCGTCGGGCTCGGCGACGTGGTGGCAGCGGGTATGCCACCGCCGTCTGAGCTGGCGACGTTGTAGTGGCCGTCGATTTCGATGTTGGTGATGGGGTTGCCGCCGGTGAAGGAGTAGCGGTTGGACGTCCAGGGGTCGGTGCCGAGGCTCAGGTCGGCGAGGGCGCCGTTGTAGGAGTCGAGGGTGAGGAAGCGGTTGAGGCCGGGGTTGTAGTCGCGGAACCCCATGTCGTACATGCTGGTGGAGTTGTCCCAGCGTTTGGCGTTGAAGCGGTAGGGGTTGTACTCCTCCTTGGCGGTGGGGTCGATGGGGTCGGGTTTGTCGATGCCGGTGAAGAGGGTGTCGTCGTTGCTGCCGTAGGCGGTGTAGCCGTAGGTGGCGCGGGTGTCGCCGGTTTCGGAGGTGAGGGTTTCGACGTCGGTGTGGGCGTTGTAGCCGTAGTAGGAGGACTCCTCGCCGCCGTCGGCCTTGATCTTCACCTGCGACAGCCGCTCGCCCCAGGGGCTGTATTGGAAGGAGCGGGTGAGTTTGCCGGCGACTTCCTCGTCCAGGACTTCGGCCGACAGGCCGAGGTAGGAGTAGGCGGTGGTCTTCGCGCCGGCGGTGCCGGTCTTTTCGGTCTTGGTGGTGGTGCGGTCCAGCGGGTCGTAGGTGTAGGTGGTGACGGTGCTGCCGGCGGCGCCGAGTTTTTCGTGTTTGACGACGTGGTCGAAGCCGTCGTAGGTGTACTTCTCCTGCACCGCGCCGCCGCCGGTGATGGTGCGCAGCCGGCCGTAGGGGTCGTAGTTGTAGGTGGAGGTGGCTCCGGCGGTGGTGGAGGTCATCAGCCGGTTGCGGTCGAAGGTGAAGGTGGTCTGCTTGCCTTGGACCGTTTGGTCGTAGACGTTGCTGTTGGCGTCGTGGCTGTAGGTTTCGGTGGTCGCGGCGCCGCCGCCGATGGGGGTTTTGACGGTTTTGGCGATGCGGTCGCGGGGGTCGTAGGTGTAGGTGTAGTCGTTTTCCAGGTAGGCGCCGGGGTTGTCGGCGTTCTGGATTTTCGCCAGATCGCGGGAGCGGTGGCCGTTGCCTTGGTAGCCGATGGTGTGCTCGGAGACCACCGTGGCGTTCGGCTTCTTCTCGATCGAGTGGCGCAGCAGGCTGTCGAGGAAGTAGTCGTAGGTGACGGTGTTGCCGTTGGCCTTGGTCTCGGTGAGGCGTTCGGCCTTGGGGGTGTAGGTGTAGGTGGTGGTCTTCGGGCCGGTGTCGGTGGCCGACTTCTTGTTGACGACCTGGTCGACCAGGTCGCGGACGTCGTAGCGGTAGGTGGCCAGCGTCTTGTCGTGGGTGCGCTCGGTGACGGCGCTGTTTTCGTTGTAGGTGAAGGTGGTGGTGTTCTTGACCGTGCCGCCCGCACCGCCGACCTTTTCGAGGATCCGATCGATCTGGTTGAGGCCGGTGTAGGCGATGTCCCAGGTGTCGATCTTCGCGGTGGGTGAGTTGTCGGCGATTCTCGTGAGGTTGGCGTTGGGGTCGTAGGTGTAGGCGAAGTCCTTCTTTTCGGTGTCGATGGTGCCGGTGGTGTCGCGCACCAGCTTGACCGCATCGGCGGCGACGATGCCGTTGGCCTCGTCGGTCAGCGTGACGGAGTGGGTGTTGCCTTCGGCGAAGGTGAACTCGCCCAGGCTGACCCACTCACCCGCGCGAGTGGTCTGGTCGATGGTGGCGGTCGCCTGGCCGCCGTCGTGCTTGATCGTGTACTTGGCGTTCGTCGCGGTCGCGCCGGTGGGGTATTTCACCTGGACCTTGTAGGTGCCCTGTGAGGGAGTGGTGAGGTTCCAGGTGAAGGACGACGAACCGGTGCCGGCCGGGGCGATGGCGTAGTCATAACCGGTGAAACCGGTCCCCGGCTCGACCGTGGCCGCCAGCCCGGTTCCCACGCTGTTGGTACCGATGGTGGTCCAGGAGCCGGTGGCGGTGACCTGACCGACATCGGAGTTGTCGTCGAGTACCACGTCCAGGCCGAGCGGGGTGCCGTCGTCGGAGTGGGTCTTGAGCTTGCCGTCGGGGAAGTAGGACCAGTCCAGCGCCCGCTGGGAGGAGCCAGCCGCGCTGGTGACGGTACGGTTGGTCTGCGCTCCGAGGGTGTTGTAGTCGTAGGTGGTCTTGATGTCCCACGGGTCGGCGGTGGTCTTGGACCAGCCGTTGTCCCAGTAGGTCATCGTGGTGATGTTGCGGATGGTCTGCCCGTGCGAGGGCGGCGCGGAGATCTCCTTCAGCCGGGAGACGGCGTCGTAGGCGTACTTCACCGAGTCGGGGGTGTTGTACTTCGGGTCGTCCTTATCGAACGGGTAGATCTCCTCGGCCGGGCGGTTGAGCTTGTCGTACTTGGTTTCGGCGATGAAGTCGGCCGCATCGTCGGTGGTCTCCACCCCGCGCGGGGTGATGACCTTGGTGCGGTTGCCGACCTGGTCGTAGACGAACTGCGTGGTCGTGTACTTGATCGTCCCGTCGGTGGCCGAGTGCGGGACCTTCGTCTCGGTCACCGCGCCGCGCTTGTCCAGCGTGATGAGGGTTTTGTTGCCCTCCTGATCCGTCTGTCCTTCGACGAGGCCGTCCAGGTCGTAGTCGGTGACCGTCTGATGTCCGGCGGCGTCCTTGACGTGCGTGACCTGGTGGTTGCGGTCGTAGGTGGAGATGGTGGTGTAGTCGCCGGCATCGGCGGTGGCGTTCTTGCGCGGGTCGACGACCTTGATGGTGTTGCCGACGTTGTCGTAGACGTAGGTGATCTTGTGCTGGGCGGCGTTGAGCACGTCGGTCAGCTGGTAGATAGGGTCGTAGGCATACGTGGTGGTGAAGTCGCCCGCCTCGGGAGTGAGGTTGCCCTTAGGCTCGGTCTGCGTCTTGAGGTTGCCGGCCAGGTCGTAGGTGAAGGACGCCTTACGCTCCGGCCCGTCCGCAGCATCCTTCGGCAGCAGCGACTCCAGCAGCTGGTCGGCGTCGTCGTAGGCCGCGGTCGAGATCGCCCCGTTGGGCGCGGTCGCCTTGGTGATGTTGTCGTTGCGGTCGTAGACCGGGGCCGGAGTGGTGATGAACTTCCCGGCGTCCTGGTCCTTGGGCACCTTCGACTCGAGCGGCCGGGTGAAGAGGTCGTAGGTCTGGGTGGTCTTCTTGCCCAGCGCGTCGGTCACCGACAACACGTTGCCGCGCACGTCATACGACGTCACCGTGGCGTTGTTGTACGCGTCGGTGATCTTCTCTGGATACCCGGTCGGGTGGTAATCACCGTAAGTAGCCGGGTTGCCGTTGGCGTCGGTGCTCTTGGTCAGCTGGCCGAAGCCGTCGTAGTCGTAGGAGGTGGTGTAGTCCCCGGCTGCGGGAGAGGCGACGCCGAGCGGGTCGGTGACCGTCTTGAGGTTGCCCTTGGCGTCGTAGCCGAAGTTCCACTTACGGCCCTCGGGAGACGTCTTCTCGGTCAGGTCGGCGACGTAGCCGTTCAGGAAGCTCTGATAGCCCAGCACCGTGGGGGCGGTGTTGTTGTGGTTGGCCTCGGAGTCCTTCAGTTCCAGCGGGTAGCCGGTCTTCTGATCGAAGGTCCAGGTGGCGAACGCGCCGTTGGCCTCGGTCAGCTTGACCACGTTGTGATCGGGGTCCCAGGTCAGCGCGGTGGTCTCGTTCTTGGCGTTGACGATCGACTCCGGCCGGCCGTAGGCGTCCAGCACGTATTTGGTGGCGTGCTGCAACGGGTCGGTGACGGTGGCGTGGATGACGCCGCCCTGCGGGCCGTCGGGGTCGACGTAGTCGAACTTCGTCACCCCGCCCAACCGGTCGGTGAGCGTTTCGATCTTCCACTTGTCCTTGGGGTCGACCGGCGCCTCGTAGTACTTCAGCGCGGTGGTGTTGCCCCGCGGGTCCTTCACCGCGACGAGCTTGACGTTCTTGTTGCCCTGGGTGGCGTCGTAGGTGAAGCGGAAGGTCTTGGCTTCGGGATCGCCGGCGCCGTCGACCATCTTGGCCATCAGGCCCTTGTCGCTGTAGGTGAAAGTGACCTTCCGTCCGGCGATGTCGGTGATCGACTCCACGGTGTCGATGATGTGCGGGTTGGTCAGCTTGGTGTCGTTGACCTCGGTCCCGGCGTCGTTGATGTAGGTGTAGTCCTGGCCCTTTTTGTAGTAGTTCAGGGTCAGGGTGCGCCGCCCGGCGGCGTCGGTGATGTAGGTCAGGAACTTGGTCGGCTTGTTGTTGGACTTGCGGCGCTCGTAGGTGAACGACATGGTGTTGCCGTTCTTGTCGACGATCGCCGACTGGAAGCCTTCGTCGTCGTAGAAGAACTGGGTGCGGTCGGGCTTGGTGAACACCCAGGTGCGCTGCGCCGCCAGCTCACGATCGTTTCCGAAGGAAGAGGGGTCGACCTTCTGCAGATACAGGTGGATGCCGCGGGGGTTTTTGTAGGCGCAGGTGGACGGGCTGCAGGCGGACGGGTCCGTGCCTTCGGGCAGGGTCCACACATGCGTGGTGCCGTCCCCGTCGGTCAACCGGACCTGGGTGGGCCAGGTCTGGCCGGGCGGGTGGAAGTAGACCTGCGAGCCGAGCCGCTGCAACGTCGAGGCCTGCAACGACCACCCGTAACCCATCGCCGAGGCGCTGGTGTCGAGGCTGTTGTAGGTCATCCGGGCGAAGGTGGAGATGCCGCGCGAGGGGTTGGAGAACGCGTTGTAGTTCCACACCACGTTGCCCGCGTACGGGTTCACCAACGCGGTGGAGCCGGCGCCGGTGTTCTTACCGGTGTAGGCGTAGAACTTCTCCGCCCCCAGCAGGTCGGAGGTCGGCGAGTCGACGCGGATCTGCTGCGGCAGCTGCGGCAGCTGGTGGGAGGCCGACTTCCAGTTGTTGGTGAGGGTGTCCTGTACGTCCCACACCAGGGACACGGCCTCGGCCTTGTTGCCCTCGGCCGACAGGGTGGGCGCCTTGACGTCGGCGTCGACCACAGTGCTCTGCCCCGGGGCCAGGGTGGCCGGCAGCGCGGTCTTCAACTGGTTGTCGGTGGTGGAGATGTCGGTGCCGTCGGGCAGCTTCCAGAAGTAGCCCACCTTGGTGGAGGCCGCCGGCCAGGTCTGGGTGGTGGTGTTGGTGATGACCACCGGGAGCTTGGTGGTGGCGCCGACGTCCATCCGCTCCGGGGTGCCCGGCACGTAGAACGCCGAGGAGCCGGAGGTCTTCTCGACATAGGTGACCCGTAGCCGGGGCCGCAGCACCGGCTCATCGGCCTCGGAGGCCAGGAACTGCACGGACTGCTTGGCTGATCCGGCCTCGGCTGCGACCTTGACGAGCAGGCCGTGGTTGGCGGCCGGGGTCGCGCTCCAGGCCTGGGCGGCGCCGGTGACGGTCCACTTGCGCCAGCCCGGCTGCGCGCTCACCGCTGACACGGTGGCGAGCGCGGCCGCGTCGAAGTCGCCGCCGGCGGTGGTCCAGGAGGTGGCGGCATCCGCCTTGGCCCAGGTCGCGGCCTCGTCGAAGGCACGGGTGAGTTTATGGGCGGTGAATGCCGCGCCGGTGCCGGTGCTGTTGGCCTCCCACAGCGACAACGTCGCCTCGGTGACCTGCGCATCAGATGGGATCTCGTCTGCGTAGTCGGCGAATTTGACCACCGCGCGGGTGTTACCCAGGGTGGTGGCGGTGTTGGCGGCCTGCAGCCATTTTTGCCCGCTCACCTGGTCGTGGACCGCGTCGGGTTCGCCGGAGGCCAAGGTGGTATCGGCGCCGGTGTAGAGGATCTTGGCGATCTGACCCGGGCGGGGCAGGATCACCGTCTGCTCCGGCGACGGGACGGCCTGTCCGTTCTTCAGCACCGCCTCAAGCCGGTAGGTGGCCTCGTGGGTGTAGGAGGGGTCGGTGACCGCGTCCGGGTCGCCGCCGCTGCTGGTGTCGACATAGGAGGTGGCATCCGGTGAGATCGCCGCCACCAGCTGGGCATCGCTGGTGCCGTGACCGCCGCCGAGCTGACAGCCGCTCGGGCAGGTGCGATACAGCCGGTACTCGGCCAGGTCATCGGACGCGTCGCCGGGGGTGGGGTCGGCGTAGGCGCTCCACGACAGCGACGCCCCCACCGAGGTCGCGGTGGTGACCGGGTTCAGCACCACACCCGGGTTGCCGTAGGTGACGACCAGCTTGGGGAAGGTGGCCGTCTCCCCGGTCATGCCGTCGCCGCCGTAGAGGTCCTCACCGGCCGCATACACCGGGCCGGCGATTTTGCCGGTGGAGGTCTCATCGACGGCCTTGAGCATGATGCCGTTCATCGGCGCCTCATAGGAGGAGTACCAGCCGTTGACCATGGCGGTGACGTCGAAGGAATGCCAGCGAGACAGCTCACCCGCGTTGCGTACCACGGTCGCGGCCGGGGTGGCGGCGACGGTGGGCTGGGTGTTCCAGGTGACATCCCAGCCGGACCACTCGCTGGTGATCTCGTGCGCGGCCACCGTCACCGGCCCGGCCTCACCCAGCGCCTGGTCGAAGTAGGTCTCCAGGTGGGCCTCATCGACCTGGGTACCGAGCGCGATCTCCGAGGGCATGTTGAAGTACAGCAGCGCCCGGTTGATCCCGGTGGAGGAGATCTTCCCGACCGGCAGCTTCCACGAGCCGTCGTAGTTGGTGGTCTTGGCCGCGGAGTTGACGTAGGTGTCGCTGCCGTCGAACCCGTTCGACTGGATCGTGATCGTGGGGTCGATCACCACCGGCCATTTGCGCTCCGGCGCGGCCAGCCAGGCCGCGTCCGGCTTCAACGTGATCGTCGTCTCGGCGCCCTGCCCGCTCAGCGTCTGGGTGACCGCCTCGGAATAACGCTTGCCGTACGGCGAGACCGGATCATCCGTCGCATCGATCATGAACGGCTTCGGGATCGTGAACGTCGGCGCATCGGATCCATCCGCGGTGAACGCGATCGACCCGTCGGTGTTCTGCTTGGCGCTCACGCCGCCGGACTTGACGGTGAAGGCGAACGAGGCGTCGGCCGCCGGCGGCTTGGACAGCACCAGGTACTCCTTCACCCCCTCCGCCGTGACCTTGTAGACCACATCGGCGCCGTCCCATACCCCCGGATAGGTGAGCGTGGACCCGTCGACCTTCGGGACGATCTTCCTGGAGTCCCCGGCCACGCCGAGCGTCAGCTGCCGCTTGCCCAGCTGAATCTTGGCGAGCTTGCTCGTGGCCTCACCGAACCGGGAGGAGAACCCGCTGGCATCGTTGCCGTGGGTGAAGCCGTCCTCGGCGACCGAGCCGATCCGGGTGTCGATGTCCTTCCAGGTGCCGGCCGCGTCCTGGTAGTGGCGCGGCACGCTCGACAGCTCCACCTGCCGGCGGCCGTCGTCGAGTTCGAACACCGTGCCGTGCGCAGAGCGCTTGGCGGTCAGTTCCTTGACGCGTTTGCCCGGCGGTTTCGGCTTACCCGACCTGGAAGCTCCGGTGCGGCCGGGCAGCGCGGCCGCACCGGTTCCGGTGCGCATCTGCCCGCGCGGGGTCTCGGCGAACAGCCCGCCGATCCCGGAGGCCAGCTGCGACAGCAGGCCCGGCCCGGCCGCCGTCGCGGAGGTCTGCGCCAGTGCCGGGCCGGCCGGGGCCATCGACGCCAGCAGGGTGACGCTGATCGCGGTGGCGACCAGGCACCGTCGCCGTAACCGTTTACGTCTTCGGTACGGCTCGGGCCCGGAGGTTTCGGGCGGGGTGGGGTGGTGGGGGGAAACGGGCGCACGCAGGCTCCACTCACACAGTCAAGGGGTGTAAAGAGGGAATAAAGCGCCCTGATCGTAAGAAGTTGGTCAAACGGAGTAAATGATTGCTGTCAGTGATCCCATCGGCACGGTGTAACGAAATGCGGGGACGGAGCGATGTATTCGTCCTATCGCCCGAGTACTGAGTCGTCGCTCAGGCAACTGCCTGCTGAAACTTACTTTCACCATTTGTCAACCGAAGGATGGTCGGCTACACGTTCAAGTTTGGGATCGCTCCAAAGAAGGCGTGTGGCGTTAATCACAGCAATGGATATGTGAAGGTCACGGCCGATCATCACTCACTGTCAATGGGAGAAAGGCACTCCATCGCCCCCTCCGATATGGGGAGCGTCGACATGTCAGGGGTCCGGAAAAGTCGGTTGAGGATTGTTGATCATATGAGGCCGAGGACGGCCAGGGTTCGGGTGGCGTCTCGAGAGGTGCCGGACGGTCTGGGCGATCGACGGGTGATCTTCTCCATGGTCGGCGTCGGCAACGCGCCGGCCTCGGCGGTGTCGACCCCGCAGCTATCAGCCATCGACTGGGCAGGGCCAGGTCGTGCCCGCCCATACAGAAGAACACCTCAGGCCGGGGGAGCGAGGGTTCCGGCGGCGAGGGCGTGGGTCAGGGCGGTGGCGGCGGTCTGGCCCGAGGTGGTCAGCTCCCGGAGTTCGGCCTCGAAGGTGAAGATCCTGCGGAAGGTGTCGCCGTACCTCCGCTGCTCTTCGACCGAGAGGCGCGGCACCTGGGCGCGGCGCGGGTCGAAGCGGGTGGAGCCGGACTGGGTGCCGGTCGTGGCGCCCGGGGAGAGCGCCCGGACGAAGCCCGCGAGGAAGAACGGGTCCAGCCGGTCGGGGTCGGGGCGCAGCAGGACGAGCCGGGGGCCGAGCAGCAGGCCGGACTCCTCGATCACCCGGGTGACCAGGCCGCCGGCCCCGACGGCGGCGACCACGTCTCCGGGCTCGATCCTGACCCGGCCCCCGGGGCGGGTGCGCGTCTCCACCGCGCCCCCGTCCAGGACGTGCCGGTCGGTCAGCACCGGATCGCCAGAGCCGTCGATCTCGAAGCGCCCCGCCTGCCAGACGGCCAGCGCCCCGATTCGCTCCAGTTCCGCCAGCGTGACGGACGGCAACTCCTGGCCGGTGCCGGGGACGGCCTCGGGGACGAGGGTGGCCAGCCGTCCGAGCCGCTCGGCCAGCCGCCCGCGGAGCAGGAGGTATCCCTCCGCGGAGACCTGTTCCTCGGTGCCGAGATACCGGGAAGGGGTGACGTCGACGTCCTCGTCGACCAGCTCGATGATCGGGACCGTGCGGCTCTCGCCCGGCCTGTCGACGTCGAGGTCGGGATCCGCGTGGAACTCACGCCACCGCTCGGCGACCGCGTCGAGGTTTCCCAGGTCGGCCTCGGCCATCAGGACGCGGGAGGGGGTGCGGTCGTCGGCGGTGGGCTTGCGCAGCACCCAGATGTGCACGGGCAGCGCGGTGCCACCCGACGCGACCTTCGGGGGGAGGCCGATGACGGCCCGCAGGGTCCCGCGGCGCAGCAGGTTGCTGCGGATGCGGCGGCCCGAGCGGCGGTTGGCGGCGATCGCGGGCATCAGCAGCACCGCGACGCCGCCCGGCGCCAGGTGGGCGAGCGCGTGCTGGACCCAGGCCAGCTCCGACTCCATCTTGGGCGGCAGCCCGTACTCCCAGCGGGGGTCGCTCGTCAGCTCGTCGTATCCCCAGTGGCGCTCGTTGAACGGGGGATGGCACACGACGGCGTCGACGGTCAGGTCGGGCCAGGCGTCATGGCGCAGCGAGTCGCCCGCCCTGACCTCGCCGCCAATCTCCGGCGCACCGCCCGTCTTCGCCCTGCCGCCCGCCGGTGCCTCGTCGCCCGCTCCGGCCAGTGCCAGGCGTGACTGTGCCAGCCGGGCCAGGGAGTCGTCGTACTCCTGCCCGTACGCGCGCCGCCCCGGGGCCGCCGCGGCGAGGAGGACGCCGAGGCCGCAGGCGGGGTCGAGGACGGACCGGGCGCCGGGCCCCGCCAGGTGGGCCATGAAGTCCGCGATCTCGGCGGGTGTCTCGGCCAGGCGGCGCGAGTGGACGTCGGCGTAGCGGTCCAGCAGGAAGCGGATGGCCTGGGGGCCGCCCTCCTCCTCGGCGTACCGTCTGATCAGCTCCCACGCGGGGGCCGGGACGGTGTGGGGCCTGCCCTGGCCGAGCAGGAGCTCGGCGGCCTCGGCGACGACCTCGCCGAGCCTGAGGTCGTCGCCGGCGGCGCGGACCTGCTGCCAGACGCGCTCGCGTAGCGGGAGCTCGGCCACCTTGCCCTGCGCAAGCAGCCACGCCTCGACGGCGCCGAGCGAGAAGGTCGGGCTGGTCGCCGTCCCGCCCACGGGCTCGGGGAAGTCCTCGTGCCGTCGCCGCCAGTTGCTCACGGCCGCGCGGCCGACGCCCGCCATCCGCGCGATGTCGGCGGCGGTGACGCTCGCCTCGTCCCCTGCCATCGCCAGCCTCCGTTTTCCCACGTCAGCCCATTCGACATGTGGACGACAACTTATCTCACAGCGTTGACGGACGTCGATCGGCGGCATCGAGTACGTGTATTTGGTTCACGTGATGAGGGTGCCTGGCGTAAAAGGACCTGCGAATTGTCGGTGGAGCAGGCAAGGATGACCCCATCATGGTTATCCACCCGTCTCTCCCGTTCACCGCCACGACGTCCCCGAGCGGGGACATCGTGGTCTTCTACGTCGGCACCGAGCCCCGGATGACGCCGGAACAGGCGCTCGCGTTCGCCGACCAGCTCCGCGACCTCGCGGCCGACGCGTCGCGCCCGGGTCGCCGGGAGCACTGGTCGGCGGGCACCGGATGTCCTGACCGTGCCATGGCGTATTCGCGATAATCCCTTTCACTCTCCGTGGTCATTGCGTAACGTTCTGCCTGTCGTGGCTTCCGGAAAGAGGAGTCGCCTCATCGATTCGCCGTGCTCCTGACGCCCGATGCCCGGGACGCCGCCGGACGCGTCGACGTCGGATACGGAAGGACGGAACATGCAACCCTTCGAGCTCCCTGACTTCTACCTGCCGTATCCGGCCAGGCTGAACCCCCACGTGGAGACCGCGCGCGAGCACACCAGGGCCTGGGCGCACGACATGGGCATCCTCGATCCCGACCTCGGCATCTGGGACGAGGACAGGCTGGAGGCGATGGACTACGGCCTGCTCTGCGCCTACACCCACCCCGACGCGCCCGCCGGTGAGCTTGACCTCATCACCGACTGGTACGTGTGGGTGTTCTTCTTCGACGACCACTTCCTGGAGACCTTCAAGCGCAGCGGTGACCTGGCCGGCGCCAAGGAGTACCTGGACCGGCTGGCGGCCTTCATGCCGGTGCACCCCACCGGGCCCGCTCCCGAGCCGGAGAACCCGGTGGAGCGCGGCCTGGCCGACCTGTGGGCCCGGACCATCCCGGCCATGTCCGCCGACTGGCGGGCCCGGTTCGTCGAGAGCACCAGGAACCTCCTCGACGAGTCCCTGTGGGAGCTCGCCAACATCAACGCCGGGCGCGTCGCCAACCCGATCGAGTACATCGAGATGCGGCGTAAGGTCGGCGGCGCCCCCTGGTCGGCCAACCTGGTGGAGCACGCAGCGGGCGCGGAGGTCCCGGCCGTCGTCGCCGCCAGCCGGCCGATGCGCGTGCTGAGGGACACCTTCTCCGACGGGGTGCACCTGCGCAACGACCTCTTCTCCTACGAGCGGGAGGTCGGCGACGAGGGCGAGCTCAGCAACGGGGTGCTGGTCTTCGAGCGCTTCCTGGGCTACGACACCCAGCAGGCGGCCGACGCGGTCAACGACCTGATCACCTCCAGGCTGCACCAGTTCGAGAACACCGCCCTCACCGAGTTGCCGGCCCTCTTCGAGGAGCACGGCCTGGACCTGAAGTCCCGCATCGACGTCCTCGCGTACGTCAAGGGGCTCCAGGACTGGCAGTCGGGTGGCCATGAGTGGCACATGCGCTCCAGCCGCTACATGAACGGGGCCTCGCAGACCTCCCCGGTCGCCCCGGCCCTCCTCGGTGGTCCCACCGGCCTGGGCACCTCGGCGACGCGCATCAGGCTGGCGTCCGGCGTCACCGGCCCGGGTGGGATCAGGAGCCACACCCACGTCCCCCTGCGGAAGGTGGGGTCGGTGCCGCTGCCCGAGATCTACATGCCGTACACGGCCAGGATGAACCCCAACCTGGACAGCGCCCGCAGCCACGCGGTGGAGTGGGCGCGCGAGATGGGGATGTTCGAGCAGCTACCCGGCTTCCCCGGGCTGGCCGTCTGGACCGAGCACAAGCTCGACGGCTACGACTTCGCCATCTGCGCCGGGGCGATCAACCCGGACGCGTCCGGCCCCGAACTGGACATCTCGACGTTCTGGCTCACCTGGGGGACCTACGCCGACGACTACTTCCCGGTGGTGTTCGGGTCCCGGCGTGACATGCTCGGCGCGAAGGTGTTCAACGAGCGGCTGTCGGCGTTCATGCCGCTCGACCTCTCCGCCACCCCGCCGCCGACCAACCCGATCGAGCGTGGCCTGGCCGACCTGTGGTTCCGTACGGCGACCCCCATGACGGAGAGCGCGCGTGCCGGGTTCCGCCGGACCGTCGAGGACATGACGGAGAGCTGGCTGTGGGAGCTGGCCAACCACATCCAGAACCGGGTTCCCGACCCGGTCGACTACATCGAGATGCGCCGCAAGACCTTCGGCTCCGACCTCACCATGAGCCTGTCCCGGCTGGCCCACGGCCAGTCGGTGCCGCCCGAGGTCTACAACACCCGGACGATGCGCGGGCTGGACGACTCGGCCGCCGACTACGCCTGCCTGGTCAACGACCTCTGCTCCTACCAGAAGGAGATCCAGTTCGAAGGCGAGCTGCACAACTGCGTGCTGGTCGTCCAGGACTTCCTCAACTGCGACCTGCGACAGGCGGTCGACATCGTCAACGACCTGATGACGTCTCGAATGCGGCAGTTCGAGCACATCGTCGCCACCGAGCTCCCGGTACTGGTCGACGACTTCGACCTCGACGGGGAGGCTCGGGAAGCACTCAACGGCTACGTGACGGAGCTGCAGGACTGGATGGCGGGCGTCCTGCTCTGGCACATGAAGACCCGCCGTTACGACGAGTCCGAGCTGAACTACCCACCCGCGACGACGCGGCCGGTCGGCGGACCCACCGGGCTGGGGACCCTCGCCGCCTACGTCGGCGGACGCTGAACGACACACTCACCGTGCCCGGTCTCCGGTCGGGAAGCCCGGCTGCGGGCCGTCGAGGGGGAGGTCCACCATGCGACCGCGCTCCGGTCAGGGGTCCGGGCACGGGCCATCGGGGGTGAGGCTCATCGTACGGCCGGGTCCCGGTCAGGAGCGGGACCCGGCTCTGTTCCCTCTCACGAGGTTCCGTATGACGACATCAGGCGAGTTGGAGGGGCCCGGTACGCCTACCGGCCATGCCTGTCATCGACTGCCACGGCGGCGCCGCTGTCGGAGTGGGACCGGTGCCGCTGGGAGTGGAACGAGCGCATCGCGCAGTTTCGCACCACCCACCAGGCGTGGAAGCGGTGTCCTTGTAGCGGCTGCGATGAACGATTCGGCGAACTGCATCACCGATCTCTGCCGGGCGGAAGGGAGCGGTGTGACCATGCCCTCTTCCACGGGATGTCAGGTTGAAGACTTCTTCTTTATGTGGGGAACCCCTCACCGTCATATGGGTGATCACGGTCGCGCGGCTGGGGAGTTCAGCCGCCGTCTCCGGAGTGTGCTCTCTGGGGGGCTCGCCGCCCTGTGCTGTCGTGGCCGATATTTATGTCGAATAGTTCATATTCGGTGAAGGGCGTATGAAGGATGATCAATCTATGGAATCAGGGGAGCCTTCACGAATCAGCGCTTATCGCATTGTTCGGAAGATCGGGGAAGGTGGGCAGGGCGTCGTCTATCTGGGCGAGACGGATTCCGGCGCTCTGGTGGCCATAAAGCTGTTCCACATCCGGCTCGGTCGAGACAGCGCCGTCCGTGACGACTTCGAGCGCGAACTGGAAGTCGCCAAACGGGTCGCCCGTTTCTGCACGGCGCAGGTCCTGGATTTCGGCATCTCGGGGAACCGTCCGTACATCGTGAGCGAGTACGTCCCGGGCCGCGCGCTCCAGGAGGTGGTGACCGAGGAGGGGCCGCGTTCGGGCAGCGTTCTGGAACGCCTGGCCATCGGCACGGCCACCGCCCTGGTCGCCCTGCATGACGCAGGAATCGTCCACCGGGATTTCAAGCCGCAGAACGTGCTGATCGGCCCGGACGGTCCCCGGGTCATCGACTTCGGCATCGCCCGCGACCTCGCCGGGACCGGCCCGGTGACCAGCGGGATCGTGGGAACGCCCGCCTATATGGCCCCCGAGCAACTGAGCGCCGGTCGGCCCGGTCTCGCCCTGGACGTGTTCGCCTGGGCCTCCACCGTCGCCTTCGCGGCCACGGGCCGCCCCCCGTTCGGTGACGACGCCATCCCCGTGATCATCAACAGGATTCTGAACCTCGATCCCGACCTCGACGGGATCGAGACGCCGCTGCGGGACCTGCTCGCCGAATGTCTTGCCAAGGACCCCGGCCGGAGGCCCACGGCGCAGCAGATCCTCGATCGGCTGGTGCGTGGGAGGGGGGCCGCTCCTGACGACTCACCGGAGACCCGCGCTGTCCCCCGCCCGGGCGCTTCCGGAGGAGACGGTGCTTCGCGATCACCGGTCCGGGTCGGGAGGCCGGGGTCGCCGGGCGGGAACGGTGGAGATGACTCGCCGGTCCGGGGTACGGAGTCGGGTTTCCCGAGTAGGGGCGGAGCGGACGCCTCCGGTGTCATGGGTGCCGCCACGGACCTGGACGTGCACGGGAGGCGCGGGAGAAGGCGTACGACGGTCCTCGCGGTCCTCGTGATCCTCGCGGGAGTCGCCGGGGCCTCCGTCGCTCTGCTGACCATCGGAGACTCGACCGTGCCGGGGGCAGGGGGGCCAGGGACCTCGCGGGCGCCGACCGGCGCGATGGGAACGCCGGAGGACGTCGCCGGCCGTGTTTCGGCCTCCACCGGTACGGGGGCGGCCTCTCCTGAGGCGCCGGAACCATCGGTGTCCGCTCCCGCCGGGAGCAGTCGCCCCGCGACGGAGCCGGCGGTGCCCTCGCCCTCCCGTGAACCCTCAGCCTCCACCGGCCCCGAACCCTCGCCCGGAGACTCGTGGCCCGGACGGCCGTCGCCCGAACCGGCATCGGCACGGCTCGTTGAACTCGGTCCCGGGCGTTTCACCGGCTACTGCAAGGAGATCGGCTGGGAGTGGGTGGAATACCGAAAGACCCCCAGGCCGGGTGCCTACTGTGTCAGGCGGAAGGGAGACCAGACCATGTATCTGACCCAGGCCCAACGTGACGCCGGCTGCCGGTGGCGGTTCGACAGGCCGAAGGCCGTCCACCGTTTCAAGAACAGTTCGAACTACTGCTACGTCTCCCGCTGACGAGGCCGCGAGCGGTCGTCGGACGTCCCGCTCGGTCACGTCGTGCGCCAGTCGTGGGACGTCCGGGCGGTCACACCGTCATGCCGCGTGGGCGCGGTCGAGGGGCTAGCAATAAGTGGCACGGATGTGCCCGTGTCCGGGACCGGACACGGGCATGGGTACGGGCACAGGTGCGGATCAGCCGGCGTTGGCCGTCGCCGTTGCCCGGTCGTTTCCCGGCCGGGCGGCCAGGTTGCGTTCCGTGAGGGCGCCGAACGCCAGTCCGAGGGTGGACCAGAGAACGACCTGGGTGCCGAGCGAGGCGAGGCGGAACCGCCACAGCAGTACGGCGGGGAAGTCCGCGGGGACCTCGTTGACCTCCGGTAGCACCAGATAGGTGACGGTGACGAGCGCGACGAAGAGGGCACCGGCCACCAGCGTGGCGTTCCAGTTGCCCAGTCGCGCCGCCAGACGGCGACCCACCTGCGCCGAGGCGATCACGATCGCCACCGAGATGGCGATCACCGCGAAGTACAGGCCGGTGCGGGCGCCGATGGTGTCACCCACGCCCACCGAGGGCGGATTGGCGGGGTAGATCAGGAACGGCACCAGCGCGACGGTGACGAATCCGCCGCCGGCCACCAACGCCGAGGTGGCGCGGACGCCGAACCCGCCGATCCGTCCGTAGGCGAGGGCGAACGCCACGGCGAACAACCCGCCGACCGCCACTCCGAACAGGCCGATCGCGACGGCCAGGCCGGAGGTCTGCTGAACGACACGTGAGACCATCTCCGGCTCGGCGGCCGCCGTCTCGTGCGCGTGATGCCCCTCGAACGCGATGGCCAGGCTCACCTGGTGTTCGCCGAAGATCCAGGCGAACACCAGGGCCAGGGCGGCCGATACGAGTCCGACGAGCATTCCGCGCAGCAGCAGTGCGCGCATCGTCATGGAACGTCCCGTCTGCTGGTCAGTGACAGGGGAAGCCGAGGAGATGCCGGCCGTCATGGACGAACTCGTGGACGAACTGACCGCCGAACACGGAGAACGCCCCCTGTTCGGCTCCGACGAAGTAGAGGAGAAGGAGCGACAGCACCGCACCGAAGATCGCCCATGGGAGGACTTCGCGGAGGGGGATCTGGAGAGGCTGAGAACGGGGCCGGGGGATGGGTACGGCAGCCTGTGCCATGGAATCGTCTCCTTCGGGAATGCCACGTCCCGATCGTGGGGAGGCTACGACGATGCGCAGACGTGGTCCAGAAGGCCGCAACGGTACGTTCACAGTGGCATGCCGGCTCAGATCCGACCGATTCCGCTCGCCGTCGTAGTCAGGTTGATGACAACGTACGATGCGAATCCGGCTCCGTCCATGGGCCGTAAGGAAACCAAAGCCATCCGCAGACGCCATTTCCCGCTCACCATCCGGAGCCGCCACGTGACGATCCGTTTGATCTTGGTCTGTCATGGTCCCACCGCCGCGCTCTCCCGGGCGTCCTTCCCGGCCGACGAACCGCTCACCGAACGAGGCGGGCAGGCGGCCGGGAACGTGTGGGAGTCCGCGGCGACGGCCTGGTGCAGCCCCGCCGCCGCGGCCAGGGAGACCGCGGCGGCGCTCGGGCTGGACCCGTCGATCGAGCCCGCCCTGCGCGACTGCGACTACGGGCGCTGGCGCGGCCTCGGGCTCACCGAGGTCCAGGCCGCCGAACCCGAGGCGGTCCAGGACTGGCTCACCGATCCCGCCGCCAGGCCGCACGGCGGGGAGTCGGTCGTGGATCTGATCGAGCGGACCGGTGACTGGCTGGCGGGCCTGTGGCGGGACTCCTTCCACGGCCGGGCGGTCGCGGTGACGCACGCCGCGGTCATCCGGGCCGCGCTGGTGAACGTGCTCGCCGCGCCTCCCACCTCGTTCTGGCGCGTCGACGTCCCGCCGCTGTCCCGGGTTCGGCTCACCGCCCACCACGGCCGCTGGCAGCTGCGCGCGACCGAGCCCGACCGGCCGCCGGTCTGACGGAGAGCCACGACCTCGGACACGGCGGTCGCGGTGCCGGGTTCGACCGGCGGCCTATCCCGCCGGGTCTGATCCGGCCGGGTCTGCTTCGTCGGGTTCACGCAGGTGCGCGATGAGATCGTGGTACCGCGGGGCGCGCAGCAGGTCGGTCACGCTCAACGCGCGGCCGAGGCGGGCCCCGACGCGGGACGTCAGGCGCACGCTGTCCAGCGAGGATCCTCCCTCCGCGTAGAAGTCGCTGTCCGGGTCCGGCGACCTGCCGGTGATCCGCTGCCATTCCTGGGCCACCACCGCGTCGAGTTCGGAGGGAGCGACCGCCACGGAAGCGACCGCGTCGTGTGCGGCGGAGGCCGCCGGGGCGTACCGCGCCTCGGCCAGCAGACGACGGTCGAGTTTTCCGTGCGCCGTGGACGGCAGCGCCGGGGCGAAGACGATCTCGTCGGGCAGCATCCAGGACGGGACGCGCGCGGCCAGGTGGTCCAGCAGCGCGCGGCGGTCCGCCCTCGGCGGATCGGAGCGCGCCACGACGACGGCCCGCAGCCGTCCGCCGCCGCTCCGCACGACGGTCGCCGCCGCGTCCCGCACCTCGGGATGAGCGCGCAGATGTGTCTCGACGTCGCCCAGCTCGATCCGCCGCCCGCGTACCTTGACCTGCCCGTCGTCGCGTCCCAGCCAGAGCAGGGTGCCCCGCTCGGTGAAACGGACGCGGTCCCCGGTCCGGTAGGCGACCACCGGGTGCGGCGCCGTGTCCGCCCGGAGGAACCGTCGAGGCTCGTCATCGGCGTCGAGATAGCCAAGACCCAGGCAGGCCCCCCGCACCCGGAGCTCGCCCTCGACGCCGAGCGGCACCGGGTGGCCGCTCTCATCGGTGACCTCGCAGACGATGTTCGGGATGGGGCGGCCGATCGGCACGTTCCCGGTGATGCCGGGATCGTCGATCACCATGTGGGTGATGTCGTCGGCGCATTCGGTCGGCCCGTAGGCGTTCACCAGGGGAGCGCCGCCCGCGCGCAGCCAGCGCCGGCAGAGGTCGGCGCCGGCGGCCTCGCCGTTCACCATCATGCACTCCAGGCCGCTGCCCGGCCGTGGCCAGCTCAGGCCGGCCGCCTCCGCCGCGTCGAGCAGGGTGGCCAGGTGGCTGGGGGTCGTCTCGTACACCCGGATGCCGCGCTCGTCGAGCGCGCCGAACAGGCGGCCGGGTTCCAGGAGCAGGTCGTCGTCCATCACCACGACCCGCCCGCCACGCAGCCACGGCACCGCGAACTGCCACACCGACACGTCGAAGGAGGCCGGCGCCGACTGGGCGACCACGCAGTTCTCGTCCAGGCCGAGCAGCTCGACCTTGCTCCACCAGTGGTTCACCATCGCGACGGTGCCGATCCGCGCACCCTTCGGCCGGCCGGTGGAGCCCGAGGTGAACAGCAGGTAGGCGCACTCGGCGGAGGCCCGCGGCGGCTGTGCCGGCACCTCCCCGGACGGCAGGCCCTCCAGGGGGAGCAGGGGTACGCCTCTGGGCAGCGCCGAGGCCACCTCCCGGTGGCGGGGGTCGGTGAACACCATCTCGACACCGGCCTGCTCGACGATCCGCGCCATCCGCTCGGCGGGCAGCCGGGCCGAGAGCGGCACGTAGGTGCCTCCGGCACGCCAGATCGCCAGCACGGCGGCCCATGAGCGGGCCGAGCGTGGCGCCAGGACGCCGACGACCGGGTGCCGGGCCGAGCTCAGCCGGTGGACGCCGCGCGCGTAGTGGCGGCTCAGCGCGGCCAGCTCGGCGTAGCCGAACGACTCGACGTCGTCCTCCACCGCCACGGCCCGGGGGCGGATGGCCGCGTGGTCGTCGACGACGCGCGCCAGTGACAGCTCGGCGGGCCAGGTACGCGCCGGGCCGTGGCCGACCTCGGCCAGGCGCGCCAGCTCCCCGGCGGGCAGCGGGTCGGCGTGCACGGGGGAGTCCAGGTCCCGCGCCGCGGTACGGGCCGCGTGGACCAGGCAGGCGAGGAAGCGGCGCGCGTCGGCCACGGTGACGGCGGGCGCGCGGTGCTCCACGGACAGCCGGAGCCGGCGTCCGGCGGCGTCCAGGGAGCACTGCACGGTGAGGTCCATGTACGTCTGGTCCAGGGCGGTGACGCTCCGGACGCGCAGTGACCGGCCGGTGTCCTCGATCAGATCGCGGTAGGGACGGAACTCGGTGTAGTTGAAAACCGTCGAGGGCTCGAAGCCCGGTGCCAGGGAGCGCAGCACCGCGTACGGGGTGCGCCGGTGGCGCCAGGAGTGCTGTTCGGCGGCCACGAGCCGGTCGACCAGCTCACGCCAGGTGGTGTCCTCGCCGAGGTCGACGGTCACCGGCAGCATGTTCAGGAACAGCCCGCACATGGCCTCGGCGCCGGCCAGTTCCGGCCTGCCGTTCACCATCAGCGTGGATCCGCTGCGGCGCCGGCCGGTGAACAGCGCGACGGTGCGCATGTGCACCGCCCAGACGAGGGTGCGCAGCGACACCCGTGCGGCATCGGCCGCCGCGCGCAGCGCCCGCAGCTCCTCCTCGCCGAACACGTGGTCGTGCCGGTGCCAGGTGGCGGAGGTGCCCGGCTCACCCGCACCCACGGCAAGCCGCCAGGACACGTCCGGGCTGTCGACCACGGCACGCCAGTGCGACAGCGCGGCCTCGTCCCTGGCGGCGGCGCGTTCCGCGGCCACGAAGGAGGCGTAGGAGGGGATCGACGGGACCGGTTCGCGCACGGTGGGCGGCAGGGGGTGGCCGTCACGGGCCGACCTGGCGCGTTCGTAGCCGTCCAGGATGTCGCGTCCCAGCACCGCGACGCTCCAGCCGTCCAGGAAGGGCTCCACGATGGAGAACACCGCCCGGCCGGGAGCCAGCCGGTGCAGGTGGAAGGCGAACAGCGGGGGGGCGTCCCACGCGAACGGCCGCCCGCGCACCTCGTCCCGCCAGCGCGTCAACGCCGCATCCGGCTCGGCCTCGCCGAGCAGGTCGTGCTCGATCAGGCCGGTCTCGACCTGGTCGAGCACGACCTGCTCGGGTCCCGCGTCGGCCGTGAGGTCGAAGGCGGTGCGGACCGCCTCGTGGCGAAGGGCCGCGCCGGCGATGGCGGTACGGAGGAGGTCGGCGTCCACGGTGCCGTCCAGCTCGTACGAGGTCACGTACGTCAGGTAGTCGTCGCTCACCTGCCGGTGGTAGACCAGCCCCGTCTGGAGGTGGGACAGCGGGAACCGCCGTTGGACGCGGCGCCCGCGCCGGAGCTCGTCCGGTACGGGCCCCGGGGCCTCTTCCTCGCCGGGGCGGTCCTCGCGGCCGGGTTTGAGCCGGTCCGCGAGCGCGCGCAGCGTACGCGCCTCGTAGATGTCGGCCACCTCGACGGCGAAGCCGGAACGGCGCAGCAGCGCCACCAGCCGCACCGCGTTGATGGAGTCGACCCCCAGGTAGAACAGGTCGACGTCGGCGGGGATCTCCGCCTGCCCGAGCAGCTCGCACACCGCCGCGTGTGCCGCCACCCGCTCCGGCGGCTCACCCGGCTCACCCGGCTTGGCGGGTCCGGCCGCCCCCACACCGGGGCCGGGCCAGGGCAGGTCCCGGCCGGTCAGCTCGCCGAGTGCGGCACGGGCGAGCTTGCCACTGGCGGCGTACGGCAGCCGGTCCACCACGGTGAACAGGGTCGGCACCATGACGCGCGGCAGCCGCTCCGCCGCGTGGGCGCGCAGGTCCTCCGCCGTCATCGCGTCGGCCGTGCCGTCGTCGTGCGGTACCAGGAACGCCTGGAGGCGGGCCGGCCCCGTCACGTTCTCGCGGTGGAGCACTCCTGCGGCCATGACGCCCGGATGCTCTCCGAGGACCGCGTCGATCTCCTCCAGCTCCACCCGCCGGCCGTTGATCTTCACCTGGTCGTCGAGGCGGCCGAGGAATTCCAGCACCCCGTCGGCTCGCCATCGGGCCAGGTCGCCGGTGCGGTAGAAGCGATCCCCGGTGTCGGCACGGACGCCGAACCGGCCTCCGTCTCCGGCGGCGTCACCGAGGTAGCCCAGGCCGACGCCCACACCCTCCACGACGATCTCGCCGACGGCCCCGAGTGGCACCTCGCGCCCCGCACGATCCTGGAGTCGCACGCCGAGGTTGTCGATTGGACGGCCGATGGGCACGAAAGGCCGCCGGTCGACGGGGTCGAAGGTCCACCGCGTGACGTCGATGGAGGCCTCCGTGGGGCCGTACAGGTTGTGCACCCGCACGCCGAGCCGGGTGTGAGTCCGCTCCGCCAGCGCCCGCGACAGCCGTTCACCGCTGGTGAAGACCTGCCGCAGGCTGGGCAGCGGCCGATGGCCGGCGACGTCGAGGAAGGTGCCCAGCATGGCCGGCACGAAGTGCGCCGTGGTGACGCCGTAACGCTCGACGGCGTCGCACAGGTAACCCGCGTCGCCGTGGCGGCCGTGCGCCGCGGTGACGACCGTCGCGCCGGTCGCCGGCGGCCAGAGCAGCTCCCACAGGCACACGTCGAAGCTCAGCGGGGTCTTGGCCAGGACGACGTGGCCCGGCCCGAGCGGGAAGGCGCGTTGCATCCAGGCCAGCCGGTTGGCGAGCCCGTCGTGGCCGACCACGACCCCCTTGGGGCGGCCCGTCGACCCCGAGGTGTACATCACGTACGCGGCCCGGGGAGCGTCTTTCGACCGGGTCGGTGAGAAGGGTCCCGCGGCCGGATCGGCCACCGAGACGCGTAGCGGCTGCCCGAGCACGGCGAGGTCACCGGGCTCGGTGGTCGAGCCCTCCTCGACGAGGAGGCGGGCCCGGCTGTCGGAGAGCATGTACCGCGCGCGGGCCGGCGGCAGCTCGGGGTCGAGCGGCAGCAGGACGCCACCGGCGTCCAGCACGCCGTGCACCACGGCGATCAGTGGCGCGCCCCGTGGCAGGCGTACGGCCACGACCTGGCCGGCGTCGATCCCGGCGGAGCTCAGCCGCGCCGCCATCCGCTCGCTCGCCTCGGCGAGTTCCCGGTAGGTGACCCGGCGGGCGCCCCGTGGGCGGTCCTCCACCACGGCGGGGGCGTCGGGATGTCGTTCCGCGACGGCGCGCAGCCCACCGCCCGCCCACCGCAAGGACGCCGCCGCCGGGGTCTGGGCGGGCGGGGTCCGGGCGGGCGGGGCCGTTGGCGCGCCCCGGCCGGCCAGGGCGACCGGCCGGTCGGCGGGCAGGGTGAAGACGTCGGTGACGGTGGCCGCGGCGAGGTCGGCGAACCACTCCAGCTCGGTGCGCCGCCCGCCCGGGGCCCGGCACTCGAAGGTCAGGGCCAGCCGGCCGTCGCGGGCGGCGACGTAGACGTTCATCGCGAACTTGGCGGTGCCGTTGTGCAGGAGCCTGGGCCTCCAGCGCAGGCCCCCGGCCTCGATGGGCGGCGGTCGATGATGGCCGACCATCCCGGCCGGTTGCAGCAGGTTGACGACGACCACCGACTCGCCGCCCACCCCCGCGCCGTCCCCGGCCCGAATGCCCCAGTCGGCGTGCATGGCCGCGTCCTGGAGCTCGCGGCCCACGCGAGCCGCCAGCGACCTCAGGGTGTCCTCCGGCTCGATCTCCAGCCGGGCGGGAAGCGTCCTGACCCGGTAGCCGATCTGGGCGTCCTCGGCGGGGGTGCGGTGGCTGAACGGAACTCCCACGGCCACCGCGCGCGAGTCGCCGTCCCACCGTGACAGCGCCGCGGCCACCCCGCTCATCGTCAGGGCGAACATGCTGACGCCGAGGTCCCTCGCCCGTGGCACGGCCACCTGCCGCAGGTCCACGGCGCAGACCCGCCGCAGGAGCACGCCTTCGCCGCTCGCCGCGGGCTCGCCGGTGCCGAGCGGCGAGCCGGCCCCGGCCAGGGCCAGCCGGGGCGTCCAGAAACGCGCGGCCTCCTCCGGCGTCACCAGCGGCCGGTACGGCAGCACCGGCCGCTCGGCCGCCGCCAGGCCCTGGTAGCCGCGGATGATCTCCTCGACCGCCAGCCGCACGCTCAGCCCGTCGCACACGCAGTGATGGAAGGTGAGCTGCAGGACACCGCCCGCCGGGCCGAGGTCCCAGTACACCGCCCGGTGCAGGGCCTCGCCGGGAAAGAACGGCCGCCGGGCCTCCTGACGGACCTCGGCGGCCTCCTGCGTCCAGGCGTGCGGGCTCGCGGCGTCTGCCCGGATCACCCGGAGCCCCTCCGAGGTCACGTCCTCCCACTCCAGCCGCCCGTCGTCATCACGGACCGCCGAGCGCAGCAGCCGGTGCCGGTCGGCGAGGGCGGCGACGGCGGTTCGCAGCGAGGGGACGGCGACGGAGCCCTGGATCTCCAGGGCCACGCAGATGTTGTAGATCGCACTGAGCGGGTGGCGCCGCTGGTGGCGCCAGAGGGTCGCCTCCTCCGGGGTGAGGGGTTCGTTCAACGCCCGTCCTCCCCGGAGACGGAGGCGGAGACGGCGTCGAGGACGCGCGCGGCGAAGTCGCCCACGTCCGTGGCCGTGCTGAGGTCGTCCCAGGTCATCCGGACGCCGCAGGCCGCGTACACCGCGCCGATGAGTCGCAGCGCGCTCAGCGAGTCACCGCCACCGTCGGTGAACGTGCCGCTGTGCCCGTCAGGCAGGAGGCTCAGCCACAGATCGCGTACCAGGGTGCGGGGATCATGTGCGGTGTCGTACGTGTGCGACATCTCGCTCCTCACTGATGGGGACTATCCGGGGTCGGGCCGATGCCGGGCGATCAGCAGCCGATGGTCTGTCTTGCCGTTGGGCAGCACGGGCCAGGCGGGGATGTCCGTGATCACCGTGGGCACCATGTGGCCGGGCAGCCGCTCGCGCAGCCACGCGGTGAGCGCGCGGGAGTCCAGCGGGGCGGACACGGACGTGCGGGCCACCACGCACGCCACTCCCCGCTCACCCGCACCGACGACCGCCGCCTGTGCTATTCCGGGGTAGGCGCGCAGGTGGTGCTCGACGGTCTCCGGATCCACCCGCATCCCCCGTACCTTGAGCATGCGGTCGGTGCGGCCGGTCCACACCATGGTGCCGTCGACGGTCGTGACCCGGTCGCCCGTCTCCCACTGCCGCCGGGCACAGCCGCCGTCGGACGGGGGCCCGCCGGAGAGGTAGCCCAGGGCGACGGCGTCGCCGGAGACGACGAGCTCGCCGTCGCCAGGCCGGGTCCGGAACGCCACATGGCCGAGGGGCGTGCCGATCGGCACCAGGGAGCCGGCCGACTCGGTGCCGGTGACCTCGTGGGCGGCGATGATCCCGGTGGTCTCGGTACAGCCGTAGGTGTTCCACAGCCTGGCCCGTGGCAGCAGCCGCCTGCTCCGGTGGGCGAGCGTGACGTCGAGGGGCTCGCTGGCGAACAGCAGGCCGCGGACCGACGCCAGCGCGTCGCCGAGCTCGCCGGCGGGCATCGCGTCGAGGACGGCACGCCAGTACGACGGCGTGAGGTCCAGATGGGTCACCCGGTGCTCGCGCACCAGGTCCGCCACCCCCCATGGGGTACGGACCTCCTCCTCGCTCGGCACGACGACGCAGGCCCCGCGCGCGAGGGGGAGCAGTAGTTCCCTGATCGAGGAGGAGAAACCCAGCGGCGCCACGCCGAGACAGCGGTCCTCGCCGCTCAGGGAGAGGTGGGCCGGCAACGCGCGCGCGTACTCGGCCAGTCCCGCGTGACCGAGCAGCACGCCCTTGGGCAGGCCGGTGGATCCGGAGGTGAACATGACGTAGGCCGCCGCGCACGGCGCGGGCCCGGGAAGGCGGCCTGGGGCGGAGGGGGACGCCAGCAGTGGGGCGGCGTCCAGACCGGGGTGCCCTTCGGCCGGCAGCCCGCCGGCGGCCCTGTCGACGATCATCGTCCGCACCGGGGCGGCCTCGGTCATGTGGGCCAGCAGCGGGGCGGGGTAGAGGGGGTCGAGCGGCAGATAGATCGCGCCCGCTCGCATGATGCCCAGCGCGAGCACCGGCGCGCGCTCGGATCGGCCCGACGCGAGCCCGACCACGTCACCGGGTACGACTCCGGCGGCGGCCAGCCGACCGGCCACCGCACGCACGCCCCGTGCCAGCTCGCCGTAGGTGGTCTCGTGCTCGCCGATGATCGCTGTCGTCTCCGGCGCCCGCGCGGCGGCCTCCTCCACCAGGTCCGGCAGAGCGCGCCACCCTCCCCGCGTCACGCGCTGACAGTCGGCGCCGTACCTTTCACAAAGGGACGAATGGGAGGACAATTCTTCCCCCATGATTTTTTGATCTCTGGCCGTGATGGATCCGACCGGCTAATCGCACAGGCTCCTCTCGCCGCCAGTATTAAAGATTTCATGAAAAAAATCCATACAGCCGGATAGCGCTGTTCACGGTCATCCGAAAATGCTGGCCAAAATCCGACGCTCCCGGGTTTTGGTACAGCCTTCTCCCTTCACCTCTGGTGGAGAGTGTCCGCTCAGAGGCAGCCGACGCGGGTACCGGGCAACGAGAGGTTCGACTATGCCGTCCAGGGGAGTTCACGCCCGGCAGCGGGGGAGCGCCGTGACAGGGGGCGCCGGCGCTCACGGATTCCCCCGGTCACGATGCCGGAGGTGAAGGACGACCGGCCGTCCGACGCGTCACTGGCCGGTCTGACCGTCATCAGCGGACTCGTGGACGCGATCAGCTACGTGGGCATCGGCCAGGTGTTCATGGCGAACATGACGGGGAACCTGCTCATCCTCGGCTTCGCCGCGGGTGACCCGTCCAAGTTCCCGCTCGTCGCGACGGCCATCGCCGTGGTGGGCTTCTTCCTCGGGGCCGGGCTGGCCGGGCGGCTCACCGACCGGGTGGCGAACGTCCGCCGCAGGCTGCTCCTCGCCATGACCATAGAGACCGGCCTGTTCGCCGCCACCATGGTGGGCTCGTTCCTGCTGCCCACCACCCAGGCCGGCCGCTACCCGCTGATCGTCGCCCTGGGACTCGCCATGGGCGGACGGAACACCGTCGTGCGCCGTCTCAAGATCCCCGACATCAGCACCACCGTGGTGACCGGCACGTTGACCAACCTGGCGGCCGATTCGGTGCTCGGCACCGGAAAGCGCACGCGGGCCCGCCGGCGCGCGGGGGAGATCGTCGCGCTGGTCCTCGGAGCCTGGGTGGGCGTCCTGCTGCTGCGGCACTTCGGGTTCAACGCCACACTGGTGGTGCTGACCGTCCTGATGGCCCTGATAACCGCCCTCTACACCTGGCGCACCTCACCGGCGCGTGCCCGCTGACCCGTTACCGGTCGCGCCGGCCGTGTCTCACTGGTCGCGGAAGCAGACCAGGTGGAAGGAGCGCGCGGCGGGGGATCCGTCGGGATCGAAGGTGTGCACCTCCATCTGGTCCGGCTGCCGTCCCAGGCCGACGGTGATCAGGCCTGGCGAGACGGGCTCGTCCTTGGCGCTGCCGATCGTACCGGCGAAGTTCGTCTTCGCCTCTCCCTGGAGCGGCACCTTCCAGGTGACCGTGTACTTGTTCGGCTTCTCGAAACGGCAGTCGCCGATCAGGTAGCCCCGGACCACCGATCCGTCGGCCGCGATGACACATGCCAGTCTTTTCTCAAATTCCGCCACGGCCTTCTCCTTAATCATGTTCACACGGTGCGGAAAGGCGCTCCGTCGTCCTTTCTCCCCACGCCTTCTGCCGGTAATCGCCATAAAAACTTTTCGCCGTGCGTGGTTTATTTCGATTCTGCCGAACTCCGGTGTGCCCGCCGCGACCGCTTGAACGTGTGCAGGCCGAGAACGGCCGGCAGGTCGGCGATGCCGGGGCCGCCGGCGTCGACCCAGGCGACGATGTCCTCGATGACCTCGGTGTCCAGCACGAGGCCCAGCCAGACCGGACGGCCACCCGCCCTCCTGCCCTTGGGGGAGGGGGTGACGACGATGACGTTCGACTGCAGGCAGGGCCCCAGGCAGTCGGTGACGACGCGGACCCGCAAGGGCCGTGTCGGTCGCCCGCGGAGCAGGTTCAGGTGCTCCTGGTGGTCGACGTCCGGGTGCTTTCTCAGCGTGCCGCAGCAGCAGCCCCGGCACACGGTGATCAGGCAGCCCTGCTGCCGCGCGGAGGTGAGGACGGCACCGCTCATCGGACACCTTCCCTTCGGACTCGCGCTCCTCCGCCGTGCCCGGACGACGTGCGGTCGCCCTCCGGCCCACATATGCCCGTCATATCTGGAAATTTCCTGCTAATCACCACTGAACCCCCGATCCAGCACACGAAAACCACTCTAAGGAACCAGTCGATTGTCTATCTTGCTGGAATTTGTCACACCGTGAGCTGTCGGCCTTTGCTGTGGAAACACCTGGCATGCAGCCCGAGGGGCTGATCGGCGCCATATAGTCCTGTTCAGGGGCCGTTTCCCCATAACACGGGAAAGTCTTGTTAAGGTCTTCTGAGATGTTTCTGGGGTCAAAAATTATTTGCGTTTATTTACTCCGTGCTACGGCATTTGCGACAAACTGTCAGGGTAGATCGACCAGCGACGTTCTCTCAATGGAACGGAGCCAACAATGGCCACGATGCAGTACGACAAGCTCCTGACCAAGGTCAGGAACCTTTCACCGGAAGAGCGCGACGTTCTCGACTCGCCGTACACGATCCCCAACGAGCTCTACGCCGCGCTGCGGTCGGTGCTCCATGACGTTGGTGGTCAGCCGGACACTCCTCAGCCCTACTTCCTGAAGGAGGAGGAGGACTGGGAGATGAACGCCTACCTCACCTCCGAGTGCCTGGCCTGGCGCGGTGCGTGGAACTCGGAGATGCGGCGCAGGCGCGAGAACGATCTCGGTGCGACCGAGTACTTCGGGCTGCCCTACTACGCCCGCTGGATCACGGGTGCGGCCAAGGCGCTGGTCGACGAGAAGCTCATCACCGTCGACGAGCTGAGCGCCAAGATCGACGAGATCCGCGAACGGTTGGAGGCGAAGAAGAAGTGACGGCCAAGCGGAAGTTCAACATCGGTGATCGGGTCTCCGTCGTGGACAAGACGACGCTGTTCCACCACCGCACCCAGAAGTTCACCCGGGGCCAGAGCGGTGTTGTCACGGAATACCGCCCCGAATGGGTCATTCCGGAGGACGAGGCGTTCGACCCGGCGGGCAACGGGCGGAAAGAGCCCTTCTACATCGTCAGGTTCAAGCAGGACGATCTGTGGCCGGACTACACGGGCCACCACATCGACACGCTGGAGACGGAATTCTCGGAGAGCTGGCTGGAGCCGGCGACTAGCAAGGGAAAGCGATGAGCACACGGCACGACGGTCACGGTCATGGCGAAGCGCCTGGCGAGTTCCAGATAGCCACGAAGGTCAGCGAGTTCGAGATCCTGGAACTCGCCGTCCGGGAGCTGGCGATCGAGAAGGGGCTCTTCTCCGCCGAGGACCACCGCAAGTTCGCCGAGTGGGCCGACGGCATCGGCCCGCACGGCGGGTCGAAACTGGTCGCCAAGGCCTGGGTCGACCCGGAGTTCAAGCAGCGCCTGCTCGCCGACGGCACCAAGGCGTGTCTTGAGGTGGGGATCGACTGGCTCCAGCCGACGGGCAGCGGGACACCCAGCGACTACACCTTCTTCTATGTGCTGGAGAACACCCCGAAGCTGCACAATGTGATCGTCTGCACGCTCTGTTCCTGCTACCCCCGGCCCGTTCTCGGCATGTCGCCGGACTGGTACCGGACCCCGAACTACCGCCGCAGGATGGTCAGGCGCCCCCGCGAGGTGCTCGCCGAGTTCGGCCTGCACCTGCCGGAGGACGTCGAGCTCCGCGTGCACGACTCCAACCAGAAGTCCCGCTTCATGGTGATGCCCATGCGCCCCGAGGGCACCGAGGGGTGGAGTGAGAAGCAGCTCGCCGAGATCGTCACCCGGGACACCATGATCGGTGTCGCACTGCCCGCGCCGAACCGCAAGTCGGACACCAAGACGGAGACCCTGGTCAGTGGGGGAAGGCGGAGATGAGCGCGGCGCCGACGACATATGACGTCCTGATGGACACCCTGTCGGACATCGGTGAGCGCACGGACGCCGGTATGGGGTGTCTGGAGCACGAGCCCGCCGTGTGGGAGTCGAGGATGCAGGCGACCTGCGAGGCCCTGTCCTCGCATGGCGTGCTGGACAACCTGGAGCGCCGGCTCGCCGAGGACAGGCTGGGGGAGTCCGTCTACGCCAGGTTCCCGGTGCAGACGCGCTCCACGCTGGTGGTCACCCACCTGCTCATGGACCAGAAGGTCTTCACCGAGGAGGAGCTCCGGAAGAGGATCGAAGTGGTGCGCGACCGTTTCGCCGAGGAGTGACCTTCCGACCGGATCAGGGCGCCGCGCGGGTCCTGCCGTGACCGGGTACGGCAGGTCTTTCCGCAGAGTTCCCGGCCGCGGTCTGCCGAGTTTCCTGACGACCGCCACATCCGGCCGGAACGGCATGGCCGGTGTCAGCCACGGCGACGCCGGGTCACCCCGAGGAGTACCGCCGGTCGGGAGGTCGGGCCTGAGAAGTGACCCACGCGCGGGCCTCGCCGGCCCCTCTCACCTGCGCGGTGGTGGCGGAGGAGGCGGTGGCCGGCCTTGCCACTGGGGCGGGCCCATCGGCGGTGGGGCCGGTCGTCCGGAAGGTGGTGCGTAGGGCGGTGGTCGCCGGTACCCCTGGTGGGGATGGTGCGGCCCCGGCTGGGGCGGCATCCCGTACGGTGGGAGCGACGGCCCGGCCGCGCCCGCCTGCCGCGAGCGGCGATTGCGGATCACCAGGACGATGACGAGGACCAGGACCAGCACCATGACGGCCGCCTGGATGGCGGCGCCGACGGGGTCGGTGACGGTGATCTCGATCGCGGGCCCGTCGTCGGCCCGGCTCCGTGCGGGCCGGGGGGTCGGGGTGGGAGAGGCCGGTGGCGTACCGAGTGGGTTGGCGTCGACCTGCCGCGTCCTGGCGGTCAGTGCCCGTACCGGATCGACGACACCGTAACCGGAGAATATGTCACGTCCCTTGTCGTCGCGGTCCCTCGCGGTGCGGATCAGCCGGTTGACCACGTTGTTCGCGTCGAGGTCGGGGTACTTCGCCCGCACCAGGGCGGCCACCCCCGACACGATCGCCGCCGCGTTACCCGTGGTCGCACTGACCAGGTAGCCGTTGTCCGACAGCCGCCGGGGCGCGGGATGAATGATCTTCACGGCGGGAGCCGCGAGCGCCAGTTCGCGGCCGGTTATGGAATCGGACCAGGCGCCTCCGGTCCTGGTCGTGCCGGCGACGGCGATCACGCCGGGGACCGAGGCGGGGCACTCGACACCGACACCGTATTCGCGGTCACCAGCGGGCGCGACGACCACGACGTCCTTGCGGAGCGCGTAGCGGACCGCCTCGTACTCCTCCTGAGAGCAGTGGTTCAGGGACACCGAAACGTTGATCACATTCGCGCCGTTGTCGGCGGCCCACCGGATGGCTCGGTCGAGGGTGTCGGAAGTGGGTGACCTGCCGAGGTTGACGGGCAGGATCCTGGCATCGGGCGCGATGCCGAGCAGGCGCGTGTCGCTGCCGCCGGGACCCACGATGAGCCCGGCGACACCGGTGTCGTGGCCGTGATCGCTGCCGTCCTCCCGGCCGTCGGCCGCCGCGGCCTTGTCGTAGGAGCGTCCCCGGAGAACGCGCCCCTTGAGGTCGGGGTGGTCGGCGTCGACGCCGCTGCCGATGACGGCCACCACCGTCCCGCCGCCTCTGGACAACCGGTGCGCCCGCTCGACCCGCAGTGTGTCCAGGTGCCAGGCCAGCCCGCGAACGGTGTCGGCCCGCGCGGCGGTGGCGAGCACGCCGGGTACGACGACGAAGGAAAGGACGCTCATCGCCACGGCCACGCCGGCTCGAACCAGCCGTCGTGAGGTGTTCGACAGGTACATGTGGTTTCCCCCGGCTCGGGAGCTCTGCGGCTCGGGATGTTTCTCAGCCTGCCGCACTTGATCATGGCCTGGCAACCGAGGCCCGTAGCGGCCCGGATCCGCACCACCCTGCGAAGTGCAGCGGGGAATTGACGCCAGCTCTTGACGTCAGCAATGTTTGCGTTAACGCTTTGGGCGGAAACCTCCGCGAAATTCCCTCGTGACTTTCGCGGCCCGTCACCTGTTTCTTGTTAGCGCTAACATTCATTGGGAGATACGAGCATGCTGCGCATCACCCCCCGCGCGGCGGTCGACGTCGTGACGATCCGGCAGGCGGAAAGCCGATGAACAGGCTCCCGCGTCGCCCGTCGCGGTCGGCGGCGCTGACCGCCATGGTCGTGCTGAGCCTGATCGCCGCCCTGCTGACAGCCTCCGCGGCCCACGCCACACCGGCCGTCCAGTACACCAACCCCCTGGCCACGCAACGAGCCGACCCCCACATCTTCCGGCACACCGACGGCTACTACTACTTCACCGCCACCGTGCCCGAGTACGACCGCATCGTGCTGCGCCGGGCCACCACACTGCAGGGCCTGTCCACCGCGCCGGAGACGGTCATCTGGCGCAGGCACGCAAGCGGTGAGATGGGAGCCCACATCTGGGCGCCGGAGATCCACTTCATCAACGGCAAGTGGTACGTCTACTTCGCCGCCGGCCGCGCCGACGACATCTGGCGGATCCGGATGTACGTCCTGGAGAGCGGCGCCGCCAACCCGCTGACCGGCACCTGGACCGAACGCGGCCGGATCGCCACCCCCTGGGACACCTTCGCGCTGGACGCCTCGACGTTCGTCGCGGGCGGTGTCCGGTACCTGACCTGGGCACAGCAGGAACCCGGCATCGCCACCAACTCGAACCTGTACATCGCCCGGATGGGTGCCAACCCGTGGACCATCACCGGGTCGACGACGCGGCTGACCGTGCCGACGCTGGCCTGGGAGACGCGCGGATACAAGGTCGCCGAAGGACCGACGGTGATCCAGCGTAACGGCCGGATCTTCCTCACCTACTCCGCCAGCGCCACCGACGCCAACTACTGCCTCGGCATGCTGACCGCCTCGGCCTCGGCCGACCTGCTCAACGCCTCCTCCTGGACCAAGAGCCAGAACCCGGTGTTCGCCACCAACGCCACGACCGGCCAGTACGGGCCGGGGCACAACTCCTTCACCGTCTCCGAGGACGGGCAGAGCGACATCCTCGTCTATCACGACCGTAACTACCGGGACATCTCCGGCGACCCGCTCAATGATCCCAACCGGCGTACCAGGCTCCAGAAGGTGTACTGGACCGCGGACGGCACCCCCGACTTCGGCATCCCGGTTCCCGACGGGGTCACACCGGTGCGGCTGAGGTCCCACGGCCAGCCCGATCGTTTCGTCCGGCACTGGGAGTTCCGGGCCCGCCTCGACGCCAACGTCTCGCCGCTGGCCGACTCCCAGTTCCGGATCGTCTCCGGGCTGGGCGGTGGGGCGACGGTGTCGCTGGAGTCCGTCAACTTCCCCGGCTACTACCTGCGGCACCGTAACTTCCAGGCGTGGGTGGAGCGCGACGACGGCTCGGCGACCTTCCGTGCCGACGCCACCTTCACCCGCCGCGCCGGCCTGGCCGACGGTTCGGCCGTGTCGCTGGAGTCCGTCAACTTCCCCGGCTACTACCTGCGCCATCGTGACCTCCAGATGTGGGTGGAGCGCGACGACGGCTCGGCGACCTTCCGTACCGGCGCCACCTTCACCCTGGAGTGACCCGCCGGCCTGGCTCTCCGGGCCGCCCATGCTCGACGCGGGCGGCCCGACGCTCGCGCCACACCCATTCCGAAGCGTTTCCAGGAGCCCCCATGCCACGAAAAAAGGGCATCATTGGCGCAATCTGCGTGCTTCTCCTTAGTCTCAGCTGCATAGCCACCCTCACGGCGCCCGCCCAGGCGGTGGGGGAGACCACATTCCGCAATCCATTGCTGGCCGACGGCGCCGATCCGTGGCTGCAGTACCACGAGGGCAACTACTACCTGGCCAGCACCACCTGGAACTCCCAGCTGGTGATGCGCAAGTCACCGACCCTGGCGGGCCTGCGCACCGCCGCCCCGCAGTACGTCTGGTCGGACACCTCCGCCGGCGCCTGCTGCAACTTCTGGGCGTTCGAGTTCCACCGGCTCAACGGTCCCAGCGGAACCCGCTGGTACCTGATGTACACCTCCGGACAGAGCGGCACCCTCGACCACCAGCACCTCAGTGTGCTGGAGAGCGCCGGCGACGACCCGCTGGGGCCGTACAGCCCCAAGGGCTCGCCGATGCCGGGCACCTGGAACATCGACGGCTCCTACCTCCAGCTGAACGGCCAGCTGTACCTGCTCTGGTCGGAGTGGCAGGGAGCGGACCAGAGCATGTGGGTCGCGCGGATGACCAACCCCTGGACCATCACCGGCTCCAAGGTGCTCATCTCCCGGCCCACCTACGGCTGGGAGACCGTGGGCGGTCGGGTCAACGAGGGCCCGGAGGTGCTGCAGCGGGGCGGGAAGACCTTCATCGTGTACTCGGCCAGCTCCTGCAACACCCCGGACTACAAGCTCGGCATGCTGACGCTGACCGGCGGTGACCCGCTCAGCGCCTCGTCATGGACCAAGTCCGCCAACCCGGTCTTCCAGCGCGGCAACGGCGTGTACGGCCCGGGGCACAACGGCTTCTTCACGTCCCCGGACGGCTCCGAGAACTGGATCGTCTACCACGGCAACGCCTCCACCAGCCAGGGATGCGGGAACACCCGCTCCACCAGGGCGCAGAAGTTCACCTGGAACGCGGACGGCACCCCCAACTTCGGCACACCCGCCGCCACCACCGTCGACCTGCCGGTGCCCTCCGGCGAGCGCGGCCCGTTCACCGTGGCGGTGAAGGGCGCCGCGTACACGCTCGTCAACCGCAACAGCGGCCTGTGCCTGGCGACCACCGGTGGATCCGGCGCCGACGGCGCCAACGTCGCCCAGCACTCCTGCACCGGCTCCGCCGCCCAGTGGGTGCTGGACTCCACCGCCGACGGCTACCACCGCCTGGTCAACAAGCAGAGCAACAAGGTGCTCGATCTCGCCGACTGCGGCACCGCGGACGGCGCCGATGTCCGGCAGTGGGCCTGGCTGGACAACACCTGCCAGCAGTGGCGGCTGCAGCCGGTCGGCACGGCCGCCGTCGTCAGCGCGCAGAGCGGCAAGGTGCTCGACGTCGCCGACTGCTCGACCGGCAACGACGCGAACGTCCGGCAGTGGCCCTGGCTGGGTACCGCCTGCCAGAAGTGGACCTTCACCCACACCGACAACGGCTACCAGCGGATCCACCCCGTCCACAGCGGCGGCAGCTGCCTGGTCGTGAACGCGGCCTCCACCGCCGACGGCGCCGATGTGGCGCAGGGGACCTGCTCCGGCACCAACGCCCAGTGGCGCCTTGAGGCGCTCGCCGACGGCTCGGTCAGGTTCGTGGCACGGCACAGCGGCAAGGCACTCGACCTCGCCAACTGCGGACTCGCCGACGGCACCGACATCGCGCAGTGGTCGTGGCTGAACAACATCTGCCAGCGGTTCCACCTCCGGGCCACCTGACCGGTCCAGGCTCGGCGGGTGCGCGCGGCCGAGCAGCCAGGCAAGGAACTCCGCCTGCGGTTACGCGGTACGAACCGTCTCAGAACCACCTCTCCACTCGGTCGTACCGCCTGCTCTGCTGATCCGCGGGAGTACGGGTTAGCCTTCGAGCATGGCCAAGAGTGATCGGGAAAGGTTGCGCGAGACCTTCACCGAGGACGCCGAACTGTACGACCGGGCTCGGCCGGGCTATCCGCCCGAGCTGTTCGATGATCTGGCCGATCTGGCCGGGGTCCGTGCGGGATGCCGGGTGTTGGAGATCGGCTGCGGCACGGGGCAGGCCACCGTGCCATTGGCAGAGCGGGGCTGTCAGATCATCGCGGTGGAACTCGGTGCGGCGATGGCCGCCGTCGCCCGCCGCAATCTGGCGCGTTTCCCGCTGGTCACCGTTGAGAACTCGGCATTCGAGGATTGGCCGCTGCCGCGACAGCCGTTCGACGTCGTGGTCTCGGCGACGGCGTTTCACTGGATCGACCCGGCGGTGCGGGTGGAGAAAGCGGCCGACGCGCTGCGCGTCGGGGGTGCGCTGGCCACGATCAGCACGCATCATGTCGCCGGTGGCAGCGAGGACTTCTTCCGTGAGGCGCAGGACTGTTACGAGCGCTTCGACCCGTCGACCCCGCCGGGACTGCGCCTGCGCGCCTCGGCGGAGATCCCCGCTGACAGCGCGGAGCTGGACCGGTCGGCACGGTTCGGGCCGGCCGTCTTCCGGCGCTACGAGTGGGAGCTGTCCTACTCGACCGCGCGGTATCTGGACGTGCTGCGCACCTACTCCGGTCATCGAGCGCTGGAGAGCGGAGCGCGGGCTGATCTCCTGAGCTGTATCGGGTCCCTGATCGACGAGCGTCACGGTGGCCGGATCAGCAAGCGCTATCTGACCGAGTTGCGAGTCGCGCATCGTCGTACGTGCTGAAAGGCGCGTGCTGAAAGGCGCGGCGAGGGTGGGGGGGTGGTGGGCCGAGGGCCACACCTGCCCTCCCGCCGTCACCACCGACGACGTACTCGGCGGACCCGCGGGCTGTGTCTTTCCCCGTGGCGCAGGGGGCTCAGAGTTTGTACAGCTTCTTGAACGGTGTCGTGACTCGTTCCTGCCGGGATCCGAAATCGACGACCACGGCGACCTCGTCCTCTACACCGGTGACGATGCCAAGACCATATCGATCATGGGTCACCCGGTCGTTCACGCTGAACCGCTCGGCGGGCGGAGCCGGGGGCGGGGGTTTGAAGGGACTGGTGGGCAGGTGACGGCGGGGTGCGCCGTTGGCTGGCTTCATCCTCTCCAGTATGTGCCGCCGGTGAGAACGCTCGCGACAGAGGGGCGGCAGGCTCCCCCAAAATGATCAAGAGTCGGTCGGGAATCCGGCCCCTGGGCCTTCGTGGTCGGAGCGGACGGCGGGGGCCGAGTCTCCCCGCTGCGGGCCCTTCGGGTCGGCCGGGGAGGAACGGCCTCGTTCTGGAGGGGAACGAGGCCGTCGGCATTTCCAGACCTGTGCGGTTACTCCTAGAGGATGCCGATGTTGCCGTAGTCGAGGAGCATCCCGGTCCCGGTTCCGTTCCCGATCCCGATCCCGAGTCCGTCCCACGGGTCGGAGGGGGAGGCCGTCGCGTGGGCCGGACCAGTGGCTAGCGCGGGCGCGGCCAGGACGGCGCCGAGAGTGATCAGCCCAGCGGCGATCGTGGTGCGGTTCATCGCGGTCTTCTCCTTTGGGCGAGGGCGGCCCGCCTGCTGCGGACCGTCTCTCCGTTGCTGTGCGCACTCATATGACTACCTGGAGAGAGTCGGTTCAACTCTGGGCGGCATCCGGACAACGGTTGGAGTTCGGGACACTCCCACAGCTGTCCGGCCTGAGTCGCAAAGGGAAGCGGCTTCCTCTATGTATCAAACATGTGTTCCTATTTGTGCCATCTCCTCGGGGAGAAACCGGTCCGACCTCGGAGGGTGCGGGTGGTCCGGCCGACGGTGCCGTTAGCCGCCCATCTCGTCCCACCGGCCGGAAGACCTGGAGGCCCAACTTTTTGCGTACGGCCGGTGTGGTGATCCAGAAGAGCGGCCGGGCGGACGTGCGGGAGCTCTGCATGGAAGTGGATCGGTCGCGTCGCCGGGCCGCCGTACGGTGAAGGGGTGACCATCGTGCCTGTTCATCAGAGGTCCGCGGCTCTGGCGCCGTTCGTGGCGACACTGAGCGCCTACGAACTCGGCCCGGGCTCGGTCGGCGTTCATCGGGGGCTGCCCTCGTCCACGATGTCGATCACGATCCCGGAGGCGGACTCGTTGGAGATCGCGTGGCTCGGGCGGCCCGGCTCGCGGAAACGGTTCCGGGCCGTCGTCGCAGGGCTTCACCTGGGCGCAGCCGAGCTGAGGCAGGAGGGCGGCACGCGCGGCGTGTGGTTGACACTCAGCCCGCTGGGTGCCGGCGCGCTGCTGGGGATCCCGGCGTCGGCGCTGGCCGGGCACGTCGCCGATCTCGCCGACGTGGCCCCGGCGATGGCGTACCTGCCGGAGCAGCTGGCGGCCTGCCGGTCCTGGCCACAACGCCGAGCCCTCGTCGAAGGCGCCCTGATCGCTGGACGGGCCCGGCACGAGGGAAAGACCGGCGGCCAAGAACTGCGGGCCACGCTGGCGGCACTGTCCGAGACCGCCCGGGTGCAGGAGGCGGCTCGGCTTCTCGGGTGCTCCCGGCGTCATCTGAGCGGTACGGTTCGCACCGAGTTGGGGGTGACGCCGAAGGAGTACCAGCGGCTCCTTCGGTTCGAGGCCGCACGAGGCGGGCTCATGGCCGCCGCCCGCGCCGGGACGGTCAGCCTTGCGGCAGTGGCCGCGGCGTCGGGATTCGCCGACCAGGCGCACCTCACCCGGGAATGGCGGGCCATGGCCGGGTGCACACCGACCGAGTGGCTACGCGCCGAAGGCCTGACCGCGCAGGGGTCATCAGCCCGCGACAGGCCACCGGACCACGGGGGTGCGTCCAGATGACGGCGGACGCATGGGGCGTTCCCAAATCTTCAAGACCCCTGCCTTCGTCCGGCCCGACGATGGGTTCATGACGCCTGATATTCATCTTTCTCCCCGTCTCATCGTGCCCGACCCGGACCGTGCGTCGGCGTTCTACCAGGTCGCCCTTGGCGCCGAGCAGGTGTTCCGCGCTCCCCGGAACGACGATGGCAGGCCCAGCGTCGTTGATCACCGCGTCGGCGGGTCGTCCTTCCGGGTCTCGCCGGCCGTCTCATCGTGGGGGTGGACGTCCCCCGATGATCTCGGTGGATCCGCGGTCCTCCTCGAGGTCGAGGTCGACGATCCGGACGCGGTCGGCGAACGCATGATCGTCCACGGCGCCGAGGTGGTTGTGCCGATCGAGAACCGGCCCTACGGCAAGCGCTCGGGCCGCATCCGTGACCCGCTCGGCCACCTGTGGATCATCACGGGCGAGCTACGCTGAGGGCGCGGGTGCAGGTACGCGTTTGGGCGGCCAGGTCGCCGATGCCGCTGCGGCCGCGGGCGGGAGGGGGCTGGTGATCCGGCCCGGCCGTCCTCTCCGTACTCCGGGGCACCGTCATTCTCCGAGCGCCGCTTTTTCGCGGACACTCGCCCCCGGCTGTGTGGGCAGACGGTCGGCGACGCGCTGGAGTGGCTATCGGCACCGGCTTGATCCATGCGAGAGCGATTCGGTAGTGGTACGTGGAGAGCCCGCTGTTCCGTCAGGGCGGTGTGTGCCTTACGGCGAACATCGGGGACGCGGGCTCGGCCCGTTTCTCCCGTCGTGACGGTGAACGTTTGGCGTACCTCACAATGAAGGGGATGTCCTCCTCTGATCCTCTTGTGCGTGCCACAGTGTCTCTTCACGGCCTGGCTCTGGGTGACGCCTTCGGTTCCCAGTTCTTCGTTCCGGCCAACCGCCACGCTCTGGCCGGCCGTCTGCTCCCGCCCGACCCATGGCAGTGGACCGATGACACCGAGATGGCCTGTTCCGTCTACCGTGTCCTGGCCGACCATGGCGCCATCGACCAGGATCGCCTTGCCGCCGGCTTCGCCACCCGTCACGATTTCGACCGCGGGTACGGCCCGGCCACCAACCGGATGCTCCGCCTCGTCCGCGAAGGCGGTGACTGGCGGGCGCTCTCGGCCGAGTTGTTCGACGGCAAGGGCTCGTGGGGTAATGGCGCCGCGATGCGGGTGGCGCCGCTCGGTGCCTGGTTCGCCGACGATCTCGCGCGCGTCGTCCACCAGGCCGCTCTGTCGGCGCAGGTCACCCACACCCATCCTGAAGCGGTGGCCGGCGCGATAGCCGTGGCCGTGGCCGCGGCGACGACCGTCACGGAGCCTCGGCTCCCACCAGGAGGCTTCCTGGACAGGCTCAGAGAGCACGTGCCCGCGAGCATGGTCCACGACGGCATCGCCGAGGCCCGGCGACTCCTCACCGTCAGTGATCCCGCCCTGGCCGCCACGATGCTGGGCAACGGGCGGCAGGTCAGCGCGCACGACACGGTGCCCTTCACCCTCTGGGTCGCGGCTCGCGAACGCCAGGACTTCGAAGCGGCCATGTGGACCACCGCGGCGGCAGGTGGTGACATCGACACCACCTGCGCCATCGTCGGCGGCATCATCGCGGCTTCAGGGAGCGCCCGTCCGCCTTCGGAGTGGAGGAGGCGATGCGAGCCGCTACCGGACTGGGCAGGAGCCCCGCCCCTCGGCCGTGAGCCGGACGCCGCAGACGGTTCTCAGCCGTAGGGCTGGAAGTGATGATGACTGTGCCCGGTGTCATCAGCCCCGCCCCGTACCCGGAGCGCCTTCCCGGGCGGGTCGGCGCACTACCGGCGGGTGCCCATGTGTTCGCAGCGGATCCCCAGCACCACGACTTCCATGGCCCGCGATGTGTGAAGGACCTCGTCCTAGAGCGGACGACGGCCCGCAAGCCCTGATGCGTCAACTGAACCGGGGCAGCTCCAGTTGCTCGTAGACGGCTATAGCCTTGGCCGTTATATCCAAGTTGATGATGAACGGGCGAATTTCCGTACTGCTTGTGATGGTCCTGATACCGCTTGCCGCCTGTGGCGGAACCGACGAGTCGGCGTCCGCGCCGTCCGCCGCTCCTCCCGCGTCGACCTCGCCGTCCACGCAGCCTGCCGCGCCCCGGAAGGTGACCGCGAGGTCACTCTGGAGGTGAACGGTAAGGGGAAGGTCCAGCAGCCGATCGTCTATTTCGCCGACACCGACGGCAGCGAGTCGGATGTCACCCTTCCCTGGAAGAAGACCGTGACCATCGAACTGACCGCGGCCGAACAGAAGGTCGGCTACCTGCTCTCCATCATCCCCGGCTCTGTCAGCGACTCCAGCGGCATGCTCAAGCCGGCCAAGTGCCGCATTCTGGTCGATGGCCAGGAGGTCGCCAATAATGACGGTGACGAGACATGCCGTCATCTCGTCGCCGACAGGCTCGACATAGCCGGGTCCCGGTAGGGCCTGTCCGGTGCCGAAGCCGTCCTCACCCTCCGCGCCGTCCAGACGAACGGGGACCTAGAACCCTACCTGCGCTACCACGGCCACCAAGAACACAAACGCACCTAACAGGCCGAATGCGACCTCACAGCCTGACCTCTCACTGGGCGTGCCGTTGTGACGAACGCTTTCCAGTTGGAAAGCATGGCCGCATGCACGGGCGACAGTGGTGTCCTCGATGCGGTCAGGGATGGGTCAAGTCCTACCGAGTACGGGGCGGCGAGATCAGCTTCCTCCTCCGCGAGGAATGCGACGCCACCTGGACGCCCGGACAGCAACCCGAGCGCGGCACCTTTCGTGATCTCAGCAACCGACCGAACGAAGCCTTCGGGACCACCGGTCAGAACATCAATTGGTGGGCGTGAATAGAAGAACCGCCAGAGCAAACCTGATCCAGGACGCACCTCTCCTCTTTCTGCGGACGAGCAACACCCTGGCAAGAATGCGGTCGGCTCTGTCCCCCGCCTTTCCATGAATACCCCGGCGACTTCCGTTCCACCGACCCGGGTGAATTCCAATCCTTCTATTCCAAAAATACGCGGGGAAGAATGTTCGGCCTGCTGAACCGGCAGGCCGAAAGGACCGCCCGTACGGGGTAGCCGTCTGGGTACTCGGCCGCTCCCGGCGGCCCCAGGACGGGCGGCCGCACCGGCGCTGGCGCCCACCTCCTTCCTACTTCCGGTGCAGCGCACGACGCGGTACACGGGGCGGGACAGGGCGCGGAGCAGAGGCAGAACACGGGGTGGGGCACGGAATTCACGCGAAGTCAAACAACAGGATCAGAAATTGACAGAGCACTTGGCGGTATGCCCACGGGAGCGCACTAAACCGCCGGCCCGCTCACATCTTCAAGAATTGACAGAGCACTTGGCGGTATGCCCTCGGGGGCGCCGGAAAATCGCCGACCGTTACCGGCCGACCGGGAATTGACATACGCCCGATGGTTGCCTACGGTCCGCTAGTCAGCTTTTCCAGACCGCATCCGAAGGTATTCATGACTGCATCCACGTTGCCGAAGTCCAGGCAGCAGTTGATTCTTGCCGTTCTTATGGTGTGTTCACTGCTGATCTGGCTGGACAACACCGTCCTGAGTACCACCCTGGAGACCCTCGCGGACCCGGTCCGTGGGCTGAACGCCAGCCCGGCCGAGCTGCAGTGGGCCACCGGCTCGTACACGCTGGCCTTCGCCACCTTGATGTTCACCGCGGGGGCGCTGGGCGACCGCTTCGGCCACCGGGCCGTGCTCGCGACGGGCCTGGTGGTCTTCGCCGCGTCCTCGGTGTGGGCAGCGTACGCGGGGGACGCGGGGCAGCTCATCGCCGCGCGGGCGGCGATGGGCGTCGGCAGCGCGCTGATCATGCCGGCCAACCTGGCCATCCTCATATGGACGTTCACCGGCCCGGCGCGGTCGACCGCGATCGCCATCTCCTCGACCTCCGCCGGTGTCGGCATGGCCGTGGGCCCGGTGCTCGCCGGTGTGCTGCTCGGCCACTTCTGGTGGGGCTCGGTCTTCCTGGTCAACGTCCCGGTCGTGGTCCTCGCGCTGATCGGCATCGCCCTGCTGGTCCCGAACTTCCGCAGCCCCGTCGTGCGACCGCTGGACCCGGCCGGGATGCTGCTGTCCATCACCGGCCTCGCGGCGCTCGCCTACGGACTGATCCGCGCGGGTCAGGTGGCGGCCTGGGACCGTACGGACGTCTGGGCGCCGATCGTCGTCGGACTGATCCTGCTGACCGTGTTCGTCCGCGTCGAACTGCGCAGCGAGATGCCGAGCTTTGATCCCCGGCTGCTCGCCCAGCGCGTGTTCGGCGGCGGCAACGCGGCGCTCGGCCTGCTCCTGTTCGCCATATCCGCGGTCACCTTCTACAACGCGTTCTACCTGCAGGGCGCGCGCGGCTACTCGCCGATCGAGGCGGGCCTGGCCAGCCTCCCGACCGCGCTCGGCGCGATCTTCGGCGCGCCCGTCGGCGCCCGCCTGGTGCACCGCTGGTCGCTGCGGCTCGTCGCCGTGCCGGCGCTGATCGTCGCGGCGCTGACCATGGGCGCGTACGGGCTCTTCGGACTGGGCACGCCCCTCGTCTGGATCGAGGTCGTGCTGCTGGTCCAGGGCCTGTCCATCGGCATGGTGCTCGGCCCGGTGACCGCGGCGCTGATCAGCACGCTGCCGCTGGAGCGGGCCGGTGCCGGGTCGGCCGTCACCAACACCGTGCGCCAGACCGGCAGTGTGATCGGTATCGCCGTCGGCGGCACGATCATGTCGATCGTGTACCGACGCGCGATCGAGCCGTCGCTGGACGGTGTCCCCGGACCGGTACGGGAGCAGGCGCGGGTCTCCGCCGAACAGGCGCGGCACGTCGCCACCACGTCCCACCTGCCCGCGCTCGGGCACGCCGCCGACGACGCGTTCGTCCACGCCATGCATGTCGGCGCGGTCTGGATCATGTTCATCGCGCTCCTCGGCGCGGCCGTGCTGCTGCTCGCCCTGCGCGCGATCCGCAAGCCCGCGGCTGCCGGTGGCGAGCCGGAGCCCGCGCGGGACGGCAGCCCGACCGCGGACGAGACGGCCCCCCGGGCTGGGGCCGAGGACCTGACCGCCCGCGAAGGCGACGACGTGGGGACCCGCTGACGCCATGGGAACCAGGCAGAAACTCCCCGAGACACGGTCGGACAGTCAGGCCACGTACCTGCCCGACCGGCACATGTTCGCCCTGTGGACCTGGGCCGACGGCGCCGTGGGGCCGGCCCCGCCGGTCGGTGACGTCCAGACCGTCCCCCTGGTCATCCCGACGCCGGACCTCGGCAGGCTCAAGGTGTCCGACGTCGACTGCGTGCTGATCGAGCCGGACCGGCTCGTGGCCGTGCCCCTCGACTCGCCCGGCCGGTCGGTGGACGTCTGGCGGTCGTGGATCGCGGGCGGCGAGTCGGCTCTGCCTATCGCCGCGCACGCGGTCCCCGACGCCGCAGGTGTCGCCGTCACGACGCCGGAGCACGCGAGCGGCGCCTTCCGCCGCACCACCGCGGTGGGGGCCGAGATGCGCACGGCGCTCACCGCCAAGCTGCGCCCGTATCAGGTACGCGGGGTGAGCTGGCTGCGCGAGACCATCGAGACGCACAGCGGCGCGGTGCTGGCCGACGAGATGGGACTCGGCAAGACCCTGCAGACCATCGGCTGTGTCGCCGGACGGGCCGAAAAGGGGCCGCAACTGGTGCTCTGTCCCACGTCGTTGGTGGGGAACTGGGCACACGAGATCGCGCGGTTCGCACCTGACCTGCGGGCCACGATCTGGCGCGGCGGGCCGCTGCCCACGGTGGACAGCGGCACGGTGGTGCTCACCGGCTACCCCACGCTGCGCACGCACAGCCCGGCCCTGGCGGGGATCCAGTGGAGCACTGCGGTCTTCGACGAGGCGCAGGTCCTGAAGAACCCCCGTACGCAGGTGTCGAAGGCCGCGCGCACCATCGCGGCCGACGCGCGGATCGCCCTGACCGGGACGCCCGTCGAGAATCACCTCGACGAGCTGTGGGCCCTGCTCAATCTGGTCGCACCGCACCTGTTCGGGAACCGGGCGCAGTTCCGCCATCGTTTCGTACGGCCGATCGCGGGCGGCTCCCCGGCCGCTTCCGCCCGGCTGCGCGGGGCCATCGAGCCGGTCGTGCTGATGCGGAAGAAGTCCCAAGTCGCGGGGTCGCTCCCGCCGAAGATCCACGCCGATCTCATCTGCGACCTCACCGAGGAGCAGGAGAGGCTGTACGACCGGCTGCTGGAGCAGGTCATCGACGACGGCTTCGGCAGTGGCGCCCAACGGCAGACCAAGGTGCTCGCGGTCCTGACCTCGCTCAAGCAGGTCTGCAACCATCCGGGCCTGATCACGGACGACCTCGGTGAGCTCTCGGGCAGGTCGGGAAAGCTCGACCTGTGCACCGACATCGTAGCCAACAACCTGGAGAACGACTCTCCGACCCTCGTCTTCACCCAGTACCGGCAGACCGGTGAGCTGCTGGTCCGGCACTTCGCCGAACAGTTCGGGGTGATTACGCCTTTCTTCCACGGCGGCCTGAACCAGGAGCAACGGGCCGACATCGTCCGCCGGTTCCAGTCCGACGACGGTCCGAAGGTGCTCGTCCTCAGCCTGAAGGCCGGGGGCACCGGGCTCACGCTCACGCGCGCCGCCGACGTCATCCACTTCGACCGATGGTGGAACCCGGCCGTGGAGGCCCAGGCATCCGACCGGGTCCACCGGATCGGTCAGACCCGCACGGTCACCGTCACCACCCTGACCACCGTCGAGGAGCACATCGCGGCCATGCACAACCGCAAGTCCGCGCTGTCGGACACCGCCGACATTTCCAGCGTCGCCGAGCTGACCCGCCTGGACGACAACCCTCTCATCGAGATCCTGCGCCGGAAGCGAGTCAACTGACCATGGCCAACCGCGACTACGGTTATGCGAAGTGGGGCAAGGACTGGGTCCGGTTCGCCGAGTTGTTGCGCCAGACCCGTCCCGATCCCCAGCTGCCGAGCGCGCGGCGCATGGCACGCGACGGGAAGGTGCAGATCACGTTCGACGGCCGGACCGTGCGCGCCGTCGTACACCGAGGTCGCGGCACCTCGGTGGTCACGATCGAGGTCGCGCCGATGTCCGCGGGGGCGACGGCCGAGATCTCCCGTCAGCTGAGCGGCATCCAGCCCCTGCTCACCGACGATCTGTACCGCGCGACCGCTGACGCGGGCCATCCGCCCGCGCCGGTCCTCGACAGCGTCGACTGCTCCTGCCCGGCTGCCACCCCGCGGTGCGTCCATGAGCTGGCCGTCTACTACGACATGGCGCGGCGCATCGACGACGATCCCCGCATCGCTCTCGACGTGCAGGGCTTCTTCCTCGCTTCGGCGGGCGGCGGCCAAGCGCCCGCCGAAGCGACGGCGCAGCGCTGGATCGCACTCAACTCCCTTGATTCGGCCGTCTACTTCACGGTGGCCGAGTGACCCGGCCGGCCTGAGAAGGAGCGGTGCGTGCCCACCCGGAGGGCACGCACCCTCACCACCCGCTGAGCCCGCGGATGCCCCCGCATCCTCCGGCCGTGACGGCCCCGCTCGCCCGCTCCGCCCGCGCCGTGGCGTCGATCGGAAGTCCTTCGAGAAAGGGACATGATCTCGCCGTAGACCGGCCTGTTGCAGGTGGCAGAAATGGCCTCCATGTACACGTGACCTGAGCTGGCCGTGTGTCAAAAGGTCCCCGAGAACGAGCTACACCCATCGCCGATCTCGACCTTGTCGCCGGGGGATTGCAATCCTAAGCAGCAATTCGGGCCTCGAATGGATGGTGAACCCTAACCGGGTTAGCAACTCGGCTCATGGCCGTCCCGATCGGTTCCACCTGGACCAACGTGCGCGGCCGGTCCATCCGGGACGGCATTGGACGGCGCTGGATTGCAACTAGAACTGCACCTGGGAGCAGCCGCCACGGTCCGGCATGACCTCGATGATGCATGTCGTTCCGCAGGGTGACCGCCGCGGGGTCACCCCCTGATCTCCCATGGCCGAGAAACCCGCTTGTCCGTATGATCGCCCAATGTCTGATGGAAAGTGCACCCACTGTGGCCACCAGGGTCTGGAGCCGGGCTTCCTGGCCGACCATAAACAACCCGGCTTCGGCGTCTGGGTGGAAGGTGAACTGGAACGGGGAGTATTCGGCGGAGCCAAGATGATGGGCCGCTCCAAATGGCTGGTGGACGCCCGTCGCTGCCCACAGTGCTACCACGTGGAGCTCTTCGCCGGCCGCCAACTGTAATCCGTAACGGGCGCGGAAAATCGACTAGAAGCCCAGAAAAATCAAGCCAGGCCGGGAAGCGGTCCCCGGCCTGGCCTTTATTCGCTGGATCAGGTGACGAAAGAACCCGCGCTGTCAGCTTGGGAAGTGCGTGGACCACGCCTCGTAGAGCAGCTGACCTGGGCGTTCGGTCGGTCATGAGTGACCGTGGTTGACCCCTCGTCACCCTGTCTAATGGCATGCCGATGGCACAGCGCGGGGGAAGACGAGGGGATGAATGCACAGGTCGCAGCCGAGATCGCGGAGGAGTACCTTGCGCGCCGGCGCTGCCTCGTGGCCTACGCAGAGCTCGCTGTCATGGAGGAGAACGACGACAAGGACCGGGAGAACGTCGTTGGGCGTGATGGCGAGAAGTACAAGGTGCTGACGTACGTGCTCCCGGACGCTGGCCACTGCCTCCGGATGGTCGTGGCGGTGAACGACAGAAGCCTCCACTCGGCGGTCATACCGCTGACATGCGATGCGATCATGCGGCCGGACGGCACCTGCGGCGAGTAGCTCGCGAGGCTGCGCGTACCCCCCGCCCGCCTGATCATCCCGGAGACGGAGCGCCCGCCAGGGGTGATGGGGTTGAAGGAGTGGCGATTGTGGCTGGACCGGTACGGTTTTCCCATGCAGATCATCTACCGTCCACGTTGGTCACTCGCCTTTTTCTCTGGTGGAGTCGGTGCCATCGTGCTCGCTGTCATCTATTGCATCCTGGCTGTCGCTCTTGGCTTGCCCGCGAATTTGACGGCAGGGGTTACCGTGGCCGTGAGCATGGTGTATCTGCTTTTCGTCGTGATGAAGGTGCGGCGCCGAAGTCTGACAGTCACCGAGGAGGGAATGATCGCTCAGAGAGATACCTTTAGGGTTGCGGTGAACTGGGCGGATTTCGTTGATGTGCAGCCCAAACGCATTGCCGGCCTGTATTCGGTCGACGTGATGACCTTCAGCGTCGGCGCCGTGGAGCCGGTGGATGTGAGAGGCCGTCGACGGAAGGCAGTTCCCCCGAAGGTGCACGCGATCGGTGCCGATCGACGAATTCAGGTAGGTGTCTACGTCCCTGACTGGCGGATAGAGCCGATCGGCGAACTGGTCGCGCGTCACTCCTCACCGGACCAGGATGTCTCGCCCTGATGCGGCGGTGCGCCGCCGGGGTCGGTGAGTGCGTTGGGTATGGCGAACGTGCGGTGCGGATACGGCCCGGTCGTCGCCGCCAGGATCGGCGCCCACGCCGCACGCCTGGATGGCGGGCGGATACGGCGGCGCGGCACGCCGCCCTTGACACCTACAAGAATAATTCGGCAACGCCGCCGCGTTTGAGGGTGTCCTGTCTCGCTTGATGGTTGACACTCTGGCCTCGCTTGATGCTTGACACCTTGATCGTCTTCTGTGCCTGCTCGTGGCGTTGTCTGCGCTTCGGG